>NZ_JBEUKJ010000005.1:0-457320 GCF_043357055.1 Salmonella sp. SJTUF15570 | reverse complement strand
CAGCGGATAACGCGGGTTAGCGCCGGTGCACTGGTCATCGAAGGCATCTTCAGACAGTTTGTCAACGTGTGCCAGGAAGTCAGCTTCCTGTACGCCTGCTTCACGGATAGACTTAGGAATGCCCAGCTCAGCTTTAATGCTTTCCAGCCATGCCAGCAGTTTTTCAATCTTAGCGGCGGTACGGTCGCCCGGCGCGCTCAGGCCCAGGTGGTCAGCAATTTCAGCGTAACGACGGCGTGCCTGCGGACGATCGTACTGGCTGAAAGCGGTCTGCTTGGTCGGGTTGTCATTCGCGTTGTAGCGGATAACGTTACAAATCAGCAGGGCGTTCGCCAGACCGTGCGGAATGTGGAACTGAGAGCCCAGTTTGTGCGCCATGGAGTGACATACACCGAGGAAGGCGTTGGCAAACGCGATACCGGCGATAGTCGCTGCACTGTGAACACGTTCACGCGCAACCGGGTTTCTAGACCCTTCGTGGTAAGACGTCGGCAGGTTTTCTTTCAGCAGTTTCAGGGCCTGCAGAGCCTGACCGTCAGAGAACTCAGAAGCCAGTACGGAAACGTAAGCTTCCAGGGCGTGAGTTACCGCATCCAGACCACCGAACGCACACAGGGACTTCGGCATATCCATCACCAGGTTGGCATCGACAATCGCCATATCCGGGGTCAGGGCATAGTCAGCCAGCGGATATTTCTGACCGGTTGCATCGTCGGTCACAACCGCAAACGGTGTGACTTCAGAACCGGTACCGGAAGTGGTGGTGACGGCGATCATTTTCGCTTTCACGCCCATTTTCGGGAACTTGTAGATACGTTTACGGATGTCCATAAAGCGCAGCGCCAGTTCTTCGAAGTGAGTTTCCGGGTGTTCGTACATGACCCACATGATTTTCGCGGCGTCCATCGGGGAACCGCCGCCCAGCGCGATGATCACGTCTGGTTTGAAGGAGTTAGCCAGCTCAGCGCCTTTGCGAACAACGGAAAGCGTCGGGTCGGCTTCAACTTCGAAGAAGACTTCAGTTTCAACGCCAGCCGCTTTCAGCACAGAGGTGATCTGGTCTGCGTAGCCGTTGTTGAACAGGAAGCGGTCAGTCACGATGAGCGCACGTTTGTGGCCATCAGTAATCACTTCATCCAGCGCGATGGGCAGAGAGCCACGGCGGAAGTAGATAGATTTCGGAAGTTTGTGCCACAACATGTTTTCAGCTCGCTTAGCAACGGTTTTCTTGTTGATCAGGTGTTTCGGACCAACGTTTTCAGAGATGGAGTTACCACCCCAGGAACCACAACCCAACGTCAGGGAAGGTGCGAGTTTGAAGTTGTACAGGTCACCGATACCACCCTGAGAGGCCGGGGTGTTGATCAGGATACGCGCGGTTTTCATCATCTGACCGAAGTAAGCAACGCGTTCTGGCTGGTTATCCTGGTCAGTGTACAGGCAGGAGGTGTGACCGATACCGCCCATAGCGACCAGTTTTTCTGCTTTTTCTACCGCTTCTTCGAAATCTTTCGCACGATACATCGCCAGAGTCGGAGACAGTTTTTCGTGTGCGAACGGTTCGCTTTCGTCAACGACCGTAACTTCACCGATCAGAATCTTGGTGGTTTCTGGTACGGAGAAGCCTGCCAGTTCAGCAATTTTGTAGGCTGGCTGACCGACGATAGCTGCGTTCAGAGCGCCATTTTTCAGGATAACGTTTTGAACCGCTTTCAGCTCCTGGCCCTGCAGCATGTAGCCGCCGTGGCTGGCGAAACGTTCGCGAACGGCATCATAGACGGAATCAACAACGACAACAGACTGTTCAGAAGCACAGATTACGCCGTTATCAAAGGTTTTAGACATCAGAACAGACGCCACAGCGCGTTTGATATCAGCGGTTTCATCAATGACAACCGGGGTGTTACCTGCGCCTACGCCGATTGCCGGTTTACCGGAGCTGTATGCAGCTTTAACCATGCCTGGACCGCCAGTGGCGAGGATCAGGTTAATATCCGGGTGGTGCATCAGCGCATTAGACAGTTCTACGGAAGGTTGATCGATCCAGCCAATCAGATCTTTCGGCGCGCCGGCAGCGATAGCCGCTTGCAGAACGATGTCTGCCGCTTTGTTGGTTGCCTCTTTAGCGCGCGGATGCGGAGAAAAGATGATGGCGTTACGGGTCTTCAGGCTAATCAGCGATTTGAAGATCGCGGTAGAGGTCGGGTTAGTGGTTGGAACGATACCGCAAATAATGCCGATAGGTTCAGCAATGGTGATGGTCCCGAAGGTGTCGTCTTCAGACAGCACGCCGCAGGTTTTTTCATCTTTATAGGCATTGTAAATATATTCAGAAGCGAAGTGGTTTTTAATCACTTTGTCTTCCACGATACCCATACCGGATTCGGCGACGGCCATTTTGGCCAGCGGAATGCGGGCATCAGCGGCAGCCAGAGCGGCGGCGCGGAAGATTTTGTCGACCTGTTCTTGAGTGAAACTGGCATATTCACGCTGGGCTTTTTTTACACGCTCTACGAGTGCGTTAAGTTCAGCGACATTAGTAACAGCCATAATGCTCTCCTGATAATGTTAAACTTTTTTAGTAAATCATCTGCGCGATACGTGAGTATAGACAGATCGACGATACTTTGTATAAATGCCTGAAATTCAGGTGGTTACTTAACGTCCGTTTCGCTCTGATTTACTAAAAGAGCTTCTGCGTTAGTATCATTTAACTCTAACGCGTTACGTCCAGGTGGCGTAAGCAAGATTACTCACTTCTGAGTAGCGATTGTGTGATCTAAATCAAGATTACGCAAAGCTGACACCTTTCAGCAGGCCATTTTAGCCTTTTATGTAAATTGTTAAGAAATCGTTGTCATGAAGAGTAAGTGGATTAGCATAACGAGTACATATAAATAACAGCGATGAATGGATGAAATTAGGTGTAGATAAGAGGTGAACTATGCGAATAAAAGGCGTATCTTCTGCGCGTTTTGATCATTAACGAACATTGACTTCATCCGGCTAACGCTTCGGAGCTAACCGTGATTCAACCGCTTTTTGATTTTCCTGTTTACTTTAAGTTCTTTATCGGGCTCTTTGCGCTGGTTAACCCGGTGGGGATTATTCCCGTTTTCATCAGCATGACCAGCTACCAGACGGCCACGGCGCGTAATAAAACTAACCTCACCGCGAATCTGTCGGTCGCGATTATCTTGTGGAGTTCCTTATTCCTCGGCGATGGCATCCTGCAGCTGTTTGGTATTTCTATTGATTCGTTCAGAATTGCGGGCGGTATCCTGGTTGTCACCATTGCAATGTCGATGATCAGCGGGAAGCTGGGGGAAGATAAACAAAACAAGCAAGAAAAGTCAGAGACGGCCATACGCGAGAGCATTGGCGTTGTGCCGTTAGCGCTGCCGTTAATGGCGGGGCCAGGGGCGATCAGCTCCACTATCGTCTGGGGGACGCGTTATCACAGCATCGCGCATTTGCTTGGTTTTTCAGTTGCCATTGCGCTTTTTGCGCTTTGCTGCTGGGGCGTGTTCCGTATGGCGCCGTGGCTGGTTCGTTTGCTGGGGCAAACCGGTATCAACGTTATTACCCGAATCATGGGGTTGTTGTTAATGGCGCTCGGCATCGAATTTATTGTCACAGGAATAAAAGGCATTTTCCCCGGCTTGCTCAACTAAACTCCCACCTGCTGATTTACAGGCGGCGCCCTAAGGGGCCGCCTTGTGACATTCCCACGTAACACTTCTTACTTTGATAAGCATTCAGCGTTTAAATGATAAAAAATACTAATATAATCTAACGCTATTTATTTTTATTAATCAAACTATTATCAACATTACTGAGACCGTGAGAAGCGGTAGGTCTGTTATTTTATTCACACCATACTCTGGGGCTTGATGAAGGATTATTGAAATGTTATTAGTTGTTTCAGCTCCATCGTAGATGAATGTGCTAAATAATGAGCATTTGTTAAATTTGTGTGTGTTTTCTGGCGCAGGCATAACCTACGATGCGACAGAGAGATATTTTTCTTTCAACTTATTGATTATAAAGAATAAATCAAAGATTTTTAACATTGTTTAACTGTTTTTTTGGGCAGGGATTTTTCCATAAAAGAGAATTGGTTAACAAAATTGTAAAATGAATTGGCGGTTCAGAAACGCATTTGATACTTTTCGGCCAAACATTTTGCAGAAGATTTCACATTGTTGATAACTATTTTCATTTAGATGGTTGTCAGAAATAACATGCGACGTGGGTGGGTACGTCGTATACCGAATCGACGAAAGGCGATCGAACGAATCGTCAGAATAAATAAAGTCGGTGATAGCAAAAGCAGTGACAGACCTGGCAGTACACCACCAGTGCTGTACAGGAACCCTGACGGGATTAAACAGGCTGGTAAAAACCAGTAATTATAATGAGTGGAGTACAAACACAATGTCTAACATCACGAAAAAAAGTTTGATTGCAGCGGGAATACTCACTGCGCTCATCGCCGCCAGCGCCGCGACTGCGGCAGACGTGCCCGCCGGCGTTCAGTTAGCCGACAAGCAAACGTTGGTACGTAATAACGGATCAGAAGTGCAGTCTCTCGACCCGCATAAAATTGAAGGCGTGCCGGAATCGAACGTCAGCCGTGACCTCTTCGAAGGCTTATTAATTAGTGATGTCGAGGGGCATCCTTCACCGGGCGTCGCGGAAAAATGGGAAAATAAAGATTTTAAAGTCTGGACATTCCATCTACGTGAAAATGCGAAATGGTCAGATGGTACGCCCGTCACCGCCCATGATTTCGTTTATAGCTGGCAACGCCTGGCCGATCCTAATACGGCATCGCCGTACGCCAGCTATCTGCAATACGGTCATATCGCTAATATCGATGACATTATCGCCGGTAAAAAAACCGCCACCGATCTGGGGGTAAAAGCGCTTGATGATCACACCTTTGAAGTGACCTTAAGTGAGCCGGTGCCTTATTTCTACAAATTGTTGGTCCACCCTTCAGTGTCGCCTGTACCGAAATCGGCGGTCGAAAAATTTGGCGATAAATGGACGCAACCGGCCAATATTGTCACTAACGGCGCTTATAAGTTAAAAAACTGGGTGGTGAACGAACGTATCGTGCTGGAGCGTAACCCGCAATACTGGGATAACGCCAAAACCGTCATCAATCAGGTAACTTATTTGCCTATCTCTTCGGAGGTGACGGATGTGAACCGCTACCGCAGCGGCGAGATCGATATGACTTATAACAATATGCCGATCGAATTATTCCAGAAACTGAAGAAAGAGATCCCGAATGAAGTCCGCGTAGACCCTTATTTGTGTACCTATTATTACGAAATTAATAATCAAAAAGCGCCGTTTAACGATGTCCGCGTGCGTACCGCGCTGAAACTGGCGTTAGATCGCGACATTATTGTTAATAAGGTTAAAAATCAGGGCGATTTACCCGCTTATAGCTACACGCCGCCGTATACCGATGGCGCAAAACTGGTGGAGCCTGAGTGGTTCAAATGGTCCCAGCAAAAGCGTAATGAAGAAGCGAAGAAATTGTTGGCTGAAGCCGGCTTTACGGCGGATAAGCCCTTAACATTCGACCTGCTGTATAACACCTCCGATCTACATAAAAAACTGGCCATTGCCGTGGCGTCTATCTGGAAGAAAAATCTGGGCGTCAATGTGAATCTGGAGAATCAGGAATGGAAAACCTTCCTGGATACCCGTCATCAGGGCACCTTTGATGTCGCCAGAGCCGGGTGGTGCGCAGATTATAATGAACCGACCTCGTTCCTGAATACCATGTTGTCCGACAGTTCAAATAACACCGCGCATTATAAGAGCCCGGCGTTTGATAAGCTGATTGCCGACACGCTGAAAGTGGCGGACGATACGCAGCGCAGCGAACTCTATGCTAAAGCGGAGCAGCAGTTAGATAAAGACTCGGCTATTGTGCCGGTGTATTACTACGTTAACGCGCGCCTGGTGAAACCCTGGGTGGGCGGGTATACCGGTAAAGACCCGCTGGATAATATTTATGTGAAAAACTTATATATTATCAAACATTAATGGCAAGACATGGGACAACTGCGGTTGTCCCATGGTGTCTTTTTTCATCGCACTATAACTTTCCCTGGCGGATCTGTTTGTCATGTCCGGGAAGTAAAGGCACAGGCCAGAAGGTACGGGCAATGTTGAAATTTATTTTACGCCGCTGTCTGGAAGCGATTCCGACGCTGTTTATTCTTATTACCATCTCTTTCTTTATGATGCGCCTCGCGCCGGGTAGCCCTTTTACCGGCGAGCGCGCATTGCCGCCGGAAGTGCTGGCCAATATTGAAGCAAAATATCATCTGAACGATCCCATCATGACGCAATACTTCAGCTACCTGAAGCAGCTGGCGCATGGCGATTTTGGACCATCGTTTAAATACAAAGATTACACGGTCAACGATCTGGTTGCCGCCAGCTTCCCCGTTTCGGCGAAACTTGGCGCCGCCGCTTTTTTGCTGGCGGTCATTATTGGTGTCAGCGCTGGCGTGATTGCCGCGCTAAAGCAAAATACGCGATGGGATTATACGGTGATGGGATTTGCCATGACCGGCGTCGTTATCCCCAGTTTTGTGGTAGCGCCGCTACTGGTGATGGTCTTTGCGATAACCTTGCAATGGTTGCCTGGCGGCGGCTGGAACGGCGGGGCGTTAAAATTTATGATCCTGCCGATGGTCGCGCTTTCACTGGCCTATATTGCCAGCATCGCTCGTATTACGCGCGGCTCAATGATTGAAGTTCTGCATTCGAACTTTATTCGTACCGCGCGGGCAAAAGGATTACCGATGCGCAGAATCATCTTCCGCCATGCGTTAAAACCTGCGCTGCTGCCGGTTTTATCCTATATGGGGCCAGCCTTTGTCGGCATTATTACCGGCTCAATGGTGATTGAAACTATTTATGGCTTACCGGGCATTGGGCAGCTTTTCGTTAATGGCGCGCTCAACCGCGATTACTCGCTGGTGTTAAGTTTGACCATTTTAGTCGGGGCGCTGACCATATTGTTTAACGCCATTGTCGATGTGCTCTATGCCGTTATCGACCCGAAAATTCGCTATTGATACTGGAGCTCGCGATGATGTTAAGTAAGAAAAACAGCGAGACGCTGGAAAATTTCAGTGAAAAGCTGGAGGTGGAAGGTCGCAGCCTTTGGCAAGATGCCCGTCGGCGCTTTATGCATAACCGTGCGGCGGTGGCCAGTCTTATTGTCCTGTTTCTGATAGCCCTATTCGTGACAGTAGCGCCTATGCTGTCGCAATTTACCTATTTCGATACCGACTGGGGCATGATGTCCAGCGCGCCGGATATGGCGTCCGGCCACTATTTCGGCACTGACTCTTCCGGGCGCGATCTGTTGGTGCGCGTTGCCATCGGCGGGCGTATCTCATTAATGGTCGGGATTGCCGCCGCGCTGGTGGCGGTCATTGTCGGAACGCTGTATGGCTCGCTGTCCGGCTATCTGGGCGGCAAAATTGATTCTGTGATGATGCGGTTGTTGGAGATCCTCAACTCATTCCCGTTTATGTTCTTTGTGATTTTGCTGGTGACGTTTTTTGGGCAGAACATTCTGTTGATTTTCGTCGCCATCGGCATGGTCTCCTGGCTTGATATGGCGCGTATCGTGCGTGGCCAAACCCTAAGTCTTAAACGTAAAGAGTTCATCGAAGCCGCGCAGGTGGGAGGTGTGTCGACCGCCAGCATTGTGATCCGCCATATTGTGCCTAACGTCCTGGGCGTAGTGGTAGTGTATGCATCGTTGCTGGTGCCCAGCATGATTCTGTTTGAGTCTTTCCTCAGTTTCCTGGGGCTTGGGACGCAGGAACCGTTAAGCAGTTGGGGAGCGTTGTTGAGCGATGGCGCAAATTCAATGGAAGTCTCACCGTGGCTGCTGCTGTTTCCGGCTGGCTTTCTCGTGGTGACGTTATTCTGTTTTAACTTTATTGGCGATGGCCTGCGTGATGCCCTCGACCCGAAAGATCGTTAAGGAGTACAGCCATGAGCTTATCAGAAACCGCAACTCAGGCGCCGCAACCGGCGAATGTACTGCTGGAGGTAAACGATCTTCGTGTTACGTTCGCTACGCCTGATGGCGATGTGACGGCGGTCAACGATCTGAACTTTACGCTTCGCGCTGGAGAAACGTTAGGTATTGTTGGTGAGTCTGGATCGGGGAAATCGCAAACGGCGTTCGCATTAATGGGACTGCTGGCGACGAATGGTCGAATCGGCGGTTCTGCGACCTTCAACGGACGTGAAATTCTTAATCTACCTGAGCGCGAACTGAATACGCTGCGCGCAGAACAGATTTCGATGATTTTTCAGGACCCGATGACCTCGCTAAATCCTTATATGCGCGTTGGGGAGCAGTTAATGGAAGTCCTGATGCTGCATAAAGGGATGAGCAAAGCGGAAGCTTTTGAAGAGTCCGTCAGAATGCTGGATGCCGTAAAAATGCCGGAAGCGCGCAAACGGATGAAAATGTACCCGCACGAATTTTCCGGCGGAATGCGTCAACGTGTGATGATTGCGATGGCGCTGTTGTGCAGGCCGAAACTGCTTATTGCCGATGAGCCTACCACCGCGCTTGATGTTACCGTGCAGGCGCAGATTATGACCTTGCTTAATGAGCTAAAGCGCGAATTTAATACCGCCATTATCATGATTACCCACGATCTGGGCGTGGTCGCGGGTATTTGCGATAAGGTCCTGGTAATGTATGCCGGGCGTACCATGGAATACGGTAAGGCGCGCGATGTTTTTTATCAGCCCGTCCATCCGTATTCGATAGGCCTGCTTAATGCGGTGCCGCGTCTGGATAGCGAGGGGGCGGAAATGCTGACGATTCCGGGCAATCCTCCCAATTTATTGCGTTTGC
This sequence comes from Salmonella sp. SJTUF15570, assembly GCF_043357055.1. Lineage (NCBI taxonomy): Bacteria > Pseudomonadati > Pseudomonadota > Gammaproteobacteria > Enterobacterales > Enterobacteriaceae > Salmonella > Salmonella sp. SJTUF15570. The sequence goes on along the minus strand of NZ_JBEUKJ010000005.1, from coordinate 448,394 downwards.
CTAAAGGGTGTCCGTTCCAGCCGCGTTGTCCTCATGCGATGGAGATCTGCAATAATGCGCCGCCACTTGAAGCGTTCAGTCCTGGTCGCTTGCGCGCCTGTTTTAAACCGGTGGAGGAACTGCTATGAATGCTGTGATTGAACAACGTAAAGTTCTCCTCGAAATCGCCGATCTGAAAGTACATTTTGATATCAAAGAAGGGAAGCAGTGGTTCTGGCAACCGCCGAAAACTCTGAAAGCGGTGGACGGCGTTACGCTACGCCTGTATGAAGGCGAAACGCTGGGCGTGGTGGGCGAATCCGGCTGCGGCAAGTCGACGTTTGCGCGCGCCATTATTGGTCTGGTGAAGGCGACAGACGGTAAAGTCGCCTGGCTGGGAAAAGATCTGTTGGGCATGAAAGCGGATGAGTGGCGCGAGGTGCGCAGCGATATCCAGATGATTTTCCAGGACCCGCTGGCGTCACTCAACCCGCGAATGACGATTGGCGAAATTATCGCGGAACCGCTGCGCACTTATCATCCTAAACTTTCGCGCCAGGACGTGCGTGACCGCGTGAAAGCCATGATGCTGAAAGTGGGGCTGCTGCCGAATCTCATCAACCGTTATCCCCATGAATTTTCCGGGGGGCAGTGCCAGCGCATCGGTATCGCCCGGGCATTGATCCTGGAACCTAAGCTCATTATTTGCGATGAGCCGGTGTCGGCGCTGGACGTTTCTATTCAGGCGCAGGTGGTGAATTTGCTCCAGCAGTTACAGCGAGAGATGGGGCTGTCGTTGATTTTTATTGCGCACGACCTGGCGGTCGTAAAGCACATATCCGATCGTGTCCTGGTGATGTATCTCGGTCATGCAGTAGAATTGGGCACCTATGATGAGGTGTACCATAATCCACTGCATCCTTATACCAAAGCGCTGATGTCGGCGGTACCGATTCCCGATCCCGATCTGGAGCGAAATAAGAAGATACAATTGCTGGAGGGCGAATTACCTTCGCCCATTAACCCGCCTTCCGGCTGCGTGTTCCGTACACGCTGTCCGCTAGCCGGGCCAGAATGCGCGCAAACGCGACCGGTGCTGGAAGGAAGTTTTCGCCATGCCGTTTCCTGCCTTAAAGTAGACCCGTTATAATCGCAAGGGCTGACAATTCGTCAGCCCTTCTTTTAGGTGAGGTTACCGTGTCACTTTCTTTGTCGTCGGTTCGCCGTCGTCTTTATCATAATCTGTTCGATTTGACTACGCGCTCAGGTCGCCGTTTTGAAGGGTTATGCGCGCTGTTTGCGCTGCTTAGCGTACTGGTCATTTTTGTTGAATCAGGCGTAGGAACGGAATATCACCTGACATTTGATGAATGGCATATTTTTGTCTGGCTGGAGCTCTGCGTTACCCTGATATTTACCGGTGAATACTTGCTCAGACTGTTTAGCTGGCCCGAACCGGCAAAATACGTTTTTAGTTTCTGGGGATTTATTGATCTGGTGACGATTTTGCCGCTGTACGTCATGTGGCTGTGGCCGGAAATTAGCCTGAACTATATGTTTGCCTGGCGTGCTATGCGAGCGATTCGCGTGCTGCGTATTCTTAAACTGCTACGCTTTATGCCATCCCTGCGCGTATTCTGGAGCGCCATTATTAGCGCGCGTCATCAGCTTATTCTGTTCTATTCATTTATTGCGATCGTGATGATTATTTTCGGTGCCCTGATGTATCTTATTGAAGGACCGAAATATGGCTTCACGACGCTTAATGCCTCGGTGTATTGGGCGATAGTGACAGTCACAACCGTGGGGTACGGTGATATTACGCCGCATACGCCGCTGGGACGTATTGTCGCGTCGGTGCTTATTTTGATTGGCTATTCGGTGATTGCGATTCCTACAGGACTGATTACCACGCACATGAGCAGCGCGTTTCAAAAACGTCACTGGCAGCGAAAATGTCCGCAGTGCCAGCAAAGCCAGCATGAACATAGCGCGCAATATTGTAACCGATGCGGCAGTAAGCTACCGGATTAAACAGGCTTGCCGGAGGGCGCAATCAGACGCCATCCGGCCTGAACCGCTTATTCGCGCCAGAGAATATGGCACAGCTTGTGGTCCTTTTCCCGGCACAGCAGAACGCGGGCGAAAATGTCGTTAATTTCGCCGTCTTCGGTATCCGCCAGGCCAATTACCACCTCGGCAAAAAAGTCTGGATTCAGGTCAAAATCGACGTGCTCTTGCCAGTCTTCAGCGGGATCAAACAACTCCGCGCCGCCGCGCTCCTCGAATTGCAAATTGAACAGAATGATATCAGCCGGATCAAGATTATCCGCCGCCAGCTCAAGAAAAATATCGTAAGCCTGCTCAAGCGTTTCGTCTTCAGTCAGGCGATTGTTCAGATCCATTTCCATAGTGACTACCTGTTTACTCATGTTGGTCACGTTTTACAGCAATGGACTAAAGAAGTAAAACAATCGCTCGGTAATACGCTGCCATAACGGACGTTTTACCCACAAACGCGCATCTAACAGGCGGGAGCGCGAAATATAATCGTCCTGTACCGCAGCCAGATCGGCGCCGAAACCCGTATCATCAATGACCAGCGTAATCTCGAAATTAAGCCACAGGCTACGCATGTCGAGATTCACGGTACCGACCAGGCTCAGTTCGCCATCGACCAGCACGCTTTTGGTATGTAACAGCCCGCCTTCGAACTGATAGATTTTCACGCCCGCCGCCAGTAACTCGCTGAAAAAGGCGCGACTGGCCCAGCCGACGAGCAGTGAATCATTTTTACGGGGCAGGATAATACTGACATCCACGCCGCGCTGCGCAGCGGTACAAATGGCGTGCAGCAGATCGTCGCTGGGGACGAAATATGGCGTGGTCATAATTAAATATTCGCGCGCAGCATAGGTGGCGGTTAATAGTGCCTGGTGAATGAGATCTTCCGGAAAACCAGGACCGGAAGCAATGGTATGAATGGTATGCCCGCTGGCCTGCTCAAACGGCATAATATTCACGTCCGGCGGGGGAGGCAGAATGCGTTTACCCGTCTCGATTTCCCAATCGCAGGAGTAAACAATCCCCATTGCTGTCGCCACGGGGCCCTCCATCCGCGCCATCAAATCGACCCATTGCCCAACGCCGGCATCCTGTTTGAAAAAACGCGGGTCCACCATATTCATACTGCCGGTATAGGCAATGTAATTGTCAATCATCACCATTTTACGGTGCTGGCGAAGATCCATACGGCGTAAAAAGACGCGCATCAGATTCACCTTCAGCGCCTCTACGACTTCAATGCCAGCGTTACGCATCATGGCCGCCCAGGGGCTGCGGAAGAAAGCGACGCTACCCGCGGAGTCCAGCATAAGCCGGCAATGGATGCCGCGGCGGGCGGCGGCCATTAGCGATTCAGCGACCTGATCCGCCATGCCGCCTGGCTGCCAGATGTAAAACACCATTTCGATATTATGCCGCGCCAGTTGGATATCGCGAATAAGCGCCTGCATGACATCATCGGAGTCGGTAAGCAATTGCAACTGGTTGCCTTTGACGCCCGCAATCCCCTGACGTCGTTCGCACAGCTTAAACAAGGACGATGCGACGCTACTGTTTTCTTGCGCGAAAATGTGTTTGCAGGCTTTGAGGTCATTCAACCATTTGGCGGTAGACGGCCACATGGCGCGGGCACGCTCGGCGCGACGTTTGCCTAAATGCAATTCGCCCACGGACAAATAGGCGATGATCCCGACCAGCGGAAGGATATAGATGATTAACAACCAGGCCATTGCGGAGGGAACTGCGCGCCGTTTCATTAGAATACGTAATGTGACGCCGGCAATGAGAACCCAGTATCCCAAAATGACCAGCCAACTCACCACGGTGTAGAAGGTTGTCATAACTTTAAAAATCCTTTAGAAAGCGTGTTGTTAAGAGTTTACGCGTCAGGATTCACATGGCAAATAAAAACACGGGAAAAGCGCTGGTCTGCATCCGGCGAGGGGGTATAATGGCGCTTCTGTTACAGTGAGAGTCGTAAACATGAAGCGTAGTAGAACGGAAGTGGGGCGCTGGCGAATGCTACGTCAGGCGAGCCGCCGTAAAGCGCGTTGGCTTGAAGGGCAATCACGCCGTAATATGCGTATCCATACCATCAGGAAATGCATCTTTAATCGTCAGCGTAATTCATTACTCTTTGCGATTCACGGTGTGTGAGCCAGAAAGGGCACCGTATGCGGTGCCCAACAGGCTATACTTTTCAAAAGATCTTCTTATACGGTTTGACCGAAACCTGCGCATAGACGCCCGCTGCGACGTAGGGATCCGCATCAGCCCAGGATTGCGCTGCTTCTAAAGATTCAAATTCAGCAATCACCGTTGACCCGGTAAATCCGGCTACCCCAGGATCGTTACTGTCCACTGCGGGCATCGGCCCGGCAGTTAATAATCGCCCTTCATCATGCAGAAGTTGCAGGCGCGCCAGATGCGCGGGCCGTACCGAGAGGCGTTTTTCAAGCGAGTTGGCATTATCCTGAGCGTAAATAACATACAGCACGGGTAGAGCTCCTTAATCGGTAAAAGTTGCTGATTACGTTATTGGAAAGGGCATTTAACTGCAATGTAAAGATACCGACTTTGTTAAACATGCACATTTTGTGTGGTGTTTTTGTGCGATATCATCTTTTAAATGCCGCTATCGGCAATGCCTTATTGAATATGATTGCTATTTGCATTTAAAATTCAGCTCTGGTTTTTCAACTGAAACGATTATGACTTCAATGACCCTTGATTTACCTCGTCGCTTTCCCTGGCCGACACTCCTTTCCGTAGGCATTCATGGTGCTGTAGTGGCAGGTTTGCTCTATACCTCGGTACATCAGGTTATTGAATTGCCTGCGCCAGCGCAGCCTATCACGGTGACAATGGTTTCACCCGCCGACCTGGAGCCGCCCCAGGCGGTTCAGCCGCCGCCGGAGCCGGTGGTTGAACCCGAACCGGAGCCAGAGCCGATCCCTGAACCGCCTAAAGAAGCGCCCGTGGTGATTGAAAAACCCAAACCTAAGCCAAAACCCAAGCCAAAACCGAAACCGGAACCGGTGAAAAAGGTTGAAGAGCAGCCGAAGCGCGAAGTCAAACCGGCCGCGCCGCGTCCTGCCTCACCGTTTGAAAATAGCGCCCCGGCGCGGCCAACAAGCAGCACCGCGTCAGCGACCAGCAAGCTGGCGGTGAGCGTGCCCACTGGACCTCGCGCTCTGAGCCGTAACCAGCCGCAGTATCCGGCGCGAGCACAGGCGTTACGTATTGAAGGCCGCGTAAAGGTGAAGTTTGACGTGACCTCTGCTGGGCGAGTGGAAAATGTACAGATTCTATCCGCGCAGCCAGCCAATATGTTTGAGCGTGAAGTTAAGAATGCGATGCGAAAATGGCGCTATGAAGCAGGCAAGCCGGGTTCCGGGCTGGTGGTCAATATTATCTTCCGTCTGAACGGTACGGCGCAGATTGAGTAATCTCTGGCGCCGCCAGCCAGGAATATACCATCACCTGCTGGCGGCGTAAGCGGGTATACTTAACCCTGAACCGGGAGCGGGCGAGGTTTACCGTCCGGATCGACGGCAACATAAATAAACAGCGCCTCGGTGGCCTTGTAGCGCTGTCCAATCGGTTCTGACGCGACTTTTTTCACCCAGACTTCAATATTGATGCTAATAGACGTCGTACCGCGTTTAACGCAGCGCGCGTAGCAGCATACGACATCGCCAACCGCGACGGGGCGCAGAAATGTCATTCCTTCCACGCGTACGGTTACAACCCGACCGTGCGCGATCTCTTTGGCCAGTATCGCGCCGCCAATATCCATTTGTGACATCAGCCAGCCGCCAAAAATATCGCCGTTCGCATTGGTATCGGCAGGCATGGCCAATGTACGTAAAACCAGCTCGCCCTGAGGAGTATTATCCATTGTTGTCATTGTAAAACCGACTATCAGAAAAAATTACAGCCGCGATGCTACTATGAATTTTGTGTGGAGAATAGTGGGAATAAAGGTACTGACGGGAAAGCGCAGGGCGTAAAGGCGAAGAAAATATCGCCAGGCGTTCGCAGTCTGGCGATGATAAGTCACGGGAGGGTTATGATTTATCTTCCTGTGGCAGATGCCGGTAGATATAGACGCCGCTCAGCAGGGTAAAAATGAGCGTCAGCGCCGTGAGTCCAAAGACCTTAAAGTTGACCCAGATATTTTGCGGCAACCAGAAGGCGATATAAATGTTAGCCAGACCGCACGCAATAAAAAACAGCGCCCACGCCAGGTTCAGCTTTGACCAGACCTGCTGCGGCAACGCCAGTTCTTTACCTAACATACGTTGGATTAACGGTTTTTTCATCACCCACTGGCTTATTAACAGCGCGCCGGCGAACAGCGCATAAATAACCGTCACCTTCCATTTAATAAATTCATCGTTATGGAAGAAGAGCGTCAGACCGCCGAAGACGGCAACCAGAACAAAGGTAATCAGCGCCATCTTCTCTATTTTCCGATAGCGCACCCAGCTATAAATCAGCACGATTGCCGTCGCGACAATCAGTGCGGAGGTCGCCGCATAGATGTCATAAAGTTTATAAAACGCAAAAAAGACAACCAGCGGTAAAAAATCCAGAAACTGCTTCATTCTTCGATTCCATCATCAACGAGCGTCGAATGCGCCGCGTAACGGCGCATTGCGGATTATTGGCGAATCAACATATACAGGCGGAATAAGTAGATAAGCAATACTGCGGAAATCAGATTGCTCAACGTATTCGCCAGTACAGCGCCTACATTTGGGGTCAGTACAGCGAAGCTGGGCGCGAACAGCAATAGCAATGTTTTAGCCAGTAACCAGCCTATCACCGCAGGCGCGACCAGTCTCATGTTAGCCCAGGCTAAACGCATACTGCTGCGCATTGCGGCAAACACGCCCATTTTCTCTTCAACCAACATCACTGGCGCAAGCGCCAGCACAATGGCCATAATAATCCCCGGAACGACAATCAGCATTATACCGATTTGCACTAACAGGGTAGTCAGAAAAATAAGAATAAACAGTTTAGGCAATGCAGGGGCGCTGGCGCCGATAGCGCGCAGCGCGCTAACCCGATGTCCCGCTGAAACTAACTGAATCATCAGGATGATACCGCCGGCCAGAATAGCGTTGCCGATAAGCCCGGAAAACGTCGAGGCGGCAGAGGCGCGCAACAGGATCTGTTGCTGCTCCGGCGTCATATTTTGTACCAGCTCAAACAGGCCAGCGCTGCCTGCCAGATGTTCTCCTTCACTGAGTTGCGCGATTTGCGCATCGCTGGGTGAAAAGGCATGACCTAAGACCACCGTGATAAATGCGCACAGCAACGAAACCAGCAAGATAGTAATAAATTGATTTCGGAAAAAATTTCCGGCGTCACGGTAAACGGACTTCGCCGTGATAGACATGCACTCTCCTTGAGTTTTGCAGGTGTTAATTTGCGGGCAATTGTACCCTGGATAACTCTACAGTGGCAGCATCAGCAGTTGTATGGAAAAGCATATCTTTGTAAAGCGGCGGTAATCCGTATCGCGCGCGGGCGCGATTACACGCCTCATTCACTTCGCCTCCTTCGCCCGATATCGAAAATTCGCGACAGGTTGAAGGGCGGTTTTCATAAATAGCGCAACTGACGTTTTCACCCGGCGTGCCAATTAGCGCTTTACAGTGCGGCTGTTTTTGGTTGGTACCGGCCATACAACGTAAAAAAGGGGTAACAGGCTCGGTTAATGACGCCGGAACGCGTCCGCTGGCATCGTCGCCTTCAGCCCAATAAAAGGAGACACGAAAATAGGCACAACAGGCACCGCATGTCATGCATGGGTTAAGAACGCTCATGATTCACCTGCAAAAAACTCACGTATCAATAGATTACAACGGAAATTAATCTGTCCCGCAGTGTTCGCGAATCTTACCGCCACGCGCCATTGCGGGACATTGATTACCTTAGCCAGCCTTTATCGCCAGGGCAACAGGAGCAGACAAATATTTGCATAGCGTGAATATGTCAAAATTGATCTGAATTCCTATAACCAGGATTTTCAATACAAGTTCTAAATTAATCTGGATCAATAAATGTTAAATTATAAGAACAAATGTGATCTGTGTTAGATCACTTATTACTTCATTGTGGGTATATTCATCACGCTTTTATAACCATAACGATGGAGCGGGTATGAAAAAATTTACAGTGGCGGCACTGGCGTTAACAACTCTTCTCTCAGGCAGCGCGTTCGCGCACGAAGCCGGAGAATTCTTTATGCGTGCAGGTCCGGCAACCGTCAGACCTACAGAAGGGGCGGGTGGTACGCTGGGGCATTTAAACGGGTTTGATGTGAGTAATAACACGCAACTCGGCCTGACATTCACTTACATGGCGACGGACAATATCGGGGTTGAATTGCTGGCGGCTACGCCGTTCCGCCATAAGGTGGGTACGGGCGCGACGGGCGATATCGCCACGGTCCACCTGTTACCTCCAACGTTAATGGCGCAGTGGTACTTCGGCGATTCCAGCAGCAAAGTGCGTCCTTATGTCGGCGTGGGGGTGAACTACACCACCTTCTTCGATAACGACTTTAACGATAATGGTAAAAAGACCGGGCTGTCCGATCTGAGCTTTAAGGATTCCTGGGGCGCGGCAGGGCAAGTTGGGGTAGATTACCTGATTAACCGCGACTGGTTAATTGGCGCCTCTGTCTGGTACATGGATATTGATACTACCGCCAATTATAAAATGGGCGGCGTGCAGCAGCATGACAGCGTGCGTCTGGACCCATGGGTATTTATGTTCTCGGCAGGCTATCGTTTCTAATCGCGTGATGTTGTGACGAAAAAAGACCCCGCCAGGCGGGGTCAAAAAAGGACATGACACACGGATTTTACTTGTCGGAACTCACTTGTCTTCTTTCGGTTCGCCGCAGCCTAGTTCTGCGCCAGTGAGAGGATCAACGGTGGGGTCCGATTTCGTTCTTTCTGCCATCGCTTTGAGCAGCGCCAACTGCTCGCGCGGCAATTTCACTGTCGCCAGGCCATCGCCGCCATCAACAGCAGGCATCGGTTCTGCGACATAGTTGAAGTTCTCATCGCTATTCCAGCTACCTCGCGGATCGTCGCCTTGCGACATGTTGTAGTACACGTCGGTATACTGTTCTACCGGCGGTAATTTACCCGGCGGGAAGTTGTTACGAATCGAATACAGCGCCTTTTCAAAAGAGAGCTGGTGCGCGACTTCACGGGTCATTAAGAAACTGAGCGTGTCTTTTACGCCAGGATCGTCGGTCAGATTAATCAGGCGTTCATAAATGATCTTCGCTCGCGCCTCTGCCGCGATGTTTGAGCGTAGATCGGCTGTGACTTCGCCGATAGTATCAATATAAGCCGCGGTCCACGGTACGCCGCCGGAGTTCGTCAACGCCGGGCCGCCGCCATACAGCAGAGAGGTGATATGGCTGTCATTACCATTCTGCGTCAGCGAGCGATAAAGTTCCGCTTCGCTTTCGGTACCTTCCGCCAGCTCGCCTTTAGCGCCTTTATTAAGCATTCCTACCAGTGAGCCGATAATTTCCAGATGACTCAGCTCCTCGGTGGCGATGTCCATTAACATCTCTCTACGACCGGCATCATCATCGCTTAAACCTTGCGTGAAGTAGCGGCAGGCGGCCGCCAGTTCGCCCTGCGGGCCGCCAAACTGTTCCAGCAGCAGGTTCGCTAATCCAGGATTAGGTTCGCTCACTCGCACAGTATATTGAAGTTGTTTTACGTGTCGAAACATATTGCCTCCTGCTTATTATTTATTTTTTGGCTTCAACGCCATCTGCTTCAGATCGCAGTAAAAATTGTTCCGTTGTCTGCGGAATATGTTTGATAAGCCAGTCAGCCATTTGCATTTCTTCTTTCAGAATGGCTTCAATCGTTGGAATTGAGGCAGTGTCACCAGCTTTTTTTGCCGCCGCCAGCAGGGAGGTATAACAAGCAATTTCGAACTGCTCGAAAACATAACCGCTAATTGAGCCTTTGACAATTTCATCGGAAGGGAACATGCCACCGATAGATTGCCCCATTGCTGCCATTTTACTCATGGAGTCTTTCAACACCGAACGGGAAATGCCATTACGGTCCAACACTTCTTCGAGCATGGTAATTTGATGTTTGGTTTCACTAATATGTTGTTCAATTCTGGCTTTTATATCAGGATAATTTTCAATACGGCTGGCCATAGATTCAAGCATCGATTCTGCCTGTTTTTCCATGGCATGGGCGTCACGAAGCCAGTCATGATAATGTTCAGTATAATTCATTTTACATTCCTCAATGCGTGATAATCTGCTCCGATAATAAAATCGGAATCATGCAAGCTGATAATTAAAAATATTATTTCGATTTGCGTTCAGCACTTTTATTAACATTGCTGACTGCTAAATCGGTAAGTTTTAAATCAGTTTGTTTTTCCTCGTCGAGGGTTTCTTTGAGCAGTTTTAATGCCTTGCTATAGCTGAGCTGCTCGGCCAGGGTGGCTAGCGTGCCGTAGCTGGCGATTTCGTAATGCTCGACTTTTTGCGCCGCGGCGATAAGCGCTGCATCGCGTACTTCGTTTTTCTCCGTACTTTCGATGACTTCATTGGCTTCTTCAATCAGCCCTTCCATAGCGACGCATTTCATTCTTTTCAGTTTAATGCCAGATTCAGATTCGACGATCTGATCAATACGTTCAATCTGACCCTGGGTTTCTTCAAGATGAGATTGAAAGGCCTGGCTTAATTTTTCATTGGACGTGGCTCTGGCAAGTTTAGGAAGAGCCTTGGTTAATTGTTTTTCTGCACTATAGGTATCTGAAAGTAGATGGATAAAAAGGTCTTCAACGGTTTTGATATTCATAAATCTAATTCTCCTGGGCAAAATACTGCGAGCCAGAAGACTCGCAGATTGCTTGATAAAAGCATGTGTTATATTTACATTACAGTAAATCAGGAATTATCGGATTTACGTCCGCCGTGACTATTCTGACCACCTTTTTTACCGGCTTCAGAAGCTCGTTGCGGATCGTTTTTGAAATTCCCGCCGCTATGCTGACCGCCTTTGCGGCCCGCTTCAGATGCTTTTTCACGATTCTCGGCGAAATTTCCTGAACCACCACGATGTTCGGCCATATTATTTCTCCTGTCTCGTTGCTTGCTGAAAAAATCGGTTTTAACCGTGTCGACACCCTATTAAAATTAGTTGGTTAAACCGATTAGTCAAATTGACGGAAATAGTTGTGATTTACCGCGTAAATAACGCACAAAAAATGGTTTAGAGATAATATATTCTATATTTTCTTTTAGAATAAGCGATTTAACAGAAAATGCTTTGCATTGCTATTAATAACAAGCGTCACTATCTGCGGCCATAGAAACGTTAATGCATTGTTTATTGACATTTCTTTACATAAAGGCGGGGGAAATTGACGTGAAAACGCTAAATTTTTCGGCGTGATTAGGAGTTTTCTTAGCAAAAATTGACTTCAGACTTTTTGAAAGCTGGACGGGGAATAACACCAAAAAGATTGATGATGTACGCCTGAATCGTGATTCTGGTTTGGCGCCAACCTCTCATTAAGCCGCCAGCGTTATGCTGACGGCTTAACCCGTTATGCGCGGCTGGCGGCTTTCATCGCTGAGACAAAGGACCTGAGCTCCGCCAACATCTGTTCGGGAGACGCGTGGTTTTTCTCGATAATCTTGACAATGGCTGAGCCGGAGATAGCGCCAGCCGCCCCGGCACGCACGGCCGCAGACACCTGTTCCGGAGAGGAGATACCGAAGCCCTGTAACGCAGGCGCGGCATGGTACTCTTTAAGCTTCTCAATGAGATGATGCAACGGCAATGCGCCACGGTTTTCCGCGCCGGTGACGCCCGAACGCGAAAGCAGGTAGGTATAACCGCGGCCGTAAGATGCGACCTGGCGCAGAAGATCGTCATCCGCATTTGGCGGGCAGATGAAGATCGGCGCGATATTATGCCGTAACGCCGCCTGGCGGAAGGGGGCCGATTCTTCAACCGGGACATCTGCGACCAGTACGGAATCTACGCCAACCTGTTCACAACGGGCATAGAACGCATCTATGCCGTTATTGAACACCAGATTCGCGTACATTAGCAGGCCAATCGGAATGGTCGGGTGTTTTTCACGAATCAGCGCCAGCATTTCAAAACACTGAGCCGGCGTGACGCCAGCGGCGAAGGCGCGTAAGTTCGCATTCTGGATGGTAGGGCCATCGGCCAGCGGATCGGAGAAGGGAACCCCCAGTTCCAGAGCGTCGGCGCCAGCGTCAATCAGTGTGTCGATAATTTTCAGTGACTGTTCAATGCCAGGGTCGCCCAGAGTTACGAAGGGGACAAAAGCGCCTTCCCGGCGATCGTTGAGCTGTGCAAATAAATTTTCGTAGCGTTCCATCAGATTTCCCCTCGCGCTTTCAGGATATCGTGTACGGTAAAGATGTCTTTATCTCCGCGGCCAGAGAGATTGACCACCAGCAGTTGCTCTTTTTCCGGCTGCTCGCGCATCATTTTCAGAGCGTGCGCCAACGCGTGGGAGGATTCCAGCGCCGGGATAATTCCCTCATGGAGGCACAACGTTTTGAAGGCTTCCAGCGCCTCATCATCGGTAATGGAGACATAATCCGCGCGTCCGATGCTGTTCAGGTACGCATGTTGCGGCCCAACGGATGGGAAATCGAGCCCGGCGGAAATGGAATAGGACTCTTCAATTTGCCCGTCTGCTGTTTGCATCATCGGCGCTTTCATCCCGAAATAGATGCCAACGCGACCATGTTTAAGCGGCGCGCCATGCTCGCCGGTTTCAATACCATGACCACCAGGTTCAACGCCTATTAGCCCGACGCTGGTATCATTAATAAAATCGGCAAACATCCCGATAGCGTTTGAGCCGCCACCGACGCAAGCGATAACGGCATCTGGCAGACGGCCCTCTTTGTCGAGGATTTGCGCTTTCGTCTCTTCGCCAATCATGCGCTGGAACTCGCGAACGATGGTGGGATAGGGATGCGGTCCTGCCGCCGTGCCGAGCATATAGTGCGCGGTTTCGTAACTACCGGACCAGTCGCGCAGCGCCTCGTTACAGGCATCTTTTAGCGTAGCGGAGCCGCTATGAACCGGGATAACCTCAGCGCCCATCAGACGCATACGGAAGACGTTCGGCGACTGGCGCTCAACGTCTTTGGCGCCCATATAGATACGGCATTTCAGACCCAGCAGGGCGCTGGCGAGCGCAGAGGCGACGCCGTGCTGGCCGGCGCCGGTTTCAGCGATAATCTCGCTTTTCCCCATCCGTTTGGCCAGCAGCGCCTGACCCAGTACCTGATTGGTTTTGTGCGCGCCGCCGTGCAGTAAATCTTCGCGCTTTAAATACAACGTGGTACGCGTACCGGCGGTAATGTTCTGGCATTTCGTCAGTGCGGTGGGGCGTCCCGCGTAGTTTTTTAGCAGATCGGCGAATTGCGCCTGAAATTCAGGATCTTTTTGCGCGCTGACGAAGGCCTCTTCAAGCTGGTTCAGCGCAGGCATCAGGATCTGCGGCACATACATGCCGCCGAATTCACCAAAGTAGGGATTGAGAAGTGTTGTCATGTTTTTTCCTTAATATGCGCGCAGTGTCTGAAAAACCGAGGCCAGAAGACGAGCATCTTTGATGCCCGGCTGTGACTCCACACCTGAATTAAAATCGAGACCGGCACAGCCGACTTGCGCCGCCTGGACGCAGTTATCGGCCGCCAGCCCGCCCGCCAGTAACACATCATCCAGCGGTTGCCCCTGTAGCAGTGACCAGTCGAAGCGCTGCCCGCTGCCGCCTTGCCCATTGTCGAAAATGTATTTATCGACATGGTGATAATCGCGTGCGGGAAGGGCATTGCTAACGCTCAGCGCCTTCCAGATTTGCACATTGCGCGGCAACGCCTCGCGCAGCGCGTTGACATACGCCTGGTCTTCGCTGCCATGTAGCTGTACGGCAGAAAGCGACAGGACGGCGGCTTTCTGGCAAACATCGGCGATATCAGCGTTCTGGAAAACGCCGACGTACTGTAATGGCGCGCCGCTTATCACTTCTCGCGCCTGCTCAACGCTAACCGCGCGCGGAGATGAGGGCACAAAAATCAACCCGCCATATATTGCGCCAGCGTCACAGGCCGCTTTAGCGTCCTGGGCGCGGGTCAGGCCGCAGACTTTATTTTCGCCAAGCAGCACGCGACGGACGGCGGCGTTAAGATCGTCATGCGCCATTAACGCGGAGCCAATTAAAAAACCGTTGGCGAAGTGGCTCAGTTCGCGTACCTGACCATAGGTGTTAATCCCGGACTCGCTGATGACAGTCACGCCGTGGCCCAGTTTTGGCGCCAGCTGGCGGGTGCGATTCAAATCAATCGACAGATCGCGCAGATCGCGATTGTTGATACCTACCACTTTTGCGCCTAACGCTATCGCGCGCTCCCGTTCTTCGTCATTACTGACCTCCGTGAGCACGCCCATTTTCAGACTGTGCGCGACGGCGGAGAGTTGGCGATACTGTTCGTCATCCAGAACCGAGAGCATCAGTAAACAGGCATCGGCCTGATAGTAACGGGCAAGGTAGATCTGATAGGGATCGATAATAAAATCCTTACACAGAATCGGCTGCGGCGCGCTTTGGCTAACGACCGGCAGAAAATCGAAGCTCCCCTGAAAATATTTTTCGTCGGTGAGCACCGAGATCGCCGAGGCGTAATGTTGATAAATACTGGCAATACGCGCCGGATCGAAATCATCGCGAATCACGCCTTTTGATGGCGATGCTTTCTTACACTCCAGAATAAAGGCGGTACGCGCGCCCTGGAGCGCATCATAAAAATGGCGTGTACTTGGCTGGATCTCATTTTGAAAGCTGGCCAGCGGCTGTTGCTGTTTGCGGGCTTCTACCCAAATCGCCTTGTCTGCGACGATTTTCGCTAAAACGGTTTGCATTATTTACCCTCTTGCCGCCAGTGCGGTGACTCTGTCATATGCGGTGCCGTTGCGCAGAACATCAAGCACGGTTTGCGCGTTGGCCTTGAGATCTTCCTGACCATGCAGACGCATCAGCATCGCCACGTTGGCGGCGACGGCGGCCTCATGCGCGGCATCGCCTTTACCTTGTAATAACCGCGTCAGAATGTCACGGTTTTCTTCCGGCGTGCCGCCAGCCAACTGATCCTGATGGTAAGGCGTCAGGCCAAAATCCTCCGCCGTCAGTTGATAGCTTTTAATTTCGCCGTCATGCAGCTCCGCGACAATCGTCGGCGCATGGAGCGAAACCTCATCCATGCCGCCGCTATGTACCACCGCCGCGCGCTGATAGCCCAGTACCCGTAAGGTTTCCGCAATCGGCAGCACCAGTTCCGGGCTATAGACGCCAATCAATGCCAGCGGCGGATGCGCCGGGTTGATCAGCGGGCCGAGTACGTTGAACAGGGTTCGCGTTTTTAACTGTTGGCGAACCGGCATCGCGTGACGGAATCCGGTGTGATATTTCGGCGCGAACAGGAAACAGACGCCCAGTTCATCTAACGCCTGACGTGATTTATCGGCGTTCATATCCAGATTAATACCGAACGCCGCCAGCAGATCGGATGACCCCGATTTGCTGGACACGCTACGGTTGCCGTGTTTCGCCACTTTCAGTCCACAGGCCGCCGCGACAAAGGCGCTGGCGGTAGAGATATTGATACTGTTACTGCCATCGCCGCCGGTACCAACGATATCCGCAAACAGATACTCCGGGCGCGGGAACGGGGCGGCATTTTCCAGCAACGCAGTGGCGGCGCCGGCAATTTCATTGGGATGCTCGCCGCGAATTTTCATGCTCACCAGCGCGGCGGCGAGCTGTTCAGGCTTAAGTTCGCCGCGAACGACCGCCGAAAACAACTGATGGCTCTCTTGTTGCGTCAGAGTTTGCGCCTGATAGAGTTTCTCCAGAATTGGCTGTAGGGTGTTGGTCGGTTCCAGCTTTTGCTGCGCCCAGGCTAATGTTTGCTCCAGCAGGCGCGCGCCCTGTGTCGTCAGGATGGACTCAGGATGAAATTGAAAACCGCAAACGCGATCCGCATCATGACGTACCGCCATCACCATGCCGTTGAAATGGGCGTTAATGGTTAGCCCGGCAGGAACATTACTGCCGACCAGCGAATGATAACGCGCGACCGGTAGCGGATTCGCCAGCCCGGCGAACATCGCCTGACCGTCATGCTCAATGCTGGAGGCTTTGCCATGCAGGATTTCTCCCGCCTGACCGACATAACCGCCGTAAGCTTCGACAATCGCCTGATGCCCCAGACAAATGCCGATGATCGGCAACTTGCCGCGTAGTCGGGTCAGCAGCTCCGGCATACAGCCTGCCTCGCTGGGAACGCCCGGACCGGGGGAGAGCATTAGCACCGGATTTTCCATTGTCGCCAGGCGATCGATAAGCGTCTGCGCCGGAATATGGTTACGGTAAATCACCACGTTATGACCGTTGGTCCGTAGCTGATCTGCCAGGTTCCAGGTAAACGAGTCAATGTTATCGAGCAGCAGAATATCAGCCATCAGAAGGTCTCCTGTGCATGATGCGCGGTGGCGATAGCACGCAATACGGCGCGCGCTTTATTACGGGTTTCATCGGCTTCAGACTGCGGAACCGAGTCCAGCACAATTCCGGCGCCCGCCTGTACGGTGGCGATACCGTTCTCCACCAGCGCGGAGCGGATAACAATACAGGTGTCCAGATCGCCGTGGGCGGTGAAGTAACCGACCGCGCCGCCATAGCTGCCACGGCGCTGTCCTTCCGCATCGGCAATCAACTGCATGGCGCGTACTTTTGGCGCGCCGCTCAGGGTGCCCATGTTCATGCAGGCGCGATAGGCGTGCAGCGCGTCGAGATCGTGACGCAGTTCGCCCACTACCCGGGAAACCAGATGCATCACGTACGAATAGCGGTCAACTTTTGTCAGATCGGCAACGTAGCGACTGCCCGGCGTACAGATGCGCGCCAGGTCATTGCGCGCCAGATCGACCAGCATCAGATGTTCGGAAAGCTCTTTATGGTCGGTACGCATATCCAGCTCAATACGGCTGTCGAGATCTCTGTCCAGCGTACCATCGGCACGGCGACCGCGTGGACGGGTACCCGCGATGGGGTAAATCTCAATCTGACGGCTGGCGGCGTCATATTTCAGCGAGCTTTCCGGCGACGCGCCGAAAAGCGTGAAATCATTATCCTGCATAAAGAACATATACGGGCTGGGGTTGCTCTTTTTCAGCACGTAGTAGGCAGCCAACGGCGACGGGCAGGGCAGTGAAAAGCGACGCGACGGCACCACCTGAAATATCTCGCCCGCGCGGATGGCTTTTTGCAACTGGCGTACCACCGCGCTGAACGCGTCATCGCTCTGATTGCATTCGCAGCGCATGTCCGGCACCGGCGTCACCGGCAACGGCGGCGCAGGCTGGGTTAACTGTTGGCTAAGGTACGCCAGGCGGGAGTTCAGACGCTGTTTTTCCCGGTCGCTGGCGGTGAACAGACTGGCCTGAATACGGGTGCTTTTTTTCTGATGATCTATCACCATCAGCGTTTCCGCTAAATAAAAGCAGTAGTCCGGGCAGTTATTGCCAGCCTCAAGGTGTGGCAGCGCTTCAAAGCCAGCGACCAGGTCGTAGGCAAACAGACCGCCGAAAAACATAGCCTCCCGCTCGTGCGTCGGTATGTTCACCACCCCCTGTAACAGGCGGAACGCATCAAATACCGATAGAGAGCATAAACGGGCGTCTTCATCTAATAATGGGCTGACGGGCGGAAAGCGTAGAACGCGACCGGCAGGCAGGACTTCGTTCTCCACGCCAGCGGGCAGGGCGGTATCCAGTAGCGGCAATAACGAGGCGCCATTACCAGATAACGCCTGAATAGTGACAGTGTCACCTAAAGCGGTAATGCGCAGCGCGCTATCTACCAGCAGCAGGCTTTTTAAATCATCTTTACTGTCGATATCCGCGGATTCCAGCAGCAGCGTTGCCGGGCGATCGCCGCAGACCTGGTGAAAAAGCGCCGTTGGGTTTTCCCGATAGGCGGCATCGCAGGTCAACAGTTCGAGCGTGGGTTTTGGTGTTTGCATGGTTATTCTCATTATTTTGTTCAAAAAAAAGCCCGCTTAACAGGCGGGCCGGGTATCGTTTGGCTGATTACAGCTGTTCATACACCGCCCGCTATCAGGAAGTGCGCCACCAACCGTGTAATGCAAATGTCGCTGCCATTTTAGATACCCTCTTCATGTGAACTTTCGTACTAGTTAACTAGTTCGATGGAATAATGTCAACACCTATTTCAGTATATTTGCCGGAACCGTTATGATGTACATGACATAACTTTATCTCTATGGGAGCCGCCTTGAGCGACACGAATTACGCAGTGATTTACGATCTGCACAGTCATACCACGGCGTCCGATGGACTGTTGACGCCAGAAACATTAGTACACCGTGCGGTAGAGATGCGAGTCGGCACGCTGGCGATTACCGATCATGACACCACAGCCGCGATTCCTGCGGCAAGAGAAGAAATTTCACGTTCCGGGCTGGCCCTGAATCTTATTCCCGGCGTGGAGATTTCAACGGTCTGGGAGAATCATGAGATTCACATTGTGGGTCTGAATATTGATATTGCGCATCCGGCAATGCGCGATTTTCTGGCGCAGCAGACACAGCGGCGTCAGGCGCGTGGTCGGCTCATTGCGGAGCGTCTGGAAAAAGCCCATATTCCCGGCGCGTGGGAAGGGGCATTGAGACTGGCCAATGGCGGCGCGGTGACGCGCGGCCACTTCGCCCGCTTTCTGGTGGAGTGCGGCAAAGCCGCGACCATGGCGGATGTTTTTAAAAAATATCTCGCGCGTGGGAAAACCGGTTACGTTCCGCCGCAGTGGTGTACAATAGAACAAGCTATTGATGTCATTCATCATTCTGGCGGTAAGGCGGTGTTGGCCCATCCGGGACGCTACGACCTTAGCGCTAAGTGGCTGAAAAGATTAGTGGCATATTTTGCCGACCATCACGGCGACGCGATGGAAGTGGCGCAGTGCCAACAATCGCCCAATGAACGCACCCAACTGGCGACGCTTGCGCGTCAGCATCATTTATGGGCATCGCTTGGATCTGATTTCCATCAGCCCTGCCCGTGGATTGAGTTGGGGCGTAAACTCTGGCTGCCCGCTGGCGTTGAAGGCGTATGGCAGACATGGGAACAGCCGCAAATATCACAGTGAGGGAAGTATGAGCCAGTTTTTTTATATCCATCCGGATAACCCACAGCAACGGCTGATTAATCAGGCCGTCGACATTGTGCGTAAAGGCGGTGTTATTGTTTATCCAACCGATTCCGGCTATGCCCTGGGTTGTAAAATTGAAGACAAAGGCGCAATGGAGCGCATTTGCCGCATCCGTCATCTGCCGGACGGCCACAACTTCACGCTGATGTGCCGCGATTTGTCCGAGTTGTCGACCTACTCCTACGTCGACAACGTGGCGTTTCGTCTGATGAAAAACAATACGCCGGGTAATTACACCTTTATCCTGAAGGGGACAAAAGAGGTGCCGCGCCGTCTGTTGCAGGAAAAGCGTAAAACTATCGGCCTGCGCGTACCGTCAAACCCGATTGCGCTGGCGTTATTGGATACGCTGGGCGAACCGATGCTCTCGACGTCGTTGATGCTGCCTGGCAGCGATTTTACCGAGTCGGACCCGGAGGAGATTAAAGATCGGCTGGAGAAGCAGGTGGATCTGATCATCCACGGTGGTTACCTCGGTCAACAGCCTACCACGGTAATCGATTTGACCAATGACTCCCCGGTGGTGCTGCGCGAAGGCGTCGGCGACGTTACACCTTTCTTATAAGGGCGTAAGCCTGTATACTACGCGGCCTTAAAATGGCGCGGCAACGCGCCGTTCATTCTCCTGTTCGACGCCTGTGAAGGCGACACCTGAAGGAAGCTCTATGAGCGAAAAGTTACAAAAAGTGCTGGCGCGCGCTGGCCACGGCTCTCGCCGTGAAATCGAATCCATTATTGAAGCGGGACGTGTCAGCGTTGACGGTAAAATCGCCACGCTTGGCGATCGTGTTGAAGTCACTCCCGGTTTGAAAATCCGTATCGACGGTCACCTGATTTCGGTGAAAGAGTCGGCGGAACAAATTTGCCGCGTTCTGGCCTATTACAAACCAGAAGGTGAACTGTGTACCCGCAATGACCCTGAAGGGCGGCCAACCGTTTTTGATCGCTTACCGAAACTGCGCGGCGCGCGGTGGATTGCGGTAGGACGTCTGGATGTCAACACCTGCGGGCTATTGTTGTTTACCACCGACGGTGAACTGGCGAACCGCCTGATGCATCCTAGTCGCGAAGTTGAACGTGAATATGCCGTGCGCGTGTTCGGTCAGGTGGATGAATCGAAACTGCGTGATTTAAGCCGTGGCGTACAGTTGGAAGATGGTCCGGCGGCATTTAAGACCATTAAATTCAGCGGCGGCGAAGGCATTAACCAGTGGTATAACGTGACGCTGACGGAAGGGCGCAACCGCGAAGTTCGCCGACTGTGGGAAGCGGTAGGCGTTCAGGTCAGCCGTTTGATCCGCGTTCGTTACGGCGATATCCCGCTGCCGAAAGGCCTGCCGCGCGGCGGCTGGACTGAGCTCGACCTCGCGCAAACGAACTATCTGCGTGGTCTGGTAGAGCTCCCGCCGGAAACCTCGTCGAAGGTTGCCGTCGAAAAAGACCGTCGTCGTATGAAAGCGAACCAGATCCGTCGGGCGGTAAAACGCCACAGCCAGATAGCTGGCGGACGCCGCTCCGGTGGGCGTAATAACAACGGGTAATCTCTACCGTGGTTTATAGGCCGAGAGTCATCAGACAAGAGGGTTTGTGCCGGATGGCGGCGCAAACGCCTTAATCCGGCCTACGGTTAATAATCAATTCCCATCTGGGCTTTTACGCCCGCGTCGAAAGCATGTTTAACCGGACGCAGTTCGCTGACGGTATCCGCAAGATCAAGAATATCCCGGTGACAGCCGCGACCTGTAATAATCACCGTCTGGTGACCAGGGCGCGCGTTTAGCGCGCTTATGACCTCTTCCAGCGGTAAATAGTCATACGCCACCATATAGGTCAGCTCATCCAGTACTACCATATCAAGCAGCGGATCGGCCAGCATCCGTTTCCCATGCTGCCAAACGGCCATACATGCTGCGGTGTCTGCCTCGCGATTTTGCGTCTCCCAGGTAAATCCTGTTGCCATCACCTGAAATTCGACGCCATGCGGTTCCAGCAGATTACGCTCGCCGTTGGGCCAGGTGCCCTTAATAAATTGCACCACGCCTACGCTTTTACCGTGTCCTACGGCGCGGGCGGCAGTTCCGAAAGCCGCCGTGGTTTTGCCCTTACCATTGCCAGTAAACACGATAATAATACCGCGCTCTTCCTGTGCCTGGGCGACACGGGCGTCAACCCGATCTTTTACCTTCTGCTGGCGCTGCTGATAACGTTCATCACTCATTGGGCGATTCCTGGTTTACGGCCCGGTTGGGCGTCAAAGGTCATACCGGTTTTACGGCGACTGTCGTCGCCCATAAGCCACAGGTAAAGCGGCATAATATCGGCAGGCGTTTTTAATTTCTGTGGATCTTCCGTCGGAAAGGCGCTGGCGCGCATACTGGTGCGCGTGCCGCCCGGGTTAATGCAGTTAACACGCAGAGAACGGTTCTGGTATTCGTCCGCCAGCACCTGCATCATTCCTTCAGTAGCAAATTTCGAGGTGGCATTGGCGCCCCAGTTGGCGCGTCCCTGACGGCCAACGCTTGATGACGTAAAGACCAGCGAGCCGGCATCGGACTTCAGTAATAACGGTAACAGCGCCTGGGTGAGCATAAAGGTGGCATTAACGTTTACCTGCATGACATCCTGCCAGATCTGCGGATCTTGTTCGCTCATTGGACCGATTTCCCCCAGTAACCCGGCATTGTGCAGGACGCCATCCAGGCGGGGATAGTGCGCGGCGATGCGGTCGGCCACTTGCCGGCACTCTTCAGCGGTGCAGGTCAGCAGATCGAGCGTAAACCACTGTGGTTGAACATGTTGCTCGTCAGCAATGTGCTGCGCGACCCGACGCAGTTTCTCTTCGTTGCGTCCCAGCAGAATCACCGTTGCGCCGTAACGCGCATACGTGAGCGCGGCTTCCCGCCCAATGCCATCGCTGGCGCCAGTGACCAGAATAATGCGGTTTTGCAATAGATCTTGTTTCGGTTGGTAATGCATGGCTACTCCTCAACGGCGTGGTGCACCGTCCTGCCAGGTTGTCTTATCTTCGCGTTAACTTTTCGGGTTTATGCCTGAAAGCGCCTTTTTTTTCAATCAGACAGGGGCGATAACGCCGTAAAATGAACGTCTTGTCATACTTTTTCTTCCTCAACAGGCATACGGATGAAGAGAGACTGACTTCGATGCCTGTTGTACACTGAGCGCAAGTCGCGTTATTTAATCAAGGTGGGAGTCGTGGAATTGTTGTCTGAATATGGCTTATTTTTGGCAAAAATCGTCACCGTTGTGGTGGCCATTGCCGTCATTGTGCTGCTGATCGTGAATGCTACGCAACGCAAACGTCAGCGCGGCGAGCTGCGCGTGACCAATTTGAGCGAGCAGTATCAGGAGATGAAGGATGACCTTGCTGCGGCGTTGATGGATGGCCATCAGCAAAAACTGTGGCATAAAGCGCAGAAAAAAAAGCATAAGCAGGAGGCGAAAGCCGCCAAAGCGAAAGCGAAGCTGGGGGACATTGCGACATCGGACAAACCGCGTGTATGGGTGATAGATTTCAAAGGCAGTATGGATGCTCACGAAGTTAATGCGTTACGCGAAGAGGTCACGGCGGTGCTGGCAGTGGCGAAACCCGGCGATCGGGCGGTTGTGCGTCTGGAAAGCCCCGGTGGCGTTGTGCATGGCTATGGCCTGGCGGCATCGCAATTGCAGCGCCTGCGCGATAAAAATATTCCGCTGACCGTGACGGTGGATAAAGTCGCGGCAAGCGGAGGCTACATGATGGCCTGCGTGGCGGAAAAAATTATCGCGGCGCCGTTCGCTATTGTGGGGTCAATTGGTGTTGTCGCGCAAATCCCGAACTTTAACCGCTTTCTCAAAAGTAAAGACATTGATATTGAACTGCATACCGCAGGGCAGTACAAACGTACCCTGACTTTGTTAGGCGAGAATACGGAAGAAGGGCGGCAGAAGTTTCGTGAAGATCTCAACGAAACGCACCATCTGTTCAAAGAGTTTGTGCAGCGGATGCGTCCGGCTCTGGACATTGAACAGGTCGCCACGGGCGAACACTGGTACGGTCAGCAGGCGCTGGAGAAGGGACTGGTTGATGAGATTAACACCAGCGATGAGGTTATCCTCGGCCTGATGGAAGGGCGCGAGGTGCTGAATGTGCGCTATATGCAGCGTAAAAAACTGATCGATCGTGTTACCGGCAGCGCGGCGGAAAGCGCGGATCGGCTGCTGCTGCGCTGGTGGCAGCGTGGACAAAAGCCGTTGATGTAAACCGCTATTGCCGGATGGCATTCAGCGCCATCCGGCATGGATTAATCAACCAGGTGATACTTCTCAGACAGCACATGCGCCAGGTGTTTAAACATGTTAAACACCGCGGTGCTTTTAGGGGTCGGTAACCCTTGCTCGTCTAAAAAGTAATCGCCGCTGAAAACCAGCACGCCATTTCTCTGCGTTACGCCGGTGGCGACAATACCTGCCATCGTGTCTTCATGTTCCCGAATAATTTTGTTGGCTTCAAGCAACAGTGTTTCGCGATCGATAGGTTGCGTCTCTTTATGCATTTTTTACTCCTTAAACAAGGAGATTAGTCTACGCTGAGCACTTCTGATGGGCAAATATTCTCACAGGAAATTGATGGATTTGTCATGTTGCGTTCACTGGCAAGATTTGTTTTTGCATGCTAATAAAGTTGCGTATCGAATTTTATCAGGTACAGTGTGACGCTTTCGTCAATCTGGCAACAGAATTGCTTGACATTCGACCAAAATTCCGTCGTGCTATAGCGCGTGTGTGCAAAAAAGCCTGTTAACTCAGTCACCTGAGGGTTACATTTCGTACACAAAGCCAGTACAAGGGGTTGATATCCGCAGACGCAGAGACCATATATCGTTGTCTCGTCGCCAGTGGAAGGTGAATCAACGTGCGACGCATTCCTGGAAGAATCAACTTAGGTAAAGGTGAATATGGGTAAAGCTCTTGTCATCGTTGAGTCCCCGGCAAAAGCCAAAACGATCAACAAGTATCTGGGTAATGACTACGTGGTGAAATCCAGCGTGGGTCATATCCGTGATTTGCCGACCAGTGGCTCAGCAGCTAAAAAGAGCGCCGACTCTACCTCCACCAAAACGGCTAAAAAGCCCAAAAAGGATGAACGTGGCGCTCTCGTCAACCGTATGGGGGTTGACCCGTGGCACAACTGGGATGCGCACTATGAAGTGCTGCCCGGTAAAGAGAAGGTCGTCTCTGAACTGAAACAGTTGGCGGAAAAAGCCGACCACATCTATCTCGCAACCGACCTTGACCGCGAAGGGGAAGCCATTGCATGGCACCTGCGGGAAGTGATCGGCGGCGATGACGCGCGCTACAGTCGCGTAGTCTTTAACGAAATAACCAAAAATGCCATTCGCCAGGCGTTTGAACAGCCGGGCGAGCTGAATATTAACAGGGTCAACGCCCAGCAAGCGCGCCGCTTTATGGACCGCGTGGTAGGCTATATGGTCTCGCCGCTGCTGTGGAAAAAGATCGCCCGTGGTTTGTCGGCAGGTCGCGTTCAGTCTGTCGCGGTCCGTCTGGTCGTTGAGCGCGAGCGCGAGATTAAAGCGTTTGTTCCGGAAGAGTTCTGGGAAATTGACGCTAATACGACGACGCCGTCTGGCGAGGCGCTACCGCTACAGGTGACGCATCAGAACGACAAGCCATTCCGGCCGGTAAATCGCGAGCAGACGCTTGCCGCCGTCAGCTTGCTGGAAAAAGCGCGCTATAGCGTACTGGAGCGTGAAGACAAACCGACCAGCAGCAAACCTGGCGCGCCGTTTATCACCTCCACGCTACAACAGGCGGCCAGCACCCGGCTGGGCTTTGGCGTGAAGAAAACCATGATGATGGCGCAGCGTCTGTATGAGGCGGGCTACATCACCTATATGCGTACCGACTCCACCAACCTGAGTCAGGATGCGGTCAACATGGTGCGCGGTTATATTGGCGATAATTTCGGCAAGAAATACCTGCCGGATAACCCGAACCAGTACGCCAGCAAAGAAAACTCTCAGGAAGCGCACGAAGCGATCCGTCCTTCCGACGTTGCTGTCATGGCGGAGTCGCTGAAAGACATGGAGGCTGACGCGCAGAAGTTGTATCAGCTAATTTGGCGTCAGTTTGTCGCCTGTCAGATGACGCCAGCACAATATGACTCTACTACGCTTACCGTTGGCGCAGGCGAATTCCGTCTGAAAGCGCGTGGGCGTATTTTGCGCTTTGACGGCTGGACAAAAGTGATGCCGGCGCTGCGTAAAGGCGATGAAGATCGTACATTGCCTGCCGTGAATAAGGGCGATGCGCTGACGCTACTTGAATTGACGCCTGCTCAGCACTTTACTAAACCGCCAGCCCGTTTCAGCGAGGCTTCTCTGGTTAAAGAACTTGAGAAGCGCGGTATTGGTCGTCCGTCTACCTATGCGTCGATTATCTCGACCATTCAGGATCGCGGCTATGTTCGCGTTGAAAACCGTCGCTTCTATGCGGAAAAAATGGGTGAAATCGTCACCGATCGGCTGGAAGAAAACTTCCGCGAATTGATGAACTACGATTTTACCGCGCAGATGGAAGATAGTCTGGATCAGGTTGCAAATCACCAGGCCGAGTGGAAAGCGGTACTGGATAACTTCTTCAGCGATTTTACTCAGCAGCTCGATAAAGCCGAGAAAGATCCGGAAGAAGGGGGGATGCGTCCTAACCAGATGGTGCTGACCAGCATCGACTGTCCAACCTGTGGCCGTAAAATGGGAATTCGTACTGCCAGTACGGGGGTTTTCCTTGGATGTTCAGGTTATGCGCTTTCGCCGAAAGAGCGTTGTAAAACGACCATTAACCTGGTGCCGGAAAATGAAGTTCTGAACGTGCTGGAAGGCGACGACGCCGAAACCAACGCCCTGCGCGCCAAGCGTCGCTGTCAGAAGTGCGGTACGGCGATGGACAGCTATCTGATCGATCCGAAGCGTAAATTGCATGTGTGTGGTAATAACCCGACCTGTGACGGCTACGAGATTGAAGAAGGCGAGTTCCGCATCAAAGGGTATGACGGCCCGATCGTTGAGTGTGAGAAATGTGGTTCCGAAATGCACCTGAAAATGGGGCGTTTTGGTAAGTACATGGCCTGTACTAACGACGAATGTAAAAATACCCGTAAGATCTTGTGTAACGGCGAAGTTGCGCCGCCGAAGGAAGATCCTGTTCCATTGCCGGAACTGCCGTGTGAAAAATCGGACGCGTATTTTGTGCTGCGCGATGGCGCCGCAGGGATATTCCTGGCGGCCAATACGTTCCCGAAATCACGTGAAACGCGCGCGCCATTAGTCGAGGAGCTTTACCGGTTCCGCGATCGCCTGCCGGAAAAGCTGCGGTATCTGGCGGATGCGCCGCAGCAGGATCCAGAAGGCAATAAAACCGTTGTTCGCTTTAGCCGCAAAACAAAACAGCAGTACGTTGCGGCGGAAAAAGACGGGAAGGCGACGGGATGGTCAGCGTTCTTCGTCGACGGCAAGTGGGTTGAAGGCAAGAAATAACCCCTGCCTGTCGTCACTATAGCCAAGCGGGCCGCGTAAGCGGCCCTTTTTTATATCCCCTTCATATTTCAAGTGGCTTATGTGTTGGCTACGGATTACTCGGCCCATCCATGGGCCTCGCCATGACGGGCCGTCGCACGCGACGTTCAAATCTGCTCCCGGCAGATTTGTCGCTCACCCCAGTCACCTGGTTATCTATGCTCCTGGGAACTCACTCCCTTGTCGCCTTTAAGCAACTCGAATTATTTTGAGTATAGCGGTCTTATTATTTTATCGCGCTGGCTATACAGTTCAGATATAAATGATATAGTGGTTATAGTTAACACCTTTTTTATTATTAAATCGTATTAACAGCCCAATGATGTCTGCAGATAAACGATGGCCTGATGGCGCTAATCTGGATGATGTATTATGAAATTGCAGCAGCTTCGTTACATTGTTGAAGTGGTTAATCATAACCTTAACGTCTCCTCTACCGCTGAGGGGTTGTATACTTCCCAGCCGGGGATCAGCAAGCAGGTTAGGATGCTGGAAGATGAGCTTGGCATCCAGATTTTCGCCCGCAGCGGTAAGCATCTGACTCAGGTGACGCCCGCAGGTCAGGAGATTATTCGTATTGCGCGTGAGGTGCTTTCCAAAGTCGATGCCATTAAGTCGGTCGCCGGCGAGCATACCTGGCCGGATAAAGGCTCGCTCTATATTGCCACTACCCATACTCAGGCGCGTTACGCCTTGCCAGGCGTGATTAAAGGCTTCATCGAGCGTTATCCGCGCGTTTCGCTGCATATGCACCAGGGGTCGCCAACGCAGATTGCGGAAGCGGTATCGAAAGGGAACGCCGATTTCGCGATTGCCACGGAAGCGCTGCATTTATATGACGATCTGGTGATGTTGCCATGCTATCACTGGAACCGTTCGATAGTGGTGACGCCGGATCATCCATTGGCGGCAATGTCTTCCGTAACGATTGAAGCGCTGGCGCAGTATCCGCTGGTGACGTATACCTTCGGCTTTACCGGGCGTTCCGAACTGGATACCGCTTTTAATCGCGCAGGATTAACGCCGCGGATCGTCTTTACTGCAACCGATGCGGATGTGATTAAAACCTATGTCAGGTTGGGGCTGGGCGTTGGCGTCATTGCCAGCATGGCGGTCGATCCGCTTGCCGATCCTGATTTAGTGCGGATTGACGCGCACGATATTTTTAGCCACAGCACCACAAAAATTGGTTTTCGTCGTAGTACTTTTTTACGCAGCTATATGTATGATTTTATCCAGCGTTTTGCGCCGCATCTGACGCGTGATGTGGTGGATACGGCGGTGGCGTTGCGTTCTAATGAAGAAATTGAAGCGATGTTTCAGGATATAAAGCTGCCTGAAAAGTAATATCACCGTCGGTTTGTGTCGTAGTGGCATGGCAGACAAAGCCGCCTTTTGCAATATCCCTCGAAGTATTACGGGTAATGATCAGCAAAATAGTGTTGAATTACCCGTCCCGCCAGTTTCTTTTTCCAAATAGTTATCTTGAGTCAAAAGATTGATTTATTCACTGGCAACGATTCGTAAATTGACTGGATTTTTGACTAAAGTTTATTTAGGATTTGTCTCATCTGATGATTAATTGTACCGATTGTTTGGTGCTGAAATGATAAGTGATACCGATAGCATGAGGTTAGTAATGCCTTCTGAAAACCAGGAACCGCGCCGCGACCCTGAGCTCAAACGTAAAGCATGGTTGGCGGTTTTTGTGGGTTCTGCGTTGTTCTGGGTAGTGGTAGCGCTTGTTATCTGGCATTGGTGGGGCTAAGTGAGCATTACGTCGGAACGCGAGCGCGTGGTCGCGCCCCCGATTCAATCTTGTGACGATGATAACACCCCGGATACGACCGTTTTTCGGTCTGTTCCGCAACACTGGACGCTCACACCGCAGCAGCGGGCATTTATTGATGCTTTTGCTGATGAGGTGTCACAAAAATAATATCCGTCTTTTTATTGGCGTTATTGTTTTATTAACGCTGTCTTATTACACCGCAGCAACCGTGTGCTGAGCGCTTCTCAGTATTGATTAAACACAGTTGGTGTCGCCTATGTTAACGTCAAATATAAAGTATTGGTCATGGACTGGCGCGTTTATATTATCGCTACTGTTCTGGGTCGAGTTAATCTGGATTGCCGTCTAATCTCGTCAAAGCCCGATAATGCGTTATTTATCGGGCTTTTTCATCTTCGTTCCTCGCCTGTTAGGTTTCTCCTCTTTTAGCAATTTGGGTTGTTATCAAAACGTTACATTTTGTTTGTGTTATCTTTAATACAACCCTGTGGAGAATCAGGGTAACGCAACCCTGTCATTTAAGGAGGAGCTATGTCGTCAACCCTACGAGAAGCCAGTAAGGATACATTGCAGGCCAAAGATAAAACGTATCATTACTACAGTCTGCCGCTGGCTGCCAAATCCCTGGGCGATATCGCCCGTTTGCCCAAATCACTTAAAGTGTTACTGGAAAACCTGTTGCGCTGGCAGGACGGCGAGTCTGTGACTGATGAAGATATTCAGGCGCTGGCCGGTTGGCTTAAAAATGCCCATGCCGATCGTGAAATTGCCTGGCGGCCCGCCCGTGTCCTGATGCAGGACTTTACCGGCGTGCCTGCCGTTGTCGACCTGGCAGCGATGCGTGAAGCCGTTAAACGCCTCGGCGGCGATACGTCGAAAGTGAACCCGTTATCGCCGGTTGATCTGGTTATTGACCACTCTGTGACGGTCGATCATTTCGGCGATGATGATGCGTTTGAAGAAAACGTGCGGCTGGAAATGGAACGTAACCATGAGCGTTATATGTTCCTGAAATGGGGAAAGCAGGCATTCAGCCGTTTCAGCGTGGTGCCGCCCGGCACCGGCATTTGCCATCAGGTTAACCTGGAATACCTGGGTAAAGCCGTCTGGAGCGAATTACAGGACGGGGAGTGGATTGCTTACCCGGACTCGCTGGTGGGGACTGACTCCCATACGACCATGATTAATGGTCTGGGCGTATTGGGGTGGGGTGTGGGTGGTATTGAAGCGGAAGCGGCGATGCTTGGTCAGCCCGTGTCGATGCTTATCCCGGATGTCGTCGGCTTTAAGTTAACCGGTAAGCTTCGGGAGGGGATCACCGCCACTGACCTGGTGCTCACCGTCACGCAAATGCTGCGTAAGCATGGCGTCGTGGGTAAATTTGTTGAATTTTATGGTGACGGTCTGGATTCGCTGCCGTTGGCGGATCGCGCGACTATCGCTAATATGTCGCCGGAATATGGCGCCACCTGTGGTTTCTTCCCCATTGACGCCATCACCCTGGAATATATGCGATTAAGCGGACGTAGCGACGATCTGGTCGAGCTGGTTGAAACCTACGCGAAGGCGCAGGGAATGTGGCGTAATCCCGGTGACGAACCGGTATTTACCAGTACGCTGGAACTGGATATGGGCGATGTCGAAGCCAGTCTGGCCGGGCCGAAACGCCCGCAGGATCGCGTGGCGTTAGGCGATGTGCCGAAAGCCTTTGCCGCCAGCGCCGAGCTGGAGCTGAATACCGCGCAAAAAGATCGCCAGCCGATTGACTATACGATGAACGGACAGCCATATCAGCTTCCGGATGGCGCTGTCGTCATTGCCGCCATCACCTCCTGCACGAATACCTCGAATCCCAGCGTGCTGATGGCGGCGGGATTACTGGCGAAAAAAGCAGTAACGCTGGGGTTGAAGCGTCAACCGTGGGTCAAGGCTTCTCTGGCTCCGGGGTCAAAAGTGGTATCTGACTATCTGGCGCAGGCCAAACTTACGCCTTATCTGGATGAACTCGGTTTTAACCTGGTCGGTTATGGCTGTACGACCTGTATCGGGAACTCCGGTCCGTTGCCGGAGCCTATTGAGACCGCGATTAAAAAAGGCGATCTGACGGTAGGGGCCGTGCTTTCCGGTAACCGAAATTTTGAAGGGCGTATCCATCCGCTGGTGAAAACGAACTGGCTGGCGTCGCCGCCGCTGGTGGTCGCGTATGCGCTGGCCGGAAACATGAATATTAACCTCGCGACAGACCCGCTGGGGTACGATCGTAAAGGCGATCCGGTATACCTGAAGGATATCTGGCCTTCGGCGCAGGAAATTGCCCGCGCCGTTGAACTGGTATCATCGGATATGTTCCGTAAAGAGTATGCGGAAGTGTTTGAGGGCACGGAAGAATGGAAATCGATTCAGGTTGAATCGTCCGATACCTACGGCTGGCAGTCGGATTCAACCTATATCCGCCTGTCGCCTTTCTTTGATGAAATGCAGGCCCAGCCTGCGCCAGTCAAAGATATCCACGGCGCGCGTATCCTGGCGATGCTGGGCGATTCGGTGACGACCGACCATATTTCCCCGGCCGGCAGTATCAAGCCGGACAGTCCCGCCGGACGCTATCTGCAAAACCACGGCGTTGAGCGGAAGGATTTTAACTCCTATGGATCACGGCGCGGCAACCATGAAGTGATGATGCGCGGTACGTTCGCCAATATTCGTATTCGCAACGAAATGCTGCCCGGCGTCGAAGGTGGGATGACGCGGCATTTACCGGGTACGGAAGCGATGTCGATTTATGATGCCGCGATGCTTTACCAGCAGGAAAAAACGCCGCTGGCGGTGATTGCCGGGAAAGAGTATGGGTCGGGATCGAGCCGTGACTGGGCGGCAAAAGGTCCGCGGCTGTTAGGTATTCGCGTGGTGATCGCCGAGTCGTTCGAACGTATCCATCGCTCAAACCTGATTGGGATGGGGATCCTGCCGCTGGAGTTTCCACAGGGCGTAACGCGTAAAACGCTGGGACTGACCGGGGAAGAGGTGATTGATATCGCGGATCTGCAAAATCTGCGCCCTGGCGCGACCATTCCGGTGACGTTAACGAGATCGGACGGCAGCAAAGAAACGGTGCCTTGCCGCTGTCGTATTGATACCGCCACCGAGCTGACTTACTACCAGAATGACGGCATATTGCACTATGTCATTAGAAATATGCTGAACTAAAGCCGTTTATCGGGCCTGCCGTAAACAGGCAGGCCCGCGCTTTAATACTGGTGGCTTACTTGCTTAGCAGGTGGCCCATTTTGGCCGCTTTAGTATCGAGATAATGCTCATTATTTGGATTACGACCCACAATGAGCGGAACGCGTTCGACGATATTAATTCCCGCCTCGGTCAGTATTTCGACTTTCTTCGGATTATTGGTCAGCAGGCGAACTTCATCCACGCCGAGTAATTTGAACATATCCGCGCACAGGGTGAAATCACGCTCATCGGCGGCAAAGCCGAGCTGATGATTGGCCTCCACCGTGTCATAGCCTTGATCCTGTAACGCATAAGCGCGAATTTTATTAAGCAGGCCGATATTGCGGCCTTCCTGACGGTGGTAAATCAGAATACCGCGTCCTTCTTCCGCAATATGCGTCAGCGCGGCTTCCAGTTGAAAACCACAATCACAGCGCAGACTAAAAAGCGCGTCCCCGGTAAGACATTCGGAATGAACGCGAGCCAGTACCGGCGTTTTACCTGAAATATCGCCAAAAACCAGCGCGGCATGGTCGTGTCCGGTTGCCAGTTCTTCAAATCCCACCATCAGAAAGTCACCCAATGGGGTTGGCAGTTTGGCTTCTGCCACACGTTTAAGCTGCATGTATTTCTCCAGATTATGCTGACGCCTGCGGTGTCGTCGCCTGTTGGCTTGTATCCCGCTATTTTGCCATAAGGCGGCGGTCATCACCTAATCACTACCACGTAATTGCTCAGGAATGGCACAAATTTGTCAATTTTCCAGTCCGGCGAGAATTTTCAGTTATGATTGTGATACTTACTTATAAAAGGAGCATCCATGCTTTCAATTGCGAGGCGCACCGCGGCAGGAGCCGCCCTGTTGCTTATCATGCCGCTTGCCGTATGGGTATCAGGCTGGCAGTGGCAGCCAGGACATCAGGTCTGGTGGCTAAAAACGCTATTCTGGATAACGGAAACCGTGACCAAACCCTGGGGCGTTATCACGCATGTGATTCTTTGTGGATGGTTCTTATGGTGCCTGCGATTTCGCCTGCGCGCCGCCATTATGCTGTTTGCGATTCTCGGCGGGGCGATTATCGTCGGGCAGGGCGTGAAGTCATGGGTAAAGGAGCGCGTACAGGAGCCGCGGCCATTTGTGGTCTGGCTTGAAAAAACGCACCATATTCCCGTCGATGAGTTCTACACTTTAAAGCGTACAGAACGCGGACATTTAGTGAAAGAGCAGTTGGCCGGGCAACAGAACATCCCCGTTTTCCTGCGTCAGCACTGGCAAAAAGAGACGGGCTTTGCGTTTCCCTCCGGACACACCATGTTTGCAGCGAGCTGGGCGCTTTTGGCCGTGGGTCTGTTATGGCCGCGCAGACGGACTTTCACCATCGCGTTTTTGTTAGTCTGGGCGACCGGCGTAATGGGCAGCCGTTTGCTTCTGGGAATGCACTGGCCGCGAGATTTAGTGGTCGCCACGCTTATCTCCTGGCTATTAGTTACCCTGGCGACCTGGCTGGCGCAGCGAATTTGCGGGCCGCTTATGCCGCCTCGTGAAGAAGCGCAAGAAATTGCTGAACGCGAGCAGGAAAGCTGACAACGGTTGATTTTCTGACTATTGCCCTTAAATCATCTGATGGCGGGCGCATTTCCATTTCGCGCGAGGCGGGAAAATGGTAATTTAGAAGGCTGGATGCGGTAAGTTGGACACGATTTATTCGCGCAAACCACATAACGGGAAGTAATGTGAAATATTTACTCATTTTCTTACTGGTATTGGCGATTTTTGTTATTTCGGTGACGCTGGGCGCGCAGAATGATCAACAGGTGACGTTTAACTACCTGCTGGCGCAAGGGGAGTATCGTATCTCCACGTTGCTTGCTGTGTTGTTCGCCGTCGGTTTTGCGATTGGCTGGCTGATTTGCGGCCTGTTCTGGCTGCGGGTCCGCGTTTCCCTTGCCCGCGCTGAACGTAAAATTAAACGACTGGAAAACAAGCTCTCGCCAGCAACCGACGTTGCGGTCCCTGCCGATTCGTCGGTTGTAAAGGAATAATCATTTATGTTGGAGTTGTTATTTCTGCTGTTGCCTGTAGCCGCTGCCTATGGGTGGTATATGGGTCGCAGAAGTGCGCAACAAACAAAACAGGATGAAGCTAACCGCCTGTCGCGCGATTATGTCGCAGGGGTTAACTTCCTGCTGAGTAACCAACAAGATAAAGCGGTGGATCTGTTCCTCGATATGCTTAAAGAGGATACGGGCACCGTTGAGGCTCATCTCACTCTCGGTAATCTGTTTCGCTCACGCGGCGAAGTCGATCGCGCTATTCGTATTCATCAAACGCTCATGGAAAGCGCTTCATTGACCTATGAACAGCGTTTACTGGCTGTTCAGCAACTGGGGCGCGACTATATGGCCGCCGGTTTATATGACCGCGCGGAAGATATGTTTAACCAACTTACCGACGAAACGGAATTTCGCGTAGGCGCGTTACAGCAGCTCTTGCAAATCTATCAGCTAACCAGCGACTGGCAAAAGGCGATCGAAGTAGCAGAACGGCTGGTGAAACTGGGCAAAGATAAACAGCGTATCGAAATCGCCCATTTTTACTGTGAGTTAGCTTTACAGCAGATGGGCAACGACGACATGGATCGCGCGATGGCGTTGCTGAAAAAAGGTGCCGCCGCAGATAAAAATAGCGCCCGGGTGTCTATCATGATGGGGCGCGTTTATATGGCGAGAGGGGATTACGCCAAAGCGGTCGAAAGCCTGCAACGTGTGATCGTTCAGGATAAAGAGCTGGTCAGCGAAACGCTGGAGATGCTGCAAACCTGTTATCAACAGCTCGGTAAAAATGCCGAGTGGGCGGAGTTTTTACGTCGCGCCGTTGAGGAGAATACCGGTGCTGGCGCTGAGTTAATGCTTGCCGATATTCTGGAAGCTCGTGAAGGTAGTGACGCAGCTCAAGTCTATATCACGCGTCAGCTACAGCGACATCCTACCATGCGGGTGTTCCATAAGCTGATGGATTACCATCTCAACGAGGCGGAAGAAGGGCGAGCGAAAGAAAGCCTGATGGTACTGCGTGATATGGTTGGCGAGCAGGTGCGCAGTAAACCGCGGTATCGTTGTCAGAAATGCGGTTTTACCGCCTATACCTTGTACTGGCACTGTCCGTCCTGCCGGGCATGGTCGACCATTAAACCTATTCGCGGACTTGATGGGCAGTAGTATATAAAAAAAGCCTCGCTTTAGTTACAACATACTTAATGACATAAGACAAGAAACGACGCTGGCATCGGCGGCCAGGGCTTATCAGGTTGTCAATCGAACCTGTTAATTTCCCTGCGCCGCAGGTAGAATGCACGCCGTTTATCCAATTTGCGCCACTTCCGGTGCCCATCATCAAGAAGGTCTGGTCATGACGTTTACTGCTTCATCTTCTTCCTGCGCTATTACTGAATCGCCTGTCGTTGTGGCGTTGGATTACCATGAACGCGATAAAGCCCTGGCGTTTGTCGATAAAATCGATCCTCGCGATTGTCGCTTAAAAGTGGGCAAAGAGATGTTCACGCTGTTTGGTCCACAACTCGTTCGGGATCTCCAGCAACGTGGGTTTGATGTCTTTCTTGATCTAAAATTTCATGATATTCCCAACACCACGGCCCGGGCAGTCGCCGCAGCGGCAGACCTGGGCGTCTGGATGGTAAACGTTCACGCGTCTGGTGGGGCGAGAATGATGGCCGCAGCGCGCGACGCGCTGGCGCCATTCAGTAAAGATGCGCCGTTGCTCATTGCCGTGACCGTGTTGACCAGTATGGAAACCAGCGATCTACACGATCTGGGCGTGACGTTGTCACCGGCGGAACATGCGGAGCGGCTGGCGCGCCTGACGCAGCAATGCGGGCTGGATGGCGTGGTCTGTTCCGCTCAGGAAGCTGTCAGATTTAAACAGGCCTTTGGCGCTGCATTTAAGCTGGTGACGCCGGGCATTCGGCCCGCAGGCAGCGAGGCAGGCGACCAGCGACGCATTATGACGCCCGAACAGGCATTATCCGCTGGCGTCGACTATATGGTGATTGGCCGCCCGGTTACGCAATCGGTAGATCCGGCGCAAACGCTGAAGGATATTAACGCGTCACTGAAACGGGAGGCATAATGAGCGATTCCAATAGTCGTCTGGTTTATTCAACACAGACGGGGCGCATTGAAGAACCTAAAACGGCGCCGGTTCGTCCCAAAGGGGATGGTATCGTTCGCATTCAGCGTCAAACCAGTGGCCGTAAGGGTAAAGGCGTATGTTTGATTACCGGTATCGAGATGAATGATGCGGAATTAACCAAACTGGCGGCTGAACTGAAGAAAAAATGCGGCTGTGGCGGGGCAGTAAAAGAAGGGATTATTGAAATTCAGGGTGATAAACGCGACTTGATAAAATCATTGCTGGAAGCTAAAGGAATGAAAGTAAAATTAGCTGGCGGCTAATGAAAACGCCACGGTTGTAAATTACCGTGGCGTAAAAGTCAACTTTGTCTATTTTTGTAATCCAGACCTGAAAAGAATAAACGTATTATTTTGAGCCGTTCAATATTTAAACGTCTGGATTATTTTCCAACCTGGTGACCAATCACGCCGCCGACCGCCGCGCCGCCCAGGGTGCCTAATGTACTGCCGTCCGTTAACACTGCGCCGCCTAACGCCCCCGCACCTGCGCCAATAGCCGTGTTGCGATCGCGCTTGGACCAGTTTGAGCAGGCGCTCAGAGACATTGCTACGGTGATTGCCAGCACAGCAGCGGCCATTTTTTTGCTCGTCATAAACATAATACTTTCTCCTGAATTAACGATTCACGGAATTAAGCTCACTATAACTATAGTTAAAATAAAACCTGTTAAGAGATTTTCCGTAAAACCTGATTGCGCAGGGGTATATCACGCAGGTGATAGTCACTTCCTGTTATTTCGCTAATATTAATTTTACGACGTTACGCTCGTTACAACAGGTAAATAGTCTTAATTGGGATGTCAGAAAAGTCTTAGAGAGAGGATGATTTGCCATAGAGCAAACCATCGGGAAATATTTTAAACGGATGAGCCAATAACATTGACTAGCAGCCCTGCATGCTCTAACTGCATTTGATCGCTGGCGGAAATTTTGGAATCCGTAATGACACGATGGAAGCGAGAGAGCGGGCCCAGGGGATAGGGATGCACACAGCCAAATTTGGAGCTGTCGGTGAGGACAATCGCTTCTGAACCTTTTTCCAGAACAGCGTTAACCACATCCGATCGCATCATATCGCGTCCGGTAAAGCCGGTATCAGCCTGCCAGCCATCAATACCGATAAATGCTTTGCTGAAATGCACTTGATGGATAAACTGTCGCGTCAACGGCCCTACCATGCTTTCACTTTTTTTCTGATAGATTCCACCGAGGAGAATGACTTCGCAAGGGGTCTCTTTGAGCAGGTGCGCGATATAACTGCTCACGGTGATGATCGTGACATCTTTTTGTTCCGCCAGCGTCCGGGCCAATAGCGCATTGCTACTGCCATTTTCAATAAAAACGGATTCCCCTGGACTGACCAGCGAGGCGGCGAACTCCGCCAGTCGGCGTTTTAGCGTGTAGTTCGTCATCATGCGAGTCTCTACGTCATCGCTCTCAAGCGAAACGGCGAAACCGTGCGCACGGCGTAAATAGCTCTGTTTTTCCAGGGTATTCAGATCCTGACGAATCGTGACTTCAGATACGCCGGTAATTTTCGCCAGTTCAGCAACGCTCATCTGGCCTTTATCAACCACCATTTGCAAAATTGATTGTTGTCGGGAGTTCATAGTATTAATTTTATACGTTAAGAGGAGTCAACAGACAGTCAGAGAGCCGGGAAGGGCTAACGGCCATCCCGGACAAATAATCGCTATCAGATTTCCCAGGGCGACCCGGGAGCCTGGGATGGCGAGATACCGTCTTTAACCTGATCTAACAGCTCTGCTCTCAATATTTCAAGGTTATTGATGGCCGAGTGGTAATCGCCAGCAACAAGGATATCCAGCACGGTATCAATGCGTGCGGCAATTCGTTGTGCTTCGATATCAGACATGTTTGTCATCCTTAATGTCAGAAAAGGTTTCAATTCATGATGCAGAAATTAATCTGAAAAGAGAAGGGAAAAATAGGGCTATGCCTGTCTGCACAGGCTGTTCTCCCTATTATCGCCGCCATTAACGCATTTTTTTCGTCTGATAACGTTTGTACCAGCGTTCAAAAGAAACGGCGGGCATAGGTTTAGCGAATAAAAAGCCCTGTCGTTCATTGACACCGTTTTTTGTCAGGAAGGCATCTTCTTTAGCATTTTCTACGCCTTCGGCAATCACTTGTAAATTTAGCGCCTGAGCCACCGCGACAATCGCCCGAACCAGAGATTGCGACAGCGGTTGCTTATGGATATCTCTGACGAAAGCCTGATCCAGTTTAACGGCATCAATAGGGAACCGGGCGAGTTGAGAAAGCGAAGAATACCCGGTGCCAAAATCATCCAGATGAATCTGGGCGCCGAGCTGACTAAATTGCTGGATAACCGATAGCGCCAGCGTGTCGTTTTCAATCAGGCAGCTTTCCGTTAGCTCGACATCGATCGGGCAATACTCAAAATTCAGATCGTACAAAGCCTGTTTAAGCGCAGTAAAAAGCGTCTGGTCGGCCAGTTGTCGCGCCGAAAAGTTAACGGCTACGCGCAAGTTAATCCCCTTATCGCGCCATTTCGCAATCTGGCGAACTACATCCAGAATCACCCAGCGGCCCAGCGGGACGATGAGTCCTGACTCTTCGGCATATGAGATGAACTCCAGCGGCGGAATTAATCCGCGTTCCGGCGATTGCCAGCGTACCAGCGCTTCCAGGCTACGTACTTCGCCGCGCCAGGTAATTTTAGGCTGATAGTGAATAAGTAACTGGTCGTTTTCCAGCGCTTTTCGCAGGTTTGTATCCAGCCAGTGATAGTCAAATACGCGCTGATTCATTTCCGGCGAAAAAACGCAGAACTGACCGCGGCCGCCTTCTTTGGCGTTATACATTGCGGTATCGGCAGTGCGAATGAGACTTTCGCTGTCCTGTCCGTGCCGGGGGGCCAACGAAATGCCAATGGCGCATCCCGTGTAAACTTCAATGAGTCCAATACGAAACGGTTGCCGCAGACGGGTAAGGATTCGTGAGGCTACTGCTTCCAGCGCGGCCTGAGACGTATGGGCAGCGAGGACAATGAATTCATCTCCCCCCAGTCTGGCCAGCAATTGATCTTCCTCCAGACAACTCAACAGCGCCAGCGAAACGGCCTGTAAGAGCTGATCGCCAAACATATGCCCATAGGCGTCATTAATTTTCTTGAAGTTATCCAGATCGAGATAAACGATACCCACCTGCGACTCGCCAGCCGAGGCAATAGCATGATTAATAAATTCATGGATAGCATTGCGATTGGGCAGGCCGGTGACGGTGTCTGTATTCGCCAGTATGCGTAAACGCTCCTGAGCCCGCCTCTCTTCGGTGATATCCGTGCCTGCGCAGATCAGGAAAATTTCGTTTTTTCCGCTACCGTTATGGACAAATTTATTACGAAATAAGAACAGGCGTTGGCCTTTACGAGTCTTTATCCAGCGTTCGATTTCATAGGTATTGCCATTGCGAAAAAAATTCTCAATGTAGTGCCGGGAGGCAACCGCCTCCCGGCGACTCATAAATAATTTAAAGACGCTTTGACCAATTACATCTCGCTCTTTTAAGCCCGTGTACTCTTCGCATAACCGATTAAATCGACAGATTTTTCCCCGACTATCCAGTATCGCAATGACTGAGTTGGCTTCTGATACGATTTGCTCGGCAAAAGAGAGTTCCTGCGCCTGCGTTGGCGCGACGGCAGGCGTATCAGGCCAGGTTGCCAGGCTGCCAGCCCATTCACGGTTATTAATCTTACGGCCTACCAGGTGCACAGCGGTAACCTGTTTTTCTATCAACAACGTTATCAGCAGACTGGACGTAATCGCCGTTATTTCCCGGATACGCCCGGCTTGCTCCGGCGATAGCTCAACCGTTTTTTCTGCATCCGTTTCACCTGTCGGGGAGAGATACAGCACGTTGCGGTCATCAGCCAGACGCCAGTGAGAGTGAAGGGGATTTAGCGCCGTTTGTTCCTGAATCTGTTTCATCATGCGTACCATCCCATTTAAGCGCCAGGTGCCCGAAAAGAAAGGTTAGCCATGTTATAAATAAGGGTAATTATGGCTGAACGTATTGTTTTATCTATGTATTCATATGTAATCCAGATTCTGGAAAAAGCATAGTCGCCAGCTAAAAATAACAAGAAATGGGGCGCTTGAATAAGATTAAACTTAGAGCATGACGGAAGGGAGAAGAAGAAAAGAAACGGCCTTTGCCTTCTCAGCAAAGGCCGTTGAGCGAGCTAAGCGTGGTTACGCTGCCGGTCGGGCAATAATGCTGCGGGTTTCCATGCGAACTTCCGCAATAGTGACATCAATGACATCCGTCACTTTATAAACCGTCTCACCTTTAATCTGTACCGTACCGTTTTCCTGGCTGCATACCAGTTCATCGCGAACGGCGTGCAGGAACGGAGCTGGGATAAAGGCGATAGCGCCGTTATCGACCAGTCGCACACGCATACCACCGCGGCTGACGTCAATAATTTCTGCCGCGAAACGGGTATTTGTCCCCGCCTTATCGTTAAGGAAGCGTGCATATAACCAGTCGCCGACATCGCGCTCCGCCATGCGGTTCAGGCGACGGCGTTCCGCCATTTGCTGGGTGATATCTTCCTGCGGACGCGCAATAGCTTCCCCCTTGATGACCGCTTTCAGCAGGCGATGGTTAATCATATCGCCATACTTACGGATGGGAGAGGTCCAGGTGGCATAAGCCTCAAGACCAAGACCGAAATGCGGCCCCGGCTCGGTGCTGATTTCCGCAAAAGACTGGAAGCGACGAATGCGGCTGTCAAGGAAACCGGAGGGCTGCGCATCCAGTTCGCGACGCAGTTTACAGAAGCCTTCCAGCGTCAGCACCTCTTCGGCATCGACATGCAGACCATGCGTTTTCAGCAGCGCGGCCAGCGCGTCGGCATTCGCGGGATCGAAGCCCGTATGTACGTTGTAAATACCGAAACCGAGCTTATCGCGCAGTACGCGCGCGGCGCAAAGGTTAGCGGCGATCATCGACTCTTCTACGATACGGTTAGCGATACGGCGCGGTTCCGCCACAATATCCAGTACTTCGCCTTTTTCGCCAAGCACAAAGCGGTAATCCGGGCGGTCTTTAAAGACTAACGCATGATGATGACGCCACTCACTGCGGTTTAGACAAATACGGTGCAACAGACGAATCTGCTGGGCAATGCCTTCGTTATCCGGCTGCCAGGTGCCGTTATTTTCCAGCCAGTCGGAGACATTGTCGTACGCCAGCTTGGCCTTCGATTCGATCGTGGCCGCAAAAAAGGCGATATCATCGTCAATGGTGCCGTCCGCGGCGATTATCATGCGACAGGCGAGCGCCGGACGCACTTCGTTGGCGCGCAGTGAGCACAGATCGTCAGACAGCTCACGCGGCAGCATAGGAATATTAAAGCCCGGCAGGTAGTTGGTGAAGGCGCGAATTTTCGCGGCGTTATCCAGCTTACTGCCTTCGGCAATCCAGGCGGTAGGATCGGCGATAGCCACCGTAAGCTGGAGTCTGCCGTCCGCTAATTCCTCAGCATAAAGCGCGTCATCCATATCTTCAGTGCTGGCGCTATCGATAGTGACGAAATTCAGCGCGGTCAGATCCTGGCGCTCCAGCCCTTCGTCCAGCATCTCCGTCGCTACGCCGTTCGGCGCTTCTTTTTCCAGGTTGTGGCGGGCAAGCGTAACCCACCAGGGAACAAAGTGATCGTCGGCAAAGGTGATGTACTGCGTTAAATCGGCGTAAAACGAACGGTCGCCTTTAAGCGGATGGCGGCGCATTTCGGCAACCGCCCAGTCACCTTCTTTGAACTCATGCTGAACGCCGCGCGCGGCGCGGCAGGGAATCGCGTCTTTCAGCAACGGATGATCCGGCACGATGGACAGGCGGTCATTTTTACCCTGAACTTTTCCCACAAAACGCGTCAGGAACGGTTCGATCAGTTCTTCCGGCTCGGCAGACTCCCGTTCTTTTTCCGTGTGGATGACCGCGACGATACGATCGCCATGCATCACTTTTTTCATCTGCGGCGGAGGAATGAAATAGCTTTTTTGCGCGTCAACCTCAAGGAAGCCAAAGCCTTTTTCCGTGGCTTTTACGACCCCTTCAGCGCGCGGCGTCTGGGAATGCAGTTGCTGTTTAAGCTGCGCTAGCAGCGGGTTGTCCTGAAACATATTCGTCTATTTTCGTAGCCAAAAGAGCGGCTGACAGTTTTACGCGATTCTGCCTGGCGCAGCAAGCGCTCTTTCAGTAATGGATGAGTTAATAGGTTTCGCCCAACGCGATTTTTAAACGATTTAACCATCCGCACACGCCGCACCAGCCTAACATATTAATGGCCTGCTCCGATGAAACTCCCCTGGTGAGTAGCGGGAAAAAATGCGCGGCGCTAAAGCGATCGGGCGCTCTGGTGAGCCATTGTATCGCCTGTGTCAGCGCAGGCTCAAGCTCCCAACGAGCGATATCGTCGTCTTCCTGGCGTAACGTGATAACAGCGCGGCGCCACGCGCCAGGTTGGGTTGCCTGTTCGTTAAAGCAGGCGGCGCTGCCGTTGATACGTGATGTGAGGAGCGTGATAAGTGGAAGTAAAGAAGGGAGCGACGCAGTGTGTAATGTGCTGGTCAGTATGCGTTCGAGTAACGCGAATGAAGACGGATCGCGCATGAGTACCGGCGCCATTATTTGGCATTGTGAAGACGAATATTGCCGCCGAACTTTGGTATGGGCGGGAGAATATTCTACCAGACTGGCGGCGGGCCGCCATGTTGTCTGGGGGTTTTGAAACCGCGCGGCCCTGGCAAAGCGCTGCATCTCCTGGCCGGGCAGTTCGCGCACGGGCAGACGGCAAAACGCCTGAAATATCGCCGCTACCCGCGCCTGAAAACCGATAAACCCAATGATCTGATTGATGAGTACGGTATCCCGGGCGGTTAATCCCACCTCTGCAAGCTGTTCGCGGGCCCGCGTATTGATAACGGAGGGGGAGCCGGCAAGCTGACGAGCGTATTGCGTAATTTGCGCCAGCCGTTGATTGCTCTCTCTTGAGGCGTCAGGGCCAGGTAGCGGCGCCAGACGCGCGGCATAATAGCGGCACAAACGCTGAACCCCAAATACCTGAGCGGCGGTCAGCGCGGTGCTCATACGTTCATAGGTGCTAAACGTATGAAGCCGGTCGTTGAGAACCGTGCGGGGAAAT
The DNA here is from genome assembly GCF_043357055.1 of Salmonella sp. SJTUF15570. Lineage (NCBI taxonomy): Bacteria > Pseudomonadati > Pseudomonadota > Gammaproteobacteria > Enterobacterales > Enterobacteriaceae > Salmonella > Salmonella sp. SJTUF15570. The sequence goes on along the minus strand of NZ_JBEUKJ010000005.1, from coordinate 404,965 downwards.
AAGACATCCGCCAACTGGCGAGCGGGCTTTAACCATGACTCAAAAGGCGTCAACACGGTTTCTGCTACCGTTAAATCCAGTAAAAAACGATCGTTAACATACGCGGCTTCCGGCATCAGCGAAAGCGGGGTTTGTGACGACATAGTGGATTGTGTTTCATGATACCAGTGGCTTTTACCCGCTTTTCGGCATTGTTCCATAGGGTTTCCCGAGGATGAAATGGCGATCGATAATGATTCGGCGTCGGATCGTTTATGCTGGATTATCCTGGCGTATGCGGGAAAGGGATGAAAGATTGTTAGGTGATAACAAATATCAGAACGCTATATAACGAGATGAGCGGTGAGTGAGGGGAATGGGGCAGCACAGCCGTGCCGCCCGCTAATAAACTTAATGCGCTTACTTCAGTTCCAGTTCATTCATTGCCGCAATGCTGAACCCGCCGTCAACATGGACGACTTCGCCAGAAATGCCTGCCGAGAGATCGGAACACAGAAACGCCGCCGAGTTACCCACATCTTCAATGGTCACGGTGCGACGAATTGGCGTAACGGCTTCACAATGCGCCAGCATTTTACGGAAATCTTTAATACCGGACGCCGCCAGCGTGCGAATTGGACCCGCAGAGATGGCGTTGACGCGAACGCCTTCCGGCCCCATTGCATTTGCCATATAACGCACGTTGGCTTCCAGAGAGGCTTTCGCCAGACCCATGACATTGTAGTTCGGGATGGCGCGCTCCGCTCCCAGATAAGACAAGGTCAACAGCGCAGAACCCGGATTCAGCATGGTGCGGCAGGCTTTCGCCATGGCAACAAAGCTGTAAGAGCTAATATCGTGAGCGATTTTAAAGCCTTCGCGGGTAACCGCATTAACATAATCGCCGTCCAGCTGATCGCCAGGCGCGAAACCGATCGAGTGTACGAAACCGTCAAATTTCGGCCAAACGTTACCCAGCTCTGCAAACATAGCGTCAATGCTGGCATCTTCAGCGACATCACACGGTAAAACGATGCTGGAACCCAGCTGGGCAGCAAATTCTTCTACACGGCCTTTCAGTTTGTCGTTCTGGTAGGTGAACGCCAGTTCAGCTCCTTCGCGGTGCATCGCCTGTGCGATACCGTAGGCGATGGACAGTTTACTGGCCACGCCAGTGACCAGAATGCGCTTACCGGAAAGAAAACCCATAGCTTTAATCCTTATAGTCATTGCTTATTTTTTGCTTTTACGAACAATGGTTAACAGCAACTTTTCAACATTATTCGAAATTAGTCTGAAATTATATCCCACTCCTGGCCCCGTGTGTCACGCTATTTTTCCGCCGCTATCTCCGGCAGGTGACGTTCTAAAACCACACGGTAACGAAGTCCCTGAGGATTTTGAGCACTCCCCAGGGCCAAACTGGCAAATCAAAGAGTCTAATGGGACAGGCCCTACGGTGCAGTATACCAGCTGGTGTAAGGTTCGCCTCATCCAACCAGAGATACCGGGACGGATAGCAAGTACGATAGCGATGCGCCTTCCACCAGACAAATAAAGGTTCTGTAGGAAGCCTGAATATTCATCCGAATGGTTTACCTCACCTATTAGCGATGTTATGGACATGTAATTTTAACCAGCAAATGCTTAACAAAAATAATTTCTTTTTTAAGCGCTGAAGGTTTTCTCTATTTATTGATGCAGAGTAATACTGAATATGAAAAATTTTGGAAATCAGGTGATTACAGTAGTTACAAATCAGGTTTTTATATGTTTGCATGTATATTATAATAAATTTTCAGAGGATGAGACATATGCCGTTTACATTTCATATCGGAAATCATAGTTGTCAGATATCAGAAAAGCATTTAAGAGATATCATCGATAATAAAAGAGAGCATGTTTTTTCAACGTATGAGAAATTCATAGATTTTTTCAGGAATATATTTACCAGGCGAAGTTTAATTTCTGATTATAAAGAGATATATAATCTACTGTGCCAAAAAAACGAGCGTCCCGATATTACGAAGCCTTTCTCGCTACGACCATTTTCGAGGCGAGATGAAGACTGTACACGATGGCGCCCCCTTCTTGGATATATTAAACTTATTGATGCCTCCAGACCTGAAACAAGAGATAAATACACTGTAGAAGTATTAGCGTATCAAGAAAATATGTTACTACTACAGATGTTTTACGATGGAGTATTAGTGACCGAGACGGAGTGTTCTGAACATTGCGTCGATTTTTTAAAAGAAACGATGTTTAATTATAATAACGGGGAAATTACGCTGGCCGCTTTGGATAATGATCATCTGACGCCGAGCGAAGCAGGTAGTAATGGAATCTATGAGGCTTTTGAGCAACGTTTGATAGACTTCCTGACCACGCCCGCCACTGCGTCTGGTGATGAGAGCTGCGCTACTGATCAGACGGATGCATCACAACCAGCGGCAATAGAGGCGTTTATTAACTCGCCGGAGTTTCAGAAAAATATTCGCATGCGTGATATTGAAAAAAATAAAATAGGTAGCGGAAGTTATGGGACAGTCTATCGGTTACATGAAGACTTTGTTGTTAAAATTCCAATTAATGAGCGGGGAATAAAAGTGGATGTTAACTCTCAGGAACATCGTAATTGTCATCCTGATCGTGTCAGTAAGTATTTGAATATGGCCAATGACGACAAGAATTTTTCTCGTTCGGCCTCCATGAATATTAATGGTAAAGACGTTACGGTTTTAGTTTCAAAATATATTCAAGGTCAGGAGTTAGATGTTGACGATGAAGATAACTATCGAATGGCGGAGGCGCTTCTTAAATCCCGGGGGGTTTATATGCATGATATAAATATCTTAGGTAATATTCTGATTAAAGAAGGGGGTCTTTTCTTTGTGGATGGCGATCAAATGGTACTGTCACAAGAATCCCGGCAACAGCGAAGCGTTTCTCTTGCAACAAGGCAACTGGAAGAGCAAATTAAGGCCCATCACCTGATAAAATTAAAGCGGGCCGAGACCGAAGAAAATACTGAAGATATTGAATATTATAAGTCACTTATTGCGGATCTTGATGCGTTAATCGGAGAGGAAGAACAGACACCTGCGCCAGGAAGACGTTTTAAACTAGCCGCGCCTGAGGAAGGGACTCTTGTGGCTAAGGTATTAAAGAATGAATTAAAAAAATAGCATTTAGTTCGTTCTTTTCTGCGAATCGCCGGGGCTCATTCGCTACAGATTTACCGATCAATTATTGAGAGTTGCTATTCGTTTAAAGGTCGTTCGGGGGATCTGGACAGCCTGCAACGGAGATGCAACTCGCCATTAGGGTTGGCGATGCCGCGCTGCCATAGTGGGTGAAATGCCTCGCAATGGTGCAACACCATTAACTCGCCTTGATTTTTCCCCGCTGCCTGACAAGAAAAACCTGGCTTTACGGATGGTCTCATGCCGTCGTATTAGCGTTGTTCGGCGTAGTATGTAAATTTCCTTATAGCAATAGAAGAACATTCTCAAAACATAAAATTAGCAAGTTATCATGAAGTTAACATATATTGTTTTTTTCGATCATTTTTTATATATTGATCGTTTTTATTGATTGATTTGCGTTAAAAGCGCATTATCAGGGAGTTAAGATCAAGTGGAGTGGTCACATGCGCTATTTTTTTATGGCAGAGCCGATAAGGGCAATGGAGGGGGATTTACTGGGCGTCGAAATTATTACCCATTTTGCATCGTCGCCCGCTCGTCCGCTACACCCTGAGTTTGTTATCTCGTCATGGGACAATTCGCAGAAGCGCCGTTTTCTGCTTGATCTGTTGCGGACAATCGCGGCCAAACATGGCTGGTTTCTACGCCACGGCCTGTTCTGTATCGTAAATATTGATCGGGGTATGGCGCAGCTTGTCCTTCAGGATAAAGATATTCGCGCATTACTACACGCCATGCTATTTGTGGAGCTGCAGGTCGCTGAACATTTTTCATGCCAAGATAACGCCTTAATCGATCCTTTAATACACGCGCTTTATAAGCAACCTAATCCATTATGGCTGGGCGACCTGGGCGTAGGGAACGCAACCGCTGCGCCATTAGTTTGCGGGTGTTTTAGCGGCGTAAAACTTGATCGCAGCTTTTTTGTCTCACAAATTGAAAAAATGACGTTTCCGCTGCTTGTCAAACATATTCGGCATTATTGTGACAAGATCGTGGTGGGGGGCCAGGAAAACACACGCTATTTGCCGGTGTTAAAAACGGCAGGCATTTGGGCAACCCAGGGCTCGTTATTTCCTTCCGTTGCGTTAGAAGAGGTTGAAACATTGCTGTTGGGCAGTCGCATGAACACCCTCAGAGAATCGAACTGAGGGTATTTGTTTCGCTTAGCGATCCTTTCGCCATGCGTCAGCGGTCAGCGCCTCGCCAAAATGGCCTGCGATTAAACGGCGGGTAAGCTCATGTAGCGGAGAGGCGAGCACATCGGCGGTGCTGCCGCGTTCAACCACTTCCCCCTGATGCATCACTAATACCTGATCGCTAATATGTTTCATCATGCCGATATGCTGCGTGACATAGATATAGGAGATGCCTTGTTTTTCCTGCAATTCAAGCATCAGATTGATGAGCTGCGAGCGCATGGACATATCAAGCGAAGCCAGCGCTTCGTCCGCGATAATGACTTTAGGGCGTAAAATCAGCGCGCGGGCCAGGCCCAGACGCTGTTTCTGCCCCGGCGCCAGCATATGCGGGTAGTAGCTCACGTGATCGGGCAATAGCCCCACCATACGCATCGTCTCGACAATCTGTTTGCGCCGCTGTTCCGGCTCCAGATCGGTATTAAGGCGCAGGGGGAAGTCAAGAATCTGTGAAATACGTTGACGTGGATTCAGTGACGTTGAGGGGTCCTGAAAAATCATTCGAATACGTTGGCTTCGAAACGAATAGTCGCCGTAATGCAGGGGATGATCGTCAATAAGAAGCTCGCCGCTGGTAGGTTCAATCATGCCGGCCAGCATCTTTGCCAGCGTGGATTTGCCGGAACCGTTTTCGCCGATAATGGCCAGAGTCTGACGCTCACGAAGCGTAAAGCTTAATGGTTTCACGGCGTCGACGGTCTGGCGGCGAAACCATCCTGTCCGGTAGCGAAAGGTTTTACTCAGGTTGCGCACTTCAAGCAGAGTTTCCACCATATCACTCTCTCTCCATATTCAGCGGAAAATGACAGGCATAGAGATGATTTTTCGCGCCGGTTAAGCGTGGCGTGATAATGCATTCTCGTTGCGCGTAAGGGCAGCGCGGCCCCAGACGACAACCTATCGGTAACTGCTCCAGTAGCGGGATCGCGCCCGGCAGCGTATTGAGACGGCTTTTATGCGGCATCGCGCTGCCAAAATCCGGAATCGCGCGGATAAGCGCCTGCGTATAAGGATGATGTGGCGTCGTCACCAGATCTTTACTTGGCGCGGTTTCTACCGTCTGGCCGCAGTATAAGACGTTGATTTTGTCAGCCCACTGACTCAGCATTTGCAGGTCGTGGCTAATCAACAGAATGGTGGTATTACTGTTTTGATTCAGTCGGGTCAACAGGCGAAAAATTTGCGCCTGCGTCGTTGGTTCCATTGAGTTGGTGGGTTCATCAGCGATCAGGAGTCGCGGTTGATTCGCCAGCGCGATAGCGATCATAACTTTCTGACACTCGCCATCGGTCAGTTCATAGGGAAAACTGCGCATCGCGTCTTTATGATCTTTAATTCCCACCCGGTGCAGTAATTCAATTGCACGCCGTTTACGCCAGCCTAAACGCTGCCACCAGCGGCCTTTATAGGTCCAGGCGGGAATATTTTGCATTAACTGGCGGCCGACGCGTTCGGAAGGATCAAGGCACGACTGCGGCTCCTGGAAGATCATCGACACATTATGTCCGACCAGCTTACGCCGTTCACGTGAGGAGAGGCGCAGCAGATCGATATCATCAAAACGCATACGGTCGGCAGTGACTCGCCAGTTGTCTTTCGCGACGCCGCAAATAGCTTTAGCAATCAAGCTCTTTCCGGAACCCGATTCACCTACCAGGCCGCGAATTTCACCTTCGCTTAATGTCATACTGACGCGATCGACCGCTTTTACCCAACCTTCGCTGGTTTTAAATTCAATGGTGAGATTGCGGATATCCAGTAACGGCATTATTCCACCCCCGCAATAATCGCACGACGAATCCCATCTCCGAGCAGGTTTACCAGTAAAACACTGAGCGTTATCGCCGCGCCGGGTAGCATAACGGTCCACGGCGCGACATAGATTAGCTCCAGCGCATCCCCCAACATGGCGCCCCATTCAGGAGAGGGAAGCTGCGCGCCGAGATCTAAAAATCCCAGCGCGGCGATGTCCAGAATCGCCATCGACAGCGCCCGGGTAATTTCGGTGACCAGACCGGCGGTAATATTCGGTAAAATGGCGAACCACAGAATATTCAGCGTTGTCGCGCCATCCAGACGGGCGGCAATGACGTACTCTTTTTCCAGTTCATCATGCACCATGCTATAGACGGAACGTACCATTCGCGGCAACAGGGCCAGCCAGACGGCAAACATCGCGTGTGACAGATGTGGGCCGGCAAATGCCACGACGATAATCGCCAGCAAGAGCGAAGGGATGGAAAGCAGCGTGTCCAGAATATGGTTCAGTACGGCAGAGCGTAAACCGTGCGTCGCGCCTGCCACTACGCCGAGGACTAATCCACATAGCGTAGCCGCCAGCGTTACGATAAACGCGCCGCCGACCGTGGGCGCCGCGCCGCTTAACAGGCGGCTCAGCACATCGCGCCCCAGATCGTCAGTCCCCAGAAAAAAGGAGACTTCGCCATAGCGTGACCAGGAGGGTGGCAGTAGCTGATAGCCCAGAAATTGCTGATCGATACCATAGGGCGCGATCCAGCCGCCAAAAATACACAGCAACGCCAGACCGGCGCATCCATACAGACCCACCATCGCAGGCGCGTCGCTATAAAATTTACGCCAGGCAGTGCGCAGGGTGCCTGGCGGGCGCTTTTCGCTGTATACGCTATCGTAAGGCATACCATTCCTTATGTTTCAGAGGGTTAGCCATAGCACCCAAAATATCGGAAATCACATTGACCACAATAACTAGCGACCCAATGACCATCACGCCAGCGGAAATAGCGGCATAGTCCTGCTGACGAATGGCGTGAATTAACCATCGTCCCAGTCCTGGCCAGCTGAAAACCATTTCGGTAATCATCGCCAGCGTTAACATGGTTGAAAACTGCAGACCAAGACGGGGAATGACCGGCGGCAGCGCATTATGCAACACGTGACGACGTAAAATCGTAAAGCGCGACAAGCCGCGCGTGGCCGCCGCTTTAACGTAGTTCTGATCGTAGACCTCAATAGTGCTGATTCGCATCAGGCGGATCACTTCTGTGGTCGGCGCGACGGAGAGCGTGAGCACCGGTAAAACCATATGCCGTATGGCGCTCATCACCATTTCATCACGCCACGGCGAATCTGAAATCCAGGCATCAATGATGGCGAAACCGGTAACCGGTTTAACTTCATAAAGCAGGTCAAATCGCCCGGATACCGGCAGCCACCCCAGCGTGAGCGAAAAGAACAGTGTGAGCAGAAGGGCCAGCCAGAAAACCGGAATTGAGAAACCTAATAGCGCCAGCGCGCTGATAAAACGATCCGGCCATTTGCTACGCGTCACGCCAGCCAGCATCCCGACCGGGATGCCGACCATCAGCGCAAAACCAAAGGCGAGAATGCACAGCTCCATCGTGGCGGGAAACACCTCTTTAAGCTGTTCGGAGATCAGCTGGCCGTTAATGCTGGACACGCCAAAGTCCCAGTGCAGCAGACCGTTGAACCAGAAAACCCAGGCATTCCATAATGATGCGCCTTGTAGCGGCGCGTGCGGCGTAAAATAGCTCAGGCTAAAGCCGATAAAGGTCAGGAAGAATAGCGTCACCAGCAACAGCAATAACCGACGCAGGGTGAAGATAATCATGGTTTTTTCACCTCTTCGTGTTTTTCGCGGGAGACGCCGGCAAAAGACGCATTGCCGAACGGGCTTAACACCAGTCCTTTAATATCGTAGCGGTAAGCCTGTAAGCGTAGTGATGATGCCAGCGGCAGTATCGGCAGCTCTTTCTCCAGGATATTCTGCGCTTCGTCATACGCTTCTATGCGCGAAGCCAACTGCTGCGACGACAGTGCCTTACGCAGCACGCTGTCAAATTCAGGGTTACACCAGTGGGCGAAATTGGTTTGCGAATTGATGGCCGCGCAGCTTAACAGCGGTCTGAAAAAGCTATCCGGATCGTTGCTGTCCGTGGCCCAGCCGGATAAGGTCAGATCGTGATTCATATCCATCAGGCGCGCCTCCTGAAAACGACCTTCAACCGGCACAATGACCACTTTTACGCCAACCTGCGCCATATCCGCCTGAATAAGCTCCGCCGTTTTGAGCGGACTTGGGTTCCAGGCCTGAGAACTGGTCGGCACCCAGAGATGCAGCGTAAGATTCTCAATGCCCAGCGCTTTTAGCTGTTCGCGCGATTTTTCCGGATTGTACTCCGTAATTTTGGCATCGTTATCGTAAGCCCATGAGGCTCTCGGTAAAATGGAGGCTGCGGTTTCCGCCGTGCCGTAATAAATCGACTGCATCAGACGCTGGTTGTTGATCGATAAGGCCAGCGCATGGCGCACTGCGGGATTATTCAACGGCGGCTTATCGGTGTTAAAGGCCAGATAGGCGATATTCATCCCCGGGCGCAACGTCAGGCGCAAACGCGGATCGTCGCGTAAAATAGTTAGCTGGCTGGCGGCGGGCCAGGCCAGAACATCGCATTCACCGGTCAGTAATTTCGATAAACGCCCGGTACCGCCGGAGCCTAAATCCACTACCACTTGCGGCATCAGCGGTTTGCCGCGCCAAAACCCATCGTGGCGCTGGAGACGAATAAACTGCCCGGCACGGTACTCCGAAAGCTGGAAAGGCCCGGTGCCGACCGGTTGGCGGTCTAGCAGTTCCTGACGATCTTTTCGGCTAAGCTGCGCGGCGTACTCAGCGGACATGACGGAAGCGTAGTGTGTGGCCAGATGCCATAAAAAGGAGGCGTCTGGCTGCGTCAGGCGAAACTCAACGGTGTTATTGTCCAGCTTACGCACGCTTTTTACATTGTCGGCGAACTGTAGGCTATCAAAGTAGGGGAAGCTACTGCCGTTGATGTTATGCCACGGATGCCGACGATCGAAAATCCGCTGAAAGGTAAAGACGACATCATCAGCATTGAGTTTTCGGGTCGGCGTAAACCAGGCTGTTTTTTGAAAGGAAACGTCGCGGCGCAGGTGAAAACGGTACGTTGCCCCGTTATCCAGCACTTCCCAGCTTTCTGCCAGCTCTGGGACTAAACGATAAGTATAGGGATCGACATCCAACAGGCGGTCATATAACTGGGCTGCCAGGGTATCGACGATGAGGCCGCTGCTCGCTTTTTGCGGATTAAAGGTGTTGACCTGCCCGCTAACACAATACACAAAGCCGCTATCGCGAATATCTGCACTCGCAGTTTGTTCGGGCGCAGCCGCAGCCGTAGCCTGACTACTCAGTAGACCCGCTATCACGATCAGAGACGATAAAACCAGGCGCATAATAGTTAAGTTTTTGAAGTTCAATTTGCAAAGTGTATCGCACTTCGGCCCGCCACGTAAAAATGTCGGTGGATAACTGGCGTAAATGTCGTCAATTAGCCGGAGAAATAGCTAAAGCTGATGCTTTTTAAGCAAGGCGCGAAACTGGTGGTAGGTGAGCGCCAGCAAATCGGCGGCTCGTTTCTGGTTAAATTTCGCCTGCTGTAAGCTACGTTGCAGCAGCGCTTTTTCCTGTTGCAGTTGAAACTCACGTAATTTGAGCGGCAGGTCAGGCGTGACGGATGCCGCTGGCAGGGCGGGCGTGGGCGGTTCGGCGGGATGGCGTTGAAAAGGATCGATAACAATTTCATCCAAAGGTTGTTCACTACTGCCGTGGCGATACACTGAACGTTCGACTACGTTTTTCAGCTCGCGGACATTACCTGGCCAGGCGTAATGCAACAACGTTTCTTTTGCCCGATCGGTAAAACCGGGAAATAAGGGCAGACGTAGCTCACGACACATCTGAATAGCAAAGTGCTCGGCCATCAGCATGATATCGCTCTGGCGTTCGCGCAGCGGCGGCAGTTGTACAACATCAAAAGCCAGCCTGTCGAGCAGATCGGCACGAAATGTCCCTTCCTTCACCATGGCGGGTAAATCGGCATTAGTGGCGCATACTAATCGCACATTAACCTGTAACGGCTGGCTGCCGCCGACGCGCTCTAGCTCGCCATATTCAATCACCCGCAGCAGCTTTTCCTGTACCAGCATCGGCGCTGTCGCCAGTTCATCCAAAAACAGCGTGCCGCCATCGGCGCGTTCAAAGCGACCGGGATGGCGTTTTTGCGCCCCGGTAAAAGCACCCGCTTCATGACCAAACAGTTCGGAGTCCAGCAGATTTTCGTTAAGCGCTGCGCAGTTAAGCGAGATAAGCGGCCCCTGCCAGCGTGAAGAGAGATAGTGCAGGCGATTGGCGATAAGTTCTTTACCCGTCCCGCGTTCGCCAATAATCAGCACTGGCTTATCCAGCGGCGCGAGCCGGGAGACTTGTTCCAGTACTTCAAGAAAACGGTTTGCCTCGCCGAGCAGGTTATCTTTAAATTCAGCCATGATGAAAATCGCCACTTGTTAGTGTTTTTCACCACTTTATCCTTTTTTGCTGGCGAGGTAAAACGAAATAATTCCTTTACTATCAGTGATATGAAAAGTTGGCACGCAAATTGTATTAATCATGTAGCAGGGCATCGCCCGTTATCAGAACATTATGTGAGGATTGAATTATGGGTATTTTTTCTCGTTTTGCCGACATCGTGAACGCCAATATCAATGCGTTGTTGGAAAAAGCGGAAGATCCGCAGAAGCTGGTGCGCCTGATGATTCAGGAGATGGAAGATACGCTGGTGGAGGTTCGCTCGAACTCCGCGCGTGCTTTAGCGGAAAAGAAACAGTTATCCCGTCGTATTGAACAGGCCACGACTCAGCAGACCGAGTGGCAGGAAAAAGCGGAACTGGCTCTGCGCAAAGATAAAGACGATCTGGCGCGCGCCGCATTGATTGAAAAACAAAAGCTGACCGATTTAATTGCTACGCTTGAACAGGAAGTCACGCTGGTGGATGACACGCTGGCGCGCATGAAGAAAGAGATTGGCGAGCTGGAAAACAAACTCAGCGAAACACGCGCTCGCCAGCAGGCGCTGATGCTGCGCCATCAGGCGGCAAGTTCTTCCCGCGATGTCCGTCGTCAGCTTGACAGCGGTAAACTGGATGAAGCCATGGCGCGGTTTGAATCCTTTGAACGTCGTATCGATCAAATGGAAGCGGAAGCGGAAAGCCATCGTTTTGGTAAGCAGCAATCGCTGGACCAACAGTTTGCCAACCTGAAAGCCGATGATGAAATCAGCGAGCAGCTGGCGCAGTTGAAAGCCAAAATGAAGCAAGATAATCAATAATGACAATGGCGGCGCCGGTACGCGCCGTCGCTCATCAGCTTTAGGTGTAAGGAGAACGCATGAGCGCGCTATTTCTGGCCATCCCGTTAACCATTTTTGTGTTGTTTGTGTTACCGATTTGGCTGTGGCTGCATTACAGCAACCGCGCCGGTCGGGGAGAACTGTCGCAAAGCGAGCAGCAACGCTTACTGCAACTCACAGACGACGCGCAACGTATGCGCGAGCGCATTCAGGCGCTGGAAGACATTCTTGATGCAGAGCATCCGAACTGGAGAGAGCGCTAATGGGTGGAATCAATCTGAATAAAAAACTATGGCGTATGCCGCAAAAGGGCATGGTGCGTGGCGTTTGCGCCGGGATCGCCGACTACCTTGATGTACCGGTAAAACTGGTGCGTATTCTGGTCGTGCTGTCGATTTTCTTTGGGCTGGCGTTTTTTACCGTAGTGGCCTATATCGTTCTGTCTTTTGTACTGGACCCTATGCCGGATAATCTGGCCGCAGGCAAACCGCAGCCGACCAGCGGCGAACTGCTGGATACCGTAGACAGAGAGCTTGCCGCAGGCGAAAAGCGTTTGCGAGAAATGGAACGCTACGTCACGTCAGATACGTTCACACTGCGTAGTCGTTTCCGTCAACTTTAAGTGTTATATCGGGAAGGTGAAGATGAATACTCGCTGGCAACGCGCCGGGCAGAAGGTGAAGCCCGGCTTCAAAATAGCAGGTAAGCTGGTTCTGTTGACCGCGTTACGCTACGGGCCTGCCGGCGTGGCGGGATGGGCGGTAAAATCCGTCGCCCGTCGTCCGCTAAAAATGTTGCTGGCGTTTGCGCTGGAGCCAGTACTTCGTAAGGCGGCGAATAAAATTTCGCAGCGTTACAAATAGCGAGTCTGGTCATAATATTTCGTTAAGCTCTGGCGTATAGTGTGTGCGAAATACATTACGTGTCAGGACGGAAGTATGTTGAAAAAAGGAATATTTGCGTTAGCGTTATTCATAGCCATGCCGCTTTATGCCGCAGAATACTGGATAGATGTCCGCATTCCGGAACAATATCAACGAGAGCATATTCAGGGCGCGATTAATATCCCATTGAAGGAGATTAAATCTCATATCGAAACGGTAGTTCCAGACAGGAACGATACGGTAAAGTTATATTGCAACTCCGGACGACAGTCGGGCATGGCAAAACAAATGTTGCTTGATATGGGGTATACGCACGCGATGAATATGGGCGGCATCAGTCGTCTTGATATGCCGAAAGTAAAAAAATAGATAATCTATTGCTCAATACTCATACTAACCGCGGCGCTTAATGCGCCGTTGTTGATCTCTCCGGGTAGTTGATAATAACGTTTTTGCACATATCTATAACGCAGGCTCGTTATTATTTTTCTTCTCTTCAGGCTCAACAGGATGTCAATGAAGCGACTTAAAACTGAACTCAACGCGCTGGTCAATCGTGGGGTAGACAGGCATTTGCGTCTTGCCGTAACCGGGTTGAGCCGCAGCGGTAAAACAGCGTTTATCACGGCGATGGTTAACCAGTTGCTTAATGTCCACGCGGGCGCGCGCTTACCGTTGCTCAGCGCGGTACGCGAAGAACGCCTGCTTGGCGTAAAGCGCGTGCCTCAACGTGATTTTGGTATTCCCCGTTTTACCTACGATGAGGGGATACTTCAGCTTTATGGCAATCCTCCCGCATGGCCCACACCGACGCGCGGCGTCAGTGAGATTCGGCTGGCGTTGCGCTATCGCTCCAACGACTCGCTGCTGCGCCATTTTAAAGATACCTCGACATTGTATCTGGAGATTGTGGACTATCCAGGGGAATGGTTACTCGATCTGCCCATGCTGGCTCAGGATTATTTAAGCTGGTCCCGTCAGATGAACGGCTTGTTACAAGGGCAACGCGCTGAGTGGGCCGCAAAATGGCGGCAACTTTGCGACGGGCTCGATCCGCTGGCGCCCGCCGATGAAAATCGGCTGGCGGAGATTGCCGCCGCCTGGACGGATTATTTGCATCAGTGTAAATCGCAGGGATTGCACTTTATTCAGCCTGGACGGTTTGTTTTGCCGGGCGATATGGCGGGTGCGCCAGCGTTGCAGTTTTTCCCGTGGCCGGATGTGGACGCCTTCGGCGAGTCAAAACTGGCGCAGGCGGATAAGCAGACCAACGCTGGAATGCTGCGCGAACGCTTTAACTACTATTGCGAAAAAGTGGTCAAAGGGTTCTATAAAAATCATTTTCTACGCTTTGATCGCCAGATTGTACTGGTCGACTGTCTGCAACCGCTTAATAGCGGGCCGCAGGCGTTTAATGATATGCGTCTCGCCTTAACGCAGTTGATGCAAAGTTTTCACTATGGCCAGCGGACTCTGTTTCGCCGCTTGTTTTCGCCGGTGATTGATAAATTGCTGTTCGCCGCGACGAAAGCCGACCATGTCACCCTCGACCAACATGCCAATATGGTGGCCTTGCTCCAGCAGCTTATTCAGGATGCCTGGCAAAATGCCGCGTTTGAAGGCATTAGTATGGATTGCCTGGGGCTGGCGTCGGTACAGGCGACCACCAGCGGCGTGATTGAGGTCAACGGTGAAAAAATCCCGGCTTTACGTGGAAACCGTTTGAGTGACGGCGCGCCGTTAACCGTGTACCCCGGCGAAGTGCCTTCGCGTTTGCCGGGACAAGCGTTTTGGGATAAGCAGGGCTTTCAGTTCGAAGCCTTTCGTCCGCAGGTGATGGATGTTGATAAACCATTACCACACATTCGTCTGGACGCTGCGCTGGAGTTTTTAATAGGAGATAAGCTGCGATGAGCGAACCGTTAAAACCGCGTATTGATTTTGCAGAACCGCTAAAGGAGGAGTCTACGTCGGCCTTCAAAGCGCAGCAAACTTTCAGCGAAGCGGAGTCGCGTACATTTGCGCCTGCGGCTATCGATGAGCGCCCGGAAGACGAAGGCGCGGCAGAAGCGGCAGTCGATGCCGCGCTGCGCCCCAAACGCAGCCTGTGGCGTAAAATGGTGATGGGAGGACTGGCGCTGTTTGGCGCGAGCGTGGTCGGGCAAGGCGTACAGTGGACAATGAATGCCTGGCAAACTCAGGACTGGGTCGCTTTAGGCGGCTGTGCCGCAGGCGCGCTGATCGTTGGCGCTGGCGTGGGATCGGTGGTCACGGAGTGGCGGCGATTATGGCGCTTGCGCCAGCGGGCGCATGAACGCGATGAAGCGCGTGAACTGTTACATAGCCATAGCGTCGGGAAAGGTCGCGCATTTTGCGAAAAACTGGCGCAGCAGGCGGGGATTGATCAATCACATCCGGCATTACAACGTTGGTATGCCGCTATTCACGAAACGCAAAACGACAGGGAAATCGTCGGCTTGTATGCGCATCTGGTACAGCCGGTACTTGACGCGCAGGCGCGACGTGAGATTAGCCGTTTCGCCGCGGAATCGACTCTGATGATCGCCGTCAGTCCGTTAGCGTTGGTGGATATGGCGTTTATTGCCTGGCGTAATTTACGCCTGATTAACCGTATCGCAACGCTGTATGGCATTGAACTTGGTTATTACAGCCGCCTTCGTCTGTTCCGTCTGGTGTTGCTAAATATCGCGTTCGCGGGGGCCAGTGAGCTGGTGCGTGAAGTCGGTATGGACTGGATGTCTCAGGATCTGGCCGCACGCCTGTCTACGCGCGCGGCGCAGGGGATTGGCGCAGGCCTCCTTACCGCTCGACTGGGAATAAAAGCGATGGAGCTATGTCGGCCATTGCCGTGGATCGACAACGATAAACCACGTCTCGGTGATTTTCGTCGTCAGCTTATCGGTCAGCTAAAAGAGACGCTGCAAAAGAGTAAGTCGTCGCCTGAGAAATGACCTTCCACAGGGCGCTGATTGCCTGGCTTTACGCCTCAGCGCCCGTTTTTCCGCCATGCTGTCAATATTTGTTGACAGAATCCTTCCTGCCAGCCGAATAGTGGCTTATCATCTATTTAATGGTTCATTATTCAGGTGAAGGTTCCCATGCGTCTGGAAGTCTTTTGTGAAGACCGACTTGGTCTGACCCGCGAATTACTTGATTTACTGGTGTTACGTAGCATTGATTTACGCGGAATCGAGATTGATCCCATTGGGCGAATTTATCTTAATTTTGCTGAGCTGGAATTCACCGACTTTAGCAGCCTGATGGCCGAAATCCGCCGTATTTCTGGCGTAACGGATGTCCGTACCGTTCCCTGGATGCCGTCCGAACGTGAACATCTGGCCCTGAGCGCGCTGCTTGAGGCGTTGCCGGAGCCGGTGCTCTCATTGGATATGAAGAGTAAAGTGGAGATGGCGAACCCGGCGAGTTGTCAGCTTTTTGCCCAGAACCAGGAGCGAATGCGGCATCATACCGCCGCACAATTAATCAATGGCTTCAATTTTCAGCGCTGGCTGGACGGTAACCCGCAAAGCTCCCATAACGAACATGTCGTAATCAACGGGCAAAACTTCCTGATGGAGATTACGCCGGTACATTTACAAAACGAAAATGACGAATACGTGTTGACCGGGGCGGTCGTGATGTTGCGTTCCACGATTCGTATGGGGCAGCAGCTACAGAATTTGTCCACGCAGGATCTGAGCGCGTTTAGTCAGATTATTGCCGTGAGCGCAAAGATGAAGCACGTCGTTGAGCAGGCGCGCAAACTGGCGATGCTCAGCGCGCCGCTGCTGATTACCGGCGATACGGGAACCGGCAAAGATCTTTTCGCCTATGCCTGTCACCAGGCAAGCCCTCGTTCAGCGAAGCCGTATCTGGCGCTCAACTGCGCTTCAATCCCGGAAGATGCGGTAGAAAGCGAACTATTTGGCCATGCGCCGGAAGGTAAAAAAGGCTTTTTTGAACAGGCGAATGGCGGCTCGGTGCTGCTGGATGAAATTGGCGAAATGTCGCCGCGTATGCAGGCGAAGCTGCTGCGTTTTCTCAACGATGGTACGTTCCGTCGCGTCGGCGAAGATCACGAAATTCATGTTGATGTCCGCGTTATCTGCGCCACGCAGAAAAATCTGGTGGAGCTGGTGCAAAAAGGACTGTTCCGCGAAGATCTCTATTATCGACTTAACGTTCTGACGCTTAATTTGCCGCCGTTGCGCGATTGCCCGCAGGATATTATGCCGTTGACCGAACTGTTCGTGGCGCGTTTTGCCGACGAACAGGGCGTTCCGCGACCGAAACTGTCTGCCGATCTGAGTACGGTCCTCACTCGTTACGGCTGGCCGGGTAACGTTCGCCAGCTTAAAAATGCAATTTACCGGGCGCTGACGCAGCTGGAAGGGTATGAGCTGCGTCCGCAGGATATCCTGCTGCCTGACTACGATGCCGCGACGGTGGCAGTCGGCGAGGATGCGATGGAAGGCTCGCTGGATGACATTACCAGTCGTTTTGAACGTTCTGTCCTGACCCAGCTTTATCGTAGCTATCCGAGTACGCGTAAACTGGCGAAACGGTTGGGGGTATCGCACACCGCGATTGCTAATAAGCTGCGTGAATATGGTCTGAGCCAGAAGAAGGGTGAAGAGTAGAAAAAAAGAAGGTCTCCGGATAGAGGCCTTCTTGTGACAAAAGAGCACCGCCTGTAGCACTGACAAACGTAGCGCCAGCAGGCGCTGGCTTATGCCTTCAGGACATTAAGCGCGGCGTCGTAATCCGGCTCGTGGGTGATTTCATCCACCAACTGGCTGAAAATAACGTTGTCGTTTTCGTCAAGCACGATGACTGTGCGCGCCGCCAAACCTTTCAGCGGGCCGTCAACGATTTCGACGCCGTAGTTTTTCAGAAACTCGTTATTACGCAGAGTGGAAAGCGTAATAACGTTGCTCAGGCCTTCCGCGCCGCAAAAACGCGACTGTGCAAAAGGCAGGTCAGCAGAAACGCACAATACGACGGTATTCTCCACTTCTGTGGCCAGTTGATTAAACTTACGAACTGATGCGGCGCATACGCCAGTATCAATGCTTGGGAAAATATTCAGCACTTTGCGTTTGCCTGCATATTGGCTGAGGGAAACGTCAGACAAATCTTTTGCGACAAGAGTAAAAGCCTGTGCTTTGCTACCAGCCTGCGGAATAACGTTGGCAACGGTGACCGGGTTACCCTGGAAATGTACAGTCTGTGACATAATTATGTTCCTATTTACTTATAGTTAACGTCGAAATCCAGTTTAAGTCATTATTCATTAACACGGCAAATACTATTTGTAGCAAGCCGCGTCCGGCGCTATCAGAGGGGAAGAGATGAGATCTGTTAAGGTATATGAGGAAACCTGGCCGTTACATACGCCTTTTGTTATTGCGCGTGGTAGCCGAAGCGAAGCGCATGTTGTCGTTGTCGAACTGGAAGAAGAGGGCGTAAAAGGCATCGGGGAATGTACGCCATATCCACGTTATGGTGAAAGTGATGCCTCGGTCATGGCGCAAATCATGAGTATTGTGCCTCAGTTGGAAAACGGGCTGACTCGCGAAGCATTGCAGAAACTGTTGCCGGCAGGCGCGGCGCGCAACGCGGTGGATAGCGCCTTATGGGATTTGCAGGCCCGCCAGCGGCAGCAAAGCCTTGCCGGGCTGCTCGGCGTGACGCTGTCCCCGGTTTTTACTACCGCGCAAACGGTAGTGATAGGCACGCCGGAACAGATGGCTGCCAGTGCGGCGGCACTATGGGAAAAAGGGGCGACGTTACTGAAAATCAAACTTGATGCTCGTCTGATTAGCGAACGTATGGTGGCGATCCGCTCGGCGGTGCCGGAGGCGACGCTCATTGTGGACGCCAATGAATCGTGGCGTCCGGAGGGGCTGGCGGCGCGTTGCCAGTTACTGGCGGATCTGAATGTCGCGATGCTGGAGCAACCGCTGCCCGCGCAGGATGACGCCGCCCTGGAAAATTTTATTCATCCGTTGCCCATCTGTGCAGATGAGAGCTGCCATACTCGCAGTAGTCTGAAAGCCCTGACGGGGCGCTACGATATGATCAACATTAAGCTGGATAAAACCGGCGGTCTGACCGAGGCGCTGGCGCTGGCAACGGAGGCGCGGGAGCAAGGATTCGGCCTGATGCTGGGCTGTATGCTCTGTACATCAAGAGCGATTAGCGCCGCGCTGCCGCTTATGCCGCAGGTGAGCTTCGCCGATCTTGATGGCCCAACATGGCTGGCGGTTGATGTTGAGCCTGCGCTACGCTTTACGACGGGTCAACTCCATCTTTAGGATGCCAGCGGAGCAGATTCGACATAGCCAGCAAGTATTTTTCGCTGGCTTCATCGGCGGAAACAGGGGGAAACTCGGCGGTAATGCAGTGCAGGTTGAGGTCGGCGCACCAGCTGCCAAACGAACCGGGCGTTTCGTAACCTACGCTGGTCACCAGCGGCAACGCAAACGCATCGGCCAGCCACTCGCCTAGCTCGCTGCGACGTGGATCTTCAATGCAGGCTAGCGGATCGTGAAAAGAGACGACCCAGGCGGGTTGGAGTCGATGAATTAACTGGCAAAGCGCCTGGGTTTCCGGTTCTGAGCCGGGATGGTCGCCGGTTAGCAGCACGACATCACGCTCTTGCGCGCGGCTATTCCAGCGATAAACTGTCTCACCCGCTTTCCAGTTGGCGGCGGGAAAGTTACGGTTTAGATCAATGCCATTCGCATTTGCCCTTAACCCCAGTTGACAGCCATCAGGATTAACGGCAAGTACGACATGATGACGGCGAAGGGACGGATTTAAGGTGCGTAACGCACAGGAGAGCGTCACCACGGATGAGGTTTCATCCCCGTGGGTGCCAGCCAGTATCAGACCGCTTTCGCGATTGGCGGCAGGCGCCGGAAACCAGATTAGCGGCGCGCCTAGTAGCGAACGTCCATAATGTTCAGTGCCTGGCGGAAATGCGCCGCGCTCGGCACGGGGGCGGGTGACAGTCATACACGTTTCCCGAAGCTGAGACCAGTAGGGTAATCATCGTAGTGTTGTGTAAAACCCGCCGATTATCAAATGGTTTCTATTTACCCTCTTGTATGGCGCGATATCAACTTTCTGGCGGAAGATAATTGCATTTCTTTCTGCTGAAACAAATAATTACGTTGTCATTTAACTCATCTTTGAGGAACTTCTATGAGGCATTCTGTTTCAGTAACCTGTTGTGCGCTGTTGGTTAGCAGCTTTTCCCTGGCATATGCTGCGGATGTTCCCGGCGGAACGGTACTGGCAGAAAAACAAGAACTGGTGCGTCATATCAAAGATGAGCCCGCTTCGTTAGATCCAGCGAAAGCCGTTGGGCTGCCTGAAATTCAGGTGATCCGCGATCTGTTTGAAGGGCTGGTTAACCAGAACGAAAAGGGTGAAATTATCCCTGGCGTCGCCAGCCAGTGGAAGAGCAATGATAATCGTATCTGGACGTTTACGTTGCGGGATAATGCGCAATGGGCCGATGGAACGCCGGTGACCGCCCAGGATTTTGTCTATAGCTGGCAACGCCTTGTTGATCCCAAAACGCTTTCCCCCTTCGCCTGGTTTGCCGCTCTGGCTGGCATCACTAATGCGCAAGCCATTATCGACGGTAAAGTCACGCCGGATCAGCTTGGCGTCAGTGCCGTGGACGCGCACACTTTGCGTGTTCAGCTTGACAAGCCGTTGCCCTGGTTTGCCAGTCTGACCGCCAGTTTTGCCTTTTATCCGGTCCAAAAAGCGAATGTTGAAAGCGGCAAAGACTGGATGAAGCCGGGAAAACTGATTGGCAATGGCGCGTATGTTCTTAAAGAGCGCGTGGTAAATGAAAAACTGGTGGTCGTGCCTAATACGCATTACTGGGATAACGCGAAAACGGTACTGCAAAAAGTGACATTTTTACCCATTAACCAGGAGTCGGCTGCGACGAAACGTTATCTTGCCGGTGATATTGATATCACCGAATCTTTCCCTAAAAATATGTACCAGAAATTATTGAAGGATATTCCAGGGCAAGTTTATACGCCGCCGCAATTAGGGACTTATTATTATGCGTTTAATACGCAGAAAGGGCCGACGGCGGATTCCCGCGTTCGTCTGGCGCTAAGTATGACCATTGATCGCCGTTTGATGGCGGAAAAAGTCTTAGGTACCGGTGAAAAACCGGCCTGGCATTTTACACCGGATGTTACGGCAGGATTTAAGCCCGATCCTTCACCGTTTGAACAAATGAGCCAGGAAGAACTTAACGCCCAGGCGAAAACATTGCTGCGTGCAGCAGGCTACGGATCGCAGAAGCCGCTTAAATTAACTCTGCTTTACAATACCTCAGAAAACCATCAGAAAATCGCGATTGCGGTGGCGTCAATGTGGAAGAAAAATCTGGGGGTGGATGTGAAATTGCAAAACCAGGAGTGGAAAACGTATATCGACAGCCGTAATACCGGTAATTTTGATGTTATTCGCGCCTCCTGGGTGGGTGATTACAACGAACCGTCGACTTTCTTATCCTTATTAACGTCCACGCATACGGGGAATATTTCACGCTTTACTAATCCGACTTATGACAAAATCCTGACGCAAGCGACGATGGAAAATACCGCCGAAGCACGTAACGCGGATTACAATGCAGCGGAGAAAATTTTAACGGAACAAGCGCCTATAGCGCCTATTTATCAGTATACCAATGGCCGGTTAATTAAACCGTGGGTAAAGGGATACCCCATTACTAACCCGGAAGATGTGGCCTATAGCCGTACAATGTATATCGTGAAGCACTGATGCGTACTGGTTACCTTTTGATGAAAGGTAACCACTGCCAAACTCAGAACTGGCGCGGCTTGCAGCGCCAGTTTCTTCTTCTGACCATCTCCTGCTAAAGTTGAAACTGTACTTTCCTGACAGTATTACTGGCGTATTCAAGGAAAAACGGTTGCACTAAATTACGGATAGTACCATCCATTTCCCCTAAAATGGCGGTAGCTTAGAGCAGCGATACCGTTATTTATTCGGCAGGTTGTCGTACACATCCAGTGCGTGTGCTGTGTAGGTGAGGGCGGCCCCAGTGTTCATTTTTATAGCCACGGACAATGCTTCAGAAATCTCTTCCCGGGTTGCGCCATGTTTCACGGCCGCATCGACGTGCACTGCCAGACAACCATCGCAACGGGTAGTAACCGCCACGGCCAGCGCAATCAATTCCTGTGTTTTGGGATCCAGATGCCCATTTTCTAAAGTCCCCTTGTCCATTTGCTGAAAGCCTTTCATGAACTCCGGCTGCAATGTGGCAAATTTACCAATGGCAGCCAGCAGGCCACTACGATACTCATTCCAGTTTGAAAGCATATCTGTTCCTGTTTTATATTAGAGGATTGTGTATTCAGATCACATAATAAATGCGAATATCTGGTGCCTGGTTCAGAAAAGGCTTCAATTCTTCCACAACGTCTTTTGTAAATAATTCACTGGTAAGATACGCCTGCGCTTGAGCAGTAGTTTCAAAGCCATGTAAAACTTGCACGTCTTCATCCCGAATAAGCAATTCTTTTGAGGTCGCTCCGGCAATGGTATTTAAAAATGGCGCTTTATATTTTTGATAAACATTTGCTGCGGCAGGGCGGTTGTGGTTGCTGATATTCAGGGTGATTTGTAAGTAAGCCATAGTATTCTCCTTCAAAAGGGACCGAGATAAGCAAAGTATTCACAGTCATTGACGAATGACAGTAGGGGAATTATCAACATGACCGTCTGATCTAACAAATCACATATTCTTGTGTGGCGGAGAAGATTTTCTATGTTGTGTATTGTCCTGACGAGGACTTAATTCATCTGGGTGAGTCTGGAATATGGAGGCCTCATTAGAATATTTGTTTTGAATAAAGCCCCCTGTATAGGCAATATTAGCGGTGGAGAGGTAGGTTTTTAGTATTGATTGATAACATGGTTTGCCACTTTGCCAGTGTTAAACTCGCCAGTTTTCCCAAAGCCAGATAAAAAGGATGACCTCCTGAAATTCAGGAGGTTGGGCTATTTTTAATCAAAATATCATTAATTAACCAGTCATGAAAAACTTTTACTTCAGGACGCATCACTGCTTTTTGTGGTGTAACAATGTAATAGGACCATGTTAGCGGCCAGCGTATATTTGGATGAAGTTGTATCAGTTGTCCTGTGGCAATTAACTGTTCAACCAACGCACGGCGGACAATTGCCACTCCCTGGCCGCTAAGCGTAGCCATAATAACCGCTGAGGTAGAGTTAATATGCAATCCTGTATAACGCGTAGCTGGAGCTTGCGTTGCGGCTAAGACTTCTTCCCATGAAGGAAAATTTGCACCAGGGTGCAGGGTATCATCATGGATGAGTTTTTGTTCTGCCAGCCATTCGCCGCACGTAATTTTCTCAGGCGGTACAATGCGTGGGCTGCATACCAGAACAGCTTCCTCATCCATTAACCATGTCTTATTTACCCCCGACCAGTCTCCTTTGCCACAACGAACACCAATATCTGCCTCTCCGTGAGCCACATCCATGAGTTTTTCCGTCACATTCAGGCGTAGCTCGATATTTTGATGCGTTTCGGAAAAACGATTTAATTTTTCCATTAACCAGTTCATCACCAGAACTTGTGAGGCCGTGAGAATGACGACGGATCGAGCCTGACGACCGCGCAGTTTATTAAGTCCTGACTCAAGGCTATCGAGCCCTTGAGTGATCTCTTTTAGCGCATCCTGAGCCTCAGTCACGAGCGTGAGCCTTTCTTTACCAGAACGTGTCCGGTGTAAAAGGGGGTGGCCTACCCAGTCTTCAAGTGCCCGAACCAGTTGTCCTACGGCTGCCGGGGTGACGCCTAGCTCTTTGGCTGCACCTGTGAAGCTACCATGACGCGCAGTTGCTTCAAAAGCGTGCAGCCATTTCAAGCGATTAAGCGAACGCATTTTATTCTCCATCTCATACGATGGAACTAGTATACGTGATCGAGATAGAATTTCTTCCTCAAATTAATAAAGCATATTCTTGCACATTTACTGCATAAAGCAGATTGTGTGTTTTCAGCAAGGTACAAAAACTATCATGCCGATAAATTTTTTCTACTTTGTATGCGATTAAGTAAAAAATTATTATTTAGAATAGCTTTATGCTGTTATATAAAACTATTTAACGTTTATTAGTTACAGGGATAAAAATGATGACAATTCCTTTGACAATCAAGCAAATAGAAATGCTGGTTAAAGCAAGTGAAAGCAAAGGTCTCTCAGAAGCTGCTCGGTTACTTAACCTTTCGCCATCTGCTATCAGTAAAGGACTTGCTGCCTTAGAAGAAAACTTAGGTGTTGCTCTTATTAAGCGAACAACCAGAAATTTTCAGCTTACTGAAGCAGGAGAATTTTTTGTTGCGAGAGCATCAAAATTATTAGAAGAATTTGATGATGTTATAAATAGCACATGTGAATATATAAATTATCCCCATGGTCTATTGAAAGTCACAAGTTCTGTTGCTTTTGGCTACGCACATCTGGTTGAGATTTTTGATAAATACAGGGAACTGAATAAAGATGTCGAACTCATTCTTGAACTTGATGATCACATTGTTAATCTCAACGAAAATGATGTTGACATTGCCCTAAGGATCACATCAACACCGCCACAAAATTACGCAACGCGCAAGCTGGCGGAGGTAAGTTGGATGTATTGTGCTTCACCTGCATACCTTGAGAAAATGGGGGCCCCTAAAAAATTAGACGACCTCATTAACCATCAATGTTTGGTCTATCAGGGGATTACACCTTCTCTGCGTTTTTCTGCACCTGGCTCAAGTAGTAACAGTTGTAACCATAGGCCTAAAATTCCGTTATCAGTCAATAGCAGTTTACTTTTACTAAAAGCCGCTCTTGCAAGTCAGGGGATTGCCTGGCTACCTTCATATCTTGTCAGTTCTCATATTGAAGATGGCGAGTTGATTCCTTTAACCATGGATGGAAAGTGTGTTTATCCGACTCACAGTCTTTATGCACTGTACTTTCCAAGCAAGTATAAAAATCCAAAAGTAAGATCGTTTATTGATTTTCTCCTTGAAGATCACCAGCCATGGAAAAAATGGGAAGAAACAATAAATAAATTGAAGTTTTAATTATATTAAAATTTGTACTCAATCACATAATATGATGTATTTATGTGATATGGCATTTGAGATTGTTACTCCACAATGTTGGTATGTGGTTCTTAATCACCAAAGATTGTGAAAAAAAATAAAAACTGATTTTTCTAATATTCACTGGCATCGTGAATCGCACTATGGAATGCTTATTCTTATAAATTTAGTCATCGAGAATAGGCTTCTACTAAAAGAGTTAATAAAGCTCGGTGGGTAATTTTTTATATTTTAAAGATATACCCCCTTAAAAAACGCAGAAAGATTATTGCTTCATTTATATAATGGAAATAAAAATGAAAGTTATTATTAACACTGACAAAGCACCATCTGCCATAGGACCTTACTCGCAAGGTTTCATATTTAATGGTCTCGTGTTCACTTCAGGACAATTGCCGTTATATCCTAAAACAATGAATTTAACAGAAGGAGGAATTAAAGAACAAACATGGCAAGCATTGCTTAACTTAAAGTTTGTTCTTGAAATGGGGGGAGCTTCGCTTGAAACCGTTCTTAAAACAACTTGTTTCCTTAAGAATATGGATGATTTCAACGCGTTCAATGAAGTATACGAAACCTTTTTTGGTAAAATTAACGGACCAGCTCGTTCATGCATACAGGTTGAAAAAATTCCTAAAGATGCTTTGGTAGAGATTGAAGCTATTGCTTTTGAAAATAAATAATTATCACAACATTCTTTTCTATTTATAATTTAATTGTTCGATAACGTAGTGAAAGTACTTTATAAGAATTATAGGAGATGAATTATGTCTGAATGTACCTTAACTAAAGATGATATAAAAAGAATACCATTCACGTTATATGATGCTGGGTGGGTCATTTTATGTATTGGAATGGCAATAGGTGCTGGTATTGTTTTTTTACCTATCCAGATTGGAATAAAAGGCATCTGGGTTTTTATAGTGTCTATCATAATCGTTTATCCTGGTATTTATCTCCTTCAGGATATTTATTTGAAAACTTTGTCGAGGACAGAAGATGCAAAGGACTATACAAGCATTATTTCTCAATATTTAGGCCCTAACTGGGCTATTTTCATGAGTATCATATATTTTTTGATGTTATTTAAGGGAATATTTAACTATTCACTTGCTGTAACATTTGATAGCGCTTCATTTCTACAAACATTTGGTATTACCGACGGACTCATGTCAGACCATTTTTGGTGGGGATTGCTTGTTATATCAGTTCTGGTTGCCCTTGCGTCACAGGGTGAAAAATTAATTTTTAAAATTTCAACTCCTATGGTTCTGGTGAAGTTAGGTATTGTCCTGTTAATTGGTATTGCAATGATACCGCACTGGAATTTTTCAAATATATCTGCTTTACCAAATATGGGGTCCTTTATTCGCGATCTTTTTCTAACAATGCCATTTACGTTATTCTCAATCCTTTTTATGCAAATACTAAGCCCGGTGAATATTGCTTATCGTAAGATTGAGTCAAATCGACGCATTGCAACATATCGTGCTATACGAGTCAACCGTATAGCTTATGCAATTTTGGCTATAAGTATTCTCTTCTTTGCTTTTTCATTTACTTTCACCTTAAACCATGAGCAGGCAATGCTGGCTTATAAGCAAAACATTACTGCGTTGGCATTGGCAGCAAAAGTTTTACCTGGTTCACTTATCAAAATCATGACTGTCCTGCTCAACATTTTTGCTATATTGACTGCCTTTTTAGGGATTTATCTTGGTTTTCAGGATGCTTTGAAAGGGATAGTTAGAAATATTGTTTCTCGGTTTATTCCAGTAGAGAAAATAAATGAACGTTTTCTTTCTGTTTTTGTTTGTGCCTTTTCAGTTATAAGTTTATGGTGTCTGGTCATGACCCGGATGTCAATTATACTTCTTAATCAACTTAGTGCTCCTCTCTATGGTATTGTTGGGTGTTTAATTCCAGGGTATTTGATATATAAAGTTTCCTTACTGCATGACCTTAAAGGAATGGCTGTATACTATATTATTGGTATTGGATTGATGCTATGTTTCTCACCATTATTTATATTATTTGATTAATTTCTGATATCAACAAGGAAAAATAAATGAACAACTCTGTGAAAAAATTTAAACCTAGTACGGAAATACTCCAGTTTGGCCGCGACCCAAACAAACAGTATGGTTTTGTAAATGGTCCAATCTACCGTGGTTCTACTATTATATATAATTCCGTAAGCGATATAGAAAACAGAAATGCACGTTATGATTATGGAACAGCGGGCTCGCCAACTATTGAGAACCTTGAATCTGCATGGACGCATTTAACTGGAGCAGCAGGCACAGTTTTATCTCCATCCGGTTTAGGCGCCATCGCACTTGCGCTCTTAACGACAACGAAGAGTGGTGACCATTTATTAATGCCAGATAGTGCCTATCGGCCATCGCGTAATTTTTGTCTGAACACCTTGGCTAAATTTGGTGTTGAAACAACATATTATAATCCTCTCATAGGTTCGGATATAGAGGGGCTAATTAAATCAAACACCTCTACTATATTTCTTGAAGCGCCAGGTTCACAGACTTTCGAAGTTCAGGATATTCCGGCAATTGTATCAGTTGCCAAAAAACATAATATCAAGACTATTTTAGATAATACTTGGGCAACGCCAATATTTTTTCAGGCACATAAGCATGGTATAGATTTATCACTTGAAGCTGGTACTAAATATCTAAGTGGCCATTCAGACCTCTTGATGGGACTGATCTCAGCAAACCAGGAGACATGGCCTGATCTCAGGAAAATGTACAGCAGTATGGCAATGCTTCCTGGACCAGAAGATTGTTTCCTGGCGCTTCGTGGATTACGTACCATGCATTTACGCCTGAAAGAAGCTGAGAGGAAAGGTATTGAAATAGCAAAATGGCTCAAAAATAGGCCGGAAGTCCTCAGAGTGTTACATCCTGCATTTCCTGAATGTCCTGGACATGAATATTGGAAACGAGATTTTACCGGTTCATCTGGATTATTTTCCATTGTTTTAGACCCTAAATTTAATAAAAGTAATTTAGCTAATATGCTGGATCATATGTCACTTTTCTCTATGGGATTTTCTTGGGGAGGTTATGAAAGTTTGATCATACCATTTGATTGTACAGAATATCGTACTGCAACAGAATGGAATCCTGGTGGGTTAACGTTAAGACTACAAATTGGTCTGGAAGATATCGAAGACCTTAAGTGTGATCTAATAGAAGGCTTTGAGCGTTTAAATCAGGTTATATGCTAATTTAAATTCATGGAGGAGATATCCACATTACTCTCCTCCGTTCTGCTTGCTTTCCGGCTGAGTCATCTATTTGTCAAAATGATTAGTCTGGGAATGATAGGTTAACTTTGACACTCCGAAAATCGTCCCTGTCAATAAAACGCTACGAGATAGATTTTCTTTAGCGGCCAGCAAAATCTTCTGATTCGTCAGTCCTCGTCGTTGAAGCCATCATTAGTTCACATAAAAGCAGTAATCAATTATTTAAGAGGTTAACGATGAGCGCATTAGTTAGATCACAAAACGGAAAACTATTTTCCCTACGGTAAAAATGTCGGCATCAGTTTTTGCAGATAAGAAAAAAGCATTATCAGACATGGTGTTACAGCAGGAGCACATAACCAGGCACTGATGCGTACTGGTTTCTTGTTAACTCAAGGTAGCCACGCCCGCCGCCTGATGCTGGCAGAAGGCATGGGGATTAAGCGAGCGCCTGATGCCGCCGTTCTCATTGCTGTGTTTTCAGCCAGGCGGCAATATCCTGTGTCGGCAGATGATGTTGTGCATTCCAGGTGTCACTCATCGGCCACCACATACCGTCACCACGCGCGAAGGCAACGCGATAGCGCAGCATTGGATCATGCGGATGTAAACGGAGTTGCTCCTGTAAGTCAGGTAGCGTCAATACGCCTCGGGTAAAAGTTTGCTGCGTCACGCGTTCGACCGTTTCCGCCAGTTTTGCATAAGAGGTCGTTTCCCCCGCGACAAAGACGACTTCGTTAGTGATACGCGGCTGATGCAGATAAATTTCAGTGGTCAGGCGACCAATATCCGCAGGCGACGTGACGGTGACCTGCCTTTCCCATCCGCCGAGGGCATTGATGGTTTTTTGGTCTAAGTTGACCACATCAAAGGCCGGTTCGAAGAGAAAAGAGGTAAATAAACCGGTTGAAACAATCACCCACTCTGTGACGTTTTGCTCGCGCAAAAGCGTCCTGACGTCATACTGTTCGTCCCACATCGGCTGGCCGCTGCCTTTGCCGACCACATCGTAATTCACGCCAAACTGCCAGGGGAAATAGCGCTTAACGCCCGCCTCCAGTACCGCGCGGGTGATTTTTATCTGGGTACCCGCACCGGCGACAAACCCCATACAATTGATGATCGTATCAAAACCGTGGAATTGATCTTTTAACGCTGCAACCGAACTGTCTGCGATGTCGACCGGGATAAACCGCGCACCGGCATCCGCCAGTTGTTGATGAATGCTGGAACGTCGTTTGCTCTGTTTATCCCTGGATCGCCCTGACACAATAACGCAAACGGAACCATTACGCTGTGTGACCGCCGGAACCAACGACGCCAGCACTGACGCCCCCAGTTGTCCCGCGCCCAGCACCAATACTTTTTCACCCACCTGATTATTGGATTGTTTCATTTGCACCTCTCTGTGTTGATTCACCTGTAGATAGAGATTACGTCAGGGATCTGCGTTCGATAAGACGCCGAAGACGGGTTAGACTGTTCTGATAAATGGGATAATTGGCGGGGGGAAAATGGACAAGCTGGAAGCGATGCAGGTCTATGTTTGCGTAGTGGATACCCATAGTTTTATCAGAGCCGCCGAAGTGCTTGGCGTGCCGCGCTCAACGGTATCGCGAGTGGTTAAAGAACTGGAATCCTGGCTTAAGATTCAACTTTTGCAACGTACAACTCGCAAACTTAGTGTGACCGCAGAGGGGCGGCGTTACTACGAAGAGTGCAAAAGAGTGCTGGCAGATATCGCGGCCATGGAGTCGTCATTTCCCGGCCGGGCGGCACAACCCAAAGGGCGTTTTAAAGTGGGGATGCCGCAATCTCTCGCCCGACATTGCATTATTCCCACGCTCCCGGCCTTTTTGCGCCAGTATCCGGAGCTGGAGCTGATACTTTGTTCCAGCGATAGCGTGGAGGATATTATCCTGCAAGGGTATGACTGCGTGATTCGGGCCGGCAGGATCGATGATTCCACCACGCTGGTTTCCCGCCCACTTGCCAGCTTTAACTGGGTGATAGCAGCATCGCCCACTTACATTGAGCGTTACGGTAGCCCTGAAAATTTAGATGATCTGCAAAAGCACCATGCGGTCGGCTACCTGAACCACCGCACCGGGCGTACCACCGACTGGTTTTTTACGCGTGAGGGGGAGGATTACGCGATGCGGGTGCAGGAGACGCTGGTTGTCGATGATACGGACGCTTATATTCAGGCCGGAATACAGGGACTGGGGTTAATTCGCGTCGCCAGCTATCTGGTTGCGCCGTATCTGCACAGCGGGGCGCTGGTGACCTGCATGGACAACCATTCTTACGATTTGCCGCTTGCGCTGGTCTATCCGCAAAACAGGTTTCTGCCGCCTGCGGTACGCGCTTTTTATGACTGGTGCAAAACGGCGCTGAGCCAGCCGGCGCCTCTTCGCTAAAAATATTATTCCGGATATCGCATTGCCTGTTCAGAAAACTTTTTCACAGACGGTCAAAATGACGGTACTGGTTTTTGACGCATAAGTAAAAGGCATTATCAAACAGGTGCTACACGGCGAGGATATAGCAAGCACTGAACGTTTGGATGCAATAAAAAATCTGTACAACTGTTATTAATGAACTTTTTGTATAAATATAATCGGATTTAACAATACTCATTGTACCTGTATTTTGCTCTTATCATGGCGTCTTTACGACGAAAGGGTGCTTTAGCGTGGAATATTCAATATTAAGTAACAACCTTAAAATGCCTATGGTGGGTTTTGGCGTTTTTAAGGTAACCGACAAAGAAGAATGTCAGCAGTCAGTGTTAAGCGCTATTCGCAGCGGTTATCGTCTTATCGATACCGCTGCGGTATACGGCAATGAAGATGCCGTTGGTGACGCTGTTCGTGAAGCCATCGCGACAGGTCTGTGTACCCGTGAGGAGTTATTTATTACTTCTAAACTGTGGGTGCAAGATATGGCTAACTACGATCTGGCCAAAGCAGGTATTGAAGCGTCGCTGAAAAAATCCGGGTTAGATTATTTTGATCTCTATTTATTGCATCAGGCAATGGGCGATTATTTTAGTGCGTGGCGCGCGCTGGAAGACGCTTATGAAGCCGGTAAACTAAAAGCCATTGGCGTGTCCAACTTCTATGCGCATGTGTTAGCCAACTTCTGTGAAACCGTCAGAATTACGCCAATGGTAAACCAGGTCGAATTGCATCCATACTTTGCACAACCCGCCGCGCTGGAAACCATGAAGCATTATAACGTTCAGCCTGAAGCGTGGGCGCCGTTAGGCGGCGGGAGACATAAACCGTATGAAAATGTCATGCTTCAAAGGATTGCCGATGGCCATCAAAAAACCATCGCGCAGGTTGTCCTGCGTTGGAACGTGCAGCGTGGCGTCACGGTTATTCCTAAATCCACTCGACAGGAACGCATTGAAGAGAACTTTGCCATCTGGGATTTCTCACTAACGGATAATGAAATGGCTCAAATCAACGCCCTTGATTTAGGCTACGTTGGCGAAGCGGTGAAGCATTTTAATCCTGAATTTGTTCGCGGTTGTCTTGGCGTTAAAATCCACGATTGATCCCGGCGCTTGCGGATGTTTTCTCGCATGAACAGCTTCTAACACGGTTGCCGGAGCGTAGACGGCAACCGTGTGATATTCGCCTGGCCGTCAGGAGCCGAAGGCACCATCGATGGTGTGCATCGCGCCGGTGACGAAAGAGGCTTCCGGGCCGGCAAGCCATGCCACCATTCCAGCCACTTCTTCAGGTCTTCCGTGTCGTTTGATTGCCATGAAACTGTGCATCAGCTCTTTCATGGGGCCATCTTCCGGATTGATGTCGGTATCAATGGGGCCTGGCTGCACCACATTTATCGTAATCCCGCGGGGGCCAAAATCACGGGCCAGGCCGCGCGCCAGCCCTTGCAGGGCTGATTTACTGGCGGCGTACGCGGCCATTCCCGGTACGGGCATCCGATCGCCATTCACGGAACCGATAATAATAATGCGTCCACCTTCCGGCATGTTGCGGGCTGCTTCGACTGACGCATGGTAAGGCGCATGGATATTAATGCGGAACAAACGATCTATCGCATCGCTATCTTGTTCCAGCGCATCGCCGAAGAGAGCGACGCCCGCATTGACGACCAGAATATCCAGCGGTCCGTACTCACGCACGAGGCTGATGACGGCATCACGATCGGCGCTATCCGTCTGGATGGCGATGCTTCCGGTTTCCGTTGCCAGTTTTTCGGCGGCTTCACGCGATCCGGCGTAGCTGAAAACGACCGATGCGCCGTCAGCGCTAAAGCGTCGTACAATAGCCGCGCCGATACCACGACTTCCCCCTAAAACCAGTACAGATTTGTTGCGAAATAGCGTCATCAGGATGTCCTTTATGATATTGTAGTAGCCACTACAATATGCGTAATGAAATCATGCCGTCAAGGAGTTATGTAGTAATGACTACAAAACATAGCCGAACGCCGGGTCGCCCTCGCCAGTTCGATCCGGAGCAAGCCATTGAAACCGCTCAACATTTATTTCATTCGCGCGGCTACGACGCGGTGAGCGTAGCGGATCTGACAAAAGCGTTCGGGATCAATCCTCCCAGTTTCTATGCGGCGTTTGGTAGCAAGTTGGGGCTGTATACTCGCGTATTAAAGCGTTACAGGATGACCGACGCGATTCCGCTCGGGGCGCTTCTGCGTCACGATCGCCCGACCGCGAAGTGCCTTATCGATGTGCTGATGGAAGCGGCAAGACGTTACGCTGCCGATCCTGATGCTACCGGATGTCTGGTTCTGGAGGGCGCTCATTGTAACGATAAACCGGCACGAGAGGCCGCCTGCGAGTTTTACATCGCTGCTGAAAACCTGATTCGCACTTATGTCGCCATGCGGTATCCGCAAGAGGCTGACCGGACGACGGACTTTATGGGGACGCTAATGGCGGGACTTTCCGCCAAGGCGCGGGCGGGGTATAGCCTGGAGCGTCTTCAGGAGAGCGTGCTTCTGGCTGGGGATGTGCTGGAGCGATTACTGCCGGATTAACGCAGCGCATCAAAAAACCTGAGCCAATCAGATACGGGCAAACAGAGAGCAATAGCCCTAATCATCCATCTTGCCGTTGCGGTATTCGGTAAAGTACATCAAAAATAGAGGTGTCAGGGAAACGAGAAATGCAAAAATGTAGTCTTATTACGGTACTTAGCTTATCAGTGTTGATGCTAGCCGGATGTACAACGACCTATACCATGACGACCCGGACGGGAGAGATTATTGAAACGCAGGGTAAGCCGGAGGTTGACACCGCAACCGGAATGACGAAATACGCTGATGCTTATGGTTATCATCGCGTTATTAAAACCAGTGAAATAGTGCAGACGACAGAAGGCGCATCGAAGCTGGACTGGTAATGCGCTAAAGCAGTTGGGAGGCCGTGTCCAGTATGGGTACCGGACGGTTTCTGGGCCTGAATTGAATAGAGCGCCTGTATAGCCGAATTCCGGGTATCGGCTTGATTTGTGTTGTCAGTTATTTGGTTGTTCCCTGTATAGTGAAGATAAACAGTACTCATGGCTAACGGTCTGTTTTGGATTGCTAACTATCCCGGATTCTGCGCGTTTTATTTAGTCACAACCGTGGTTAAGAATATTTTGGGTCAGACTTACACGCCGGGTATTAAGATAATCCGTCGCATAGAGAGCTTGATCGGCATCATTCGGTTCAAGAAGAAACGGCGTGACTTTAGGTATGAGATCAGCAAAGAGGTTATATTGATCCACAGAGGCAAAATGCCGGGTAGCGCTGGCCCAGGGCATTCGCATCAGCTCTGCGTAAGAAGGGGATAGTTGAACAGGTAAATCAAATTCTTTCAGATTAGCAAGCATCTCCTTATTCATATAAAATGTGACCCTGTTTCGCGAAAAGGTGTTAAGCACTGCCTTCAGTCGTTTAACTTTTGCTTCTTTACTCATGCTATTATCAAAAAAACGTGGTGAAAGCATAATAGCAATCGATGCATTTGATGAAATAACATTATGTAGTGGTTTCAGGGCTACAACAATCTGATCGTTTGTGAAGATACGCTGCGTACCAGAAGAGGTAGTATAGTTTCCACCCAGCCAGATCACATAATCCGTTGTTTTGAGGGGAAGCGCTTTTTCCGGTATATTACCCCTGTCAGGTGCCACTGTTTCAATTGCTAGTGAGTCTTGTCCCCAGACATTATTTACTTTAGAACTCAAAAAATTATATTCTGAAATGTTCCTTAGTTTTAGTAGAGTTATCTGCGAGCGGGTAAAAAAGAGATTGAATCTCACTTTGTTCTGCAATTGCCGAAGTAATCTGAGCGTGTTCTGATCGATCAGATGAGTATAAAGACCAACAGTTTTTCCGGAAAGTATTGCTGAGGCATTGTTCGCAAGAAGCATCTCTTTTATAGCTCCTTGCCCAATAATCAGTACACAACGGTATTTTTCTGGTCTGATTTTATCTATGGGGATATCGGTAAGATTGACCAGGTCAGGAGTGCCATGCCGCCAATTATCATGAATGACTGCGGCTCCGGAGGCGTCTCCTCCGGCTCCCCTGGTGATAATAAGAGGAGGGTGGGTACTGGCATGTGCGATATACGAAAAACACGCTACCATTGCTAGCGTTGTGTTTCTGATGGTTGTATACATATCGTCTGCCCTGATTTCGAAAATATGAATAATGTCTCCTCTTATAATGTACATCAAAAAGAGAGCATTTTAATTAAACGTTATCTCAACGAGATAAAAGGTTAGCACAGTAAAGTATAGAGAGAATGTAATCATACCAACATTGTAAATGTGGGAGCATGAAGGCCCCGCAAGCCGCCCGGCCAGCATACTCCCATTAATAGTTAAAGTATGGACTTTGCTTTTACCGTAAACTGTAGCCAATATTACCTGATCACTACACCGTACAGTACTGTCAGTAATCTGTCTCCGGTGTCGCGTGCACGCAATTTATTTTTTTTCAATTCTTTCAAAACGTTAACTATATTAATGGTCACTTATTTTACCAGAATCAATACTGAGAGTTTTATTACCGTTCTGAAAAGAGAAGACTTTTCAGATGAAATGCGTGGATGGTACGAAGTCATTACAGTACAGGGATGTAATAATAAAGATCGACAATGGATTCATTATTCTG
This sequence comes from Salmonella sp. SJTUF15570, assembly GCF_043357055.1. Taxonomy (NCBI): domain Bacteria; kingdom Pseudomonadati; phylum Pseudomonadota; class Gammaproteobacteria; order Enterobacterales; family Enterobacteriaceae; genus Salmonella; species Salmonella sp. SJTUF15570. The sequence goes on along the minus strand of NZ_JBEUKJ010000005.1, from coordinate 369,834 downwards.
TTGCTTTTGGACGGATGCCAAATGGAAGTATTCAATATCTTCTCCTTCTCTCCTGATAAGATTCAGTTTTGGCAATATACACATATATATTGTATTGGAAAATTGTTGATATTGTTCCTTATGACCAACGAAATGGAATTTTGCATATTTACCACATTTTATTACCCTCGACATGGGTATTTTGCCTCCATCGACGGAATTATGTTCCATACCAAAAAAACTGCTTACGGCGATGACCTGGTCTTTGGTATTATCCGGCTTAAAAGACGAGAGACAATACACATTTTCGCCCCACGTTCTGAGCGTCTCATGAATGATTTTCCATTTTATAGGTGACGCTTTTTTAGGAAGGTCATTTGTTGCGATCTGATGAGATGTTTGAAATCCGAAAATTTCTTTTGACGTAAGCTGACAAATTTCGAACTGATAATGCTCATCACAGTCAAGCCAGTAGGGAGGCCGTAGGTTTCTGAGATCCCAGAAATCAGCCTTGCGATAGTTATTGGGATTGACGCCAAATGTTTTTTTGAACTCTCGACTATAGGACTGCACTGAATCAAACCCCATTCTGAACGCGATATCTGTGACCGACTGAGAGGTCAGCTTTAGCAGAGTGGCGCTTCTGCTCAACTTGCGTTGTCTGATATATTTTCCGATAGAGACGCCACACTTTTCTTTAAAAAAATCCTGCAAACTCCTTCGCGAATAACCTGTTATAACAACCAGCTTTTCAATATCAATCCTCTCTTCAAGATTTTTTTCTATTTGCTCTAATACTGAGACTATTATGGCTCTTTTCATCATCATTCCTCTTTATTGAAGCCGAAAATATAAACATTTAAGATGTTTGACATACTGTGTTATTAAACTGGTGGGGGTTGTTAGCTTTTCTGGCAAAACAAGAAAGATTTAAATTGCTTGACGTTTCTGGATAAACTTTACACTTGAAGATCGGCTTTTGCCAGTAAAGCTAAGTAATTAGCATGGCGAAGGGCATAATTTCACAGGCGGTTAAAATGATTGAATAACCCTGAATTTTTAGCCCGTGAGATTATAAATCTCGTAATTATTTCTAATGATTTAATAAAAGGGAATTGTTTTGTACTTCAAAAGATCTTTATTAGCGTTAGCGATTTGTGCATCCGTGGTCTCAGTAGAGGCGGTGGCGAATACCAGAGCCAATGATATGGCTTCTTCTGCTACGCCTGCTTCTGTTGGTCACCGTCCTGTGGCAACGACTAATGCAAAAAAGATAGAAGTGTCTGGGGAACTGACGACCGGTTCAACCCTCCAGATAGCGGATGTTTTTATTAGGGATGAGGATGGGGATCCCTTATCGCTGGATAAAATGAATAATGCCGACGATATTAAATGGTATCTGGTGGATAATGAGGCCGCCGATCCTTCTGGAACCCCGGCGGCAACCGGGACGGCTTTTACCATTCCTGCTGATGCAGGCGGTAAAAAAATTAAAATCGTTTACCGAATTAAGACGGCAACGGGGACGCCGGATAGTGCATTCTTGCCTGCCACTGTCTTATTAACTTCTGCATCTTCTGGGGTGGGCGGCGACTCCGCCGCAGACGGTACGATTTCTAATAAGCTACGTTCTGTCACTATCAATGTGGTGAATGAAAGTGGTAAACCGACTGATGAACTCAACGGTACCAATGACGCCAACACTCCAGTGGTAGGCGGCACCCTTGAAGCGGTACTGGAATGTGCCGCCACAGCGGCGGCTGAGTGTGAGGTCAGTAATTATAACTTTACCTGGCAGATGGCGGATGCCGGGACACCAGATAAGTTCACCGATCTGAATAATAACAACGCTGAAAAACATAAATATATTATTAAGGGAACCGAGCAGAATAAACTGTTCCGTGTCCACGTTACGCCTAAAACGACGAAAGCCACGCCGGAGAATAAACGCGCTATCCGTCGCTGATGGTTATCGCTAAATAAACATCTTATTTAAATACTCCCCCTGCCAGGCAGGTGGGTATAGCAGGAGGCAATAAAGTGGTTTTTTCTAAAAAACCTATTACTAAATATATAACCTGGGCCATTGTTAGCAGTCAGCTTTCACTGCCGGTTATCGCTGATAGCGATAATGAAATTCAGTCGTGGATTGCGGGGACGGCATCGTCTATTTCTCCGCACCTGCAGGAGGGGACGCTGGAGGATTATGCCAAAGGAAAAATAAAGGCATTACCAGGGCAAGCCGCTAATCATCTGGTGAACGAGGGGATGAAGAGCGCTTTTCCGGAGATTATTTTCCGTGGTGGCGTCAATCTTGAAGATGGCGCGAAATATCGCTCATCAGAGTTCGATATGTTTATTCCCGTCCAGGAAACAACATCGTCTTTACTCTTTGGTCAGCTTGGCTTTCGCGACCACGACAACAGCAGTTTCGATGGCCGCACCTATGTTAACGTTGGTATGGGTTACCGCCAGGAGGTCAATGGATGGCTGTTCGGCGTCAATACGTTTCTGGATGCCGACATCCGTTATTCCCACTTACGTGGCGGCATTGGCGGGGAAGTCTATAAAGACAGTCTGGCCTTTTCCGGCAACTATTATTTCCCTCTCACCGGCTGGAAAACGTCAGCAGTTCATGAATTACATGATGAGCGTCCGGCATATGGCTTTGATCTGCGAACAAAAGGCACGCTTCCCGATTTTCCCTGGTTCAGTGGCGAGCTGACATATGAACAGTATTACGGGGATAAAGTTGATCTATTGGGTAGCGGTACATTAAGCCGGAATCCCCGCGCCGCAGGTGCGGCTCTGGTCTGGAATCCTGTCCCCTTGCTTGAGGTCAGAGCAGGATATCGGGACGCCGGTAACGGCGGCTCGCAGGCAGAGGGCGGTCTGAGAGTCAATTATTCCTTCGGTACGCCGTTACATGAACAGCTTGATTACCGCAACGTTGGGGCGCCGTCGAATACGACTAACCGGCGTGCCTTTGTTGATCGTAATTACGATATCGTCATGGCGTATCGGGAGCAGGCCAGTAAAATCCGCATTACGGCAATGCCGGTGTCAGGCCTGTCCGGGACGCTGGTGACATTAATGGCGACGGTAGATAGCCGTTACCCGATTGAGAAAGTTGAGTGGTCGGGTGATGCGGAGCTTCTCGCCGGACTTCAGCTTCAGGGGAGTTTGGGCAGTGGCCTTATCCTTCCACAACTTCCGCTGACGGTGACCGACGGTCAGGAGTATAGCCTTTATTTAACGGTGACTGACAGCCGGGGTACTCGCGTGACCTCCGAGCGTATCCCGGTAAGGGTGACACAGGATGAGACCAGTTTCCGTTCCTGGATAAATGTTATCAATGACGATGTTCAGGTTGAGGACGGCAACTTTGTTATCAGTACGCCGCTTCCTGCCGGAGAAGAGGGGAAGGTTATTGAGTGGCACTACGTGCGCGAGCGTTCTGAAGAGGAGTGGGCGTCGCTCAAACCACGTCATATTAAGTATCAATCAGATACGCCGGGTCTGGCATTTAAAGCGCTCGGTGGTACAGAGCGTGACGGCCATTGGGTTGAACGGGTTCTGGTGACCCATATCGGCGATGATGCCCGCTCGCTCAAATTACATATTGAAGCAAGCGGACCAGACGATAAACATCCGGTGAAGGGTACCGTACTGCTGCAAGCGCAGCCAGACAGTATTGCGCAGAAGGTCACTTCTGTGGAGGTGCTTTTTACGCCGGGTACTGAAGAAGCCAACGGAAGCGTTACTGCGCCAGTCGTCGGAACAGAAATGCGAGCCAGAACGCTTTGTGTAAATAACACGGACTGTACTGATGCGTTTAATTATCAGTGGGAAATCTCGGATGAAATGAAATCCTGGCAATCCGTACCGGGGGCGACAAAGGCCACCTGGCTTATCCCTTATAGCCTTAATGGGGAACCGCTTCAGAATAAATATATCCGCGTCAGAATTATTTCTGATAAGGAAAATGCTAAGGGTAATACCGCAACCTCTGATGCGAATTAATGTTTTAAAAAGGATCAACAGTGCGTATGTCGAAACATAATCTTATTATCTATAGCCTGCTTCTGGCGGCTGTGCCGATAAGCGTCTTGGCGGATTCGTCGACAACGTCCGCGGCAACCGTCGGGATGTTTTCTCCACCTACGGCGCCGAGCGTTGGGCACAGGCCTGGGCAACCGAGGGCTGTCTTCCATTTCCTAAATGAGAAGGGGCAGCCTCTAACGTATGACGATTATTATGCGCCTTTTCCGGGTATGACACTAAAAAGATATTTAAGGTGGCGGGTCAGTGATCCTGATACACAGTATTATCAGGCTAGTGAAACGTTTACTGAGGCATGTACATATTATCTGGTTAATCGAGATGGTTCTCAGCATAAAATTAAACGTGAAAAACCATGTGAATATAGATTTGACTTCAGGGAGGAACATGTTGGTTCAAAACTAAAGTTGGAACTTTATAACGAAACGGATATGGCTTCAGCATCAGGCTACACGTCGGTGCCTACGGTCTCTGTACCCTTCTACTTTGAGTCAAAGGTCATAGTTAATATGCCTCCAGACTTAGCTATCGTGGATATAGATAAACCTGTTCTTTTGCCAGGAGAAAGCGCTATCGTAAAACTTATTTTCAAGGACAAAGATAACAACCCTATAAACGATCTTGAGGTAAGTTATTACTTTGGTCATAATGGGGAATGGGATATTTCCTCGGTCAAGAAAGGTTCTAATCCAGGCGAGTATATACAAACGGTAACCTATAAAGGTGCTAATGGCAGTAGAAACCCAATGGTATTCATCAAATATGATTATCTAGGCAAATCTCTTTTGTCTAAAGAAATTCGGATTACAGGGAAATAATTATGACACCAACAACAACACAGGATTATATCTCATTGGGTCAGGAACACGCTGTCACCTTTGGCAAAACGCAGCTGACCCTCAAACCCGGTATACTGGCTGAAGGCGAACCATTACCCTGCACAAAGGGGCTGGTGAGCCATAATTTATTACCGGGTTACTGTATCCCGGGGATAAAAAAGCGGATTATTGTCGTCCCGTCACTGGATACGCCGGTTTGTGAATGGCAGGTAAAAGACTGTAGTGACCGCCTTAAATCAGCGGGTAGCCACTCAAACCGGGCGGTATATGTGCTGAGTATGGATACGCCATTTGCTCAGGCCCGTTTTATTCGGGAACATGATATTCATCCCGGCATAACCTTTGTTTCTGACTACGCTTGCCGCCAGTTTTTGGATAATTCCGGGCTGAAAATTAATGAGCTCAGTATTTTTGCCAGAGCGTTGATAGAGTGCGATGAAAATAATGTGGTTACGCGTGTTAGTGTACCACGAGATATCACTCATCTTCCTGTTTACTAATCACTTATATCAGCACCGTCCCTGCACAGAGAACCGAATAACCGGCAATGCAGGGGCGCAGGCATCCTCCTGTAGTGCCCCCACATTTAACACATATACTATTGCATCACGCATAAGGAACTGAAAATGATGCCAGCGGATGGGGCAGGTTAACGTTATGGCACCCCTGAATTTCTGCAATAATCGTCTGGTAACCGGAAAGCCACTTATGACTTTGTGATTTGGCCTGCTGGTGCTGTAAATTATTTATCAATAGCTCCATTGATTCGCGGGTCTGCCAGTAATAATTATTAACCATTCTTCCGCTGGCGGCATCGGTATAGCTTTCCATCCCAATATAGCCATCAATAGACTGCGTATAGCGCTCAATCCAGCCATCCAGTTGATAAAACTCTTCGTCGTACTCTTTTTTTTCGAAAATAAAACTTGTCAGAAACAGCGACATGGTATTTCTCCTGTTACGCAATATCAATCAAACACCTATCAACGTGGATTCAAAACGTAAACCTGGCATCATTTTTTCAAGGCCGTCAGTCAGCATGTTTCCTGCCGCGTACAATTCATCAACCGGCATTTCCGGCAAGCTTTCAAGGATAAACCACATCGCTTTATCTGAAGCGCTTAGTCGGGTACGTACTCCCTGACGCCAGTTCCAGCGCCGACAGGTGACGCCTCTGTCATCGCGCCAGATAACTTCGCCCGGTTCTGGCGACTCGGTGGCGGGTTGTCCTTCTTTCAGAGTATCAAATGTTTCACTACCGTCTGCGAAAACCAGCCGCGGCGATCCACAATAAGCCGCGCTATTTTCGCCGCCTACCGGTACGGCATAGCGCAGGCTCACCGCGTTATAAAGATCAACGACCGGGTCCAGCGCCGCCATTGTTCCATCCTTCAACACGCGTTTTCGTAGCGCTTCAGCCGAGCAGGGGGTGCGCTTTGGTTTTGCGCCGAATGCTTTAAACACCGCATTCCAGGCGTCTATATGCGCCTGTGCCCACGTCGGTTGGCCGTTAATTACGGCCTGACAGGCCTCTTTTAGCGCGATTTCTCCGACCTGCGCATCGCGAACCGGAGCGGCAATAACATTAATACTTAATGCACGAAAGCCGGGAGCGATACGGGCCAGTTCCGGGCTGATTGACGGTAACATAGAAGACATCGCATAATCCTGTAATGACTATTTTCTTCTATGATATCGACCAATGACCAAAAAAGTCAACTTATCGACCACGGCGGGCGCCGACGTCAGCACAATAAATGAAGCTGTTTCCCAACGTATCAAACAATTTCGTAGCCAAAAAAAGATGTCGCTGGATGAGCTTGCGCGGCGTTCCGGCGTCAGTAAAGGAATGCTGGTGGAAATTGAAGGCTGTAAAGCCAATCCAAGCATTGCGCTGTTATGTAAGATCGCAGCGGCAATGGGAGTGTCCGTGGCGGATGTTGTCAACGTCGCCAGCGAGCCGATGGTCCATCTTATCGACCGGGATGCTATTCCGGTGTTGTGGCGCGGCGAGAAAGGCGGCAGCGCAAAACTAATGGCGGGAACCAGCGGGCCGGATATGCTGGAACTCTGGCAATGGATAATGCATCCTGGTGAACAGTTTGAATCGGCAGGGCATCCGGCAGACACCTGTGAATTACTGTTTGTTAATCAGGGAACACTGACATTAACAGTCGACGGTAGACGCTTTATTATTCGGGAGGGCTGCTCCGCTGTAGCCAGAACCGACATGCCTCATGCCTACGTTAACGACACGAATGAGGTGCTTGAATTTACCATGACGGTGAATGAAAAGAGCCGTTGATCACCGTAAGGAAGGCGCTAACAACCCGTCATTCGGACAGGGAAGCCTCGGTGCCCGATAAGCGTTATCGGGCACCGGCTATCTTTTATTTTATCGCAGGCGCGGCCTCCGGGTCATCGATATAGAGCGTCTGGCTTGGGAAGGCGAAGTCAGCGCCGTTTTCCTGGACAATCGCAATAATTTTCAGGTAAACATCCTGCTGTACGGCAAGCCATTCCTGCCATACTGTTGTTTTGGTAAAGCAATACACCATAATATTCAGCGAAGAGTCGGCAAATTCATTAAAATAGACCAACAGCGTCTGTTTCTGATCGATATCGCTGTGCGCCTGCAGCATGTTTCTAATAGCGTCAACAATGAGGCCAATTTTGTCGGCATCTTCGTAACGTAATCCAATAACCGTTTTTATTCGACGGTTGGTCATCCGTCCCGGATTCTCAACGCTAATGGATGAAAAGACGGAATTAGGCACGTACAACGGGCGGTGGTCGAATGTGTTAATTCGTGTAATTCGCCAGCCGATTTCGGCGACCGTACCTTCGATATTTCTGTCAGGAGAACGAATCCAGTCTCCGATACTGAAGGGGCGATCGAAATAGAGCATAATACCGGAGAAAAAATTGCTCAGGACATCTTTGCCCGCCATACCAACAGCGATACCGCCGATACCGCCAAAGGTCAGCAGACCGGACAGACTCATGCCAAAATGTTCGCCATACAGTAAGACAATCGCGACAATAATGGTTATTTTTATGACCCGTGCCAGAATACGTGTACTGGTGACATCTCTACCTTTATTGACCTGTGCTTTTTCAAATTGGTTAATAATCAGGAAAAGTTTTATCGTCAGAATAAGCGCAATGAGCGAGGTGCAGATAAAATCAATGACCCCAGAAGAGATAAAACGCAAATTATAATCTTCAATAGCATTATTCAGGATGCTCCCGATGGTCCCAATAATAATCGCGTAAATAAAAAACTGTGCCGCATGGAACGTGAATCCTTTCTTCCACTGTACGTTACGGCTGAGCCAAAATCTCACGACCAGCAACGCCATACCGCAACTGAAAAGTATCGCCAGATTAAATGCGTTTTTGAGAAAAAATTCAGTGAACATTATTGTTTTCCGCTCCTTCCTACGATAACAGCTCAGAATGACCTGATTAACAGGTATTTTACCCAGAATAAACGCGTAGATCATCGATAAGTAAAAAGAAGAAATAGTGCTATCAGCTTTAATCTCAGCGGTTTACTTTTTATGTAAATACAATGTCACGTTTTATAGAGCAGACATCGCGTGATTGTCATGGTATTGTTGCTATCAGGTAACAAAGTCATCTGTAAAGGACAATACTATGATCATGATGAAGCTGAAATCGGCGAAGGGGAAAAAATTTCTGTTATGCCTGCTGGCAGTGTTTATCGTTGCGGCATCGGTGGTAACGCGCGCGACTATCGGCGGTGTGATTGAGCAGTATCATATTCCACTGTCCGAGTGGACAAGCTCTATGTATGCCATTCAGTCGGCAATGATTTTCGTTTACAGTCTGGTGTTCACTATTCTGCTGGCGATTCCTTTGGGGATCTATTTCCTCGGCGGAGATGAGTAACAGGAATAGGGTGTTGGCCGGATGGCAGCGCCATCCGGCAGGACGGAAGAGGGATTAATCGTCCTCGTCGTCCAGTTCAACCGGTGTTTGATACTCATCAGGCTTAATGACTAACAGGTCGCAGCGCAGATGGTCAATGACCTGTTCGGCCGTGTTCCCCAGAAACGCGGCCGAGAGTCCGGTACGTCCAACGGTGCCAAGCACAACGATCCCCGCCTGGAGATGTTCGGCAAGATCCGGGATAACTTCTTCCGGCAAACCTTTTTCTACATGCGTAACTTTTTCATCGATGCTGAATTTCTGGCGCAGCGCTTTCATCGCCAGTAAATGCTGGCCTCTGATGGCGTCGTTATACACGCTGGGATCAAATTCCGGCAGCTCAATGGCGATATTGATTGGCGTAACGGGGTAGGCGCCGACCAGGTGCACTTCGGTATGATTAACCTGCTCCGCCAATTGTAAGGTCTCTTTTACCAGCTTTTCGTTGAGAGCATTGTGATAGGGCTCTTCGCTTGCCAGGTTCACGGCGACCAGTGCTTTGCCGCCCTCTGGCCACGGCTGATCCTTGACCATCCACACGGGGCTTGGGCATTTACGCAGCAAATGCCAGTCGGTAGGGGTAAAAATGACCGCTTCCAGTCGATCGTGCTGATGCGCCATTTTCAACACCAGATCGTGACTGCCGGCGATAACCTCCTGGATGATGGCCTCAAAGGGACGATTGTGCCAGACCACTTTAATTTCAATGGGGACACCGGCTTCAAGATAATATTTCGCCTGCTCACGTATCCAGGCTGTGCGTTGACTTATTACGCCCTGACGCATTGCGGTGCGTTCGTCAGGAGAAAGCAGGGTGGTCATCTCATACGAGAAATCGTAAATAGGCAGGAAAGCTTTAATTTTGCCGCCAATCCGTTGATGCAAATAAACTGCTCGCCGTAATGCGGGTTGGTCGTCCTGATTGGGATCGATGACCACCAGCATATTTTGATACATAGCCATACAGGGTCTCCTTACAACTGTCATCGCAGTTTGTAACTAAAGAGTAACTCAAATATGGTGAATGAAACAGAGGAAGTGCTTCTGCCAGATCAATAAATGAGAAAAATTTAACGATATGGCAGAAGATAACATCAATGGTTTAGCTGACGTTTAAGCGACGTTGCGGGTATGACCGGCGAGGGCCGCCAGCGCATCGCTGTTTTCAATAGTAATATACTTACCTTTCACCGCCAGCATGCCGCTTTTCTGGAAACGCCCCAGCAGACGGCTAATGGTTTCGACCGTTAAGCCCAGATAGTTGCCGATATCGCCACGGGTCATCGTCAGGCGGAATTCACGCGGTGAAAAACCACGCTGCGCAAAGCGGCGGGACAGGTTGTAAATAAACGCAGCCAGACGTTCTTCGGCGTTTTTCTTCGACAATAGCAGGATCATATCCTGATCGCCTTTAATTTCACCGCTCATCAGACGCATCATTTGCTGACGCAGGTTAGGCATTTTGCCGGACAGGTCATCCAGCGTCTCAAAGGGAATTTCACATACCATTGAGGTTTCCAGCGCCTGTGCAAAGCTCGGATGATGACCGCTGCCAATGGCGTCAAAACCCACCAGGTCGCCTGCTAAATGGAATCCAGTAATCTGCTCATCGCCTTGCTCGGTAATGGTGTAGCTCTTAATCGTTCCGGAGCGGATAGCATAGAGCGATTTCAATTCATCACCTGCTTTAAACAGAGTTTGCCCTTTCTGAATGGGCTTTTTGCGCTCGATGATATTATCAAGCTGATCAAGCTCATGCTCGTTAAGTGTGAACGGGATGCAAAGCTGGCTGATACTGCAATCCTGGCAATGGATAGCACAACCGCCAGACTGAATGCGCCGTATAATTCGCTTTTCCGGGATCATAGGTCTGCTCAAGCCGTAATTGATATTTGTCAATTTTAACATCTTTTTGGTGAGCGCGTAAGTCTGAGCTATCCCGGAGAAGGAATAATTCAAGTATAAGTTTGATGAATACTTTTATCTATTTGAAAACACGTAATTTATTTGTTGTTGCTTTACATAAAAGTGTGACCGATAAGGCACTTTTTGCCTGTATTTTCATAATAAAAGATAGCCTTCATGGCGTAATAGCCACTCTTTTCGCTGCACGCCGCCAGCGTATCCGGTCAGAGTGCCGTTACGCCCGATGACGCGATGGCAGGGAACAACAATACTGATGGGGTTAGCGCCATTCGCAGCACCGACTGCGCGTGCGGCGCCCGGTCGTCCCAGTTGCGCCGCCAGTTGACCATAGTGCATCACCTGCCCGCAGGGGATAGTGCGCAAAGCCTGCCATACTTCCCGTTGAAAAGGTGTGCCCCCCGTGGCGGTTTCCAGGGTATCAATTACGGCGAGATTGCCTGCAAAATAATCTGCAAGCTTATCGCTGAGTCCACCGGGGTTAGTCGCAGAAACGCGTTCATAGCCTTCGTGACGGTAGTGGATATTTAGCAGTTGCTCCATACGATCGCGGTACTGTTCCCACTCAATGGCCCGCAGTCGAAACTGCTCATCGCAAACCACCCATAACGGACCTAATGGCGTGGCTATCTTCTCTTCAAGTAATCTCAGCATCCGTTCTCTCACATCGTCTTAGCCTAACGTAAGAGACAAGATATCATGCCAGGAATACCCGCAACCATACTCCTTAAAAGATAGTCAGGGATAACACATTTAGCGCCAGTAATATCGTTGGCGGAGAAAAAGGGAGCCTGGCGAGACGGTTAATTGCCTGACATTGTCGCTGTTATTGGAAATAACTGTAAACCGTTGTCGGTATAACAGGGCACGGTTATGATAACGGCAGTCGCAAAAACGCTGGAGGATGAACCATGAACCTTGACGATAAAGCGCTGTTTCTTGACGCCATGGAGGATGTCCAGCCGCTGAAACGTCATACTGATGTACACTGGCAGCCAACGCGTAATCTTAAAACGCCCCAGCGTATCGACACGCTTCAGCTTGATAATTTCCTGACGACGGGCTTTCTGGATATTCTGCCGCTGAATGAACCGCTTGAATTTCGTCGGGAAGGATTGCAGCAGGGTGTCATCGACAAGTTACGCAGTGGGAAATACCCTCAGCAGGCCAGCCTCAATTTGTTACGCCAGCCGGTCGAAACGTGCCGAAAAATGCTATTTCGTTTTATCCTGGAGGCGCAGAAAGAGGGGTTGCGTAATGTCCTGATCATTCATGGTAAAGGGCGAGAGGCGAAGTCGCATGCCAATATCGTCCGAAGCTATGTGGCCCGTTGGTTGACAGAGTTTGAGGATGTACAGGCTTATTGTTCGGCGCTGCCGCACCATGGCGGTGGTGGGGCATGTTATGTCGCGTTACGTAAAACGGTGCAGGCTAAACAGGATAACTGGGAGCGCCATGCGAAGCGTAGTCGGTAAATCGTTGCCGCTGGCGGACAGGACCGCCAGCGCAAGCTCGCGCGAACCCGATTTTATGCCTGATATAACGCCTCATCCAAACACTCAGGATTCTGCAAGAGAACGGGCGATTACGCTGTCCACGGTAATAATACGAAGAAACAGTCATTCGCTTATTTAAGCGTCTATTAAAATATCTTGGCTTTCGACTTAACTATTAAGCAGAAAATGGTGATAAGTACATCACTTGTCAATATGGATGGATGAATATCCTGGCATAGCGAATATAGGTGATTTTATCTGTTGCACTAAGGGAAATGGCGATGGTCTGGTATTGAATATGGAGAATGTCAAAGAAACGAATGGCAATAGCTATCTGAAATGCTATAAAAATAAAACCTGTCTCCTATCCTGGTTGTAGGCCGTACAAAAATGTTGAGAAATATCAGCGTCAGGACATGCATTATTCTATTCATGGTATGTACGTTTCTTTTGGTGGATACTTTACAAATAGCTTTTCTGCACGATCTCACTATTTTAATTACGTGTAATATCATTTATCTGATCTCGGCATTACTGCTTTGGTGGTATATGACCTGCTATCTGGTAGTGCCGATTAATACCGTGAAGAAAAGTATTGAAGAGGTCGCAGCAGGAAACTTGTCTATTCATATCTCCGAATTTGGCAATAATTGCGCCGGGCGACTCATCCCCGGGATTAATAGCCTGTCGGAGAATATTTCCGCGCTGGTACGTGAAATCAGATCCTCTTCGCAAACGGCAATGACCCTTTCCGAACAACTGGCGGCGCGCAGTATGTCGCTATCCGTAAAGACGGAACAGCAGTCGGCCTCGTTAATCCAAACTGCCGCCAGTATGGATGAAATGGCGGCGAGTACCAAAAACAATGCGGATAATACCCGAATGGCGAGCATACAGGCGGATTGTGCAACCCAATGCGCCCGTAAAGGCGGTGAATTAATGGTGCGGGTTACAGAAAATATGCGTTCTATTACCGACTGTGCCTCGCAGATGACGGAGATTATTTCATTGATTGACGGTATCGCATTCCAGACTAATATTCTGGCGCTTAACGCGGCGGTAGAGGCTGCGCGGGCGGGCGATCATGGAAAAGGTTTCTCCGTGGTGGCCGGGGAAGTGCGTAATCTGGCGCATCGTAGCGCTGAGGCGGCAAAAAATATCAAGGCGCTGATCGACGTTACGCATGACAATGTGCGGCAGGGGGCCGCCATAGTGCAGGAGGCTGAAAAAAATATGCAGGAGATTGTTGGCGGTTCCGGGCAATTAAACGTGCTGATGAGTGAAATTTCCACCACCACGCGGGAGCAGGAAAAAGGCATTAACCAGATAACACTGGCGTTGAGCGATCTGGAAAGAGCAACCCATAGCAATGTCTTAATGGTTGAAGCGCTATCTGCTTCTTCGGATGTTTTAAAGGCGCAGGTGATCGAGTTACAGACTAAAACCGACAAATTTCGTTTAAGCCAGCCGGGTTACAGTGAACATGCGCTGTCGCGCTCTCATGTATCACCTCTTTCGACCATCACCAGGCGCGGCCAGGCCTGATAATACATGTTTGGTAAGCGCCTGTTGCTAAGGCGCTTTTTTCGCACGTTCCCGTCATTCTTTTTGCGCAATGAGAAAATGAGAGATTGCTTAACCTTTCCCGAAAGCTAGACTAACGGCATAAGAGTTGTAACGAGGAGGCGCTGTGGAAGCCATTAAGGGATCGGATGTGAACGTGCCGGATGCCGTTTTCGCATGGCTACTGGATGGTCGTGGTGGAGTAAAACCGCTCGAAGATAATGATGTGATCGATAGTCAGCATCCCTGTTGGCTACATCTTAATTATACCCACCCGGACAGCGCCCGCTGGTTAGCTTCAACGCCTTTACTCCCCAATAACGTGCGTGATGCGCTGGCTGGTGAAAGCTCGCGCCCGCGCGTAAGTCGTATGGGGGAAGGGACGCTCATTACGCTGCGCTGTATTAATGGCAGTACTGACGAACGCCCGGATCAATTAGTGGCAATGCGTTTATATATGGACGAGCGATTCATTGTGTCTACCCGTCAGCGAAAGGTTCTGGCGCTGGACGATGTGGTCAGTGATTTGCAGGAGGGCACCGGGCCCGTAGATTGCGGCGGCTGGTTAGTGGATGTGTGCGATGCGTTAACCGATCACGCCAGTGAATTTATTGAAGAGCTACACGATAAAATTATCGATCTGGAAGATAATCTTCTCGACCAGCAAATCCCACCGCGCGGTTTCCTCGCATTGCTACGTAAACAGCTAATTGTTATGCGCCGCTATATGGCGCCGCAGCGCGACGTCTATGCCCGGCTTGCGAGTGAACGGCTGCCGTGGATGAGCGACGATCACCGGCGCAGAATGCAGGATATCGCCGACAGGCTGGGAAGGGGGTTGGATGAAATTGACGCTTGTATCGCGCGTACTGGCATCATGGCGGATGAAATTGCCCAGGTGATGCAGGAGTCTCTGGCGCGCAGAACTTATACCATGTCGCTTATGGCGATGGTTTTTCTGCCCAGCACTTTTTTAACAGGGTTATTTGGCGTTAACCTGGGCGGTATTCCCGGCGGCGGATGGCGGTTCGGCTTTTCTCTGTTTTGTATTCTGTTAGTTGTCCTGATCGGTGGTGTTACTTTATGGTTGCATCGCAGTAAATGGTTGTAACAAAAGCGCTTTTCAGACCATTTCGGGTGAAAAAACGCCGAGAAATTTGAGCGAAGTCAATAAACCATCTACCTATTCGGGGCAATATCTCTCTCGCAGGTGAATGCAACGTCAAGCGATGGGCGTTGCGCTCCATATTGTCTTACTTCCTTTTTTGAATTACTGCATAGCACAATTGATTCGTACGACGCCGACTTAGATTAGTCGGCTTTTTTTTGCCTGTAGACTATCTGCGTCTACCCTTTAAGAGTCTGAATGACATTCTGGAGGGTAATATGAGCTGTCTTTTGACCTTATTATATCTACACTCGTCCTTGTCGGACCCGATTCCCACTGACCCTGTTCCCATTCCTGAGCCGCTTCCCCGTCCTCAGCCGATGCCCGACCCGCCGCCGGACGAAGAACCGATTAAAATGTCGCATCAAACGCCCGGATCTGCGAGGATACGCGCCTGCTGACTATGAGTCGTTACCGCGAGAGTAAATTGTGACCGCTTTTTCAACCCTGAATGTTTTGCCCGCCGCCCAGCTCAATAACCTTACTGAGCTGGGCTATCTTGAGATGACGCCTGTTCAGGCCGCAGCATTACCCGTCATTCTGGCGGGAAATGATGTGCGTGTGCAGGCCAGGACCGGTAGCGGCAAAACGGCGGCGTTTGGTCTTGGGCTCTTGCATCGAATTGACGTCACTCTGTTCCAGACACAGGCGTTAGTGCTGTGTCCGACGCGGGAGCTGGCGGATCAGGTAGCCGGGGAGTTACGTCGCCTGGCCCGTTTTCTGCCAAATACCAAAATTCTGACCTTGTGTGGCGGGCAACCCTTTGGCGCACAGCGCGACTCGCTTCAGCACGCTCCGCATATCATTGTCGCGACGCCGGGGCGCCTGCTGGATCATTTACAAAAAGAAACCGTATCGCTGGATGCGCTGCATATTCTGGTAATGGATGAAGCAGACCGAATGCTGGACATGGGATTCAGTGACGCCATTGATGAGGTGATCCGCTTTGCGCCTGCGACGCGCCAGACGTTGTTGTTTTCAGCAACCTGGCCTGAGGCCATCGCGGCGATTAGCGGTCGTGTACAGCAGCAGCCAATACGTATTGAAATCGATACGGTAGATGCGCTACCGGCTATCGAACAACAGTTCTTCGAAACGTCTGCGCATGAAAAAATTTCGCTGCTACAAACGTTGCTTAGCCAGCATCAGCCAGCGTCCTGCGTGGTGTTTTGCAATACCAAAAAAGATTGTCAGGCCGTTTGTGATGCGCTTAATGCGGTAGGACAAAGCGCGTTGGCGCTCCACGGCGATCTGGAACAACGCGACCGCGACCAGACGTTGGTGCGTTTTGCAAATGGCAGCGCGCGCATTCTGGTTGCCACCGACGTTGCCGCGCGAGGGTTAGACATTAAATCGCTCGAACTGGTGGTTAACTATGAACTGGCCTGGGACCCGGAGGTGCATGTCCACCGTATTGGCCGTACGGCGCGCGCGGGAAGTAGCGGTCTGGCGATCAGTTTCTGCGCGCCGGAAGAGGCGCAGCGGGCAAATATTCTTTCAGAAATGCTGCAACTCAAACTGAACTGGCTGAATGCGCCCGCCCGGCAGTCGTTGCTCCCTCTGGCCGCAGAGATGGCTACCCTATGTATTGACGGCGGCAAAAAAGCGAAAATGCGTCCGGGAGATATTTTAGGCGCGCTGACCGGCGATATTGGATTAGACGGGGCGGATATCGGCAAAATTAATGTGCATCCAATGCACGTTTACGTCGCCGTACGTCAAGCAGTAGCGCAAAAAGCCTGGAAGCAGTTGCAAAACGGGAAGATCAAAGGCAAGTCATGCCGGGTACGGCTATTAAAATGATTGATAGCATGGCGTCTCAGCGGAGTGCTGAGACGCCTGCAGATTATTTCACTTCGATAACATCAAGCCGCAACGCCTCTAAGGCGGTGTCATCTTCTTCCGGCTGCCAGCCAGCGGGCTGCAAGGGAATCTCTTCACGATCGAACGCTAAATCACCGCCGTCGATGACCTCGGAACCGTGAGTTATCCCTTTGAAATCGAACAGGTTAGTGTCACAAAGGTGAGACGGCACGACATTCTGCATGGCGCTAAACATCGTCTCGATCCGTCCAGGATAGCGCTTATCCCAGTCGCGTAGCATGTCGGCAATCACCTGGCGTTGCAGGTTGGGTTGCGAACCGCACAGATTACAAGGAATGATAGGAAAGGCTTTGGCCTCAGCAAAACGGACAATATCTTTCTCGCGGCAGTAAGCCAGCGGGCGGATCACGATATGTTTGCCGTCATCGCTCATCAGCTTCGGCGGCATCCCTTTCATTTTTCCGCCATAGAACATATTCAGAAACAGGGTTTGCAGAATATCGTCGCGATGGTGGCCCAAGGCGATTTTGGTCGCGCCCAGTTCAGTCGCAGTACGATACAGGATACCCCGACGCAAACGCGAGCACAGCGAGCAGGTGGTTTTTCCTTCCGGAATCTTCTCTTTCACAATGCCGTAGGTGTTTTCTTCGACGATTTTATATTCTACGCCCAGCTGCTCAAGGTAGGCTGGCAGGATATGCTCCGGAAAACCTGGCTGCTTTTGATCGAGGTTGACGGCGACCAGTGAAAAATTGATCGGGGCGCTTTGCTGCAAATTACGTAAAATTTCCAGCATCGTATAGCTATCTTTGCCGCCAGAAAGGCAAACCATAATGCGATCGCCTTCTTCAATCATATTAAAATCGGCAATCGCTTCGCCAACGTTACGGCGCAGGCGCTTTTGCAACTTGTTGAGGTTGTATTGCTCTTTCTTTGTATTCTTTTGAATTTCTTGCATTATTTCAGTTCTCTGGTACTAAATGGGGCAAATTGGGGGCAAACCTTGCCACTACGATAACCGCGCATTCAACATCGCTACTTGTTCGTCGTTCATGTCATCAATCTACATACCGTAAATTTCATACACCATCTGCGCAGTTTCATGCCCCATTTGGCTGGCGATAAATGCCGGGTTCGCTCCTGCCGTCAACAGCCAGCAGGCAAAAGTATGTCGCGTATGGTACGGATTACGGCGACGAATGCCAGCACGTTTTAATAGAGATAGTACCTTCGGATATTGTCAACTGTATACATCATGCAGCCAGGCCCGTTAAGAAGTGACGGGCTCAACTGAAATTCAGGCGCTGCTGCGTCCTGATGATGGTACGTTTCAAGTAGTTCCGTGCGGTGAACCGGGACAGGTATAAAATGATATTCGGCACACCCTTTTTGCTTTTTATTGGCGATATAAAATAACGTATCAGTATTTTATTATCTAATAAGATAGTGCAGAGTGTTTAATTATCGTTGGGTAAGATCGGTTTACCGTATACTATTTAAAATTTTCTTACCTATTCTGATGGTCGTATTGAATTAAAAATAGCCTGTATCATATGTACAGTTCAGACAAATTATTTGCGATGAGAATTGCTACCTGATATCTACATCTTATGATGTATACCATAATTCTGGCTGGAGAACGTAATGCGTATAACAGTAAGTGATATATCAACCAGAGAATCACAGCAGACGGTACAGATACAAGCTATCAGAAGTTGGGATACCATACCGTACCTTTCAATGTTGGATGGACTTTATCAGGACGATATCTTTCATGAGCAAATATCTAATTTACCAGAAGAATATATTAAGCTGGATGAGATGGCCAAAGATGAAGAAAAGAACAGCTTAAATATTTATGACTTCTTCTTTGAGTCAACACATGAAATTATATGTGAAGATATTAAATCAACATTGGATTTTTATTATTCAAATAGTGCAACCTTCCGTAGGTTGGTTAATTATAAAGTAGAGCGCAGTATCAATGACGATGTAGATACCAATAAATGCGAGGTAAAGATATCTCTAAATTACAGTTACGAAAATATTGATGGGGGGCGAGGATGTTTATCGCTTCCATTTGATCAAAACGGCTATCCAATTCCCCCTGACTTTCACAACTGTGTAAATGGAATTACATCAAAAAAATTGTTGTTAGATCTATTTCTAAAACATATTTTGCACGATCATTTAAATGCAAGCGGTGAAGTTGCAAACGTTTACGCCAATGTTATTTATAAAGAGATTGATCCCGCTGCAATTGCACATACATCGTCGTGTTTTTCTCAGATAACGATGAGTGGGGAACATGAGCTATTTAATGTAGATAGCGTAACTGTTCCACCTAAAAGTACTGAGCAAATTATATCTGAGGGAAAGGAAATTCAAAAGCAAATTTTCTTATCTTCTCATAGCCGCAATCATCTTCAGCCAGTAACCATTCATAAAATGGACAGGAGTATTAAAAACATTGCAGTAACTGGTTTGTTATTATCATCAAGATTAGCAGTAACATCTGGTGATTATAGGATAAAAAATGGTAATTCAGAAGGTGAGAATGATTTTTTACCCGTTAAAGAATTACAGAGATATGAAAGGGCTCTCCCGGAGGATCATCCTGCCCCAACTACGGAGTCTAACCTGGCAGGTAAGGTGTTAGATGGCCTATTTGAACACTTTACATCTATGGCAGGGGGACGCCTTATCTCAATACTCAAACTACTGGTAAAAGAACAAGAGGCAAATAGTTATAAAAGAGGCTATCATGAATTACTTGCGTTTTCTCAAACTGGGCAGTGGACGCATGATGGAAGAGCTATTGCTGCTGAATATATGCTCAAAGGTCTTTTAGTTCATTTACGTGATCGTCTCATCGTTCTCGGTGAGGGAAGTTTCGTTTCTTTTCTATCTTTTGTAAGAGAAAATATTCAACATCAATATAAAATATATGAACTAATGGCGCGTGATATGCTGGTTCATCCTATGCATTTCAGTACTGAGCCTGAACCACCCATGATAGACAGGCCTTTATGGACAAGGGAAAGCCATTATGCGAAAGTCCTGTATGAAAAGTTTCCTGCTATTTCTGGTTCAAGCTTTGACGTTTTCTATGGTAAGGATGCTATTATTACAGCATTAGAAATAGTATCTTTCAATAGACAAGAAAAAGGAAAGAGCGCTTTTAATAAAAAAAGGATGAATCATCTTTTTAAGCTGGTTCAATTAGTGATACACCATTTATCCAGCAATGGTGGTGATAGAGTATTGCTTAGCGCTGAAGGCATAAAAAATAATTTTATTATTATGCGTAATATTATTTTTTGGTGTGCAAAGATAACGGGGCCAGTTAATGATAAAAAAATAGACACAATAGCAAGAAAAATTGTGGTTAATAATAAATTTACCAAAGGTGTTAGATCAACACTTCCCAAAAGTAACGAGCCTTTAAGATTGTTAATGAAAGCCGCGATCAATAAGCAGCTAAACTGGGCGGAGAAATATTATCGAGCAGAGACTCATATGAAGGAACATATGCAGGAGTGTGATATCTTAGGACTAATGGACATCAACAAAATGGTGCAAGAGGCCGTTGTTGGGCTTATTCACGAGATCAGTGATATTGCGCAAAGCAGTTGGCTGACATTAGAAGAACAACATGAGAGACAGGCTCAGGCTCTCGAATCGTTCAAGGAGAAACTTTCCTCCATGAATGGCGGGCAAGAATTCGTTTATGCATTTAATAAGATTATTCAGGAGGGGTTGGGAGGCTTAATTGAGCTGAGTTTTGATCTTGATGATACTATACATCATCGCACAACTTCCTCATTAAGTCCGGCTGCAAGAGCAGGACTTCACCTCTTAGGAACGGTCTGGAATATTGTAATGGGGCTTATCCCTGGTTTTAACGCTCTGGCTGGTACCAGCAGTATTCTTAACCGGGCTGTTGTGGAAAACTCTGCGGATGTATGCGGTTACGTACAGGATATTATTCGTATCGGTATGGAGGCTGTTCCTGTTGCTGGAGCGAAGTTCACAGAAAGAGCGGCAAATGCAAAGTATACGGGCCTCCGATTTGTTGAAAATAAAATACAAAGAGGTGTAGTACGAGCGCCGATTCAAAAGGGGAGTAATTATAAAACTATAGAGTCAATAGAAAATACAGATTTTATTTATCAAAAAAGTAATCAGAAAGTTCTTGAGTTAGGTCCAGCGGGAAACGATGGGCTCTATCGCGCTACCGGTTTTGATAAACAAACGTATGGTTACTACAAACCGTCAGGAGAAGGCTTTTACAGAAAACAAGCCTCATATCCACCGCTGTCATCGGAAGCGCCTAATACGATAAAATATGGCGACAGAGAGCTCATTTTAACTAAAGAACCCGGTTCAGAAACGTATCAGGCAATCTATTCGGATAGCGGAAAAAATTCAGCCATGACATTTTACCGCTCTTCTGATGGAAGATTTTATCAAGCGTCAGGGCTGAAAGGTGGGGGGCTTATTCGCCATATTGATAAGCCTTATTCAGAGTTAAGAGAAGGAGACGCGGGTTATGATGAAGAACTTCTGGATATAACGGATGATTCCCCCTTACTGGAAGATATACTGGCCTCTCTGTCAGAAGATTTATACCCTACATCAGAAGAAAATGTACAAAGTATTTATAAGAAATACCGGAGTGGGGATGCAGCAGCAGGGGAGACCGAAGTTGTATTATGCCGAGGTACAATAGGCCCGCAGGCTGAAAATATTGTTAGTTTTAAAACAGCAGGCGGTATTGAGGGGGGCGATGTAGAGGTATTGCCTGTCTCTGCTGAAATAGCCAAAGAGCAGGTTCGAAGTGGAAGAATCGTACCTGAATATACCACCGATCTTAGTGTTGCCGACAGGTTCAGCAGGGAACATTATCTTATTATCGTTAGGGTAAAAGTCAAATATCTTACACGAGGTAGTGTCAGTGAAAGTGGCTGGGTTATGCCAAAAAACACACCAGTGGACCCTGTTGGTATAATTGACAGGACATATGGTAAAGCAGAAAATACGGGGCAGGCAAACGCTTCTAAGTAATCATAAATCCTGAACAGGTTTATTGTTGTTATCTCTCGTGTATGAAACATTGCTTTTATACTTTAAATAATTCGAGTTGCAGGAAGGCGGCAAGCGAGCGAATCCCCAGGAGCTTACTCAAGTAAGTGACTGGGGTAAGGGAACGCAGCCGCAGCACATGCAACTTGAAGTAGGTTATGGCGAGATACGCAACGGGTCAAAAGCGTCTTTATTCTGTCATCCGTATTAATTAAGATGTCACCACGACCAGAAAAATATCGGAACGAAGAGATGTATGACTAAAGAAGCTGTAATCTTTCTATTTATCGCCATCGTGGTAGAAGTTATCGCCACGATCTCATTAAAATTATCGGATAGTTTTACGCGTCTGGTACCGAGCCTCGTTACCATCATCGGATATTGTATCGCGTTCTGGTGCCTTACCATCCCTATGCGAACCATCCCTGCGGGTATCATTTATGCCATTTGGTCTGGGGTAGGGATTGTTCTTATTGGATTGATAGGATGGCTGTTTCTTGGCCAAAAATTGGATGTGCCGGCTATTATTGGCATGTTGCTTATCATCTGCGGTGTAATCGTAATCAATCTGTTTTCAAAAAGCGTCAGTCACTAGGCGATGATGATGGTTGATTTGAGCCCGCACTCTCTTATGCGGGCTCGGGTATTTAGCGCACCACCAGTACGGAGCATTCCGCATGACGCACAACGGCTGCGGCGTTGGAACCCAACAGATAGGTAGTAATATCCGGACGATGCGAGGCGATAATCACCATATCGGCCGGTAATTTTTTTGCCATTTCCAGAATCTTATCTTTAGGAGAGCCTTCTGCCACGTGCGCCTGCACGCGGTCCGCGGGAAGGTTGAATTTCCTGATAATCGCTTCCAGTTGAGATTTGGCTTCGGCTTTCAAATCGTCCATTGCGGGGAGCTCTGCTGAATAAGCCAGTCCCAGTGAAGCGTAATAGGGCAAAGACGGGATTACAGTCAAAAAGTGCACTTTAGCGTCGTCAATCTTTGCTTCGGCTTCAACATGTGAAATCACGCGTTGAGTTAATTCTGAATCTGAAATATCGATGGGTACAAGAATCGTTCTGTTCATAAAACCTCCTGTTTAAGTATCCACTGAAATTCTACTCCCTAAAGGCACTTTATGTACAATGACATACGTCACATTTTAGGTGCTGCTCCACGATACTCTGCGGGGACTACCAACAGGGGAGGACGGCGTAATATTAAGCGCATTCCCCGTAAATAATCAGCGAGTTGACGTTAAAACGTTATTTCTGCCTTGTCAGGAAAGACCTAAAAAGAGATGTTACCGTTTAATTCAATAATTAATGAAATAATTCGCAGTGAAATAGATATAATTTATACGAATGCTTTTGGGAGTATTATACGAAATAAAAATTATACAATATCATTCGGTTACGATATTCTACGCCTGTTATATGCCTTTATTGTCACATATTCATTTTGTCGCTGGGCCATTGCGTTAACCTTTGCTTTCCAGCGTATAAATTGACAAGCCCGAACGGATGTTCGGGCTTTTTTTGTTTCCAGGCTAATCCTTAGAATATTTTTTAATCTGCGCCGGATTTTTCCGCTTTTCCTGCCAGCAAGGCAAGAAAGTCATAGCGTTTTTGCAAATCCAATGCGGCATCTCGCCATAATTGTTCAGCTACTTCAGGCTGTTGCGCATTCAGGCGACGGAAACGCTGTTCATTAAGCAACGTTTCCGCCAGGGCATCAGACGGTGGCCGAGAGTCCAGAGCCAGCGGCGGCTTGCCTTCATCCGCACGGCGGGGATCAAAGCGGTATAACGGCCAGAAACCGGTCGCCGTTAACTGGCGCATCTGGTCATGGCTTAGCGCCAGATCGTAGCCATGTTCTTCACAGGGGCTATAGGCAATGATCAGCGACGGTCCTGGCCAGGCTTCGGCCTCCTGGATGGCTTTCACCGTCTGGTTTAACTGCGCGCCCAGCGAGATTTGCGCGACATAAACATGACCATACATCATCATGCTGACACCAAGATCTTTACGGGCTTTACGCTTGCCATGTTCGCCAAACTTAGTGACGGCGCCAAGCGGCGTCGCCTTCGACGCCTGGCCGCCAGTATTGGAGTAACACTGCGTATCCAAAACCAGAATATTGACATTCTCCGTCAGGCTTAACACATGGTCTAAACCGCCAAAGCCGATGTCGTATGCCCAACCATCGCCGCCAATCAGCCAGATTGATTTTTCTACCAGCGCATCAGCATCCTTTAACAGTTCCTCTGCGCCCGCAACCGATTTCAGATGTTGGCGTAATGCGGCGACCTGCTCACGCCGAACGTCAGGCGTTGCTTCGGCATGCAGCGCATCGTTTAATTCCGCCGGAATACGATCGGCGAATTGCGCCAGTAAACGCATGACGCGCGCCCGGTGCTGATCCACGCTCAGACGGAAACCGAGGCCAAATTCCGCGTTATCTTCAAATAACGAATTCGCCCATGCCGGGCCGCGTCCGTTGGCATCGGTGGTATAAGGCGTCGAGGGCAAATTACCGCCGTAAATAGAAGAACATCCCGTGGCGTTAGCGATTAACATTCTGTCGCCATATAACTGAGTCAGCAGTTTAATATACGGCGTTTCACCGCAGCCGGAACAGGCGCCGGAATATTCAAACAGCGGCGTAATGAGCTGCGATGTGCGGATATCAATTCGTTCCAGTTTGCTGCGATCGATTTCCGGTAAGTCGAGGAAGAAGTCATAATTCACTTTCTCTTCTTCCACATGCTCAAGGCGCGACATCATGTTAATCGCCTTGATCTGCGGATTTTGCCGATCTTTAGCCGGGCAGACCTCTACGCATAAATTACAGCCAGTACAGTCTTCCGGAGCGACCTGCAGCACATATTTCTGGCCGCGCATATCGCGGGACTTCACGTCCAGCGAATGCAGACTGGCTGGCGCGTTCTCCATCGCCTGCGGGGAAACGACTTTCGCACGAATTGCCGAGTGAGGGCAGGCGGCGACGCAGTGATTACATTGTGTACACAGTTCCTCTTTCCAGACAGGAATCTCTTCGGCGATATTGCGTTTTTCCCAGCGGGTGGTGCCCATTGGCCATGTTCCGTCCGGCGGCAGCGCGGAAACAGGCAGTGCGTCGCCGAGGCCCGCCAACATGGCGGCGGTAACGGTTTTCACGAAATCCGGCGCGGCGTCGGAGACGACCGGCGGGCGATGCGCGCTATGCGGATTAACCGCCTGCAACGGCACTTCCGCCAGCGATTCCTGCGCCAGAGCCAATGCCTGCCAGTTACGCTCAACCAGATCCTGTC
This sequence comes from Salmonella sp. SJTUF15570, assembly GCF_043357055.1. Classification (NCBI taxonomy): domain Bacteria; kingdom Pseudomonadati; phylum Pseudomonadota; class Gammaproteobacteria; order Enterobacterales; family Enterobacteriaceae; genus Salmonella; species Salmonella sp. SJTUF15570. The sequence continues at coordinate 344,633 of NZ_JBEUKJ010000005.1, read as the reverse complement.
CTTTGCTGCTATAGCTTTTGGCAATCGCGCCCTGCAGCTCAACCAGGGCGCTATCGCCCGGAAGAATATGCGTCAGGTGGAAGAAAGCCATTTGCATGACGGTATTGATGCGGGCGCCAAGTCCACATTCGCGGGCGATTTTCGCCGCGTTAACCACGTAAAAACGCGCCTTTTTCTGATTCAACACCGCCTGAACTTCTTGCGGCAGACGCGACCAGACCTCGTCGGCGCTGTACGGCGTATTAAGCAGAAAGATACCGCCGGGCTTTAGACGCTCCGCCATCTGATATTTATCGATAAACTGTAATTGGTGGCAGCCGACAAAATCCGCCTGAGCAATTAAGTAAGCGGAACGAATGGGTTTTTCGCTGACGCGCAGGTGCGATACCGTGAGCCCGCCAGCTTTTTTAGAGTCATAAACGAAATAACCTTGCGCATACCACGGCGTAGAATTACCGATAATTTTAATATTATTTTTCGTGGCGGATACGCTGCCGTCGCTTCCCAGACCGTAAAATAACGCTTCAAGTTTAGCGCTGCCGGGCAGGGTATTTTCCGGTAATGGCAGCGAGAGGTTAGTAACGTCATCATAAATGCCCACCGTAAACCGTGGCTTGGGTTTCGCATGGCTGAGTTCATTAAAGACCGCCAGTACGCACGCCGGGCTGAACTCTTTGGATGATAGCCCATAACGGCCGCCAATGGTGCGCGGCAACGTTTCGCGCTCGCCATTATTAAAGGCTTCCGCCAGTGCGGTCATCACGTCCAGATAAAGCGGCTCGGCCTGCGCGCCAGGCTCTTTGGTGCGATCCAGCACGGCGATAGCGCGAACGGTTTCCGGTAATGCCTGTAACAAATGTTTGGCGGAGAAGGGGCGGAACAGACGGACTTTCAGAACGCCGACCTTTTCTCCGCGTATCAGTAGCTCGTCCACGACCTCTTCGCAGGTGCCGAGGGCGGAGCCCATCATAATGATGACGCGTTCAGCCTGGGGATGGCCATAATATTCAAATGGCTGGTACTGACGGCCCGTAGCGTCGCCAAATGCCTTCATCGCCTCTTCAACATGATCATAAACGGCGTTGTACCACGGGTTGGTCGCTTCGCGAGACTGGAAGTAGGTGTCCGGATTCGCTGAAGTTCCACGAATCACCGGATGTTCCGGATTCAGCGCGCGGGCGCGGTGAGCGTCGATCTCCGCCTGCGGCATCAGGTTCAGAATGGTTTCATCCGTTAGCGGTATAATTTTGTTGATTTCATGCGATGTACGGAAGCCATCAAAAAAATGAATAAACGGAACGCGGCTTTTCAGCGTAGCCCTGTGCGCGATCAGCGCAAAATCCTGCGCTTCCTGAACGCTGGCGGCGCATAACATCGCGCAGCCTGTCTGGCGGACCGCCATCACATCGGAATGGTCGCCAAAAATAGAAAGCGCGTGTGTGGCGACAGTGCGCGCGGCAACGTGCAGTACAAACGGCGTGAGCTGCCCCGCCAGTTTATACAGCGTTGGAATCATCAGCAGCAGTCCCTGCGATGATGTAAATGACGTAGAAAGCGAACCGGTTTGTAACGCACCGTGAACGGCGGCGATCGCGCCGCCTTCCGACTGCATCTCTACCACACGCGGCGTATCGCCCCAGACATTTTTAAGCCCATTGCCGGCCCAGGCATCCGCTTGTTCAGCCATTGTTGAACTGGGCGTAATCGGGTAAATGGCGATAACCTCGCTGGTACGGAACGCCACCGACGCTACTGCGCCATTACCGTCAATTGTTTGCATATGACACCCTTACATTGCGCAAAAAAGAGGGACACGCATAATCGTGAGCGCATCCTGTAGTTATCCTTTTATTTTAGCAAAGCCCTTCAAGCCCCATTTTCGCTTTTGTGTCCCTGGCGGGAGGAGAATGACGATTTCTTGCCGAAAAGACGTAAAAAATTGCCAATAAATGTTAATGAAGCGCATAAATGCGCGCTTTGCCTCTCGACGCGTCAGTTTCTGCTGCCTATTATTTAGGGCGGTGTCGTTTGGATGAATAAACAGAGGGGAGAGAAATGCGCGCAGCGTTTTGGGTGGGATGTGCCGCGTTATTATTATCGGCTTGCAGTAGCGAACCTGTTCAGCAGGCAACCGCGGCGCATGTTTCGCCAGGGATGAAAGCGGCGATGTCCAGCGCCGGCGAAGCGAATTGCGCTATGATTGGCGGTTCGCTTTCAGCGGCCCGGCAGCTTGATGGTTCAGTAATTGGTATGTGCGCGCTACCCAACGGCAAACGTTGTAGCGAACAGTCGCTTGCCGCCGGAAATTGCGGGAGTTACTAAGCGCGGCGTTTCGCCTGACGCGTATAACTTTTCACTTAATGGCTTAGTGCGCTAAATCCGCCAGTTTATACATTAGCGTTGTTTCTGCCGTCGCCAGCGTTAATTGGTTCGCGGTTAAATCGACCTGCGCGCCTTTGCTGAAGAGCTCGCTGAGGGTGCCGTCCAGCGCATTAAGCTGCGGATCGGCGCACATCATTCGGGTCATCGCTAAATTTTTCACTTTTAATTCGCCGTCCGACAGTTTTCCTTCGCCGGTGAATTGATTGCACATTTTGCCGGATACCGTCATGTCCTCGCCAAAGCTGAGCTCCGGGCCGGTGACCGTTTTACCGTTTACGCTTTCCAGAACAAAGCGGTGGTGCTCCAGTTGCTCGCGTTTGACGGACACTTTTCCACTGCTCACACACCCCGTCATTATGATGCTCAGGGCGACCAGCGTGACGATTTTCTTCATTGATATTCTCTGTAATCTGATAGTTAACACTGACTATAGTAATGATATGACCGGATAGATCTTCAGGGGTTATCCGAAAATGCTCCCCAGGGCGCAGGGGAGCGACAGGATTAGAACAGCGCGTTCGGGCAGGCTTCGCCCTTCTCAAGCTGGCTTAAGTTTTGTAACGTGGTTTCAGAGATGCTGATCAGCGCTTCTGCGGTCAGGAATGCCTGGTGCCCCGTAAACAGTACGTTATGGCAGGCCGACAGACGGCGGAAAACATCATCCTGGATAACATCGTTTGACTTGTCTTCAAAGAACAGGTCGCGTTCGTTTTCATACACATCCATCCCCAGCGAGCCGATTTTCTGATTCTTCAGAGCTTCGATAGCCGCCTGGGAATCAATCAGCGCGCCACGACTGGTATTAATGACCATAACGCCATTTTTCATTTGATCGAATGCCGCATGGTTCAGTAAATGGTAGTTTTCCGGCGTGAGCGGGCAGTGCAGGGAAATGACATCCGATTCGGCAAACAACGTTTGCAGATCCACATACTCTACGCCGAGGTCAAGCGCGGCGGTGCTGGGATAGGGATCAAACGCCAGTAAACGCATTCCGAAGCCTTTCAGGATACGCAGCGCGGCGACGCCGATTTTACCGGTACCAATGACGCCAGCGGTTTTTCCGTGCATGGTAAAGCCGGTCAGTCCCTCAAGGGAAAAGTTAGCGTCGCGGGTGCGTTGATAAGCGCGGTGGATACGGCGGTTCAATGTCATCATCATGCCAATCGCATGTTCAGCGACGGCTTCCGGAGAATAAGCCGGTACGCGCACCACCTGCAAACCGAGCTCTTTAGCGGCATCCAGGTCGACATTATTAAATCCGGCGCAACGCAGCGCGATGTATTTCACGCCGTGTTTTTTCAGCTCTTCCAGTACCGGTCGGCTCCCGTCGTCATTCACGAAGATACAAACTGCTTCACATCCATTGGCGGTTTTCGCCGTTTTCTCGGTTAGCAGAAAATCAAAAAACTCCAGTTCAAAACCGAACGCTTCGTTCACTTGCTGTAGATATTTCTTGTCATACTGTTTGGTACTATAGACGGCGAGTTTCATATGACCTTCTCCAGTGATGTTAGAATCACACAAATATGCTTAAAATTATCTTACAAAAAATCAAAAATAATTGATAGTCATACATATAATGAATAATTTTAGGTTATCATTCTCCACAACGCCTCAAATAGCCGGAGGGCGTCCCTGCAACATGAACTATTAGGCTATGTACGGGCAATCATGCCAAAATAAAGAGATAGCCGACTGAATTTTTCGTTAAATCAGGAAATTAATGGCCCATGAAGGGTAAATATAAAGCCGCCCTTGCGCTACTGTTACTGCTGATTCTTATCCCTCTGACGCTACTGATGACCCTCGGGCTGTGGGTTCCCACTCTGGCGGGAATTTGGCTACCCGTCGGTACCCGTATCGCTCTGGAACAAAGTCCACGCCTGACACGTCATGGGTTAGTGATTCCCGATCTTCGCTATCTGGTCAATGATTGTTCGTTAGCGCATATTACCCAGGCGGAACTGACGCATCCCAGCCGTTGGTTGCTGAATATTAAAAGCCTCAAACTGGATGCCGCATGCCTGGCGAAACTGCCCGCAACAGAAGCTTCTCCCGCCGCGCCGCGTACGCTGGCGCAGTGGCAGTCAATGCTGCCCAATACCTGGATTAACATCGATAATGTCATTCTCGCGCCCTGGCCGGAATGGCAGGGCAAGCTGGCGATCTCCATGACGCCGGTCATTCAGCAGATACGTTATCAGGGCGAAAAAGTAAAATTTCAAGGGCAGCTACGCGGTCAGGCATTGACGGTGAGCCAACTGGAGATCGCCGCGCTGGCCAACCAGCCTCCCGTTAGCCTGGCGGGGGAATTTGTGTTGCCGCTGGTACCGGATGGCCTGCCGGTCAGCGGTCATGCGGCAGCGACCTTGCGTCTGCCGCAGGAGCCGTCGCTGGTGGATGCGGAACTGGAGTGGCGTGATAACGCCGGACAGCTCATCGTGATGGCGCGAGGTAATCCTGACCCGATTCTCGATCTCCCCTGGGCGGTAACGCGTCAGCGGCTTACCATCAGCGATGGCCGCTGGAACTGGCCATATCAGGGATTCCCCTTGAGCGGACGTCTGGCTTTTAATATCGATAACTGGCAAGCCGGGCCGGATAATGCGCGAGTCAGCGGACGCCTGAATATTCTGACCCAGGGCGATGCCGGTAAAGCGAACGCTGTACTGACTATCGGCCCGGGAAAACTCAGCATGGATAGCAGTGAGATGCCTCTACAGCTTACCGGCGAGGCTAAACAGAAGGATTTAATCTTTTATGCCGTATTGCCCGCTATGTTCCGCGGCAGTCTGGCCGATCCGCAGCTCACCTTTGCACCTGGCGCATTGCTACGCTCGCGCGGACGGGTGATTGATGCGTTAGATATTGATGAAATTCGTTGGCCGCTGGCGGGCGTTAAGGTGACGCCGCGCGGCGTTGATGGTCGATTACAGGCTATTTTACGGGCGCATGAAAATGAGATGGGCGATTTCGTTCTTCATCTTGATGGCCTGGCGAATGATTTTCTCCCTGATGCTGGTCGCTGGCGGTGGCGCTATTGGGGGCAAGGAAGCTTTACGCCAATGCGCGCCCGCTGGGATATTGCCGGACAGGGCGAATGGCATGATAACACCATCAGGTTGACCAGTTTGTCCACCGGTTTTGATCAGTTGCACTATGGCGCAATGACCGTCACATCGCCAAGACTGGCGCTGAATAAACCTATTGTCTGGGTTCGCGACGCCACAACGCCGTCGCTACAGGGCGCGCTGTCTCTGGAGGCGGGAAAAACCGTATTTACCAGCGGGAGCGTGCTGCCGCCTTCTACCATTAATTTTAGCGTTGAAGGGCGCGAGCCAACCCTGTTCCAGTTTAAAGGCGACCTTCGGGCGGGGGCGATAGGGCCGGTACGGCTGAATGGGCGCTGGGATGGCGAACGCCTTCGCGGACAGGCCTGGTGGCCGAAGCAGTCGCTTATCGTTTTCCAGCCGTTGCTTCCACCAGACTGGAAAATGACGCTGCGCGAAGGCTCACTGTATGCGCAGGTGGCTTTTTCCGCCGCACAGGGGCAGGGATTTGAAGCAGGTGGACACGGCGTGTTAAAAGGCGGCAGCGCATGGATGCCGGATAACAAAATCAACGGCGTCGATTTCATTCTGCCATTTCGCTTCCACAACGGCGCGTGGCAATTGGGGACGCGCGGGCCCGTCTCGCTGCGTATCGCCGGGATAGTTAACCAGGTCACGGCGAAAAATATCACCGCTGATTTACAGGGCGGTTATCCCTGGAGCGAGTCGAATCCATTACTGCTAAGCGATGTCAGCGTAGACGTGCTGGGCGGTCAAATCATTATGAAACAGTTGCGAATGCCGCAGCACGACCCGGCGCTGTTACGGGTGCAAAATATTTCATCCAGCGAATTGATTAGCGCCATAAATCCAAAGCAATTCGCCATGTCTGGTCCGGTTAGCGGCGCGCTGCCGCTGTGGCTGAACAATGAAAAATGGATAATCAAAGATGGCTGGCTTACGAATCCTGGGCCAATGACGTTGCGCATCGATAAAGATACTGCGGATGCGGTGGTGAAGGATAATGTTACGGCAGGCTCGGCGATTAACTGGCTACGTTATATGGAGATTACGCATTCGTGGACGAAAATTAACGTTGATAACCTGGGCGTACTAACGATGCAGGCGGCTATTACCGGCAAAAGCCGGGTAGATGGTAAAACCGCGATCGTTAACTTGAACTATACCCATGAAGAAAATGTGTTTACGCTGTGGCGCAGTTTGCGTTTTGGCGACAATTTACAGGCATGGCTTGAACAAAATACAGCATTGCCGCAACCTCCTTGCCGGAAAGACAAGGACTGTGAGGATAAATAATGAAAATGAGTATTGCCATGCTGTCAGCGCTTGCGTCATTTATCGTGGTGGGCTGCACGCCACGTATTGAAGTCGCCGCGCCGGAACAGCCGATTACCATCAACATGAATGTAAAGATCGAGCATGAAATACATATCAAAGTCGATAAAGATGTTGAAGAACTCCTGAAATCACGCAGCGATCTATTCTGAGGCCATAATGAAAAAGTATTTAATGCTATGGGTGCTGACGCTGAGCTTGCTCACACCTTCTGTGTGGGCCTTAACCCTGGACGAAGCGCGCACGCAGGGCCGGGTTGGGGAAACGCTGAATGGCTATCTGGTGGCCTTAAAGAATGATGCCGAAACCCAGAAGCTGGTGCTTGATATCAATCATGCCCGCCGCGCCAGTTATCAGCAGTTAGCGGATAGCAATCATCTTCCCGTGGACGAGGTGGCGAAGATGGCAGGGCAAAAACTGGTTGAGCGCGCCAGGCCGGGAGAATATGTCCAGGGAATTAATGGCAAATGGATGCGTAAATAACCGCTTCCCGACAATTTTTTTACCGCAAAATGCATTTTTATATGGGTAATTTTTGAATACGAAGGTCGTATTTACATTAGGCGAACCGGAAGGCTATTTCTATACTGTCGACTGGTATCACTATTCGCGAGAGTAACCAGGTATGACGTCTGAAAAATTATCTGCTGCTTGCCATTGTGGCAGCGTCGTGTTTACCGTTCAACTTAGCGATGGCTTTCATACCGCCAGGCGCTGCAACTGTTCCTTTTGCCGGATGCGCGGAGCGGTGGCAGTGTCTGCGCCGCTATCGGGTATTAAAGTGCTAAAAGGGCAGGATAAGCTTACCGAATATCGCTTCAATACGGGCAAGGCGGTGCATTTTTTCTGTTCGGTATGCGGGATATATACTTTTCATCAGCGTCGATCCAATCCCGATCAATATGGGGTCAATGTGGCGTGCATCGAAAATGTGTCGCCTTTTGATTTCGCCTGCGTTGAAGTCAATGATGGGGTAACGCATCCCAGCGATGGCGGCAGTAGCGGCGTGGTAGGATATTTGCGCTACGAACCGAAGAAGTCACCTCCCGTCGAAACGGGAGGCAAAAATATTTAAGCGGCCACGACGCTGTCAATCGCGGCTTTTGCATCGGCCTGAGCTTTAGCCGCCACTTCCGGCCCGTAGGCGATGCCTTCGGCAAAGACAAAATTCACGTCGGTAATACCGATAAAACCAAGGAACACTTTCAGGTAAGGCGCAATCAAATCCGTCGGGGTGTCTTTATGGATACCGCCGCGACTGGAGAGAACCACCGCGCGTTTACCGGTTACCAGACCTTCCGGGCCTTTTTCGGTATAGCGGAAAGTGATACCGGCGCGGGCAATCAGATCAAAGTAGTTTTTCAGCTGCGTCGGGATATTGAAATTGTACATCGGTGCCGCAATAACGATGACGTCGTGGGCTTTCAGTTCAGCAATGAGTTCATCAGACAGCGCCAGAGCGTCCTGTTGACGTGGCGTTAAAGGCGCATCGCCCGGACGCATCGCGCCCACCAGCTCGCCATCCAGTACCGGAACAGGGTTGGCCGCCAGATCGCGGACAGTAATTTCATCTGCGACGTGTTTTTCGCGCCATTGTTCAATAAAATAGTCAGTCAACTGACCAGACTGAGAGTACCCTGCCAGAATACTGGATTTAAGAACTAATACCTTGCTCATGGGTGTTTCCTTTTATGTGTTTGAAGGGGCGTGCCCCGTTGCTTGTTGACACTTTATTCACAAATATGTCGCAGGGATAGCGCAATATATCGAACCCTTTGTTCGAAATTATTGAACAACACAAAAAAAGCCCCAATGTGGTACTCTATACCTATCATTTAAAACGATTTTAAACAGGCAGAATGCTGCCCAAGAGCTTTATGACTGAACAATCTATGTTGACGCTTCAGGTGTTACAGCAGCGGCTGGATGCACTGATGCTGCGCGACAAACAGCGCTTTGCGCGCCGCCTGCATGGCGTAAAGAAAGTAAAAAATCCTGATGCGCAACAGGCCATTTTCCAGACGATGGCGAAAGAAATTGAACAGGCTGCGACGCAGGTCGCTCTCCGCGAAGCGGCGCGTCCCTCAATCACTTATCCGCAAAATCTGCCTGTTAGCCAGAAGAAACAGGACATTCTGGAAGCGATCCGCGATCATCAGGTAGTGATCGTGGCAGGGGAAACCGGTTCCGGTAAAACCACCCAGTTGCCGAAAATTTGTATGGAACTGGGACGCGGAATTAAAGGACTTATTGGACATACTCAACCGCGTCGCCTGGCGGCGCGCACCGTCGCTAACCGCATTGCCGAAGAGTTGCAAACGGAGCCAGGCGGCTGCATCGGCTATAAAGTTCGTTTCAGCGATCATGTCAGTAGCAACACCATGGTCAAACTGATGACGGACGGTATCCTGCTGGCGGAAATCCAGCAGGACAGGCTATTGATGCAGTATGACACCCTCATTATTGATGAAGCGCATGAACGCAGCCTGAATATTGACTTCTTGCTCGGCTATCTGAAAGAGCTTCTGCCGCGTCGCCCCGATCTGAAAGTGATTATTACCTCTGCGACCATCGACCCGGAACGCTTCTCGCGCCACTTTAATAACGCGCCGATTATCGAAGTCTCTGGCCGAACGTATCCCGTAGAAGTTCGTTATCGCCCCATCGTGGAAGAGGCTGACGACACTGAACGCGATCAGCTACAGGCAATTTTCGACGCTGTTGATGAACTGGGGCGTGAAAGTCCCGGCGATATTCTGATTTTTATGAGCGGAGAGCGGGAAATCCGCGATACCGCCGACGCCCTGAACAAGCTGAACTTACGGCATACCGAAGTGTTGCCGCTGTATGCACGCTTGTCGAACAGCGAACAGAACCGCGTTTTCCAGTCGCACAGCGGACGCCGTATCGTGCTGGCGACTAACGTGGCGGAAACCTCGCTGACGGTGCCGGGTATCAAGTATGTGATCGATCCTGGCACTGCGCGCATCAGCCGCTACAGCTACCGCACTAAAGTGCAGCGCCTGCCGATTGAACCGATCTCACAGGCTTCCGCCAACCAGCGTAAAGGGCGTTGCGGGCGCGTATCGGAAGGGATTTGCATTCGTCTGTATTCGGAAGATGACTTTTTGTCACGTCCGGAATTTACCGACCCGGAAATTCTACGTACCAACCTGGCGTCGGTTATTTTGCAGATGACCGCCCTGGGGCTGGGTGACATCGCCGCCTTCCCGTTTGTTGAAGCGCCGGATAAGCGCAATATTCAGGATGGCGTGCGTTTGTTGGAAGAGCTGGGGGCGATTACCGCCGACGAACAGCAAACGGCATATAAGCTGACGCCGCTGGGCCGACAATTATCCCAGTTGCCGGTCGACCCGCGCCTGGCGCGTATGGTTCTGGAAGCGCAAAAGCATGGCTGTGTGCGCGAAGCGATGATCATTACTTCCGCACTCTCTATTCAGGATCCGCGCGAGCGCCCAGTGGATAAGCAGCAGGCTTCCGATGAGAAACACCGGCGTTTCCATGATAAGGAGTCCGATTTTCTGGCGTTTGTTAACCTGTGGAATTACCTCGGCGAGCAACAAAAGGCCCTGTCGTCGAATCAATTCCGCCGGCTGTGTCGCACCGACTATCTGAACTATTTACGCGTGCGTGAGTGGCAGGATATCTATACCCAACTGCGTCAGGTGGTAAAAGAACTGGGGATTCCGGTAAACAGCGAACCCGCAGAATACCGGGAAATTCACGTTGCGTTGTTAACGGGGCTGTTGTCGCATATCGGGATGAAAGATGCCGATAAACAAGAGTACACCGGCGCGCGTAACGCCCGATTCTCTATTTTCCCCGGATCCGGTTTATTCAAAAAACCGCCGAAATGGACAATTGTCGCCGAGCTGGTGGAAACCAGCCGTTTGTGGGGGCGCATCGCTGCCCGCATTGAGCCAGAATGGGTGGAACCGGTAGCCCAGCACCTGATTAAACGTTCATATAGCGAACCGCACTGGGAGCGGGCGCAAGGCGCGGTGATGGCGACGGAAAAGGTTACTGTCTACGGTCTGCCGATTGTCGCCGCGCGCAAAGTGAATTACAGCCAGATTGACCCGGCGTTGTGTCGCGAGTTGTTCATCCGCCATGCGCTGGTGGAGGGGGACTGGCAAACCCGTCACGCCTTCTTCCGTGAGAATCTAAAATTGCGTGCGGAAGTCGAGGAACTTGAGCACAAATCTCGCCGCCGCGATATCCTGGTGGATGACGATACCCTGTTTGAGTTTTATGACCAGCGTATTAGCCATGACGTTATTTCCGCCCGCCACTTTGATAGTTGGTGGAAAAAAATCAGCCGCGAGACGCCGGATCTGCTCAACTTTGAAAAAAGTATGTTGATTAAAGAAGGCGCGGAAAAAATCAGCAAACTGGATTACCCGAATTTCTGGCACCAGGGCAATCTCAAGCTGCGTTTGAGCTATCAGTTTGAACCGGGCGCGGATGCTGACGGCGTGACCGTCCATATTCCGTTGCCGCTACTTAACCAGGTTGACGAGAGCGGTTTTGAATGGCAGATCCCAGGGCTGCGCCGTGAATTAGTGATTGCGCTGATTAAATCGTTGCCAAAACCGGTACGTCGCAACTTTGTTCCGGCGCCAAACTATGCTGAAGCGTTTTTAGGTCGCGTAACGCCGCTGGAGCTGCCGCTGCTGGACGCTCTGGAACGTGAACTGCGCCGGATGACCGGCGTCACGGTCGACCGGGAAGACTGGCATTGGGATCAGGTGCCCGAGCATCTGAAAATCACGTTTCGCGTGGTGAATGACAAAAACAAGAAACTGCAGGAAGGGCGTTCGCTCGCCGAGCTTAAAAATGCGCTGAAAGGCAAAGTGCAGGAGACGCTCTCGGCGGTGGCGGATGACGGCATTGAGCAGAGCGGGCTGCATATCTGGAGTTTCGGCGAGCTGCCGGAAAGCTACGAACAGAAACGCGGTAATTATAAAGTGAAGGCGTGGCCGGCATTAGTGGATGAGCGTGACAGCGTCGCTATCAAATTGTTTGATAATCCGCTGGAACAACAACAGGCGATGTGGTGCGGTTTACGCCGTCTGCTGTTGCTCAATATTCCTTCACCGATTAAGTATCTGCATGAGAAATTGCCGAATAAAGCCAAGCTGGGGCTGTACTTTAACCCGTACGGCAAAGTGCTGGAGTTGATTGATGACTGTATCGCCTGCGGGGTAGATAAGCTGATAGATGCCAACGGCGGACCGGTGTGGAGCGAAGCAGGTTTCACCGCGCTGCACGAAAAGGTACGCGCCGAGCTGAATGATACTGTGGTGGATATCGCGAAGCAGGTTGAGCGCATCCTGACGACCGTATTCAATATCAATAAGCGTCTGAAAGGGCGGGTGGATATGAGCATGGCGTTGGGGCTTTCCGATATCAAGGCGCAGATGAGCGGTCTGGTATACCGTGGTTTTGTGACTGGCAACGGCTTTAAACGTCTTGGCGATACGCTGCGTTATCTGCAGGCAATTGAAAAGCGGCTGGAGAAACTGGCTGTCGATCCGCACCGCGATCGGGCGCAAATGCTGAAAGTCGAAAGCGTCCAGCAGGCGTGGCAACAATGGATAAATAAACTGCCTCCAGCGCGTCGCGAAGATGATGATGTTAAAGAGATCCGTTGGATGATTGAAGAACTGCGTGTCAGTTATTTCGCCCAACAGCTCGGTACGCCTTATCCTATTTCCGATAAGCGTATTTTACAGGCCATGGATCAGATTACGGCCTAAAAAGCCAGGCGACGACGTCTTTCAAAGCGATCCGGTACAAGTTCGGAACAAAAAGGAGGAATTATGAATACAACGCCATTTCCGGCGCTCTCTGCGGAAACATTGCTGGCGGTGAATACCGTCGGACAGTGGCTGGCGCAAAATGATTTTTCCGGCGAACAACCTTATTCGTCGGATTGCGTCGTCCTGGCGGGCAATGCGGTGATCCCCACTATCGACGCGGCCTGTCGCATCGCCAAAGCGCAAGGCGTTCCTTTACTGATTAGCGGCGGTATAGGTCATTCGACGCCGTTTTTGTACGCCGTGATTGCCCGGCATCCGCGCTACCATACTATTCGCACAACCGGACGCGCTGAAGCCGCTATCCTCGCGGATATCGCGAACCAGTTCTGGCATATTCCGGCTGAGAAAATTTGGCTGGAAGATCGGTCGACTAATTGCGGCGAAAATGCCCGTTTCTCCTGCGCACTGATCCGTCAGGCGAAAGAAAACATTAACACGGCTATCGTTGTGCAAGACCCCACCATGCAGCGGCGCACTATCGCGGCATTCCGGCGCGTGACAAACGACGACACCGATGCGCCGCGCTGGCTGAGTTTTCCTGGTTTTGTTCCGGTACTGCGCCACCTTAATGACGGTACACGTTTTGCCAATGTTGAAGAGGGCATCTGGACGGTGGAGCGTTATCTGTCTCTGATTGCCGGCGAGCTGCCCCGTTTGCGTGACGATGAAACAGGGTATGGACCGCGTGGTAAAGATTTTATCATTCACGTTGATATCCCACGCGATATTGAAAACGCATGGCAGGTATTGCAGGCAGATACTACGCTGCGCAGTGCGTTAGGACAGAGAGCTTTACGCTAAAAATCGCCCGTTTGCGAGGGTGAACGGGCAAGTGCGACCACCATTTCATAAATTTGATGAATTATTTATAAAAGCTGGTTATGTTGTCGCTTTACGGTTTTCATTCAGGACGCGCTATGGGCAATAAGTATTCCGGCCTGCAAATTGGTATTCACTGGTTAGTCTTTTTTCTGGTTATTGTGGCTTACGCCGCGATGGAGCTACGCGGTTTTGCGCCGCGTAGTTATCGGCCCTGGTTTAATATGACGCATGTTTCATGTGGCATCACTATTTTGCTTTTAATGGTGGCGCGCTTGATTATTCGGCTGAAATATCCCACGCCGCCCATTGTTCCTCGTCCAAAACCGATGATGACCGGAATGGCGCATTTGGGACATCTGGTGATTTACCTGTTATTTATCGCGCTGCCTGTTATTGGTCTGGTCATGATGTATAACCGCGGCAATCCCTGGGTCGCATTTGGCATTACTATGCCGCATGCCGCCGAAGCTAATTTTGAACGCGTAGATATGCTGAAATCCTGGCACGTCACGCTGGCGAATCTGGGCTATTTTGTTATTGGACTTCATGCCATCGCTGCTTTGATGCATCACTATTTCTGGAAAGACAATACGCTGTTACGGATGATGCCGCGTAAGCGTGACTGACCGTCCCGCATGACGTTTGTCGCTGGTGGGGTTAACTGCTTTAGGCAAACAAGGCATCTATCGGAGGGGATGGCGTATTCCATACAGAAAACGCCTGCGTCGAACCAGGACCCGTGACGCAGGCGAAGGAGGACGGGTCTACATCGGAAGCGGGTATTATACTTATTTGTATGACAAATAAAATAAGCAATTACTATTCCGTAATCCAATGTTTAATCAACGGGTTAAACCCACATGATCGCGCTGCCGACCGCCCGGAAGTGCCTACACTTACAATGAACGTGGCATAGTGGCGGAAAATAGCGCAACGGCGCCATGTTGCTCCAAAGTCACCTTAGCGAAATGTTCGTCCAACACGCTGCGTAACGTATCGGCTGAATCATTGGTATTACTGAATATTCCTTTCTTGTTATAAACAGCCATTAATTTCTTACCAAAAGCATTGTGAGGAACCTCTTTGCCCAGAATCGTGGCACCAAAAAGTGTGCCGCCGGGTTTAAGCGCCATACCGGCATTTTTAATTGCCTTCGCTTTTGTTGTCATCTCACCAGGTAAGCAGTGCAGAAGATAGTACATCGAAACGGAATCGAAGCGCCCGTGCCAGTCCGCCGGGAACGTGTCGAAAACATCGTGTTGTAGTGTGGCGCGGATTTTCGTATTACCCACTCGGCTGGCGGCTATTTTCAGGCTATCCGGATTTAAATCCATCAGCGAAATGGCATGAGTCGCAGGTGCATGTTTCAGGTAATAACCTGTACCTACGCCAATATCCAGGTGAGTCTCGCCCATGTGATGCAGGAAGAAAGGAAGTAGTCGCGTATCAGTAGGACACTTCCAGGCATATTTGTTTGAGATATTGAGTACCCACCAGTCATATAAGCTAAGCGTGAATGGGTTATAGACTTTTGCGCCTGATTGTTGTGTATGCTTCATTGTTCTCTCACTAAATAATTTCGCGCTGGAATTAAAACAACGAAGCAATCGTTAGGCAAGCATTAATCAGGTGAGTGAGTAATTTAATACGATGAATAAAGGCGATATTATGAATTAAGCGGCTATCTTAAAGAATATAGAGGATAATAATAGCTGATAAATGAATTGGGCAGTCATATTATTATAAGCTGATAATTAATAATCGTTAATATAAATATATTAAGCCTTATGATAATAGCAATGCAATTAAAAGCATGAGAAACAATATTTATTCATACACATAAAGCGATTATTGCACATTAATTGATATTTTAAATGTTACGCTGAGATAGCCATCTTTATTTAATATCACCTACCTGGAGGCGATATGATTGAGGTTTTTGAAGCGTTTGGCTGGACCTTACTTTTAGGCGGTCTGGCAGTGGCAGTACTGTTTATCACTGCACTGGATAGAAAACGGTAATCATTGCATTTGACGCGCCTGTTGAGTTGGTATTACAAATAATTGTACCTGAAATCTACCACTTCTGAATTTTGCGATATTTTGCCATTCTGACGGCAAGGGGTAATCCTGACTAAAGTTACCGCCGCTTACCAACCAGACACGATGGTAACTTTTTGAAAGCGTTGTCAGAGTATCAATATATGTCTGATCGGCTTGCGCATAAAACAGTGAACCAAAGCCATAGGCATTCGGTCTTCCTGATGTTCCGTGTGCGTTAGGCGGTGTATAAAGAAACGTACGATAATCTCGCTTATTATAATACACATAACTTAAATAATCGAACATTTTACTGACTACCACGGCATCATTAGGCTGGTGACGAGTATTAATATAGTTTACCAGTGGTTTAAACTCGTCTATGTGCTCAGGGTTATTATGATATGAACCATAGCCGAATAATAAGGTGAATAAGATAAACCAGAAGCCACAAACCGCTTTTTTTGCGCGGGTAAGTAATACCGCGAGCAGGGGAGGAATGCTCAGCGATGAGAAGAAGAAATAACGATCGATAAATAACGGCATCCACCAGGAAATGATGAAGACCAGCATTACAGGGATGACCAGATTACAAAATAATATCAGCTGATATCTTTCATATTCTCCGTTGCATAAAGATATTCGCCCCACAGTACCGATAAAACCTCCCACAGCCAGCCACAGAATGAACGACGGAAAACCCTGTCCGTTGTTTCCGGTAAAGAAATGCCAGTACATTACAGGCAGATCACGCCATGTTACGGGGGGAATCCAACCGATATCATTACCGGCTCTCAACTGCGCCAGATGAGTCAGTAAATTAAACAATACGGGCAACCAGGGGAGATAAGCGACAGCAATCGCCAGGTTAGCAAACCACCAGCCAGGAAGTTTAAGGTAGCAGGCCGTTTTATGGCTTTGGCAGGATAATATTGTTACTGCGATCCAGTGGGCAATAAGAGCAAATAGGGTGAAATAATGGGTGTAAAAGCCGAACGTCATAAGTAAAGCATACGCGACAAGATAGCGATTATGGGTGGGTGTTTTTATCCACATCATCAATGCTAACGCGGCAGCGAGCGTTAGCATTCCCATTAACGCGTACATGCGCGTTTCTTGACTGTAATGGACTGCCATCGGCATCAAGGCGGCGAACCATCCCGCCAATAAGGCTGTACGTTCATTTGCCAGCCATCGCGTAAGCGCGATAACCAGCACAACTGTCAGGATCCCAAAGAGTAGACTGAGAGAGCGTACCGCTGCAATGCTATCACCCCATAATATGATCCAGTCATGCAGTAACAGATAATAAAGCGGGGGATGCACGTCAAAAGCGGCATGGAATAGCAGATTATCTACGCTATGTCGACTAATCAGCACGCTGGACGCTTCGTCACACCAAAGGTAGCGGTCAGTTAAAAACAGCAACCGTATAAGGACGGAGAATATGACAATGAGACAAACATGATATTTATACTTTATTTTTCTTAACCCATCGCCGGGCTGCCATATGGATAGTTGTGGTAGCGCCATAATATCCTCAATGGAGTAAGACTTAGACCAGAATGGACACCTAACGCAATAATGAAGGTTAAAATCTTAACCAACACTAAATAAAAATAACTTTGATAATGTCAGCGGTGAATTAATCAGAATAGTGCAGTACAACTCAGTAATCCTGACCGTAATGGCGAAGCAGTCTATGCTCTAAAAACCGGGTCAAACCGACAATAAAGGTAACGCCAATAAGGTACACTATGGCGGCAAAAAGGTAAGCATGGAAGAATTTAAAGCTGGTTGCAGCAACCTCCTGAATTCGCGCGAAAAACTCAGTATATTGGATAAGAAAAACGATGGTGCTGTCTTTAAGGTTATTAATCACCTGATTCGTTAAGGCTGGAATGGAAGACAGCAATACCTGAGGCAGTATAATCCACAAAAAGACTTGCCGTTTGTTCAACCCCTGAACGACTGCTGCCTCCGTTTCATACTTATTCAATGCGTTATAGGCCGTTGTCATGTACGCGGCATTATATGCGCCGACATTCAAGGTAAAACCTGTAACCGCCACGGTAAAAGAGGACAGGTGAATGCCAGATTGAGGTAAACCATAATAGATAACAAACAGAATAAGAATGAGTGGCGTACCGATAAAAAAATCCATGTACAGCCGAGTTATGGCTTTTACCACGGGGCGATGGCTCAGGCTCAGAAAGAAAATAATAATTCCCCACAAAAAACCGGTGATGGAAACAATCAGCGCAAGTTTACAGGTTTCTTTAATACCGTCCACAACAAGTGGCAGTTGTTCAGTCAGGTCATTAAAGAAAAGAGACCAGCCAGCGATCATCGTTGTGCCTCGCTAAAAAAACAGTGGATATCTGGATCCGTTTCTCGTAAGGCAAGATCGGTAAAAGCGCCTTCTGCACGAATCTTGCCATGATTAAGAAACGTTACGTTATCGCTTAGTAATCTGGCGAGGCGAATATCATGAGTGACGCATAATATAGTGACGCCATTGTCGTGAAGTTGCTTGATCAACATTCCGACTTCACGAGTCATGAGCGGATCAAGCGCAGACGTCGGCTCATCAAAAATAATGAGTTCTGGGTCGGTGACCATGGTACGGGCCAGGGCGACGCGCTGTTGCTGGCCGCCCGATAATTGCGAAGGGTATTTCGCGCTATGCGAGACCATATCAAGTTTTTGTAGCTCATGTAAGGCTTTCTCCCGGGCTAGTTGTCCCGGCATGCCAAACACTTTACATAGGGCAAGGGTAATATTATCCATGACGTTAAGATGGCGATACAAAGCGTAATTCTGGAAGACACAACCAACTTTTTTTCTGAACTCAAGAATAGTAAATTCCTTGTCATAAATATTTCTCCCGTGAAAATAAATATCACCATAATCAGGCTCTTCTAATCGAAGCAGACAGCGTAAAAGCGTCGTTTTTCCACAACCCGATGGCCCCATGACTACTTTCATGTCTCCCGAATGAATTTTCAGACTAACCGTATCAAGAACCTTTTTTCCTGAATATTCCTTACTTATCTCTTTTAGTTTCAGTAAAGCCATGAGTATCACCTCTATTTTTATGCTTCAACTGATGTGATATTTTTTCTCAAACACTCCGGCCAGAAGAGTAAAAACTTTATAAATAATGAAATATAATACCCCGGCAAGAGTATAAATCTGTAACCCGTTCAGCGTGATGGCTGTCAGTGACATTGCCTGCTTCGTTATTTCAGCGATGCCTACAGTATAAGCAAAGGGCGTCGCTTTTAATACAGAAGAAAACTCATTGATAATACCGGGCACAGAAAATCGCAACATCTGTGGCAGTTCAATATTTATTATAACCTGTAATTGACGCATTCCTGCTACTTTCGCTACCGTAATTTCGTATGGCTCAACTAATTTAAGCGCCCCTCTGAACACCTCGGCAAGATAGCTCCCACTGATTAAGCCGACGCTGAGGTTCATGGCCACCAGAGGTGAAACATATATGCCAATCGATGGCAATCCAAAATAAACAAGAAAAACAGCAATAAGTATTGGAATTCCCCGAAGAATAAAGACCAGTACGTCGAGTATCTTCTGTAGTGGAAGAGGGGATAGTCGCCGTAATACGGCGACTGTAAGCCCGAACAAAAACGCTGAGAGAAAACAGGTAAAGGTTACAAGCAGCGTATTACCAATCCCTTCCAATAGGAAATAAAAGATAGCCAGCATATTACCTGATGACATAGCTTACTATTTCATCCAGTTATCGACGATGCCAGATATTTTTTGTGGCCCTTGCTCTTTAAGCCATAAGTTAAAATCATCGCGCACGGGAGAGCCTTTCTTAAAGGCAATGCCAAGCTGATCAACATTCTTGAAAACATAACGACTTTCTATCGGCATCTTTTTCTTATTTTTGAAGGTAAAATAAACCGGCTCTTCTATAAAAGCCAGATCAAGATTACCATTTTTTAGATCAGTCATCGTCTCATTATAGGTTGGATACAATTTTACTTTACTTAACGAGTAGTATCCTTTGGGCTCCAGATCGTTTTTGATAAGGTCGGAGTAAGCCATTCCTCGAGGGTATCCAATAGAATATTGATTTAATTCATTGAGGTTATTGAGCGTTATTTTATGATTGGCCATACTGACCAGATAAAAAGAGTTGATGTAATAAGGTTCAGAAAAATCAATAACTTTCTTACGTTTATCTGTGATTGAAATTCCCGAAAATGCTACATCTGCCTGACCACTCGCCACTGCGCCAAGCATTCCATCCCAGGCATATTCGGTGATGTTTAGCTTACAATGCCGTGACTGACAGTAAGACGAAAAAAGCTCCAGATCTATCCCCTGCAATTTGCCATCAGCACTTTTAAATAACATAGGGGGAGAGGCCGGTGATACTGCGACATTGAGTGTTCTCCCTTCAACGATGCTATCAGCAAAAGCTGAAGACGACATTATTCCCAACACTATCATCGATAAGCCAATTTTTTTGGATAACATGTTATCTATTTCCTGTGGTAAGGTAATGCGTATTATAAATTAAGCATTAGGGCGTGAACCTGACATTTGCAGGCGTAAAGTACTTAACGTTATGTATTCCATCGCTGTTAACTAATTTAATCAGGAGGTTTGACAGGAATCATCAAAGGGAATGAGTTGAATATACCATGAGATATCAACTGGATATGAGTGCAGCGACACCATGAAAGGTGAAAATGTAAAGATACCATAGACATTAGTATACTGGACATAGTTTATGCTCCATTTACGCATACATATTTACATGATAAGCAGATAAATGCTTCAGTGACGGTGCCTTTCATGTCTCTAATTATCATCTTACCACTCTGTCCAGGGCCAATATAAAGACTTATCTTTTCTTGTCAAATACATTTTTTGAGCTAAGTTGATTTGCGTGCTATCTATATTTGCAAGCATATAAATTATTTGTCTCATGAACAAAAGACAACAAATCAGGATTTCTGACGATGTTGTTATGTTTATCAAAACGTTAACTTGTTTTAATCGATGATAATCTTAATTCAGAAATATCTGAATATATACGGTTGTTGAGATAAAATTCTCAAATTAACATCGTACATCTTATGTAATAAATATAAATACGATTAATAAATCCAAAACTGAGACTGCCAACCGGATAACAAACAGCAATAAAGAGGGTTCTTCATTAAGTTATCCTGGCAACGGTTAAGGTGGTAACATTTTCGGTGGCTTTACCCATTTTAATCGTGTTCACAGCCGTTAATTACCTTATGATTACCATGGTAATTAAAAATGAATCCTTAATGACTCGTTGGCTGAGTGAAAAAAATTCTACATCACATAGGCGCATGTATCG
This sequence comes from Salmonella sp. SJTUF15570, assembly GCF_043357055.1. Lineage (NCBI taxonomy): Bacteria > Pseudomonadati > Pseudomonadota > Gammaproteobacteria > Enterobacterales > Enterobacteriaceae > Salmonella > Salmonella sp. SJTUF15570. The sequence continues at coordinate 323,760 of NZ_JBEUKJ010000005.1, read as the reverse complement.
CGTATAATGGGCTCCGATGCCCCTAATTATTGCTATGACATAATGATATGTATCTTAACCGCTTTTGTTATTTACTCCTGATCTCCGCTGCGGTCGGAAGCATTTTTACATCGCATCCCGTCGCGATGTGGTTCCTGCTCGCCAATGTGCTAACGCTGGCGATCTACGGTATAGACAAAACGGCGGCACGTAAAACCTGGCGCAGAGTGCCGGAATCCACTTTGTTGGTGTTTGGGGCTGTCGGTGGGTGGCCTGGGGCGATTGTTGGTCAACAACTCTTCCGTCATAAAACGCAAAAGCAGCCATTCAAAACATACTTTATCGTCAGTGTGATAGTGAGTATTGTAGTTACGGTGGCGATCTATCGACTCTATCCATTTTTGTCTTACTGAACATAGAGTATGGATCACTTATTGACCAACCGGCAGCAAAGACAATCTCATATTTTCATGCCACCGGCACTATGATATTGAGCGGTGTTTTGCTCAAGGCGTACCGCAGTCGATGGAACATTATTCAGTGGAATAATGATGAGCTATAAAACTTTCTAACATTATGGCAAAACAATGATGGACTTCCTGGGTTGGATGGACAAAGTCATTGAAGACGTATTGCGGACATATATCCAGCTGAGGGTCTTTAGCCCCTAGAACATGTACATAGCCGTGGTGAGTATAAGGGTTTTCCGTATCATAACCAATATTACTGGCCACCTCCATTATTATCTTAAATACATCGGCAGTCTCGAAATAGCATATTTTGTGCTGGGGGTATTTTTCTTTTAATTCTTCAACATTAGCTTTTAACAGGGCATTGTGAGCGATGCTTTCATCCTTAAGTTTTCTTTTTTCATCAGATTGTTTGCCATAGGGCGTTAAAGACAAATCGGGAATCCCCATGACTAAAACATTATTAACTCCACCGGAAATTATTTTTTCAATATCATCAATTTGTTGCTCAACGACCATCATTACATTATCTTTGTGTAGTGTCATATAGTCATTAGCCCCCAATAAAAATATCGCCAGGTCCTGGTGAGAAGGGGTGTAAGATGCGACTTGTCTGTCCGTATTTGATACAAAGTCACCGAGGCAATTAAAGCAGGAATAGCTTGCCGATGTACTTCCCCCTTCAGCAAAATTAAGCATCTCTTTACCTAAGAAGTGTGGAGATGATAAAAACTCAGTCCAGGTAAATCCATTAGTAAACCTTCCGCCAAAATATTGACCATAGGAGGGTAAGATATGATGTGTTTTTTCAAACATACGCCCCATGGAGTCAGATAAACTGTCGCCAAAAAATACCAGTCTGGTAATATCACCTAAAGAAATATTTTTTGGCTTGGGATGTAATTTATTGATTTCTTTGGCAAGACCAAAAGGTTCCGGATGACATTCAACCTCAATAGATAAAATATTTTCATCATTATCATCTTTAATAATCAACTTATCGGCGTGTGCCTGTGATTCTATAATAAACTGTTCTTTACATCCCTGAGACGCTAAGGCTCGAAGTTTGATGTAGGCTCCGCGAACTTGTACCGGCGTTAGATTCAGTTCCTGATAGTGGTAAAGTTTAAAGATACATTCGAGCGCCTCTGCATGGTAAGTGGTGAAGAAATATGCTTTGATTTTCTCCCATAAACTTAATTCCGGAGGGCGTGCGCTTTCTTTTATCACATTAAATCTTTCAGCACTGATAGATGATGTGAAATAACCCTGTCCAACACTCAATGGCATAGTGTCCTCCTTACTAATTAATCACGCTTTAGCAAAACATTAATTAACAAATATTAGCAAGAAAAGTAATCAGGTAAATGGTGTATATAGAATTGCGCTTCTTTAACAGTTTGTCGCCGCCCATAAAATACATGCAATATTTATTATTTTTCAACGAAGTAAATATATCATCAACAACGTGAGGTTAATGCCGGGTACATATTATCTGACTGCTATCATTATTGACTGTGCGTCTGGTTAAGGCAAACCTCTAAAAAAAGTAGCCACTCCTGATTTTAGTGTGCTGGCGTGGGTATGAGCTGGCTTGATACTCAGGAAAATTAGGTAAACTTATCATCCAGCTATTATTTCCAAGGGGGGGTTATATAACGTGTTGATTTCTATTTTCATATTAAATATTTCTTAAGTGAGTTAACTATAATGAGTGATGATTCAATTATTAAAAACTCTTCAATGCTTTTGGCCTATTTAGGTGGTCTGGGATGGGGGAGCGCCTATTTTTATGGCTGGGGCGTCTCCGCGTACTATGGTTTCCCGTGGTGGTATGTAGGCGTCGGCCCTGACAACATTGCCCGAAGTCTATTCCATGCGATTAGCCTGATGGCTATATTCATAATAGCGTGGGGAGTGGGTATTCTATTATTTTTTTTAGTAAAGCAAAAAGCACGTATCCACGACCTTAGCTTCTTACGCCTTTTTTTGGCAGCGGTTTTGTTCTTTATTCCAATTGTTATCGAGTTTTCTCTCTTAACAGAATCGTTTTTGTGGGAGCTTTTTTTTATCATTTTACTGGTGGCTTTATGCTTATCGGTGGGGATGCGTTTTTATAGTAAATTGATGCCAGTGATTTGTTTTACGCAACTCAGTTGGGTGCGAAGGCATTGTTTCACTATAGTTATGCTTGGTTTTATTATATATTTTTTTATATTTTCTTTTTTTGTTGGAATCTATAAGCCACAATTAAAGAAAGAATACGAAATGATATTGTATGATGGAGGCTGGTACTACGTCCTGGCCAGATATCATGATAGTTTTATTTTGTCGAAATCCTTTACTAAAAATAACAATAGATTTATTATTTTTAGACCAGAAGATGGACACTCTTATGAAATTACCCTGGTAAAAGTCAGACTTTAATAAAATACTGGTTGGCAAGAGCGTGAAATGACGCCAGAGCTTCCCATAGCAGAGATTAGAGAAAGAACTGAGCGCCCATATCTGTAGGCTGTGGAATAGCAATGCCGGGAAGGGCATGGCATGACACTTTATCTGACATTACCATTTGAGTGACAGGTTAGCAGATGTTTCAGGCCAAACCCAAGTTGAACTGGAGCGCTCAGAAGCCGATTACCTACATAACAAATATTGGCCGCAAGCTTATGCTGTGGGCGAAATATACGACCGCTATTAGCCAGACTGGCTGTTAACTTATTTACCTTCCCATAGTAACCTATAAAAAAACTTTCAAATAACGCTCATTTGATTTTTTGTCCACATTGATTAAGCCTGGAAAGACACAGGGTTGAGATATTTTCGCTACCCGACGGCGGTGTATCGAAGTTGTGATGTTACGTTCTTACAAGACTGACATCTGTATACCATAACTTTTATTCATTACCACCTGGTGAGTAAATAAAAACTATTGAGTAAATATTTACTTCTGGGTAATGGGACTGGATTCACACGGCATTACCTCGGTGCCCCAGTCGGGCAGAACATTGCAGCTTAGAAAGGAAGCTTTGGCGTTTATTGTCTGTGGCCAGAAAAAGTTCCCGTGAGCTGAATATGCTGAATGTGAGCTGATTCTTGATGATCTATGCCGGAAAGCTATAAGCTATTGATTTTTATATTGTGTGTAATTTTACAATTACATAAACATAAAATTCTGATAGTATACCCCCCTATAGTATATGGAGGTCGAATGCCGCATTCACCTGAAGATAAAAAACGTATCCTTACCCGTGTTCGTCGCATACGCGGGCAGGTTGAAGCGCTGGAGCGGGCGCTTGAGTCTGGCGAACCTTGTCTGGCGATTCTGCAACAGATTGCCGCCGTGCGCGGCGCGTCTAATGGCCTGATGAGTGAAATGGTTGAAATCCATCTGAAAGATGAGCTGGTCAGCGGGGAGACCACGCCAGATCAGCGCGCGGTTCGGATGGCGGAAATCGGCCATCTTCTTCGCGCTTATCTAAAATAACAATTTCCCTCACCGTAACAGGAAGAGATATATGAAATCACGTGCAGCAGTTGCTTTTGGTCCCGGTCAGCCGCTAAAAATTGTCGAGATTGACGTTGCCCCGCCGAAAAAAGGCGAAGTTCTGGTCAAAATCACCCATACCGGCGTTTGTCATACCGATGCATTTACTCTTTCCGGCGATGATCCGGAAGGCGTATTCCCGGCAGTCCTGGGGCACGAAGGCGGCGGCGTGGTAGTCGAGGTCGGCGAGGGGGTAACCAGCCTGAAACCCGGCGACCATGTTATTCCACTGTATACGGCGGAATGCGGCGAGTGTAAGTTCTGTAAGTCCGGTAAAACTAACCTTTGTCAGGCCGTACGCGCCACTCAGGGAAAAGGGCTGATGCCGGATGGCACTACCCGCTTTTCTTATAACGGCGAACCCGTTTATCACTATATGGGAACCAGCACGTTCAGCGAATATACTGTTTGCGCGGAAATTTCTCTGGCGAAAGTGAACCCGCAGGCGCCGCTGGATAAAGTGTGTCTGTTGGGCTGCGGCGTGACGACGGGTATTGGCGCCGTCCATAACACCGCTAAAGTGAAAGCGGGCGACACCGTTGCCGTTTTTGGTTTAGGCGGTATTGGGCTGGCGGTTATTCAGGGCGCGGTTCAGGCTAAAGCCGGGCGTATTTTAGCTGTCGACACGAATCCGGAAAAATTTACGCTGGCGGGCGAAATGGGGGCCACGGACTTTATTAATCCGAATGATTACGACAAACCGATCCAGGACGTTATTGTTGAGCTTACTGATGGCGGCGTAGATTTCAGTTTTGAATGTATCGGCAACGTTAACGTGATGCGAGCAGCGCTGGAATGTTGTCATAAAGGCTGGGGCGAAAGCATTATTATTGGCGTAGCGGGAGCAGGGCAGGAAATCAAAACCCGTCCCTTCCAGCTAGTGACCGGTCGCGTCTGGCGTGGCTCCGCCTTTGGCGGCGTGAAAGGGCGCACGCAGCTGCCAGGGATGGTAGAAGATGCGATGAACGGTAAAATCCGTTTAGATCCTTTTATTACTCACCGCCTGCCGCTGGAGCAGATTAACGATGCCTTTGAACTGATGCATCAGGGTAAATCCATCCGTACTGTTATCCACTTTGGCGATAACTGATTCATCCGCCAGCGGATTTTCCGCTGGCGCTTTTCTGAATTTTCTGGAATGAATGTTGTGAAAATGTGACGAAGGCGATGCTTTTCGCGGTAAGCAAACGTCACGAAGTGCCGATGACTATCTAACGGGCGTGTTTTACGCATAAAACTTACAAGAGAGTCGACGGTCATGGGCAACACATTCTCGATGCAAGCCTCGCATAAACTGGGCTTCCTGCATCATATTCGGCTGGTTCCGCTGTTTTCCTCCATTCTCGGTGGCATCCTTCTTCTTTTTGCTTTGAGCGCCGGGCTGGCAGGCTATTTTCTGTTACAGGCCGATCGCGATCAGCGTGATGTCACGGACGAGATTCAGGTACGGATGGGATTATCCAACAGCGCTAACCACTTACGTACCGCACGTATCAATATGATCCACGCTGGCGCGGCGAGCCGGATTGCTGAAATGGGTGAAATGAAAGCCAATATTGCCGCTGCGGAAACGCGGATCAAGCAGTCTCAGGACGGCTTTAACGCTTATATGTCCAGAGCGGTGAAAACACCCGCCGATGACGCATTGGATAACGAGTTAAACGCCCGCTACACCGCCTATATCAACGGCCTGCAACCGATGCTGAAATTTGCCAAAAATGGCATGTTCGAAGCGATCATTAATCATGAAAACGAGCAGGCAAAACAACTGGATGCCGCATATAACCATGTCCTGTTGAAAGCGATTGAACTGCGCACCGAGCGGGCGAGACTACTTAGCGAGCAGGCTTACCAACGTACCCGGCTCGGTATGATGTTTATGATTGGCGCATTTACGCTGGCGCTGGTATTGACGTTAATGACCTTCATGGCGCTGCGTCGCACGGTGATACGACCCTTGCAGCAGTCTGCGTCACGTATCGAACGCATTGCGGCGGGCGATCTGACCATGGCTGACGAGCCCACAGGACGCAGTGAAATTGGTCGCTTGAGTCATCATCTTCAGCAGATGCAGCATGCGTTGCAACAAACGGTAGGGGCGGTGCGTCAGGGGGCGGAGGAAATTTATCGAGGCACCAGCGAAATTACTGCTGGTAATACGGATTTATCTTCTCGTACTGAACAGCAGGCTGCCGCCATTGAACAAACTGCGGCCAGTATGGAACAGTTGACGGCAACCGTTAAACAGAATGCGGATAATGCGCATCACGCCAGCAAACTAGCGGAAGATGCTTCCGGTAAAGCCAGTCGCGGAGGCCAGATGGTTTCCGGGGTCGTACAAACGATGGGGAATATTTCCACCAGCTCGAAAAAAATCTCGGAAATTACCGCCGTCATTAACAGTATCGCTTTCCAGACCAACATCCTGGCGCTAAACGCGGCGGTCGAGGCGGCACGCGCCGGGGAACAAGGACGCGGTTTTGCGGTGGTCGCCAGTGAGGTTCGTACCCTCGCCAGTCGCAGCGCGCAGGCGGCAAAAGAGATTGAAGGCTTGATCGGCGCATCGGTCAGCCTGATTGAACAAGGATCTGAAGAGGTTATCGCTGCGGGGAGCACCATGAATGAGATTGTGGATGCCGTCAAACGCGTCACCGATATTATGCTCGACATCGCGGCAGCCTCTGATGAGCAAAGTCGCGGTATTGTTCAGGTCAGTCAGGCGATTTCTGAGATGGACAAGGTTACGCAACAAAACGCGTCGCTGGTCGAAGAGGCGTCCGCGGCGGCGGCTTCGCTTGAAGAACAGGCCGCCCGCTTGACGCAAGCCGTTGATGCGTTTCATTTACAGGATACTGGCGCGACGATGCGATCATCCTTCCTTTAGTAAGCGTCGCGCCAGCGGGCAATTTTAGCCGCGGGCGCGTTTATTCTCCGACAGCCGCTATCACAGCGGCATCGATTTACGGATCGCCGCAATCAGCATTTGCGCCCCGGTTGAGAGCGGGATATCAACTCGCGTAAGAATACCTATCGGTTCGCCTGCGCTCTGGGTCGGCACGGGTAATGAGACCAGCGTCGCCTGGCGAAGATCTTCTTTAACCGCGCCAGAGGGGACGAACCAGACGTAATCGTAATCTACGGTCAGTTGTCGTGATAACGATGCGGATAGCGTTTCGATACATCCGGCAGGCATTTTACACCCCTGGCTTTGCAACAGGGCTTCCGCATTCTGGCGCGGTACCGTGCCTTTTGGCGAGACGACTACCGGCCACTCCATAACCCGACTGAGCGTGATCGTCTCCTGTAACAGGGGATGACCGGGGCGTACCACTAATTTAAGCGATTCTAAAAACAGCAGTTCGTAATTTAAACCGCCCATTAATTCCGGGTCTGACATGCGGCCAATACCCAGATCGATCTCGCCTGATTTCAGACCTGCAAGCAACATCGTATTGTTCATGGTCGCGACCTGTAACGAGGTCGATTTTTGCTGTTGATGGAACCGCCCAATAGCCGCCGGGAGTATACCCAGCGCAGCGGTGGGGAGCGCGCCAACACGCACCACATCGGCGCTGGCGTCCTCTTTGCGATTCAGCGCCTGCCCGGCGGTATTCAATGCATCTAATACTTTTACCGCATGAGTCAAAAATTGTTCGCCAGGAACCGTTAATTGCGCGCCCAGTCGCCCGCGTTCGAACAGACGGGTTCCGGTGAGTTGTTCCAGTTCGTTCAGCGTTTTAGAAAGCGCTGGCTGGCTCAGGTTAAGGGTTTCAGCCGCGCGCCCCAGAGTTCCCTGTTGCGCAACGGCGACAAATGTATGAAGGTGGCGCAACCGAATGCGCTGACTAAACAGACCATTTTTTTCCATAAGCGATGTTAAAAACAGAGCCGTGCGGGTGACAAGTAAAGTTGTTTGTTTTTGATAACCTGATAGCAAAATATTATTAACATTTTACCATTTCAAGTTACAACTGTTTTATTTTACTGATGATTCAACTGCCGTTAAGCGTGTTAAGCCGCGATCTGGTCGGGGATATGCCAGCTCATGTCAATCCGTTCTGCATAATGAATTCAGACCGGATCACACTTTATAAATTCTTCTCCCCGGAATGGATGAGGTTTTCTACACTCCAGGTAACATTCACTGGAGGCATGACATTATGGCGAACACCATCACGGCAGATGAGATTCGGGAACACTTTTCGCAGGCAATGTCGGCAATGTACCAGCAGGAAGTTCCGCAGTACGGTACGTTACTGGAACTTGTGGCTGACGTGAATCTGGCGGTGCTGGAAAATAATCCCAAACTGCATGAGCAGTTGGCTAATGCCGATGAACTGGCGCGATTGAACGTGGAACGACATGGCGCCATTCGTGTTGGCACCGCAGAAGAACTTTCTACCTTGCGTCGGATATTCGCCATCATGGGGATGTACCCAGTAAGTTATTACGATCTCTCTCAGGCGGGCGTGCCTGTGCACTCCACGGCATTTCGTCCCATTGACGAGGCTTCGCTCTCGCGTAATCCCTTTCGCATGTTCACTTCGCTATTACGCCTGGAGCTCATTGAAAACGCGGCATTACGCCAGCGGGCGGCGGAAATCTTATCGCAGCGGGATATTTTTACATCGCGCTGCCGACAATTGCTGGATGAGTACGACGAGCAGGGCGGTTTTAGTGCTGCTCAGGCCGAAGAGTTCGTCCGTGAAACGCTGGAGACTTTTCGCTGGCATAGTCAGGCTACCGTTGATGAAGAAACGTACCGCAGCCTGCATCGTGAGCATCGTTTAATTGCCGACGTGGTCTGTTTCCCGGGATGTCACATTAACCATCTGACGCCGCGTACTCTGGATATCGACCGGGTACAGGCCATGATGCCGGAGTGCGGCATTACGCCTAAAATTCTTATCGAAGGTCCGCCTCGCCGCGAAGTGCCTATTCTGTTGCGGCAAACCAGTTTCAAAGCCCTGGAAGAGCAGGTGCTCTTCGTTGATGAAAAGCAGGGTACGCACACGGCGCGCTTCGGCGAAATTGAGCAACGTGGCGTCGCGCTGACGCCAAAAGGTCGTCGATTATATGACGAACTGTTGCACAAGGCGGGAACGGGTAAGGATAACTTCACGCATCAACTCCATTTGCGGGAGGTCTTTAACGCCTTTCCGGATAGCGAATTTCTGCTTCGCCAGCAGGGGCTTGCCTGGTTCCGCTATCGCTTAACGCCTTCCGGCGAGGCGCATCGTCAGGCGATCCATCCTGGCGACGATCCGCAGCCGCTTATTGAGCGCGGTTGGGTGATCGCGCAGCCGATTACCTATGAAGATTTTCTTCCGGTCAGCGCAGCCGGCATTTTTCAGTCGAATTTGGGAAATGAAACGCTGGCCAGAAGCCACGGCAATGCCAGCCGCGACGCCTTTGAACAGGCGCTGGGATGTGCTGTACGGGATGAATTTTCGTTATATCAGGAAGCGGAAGAACGCAGTAAACGCCGTTGCGGTCTGCTTTAAAAGCGGTAAGCTTCACAGGCTGTGAGAATACTGTAAAAGGAAGGCGTTATGTTGAATCCCTCCATCCCGCTGGTGGCGACGCGTCACGGTAAAATCGTGGGCGTCGTACAGGAAGAAATCCATATCTGGCGCGGTATACCTTATGCCGCGCCGCCAACAGGGGAGCTACGCTGGCGTGCGCCGCAGCCTGTTACGCCCTGGCAGGATGTGCGCCAGGCGGATTGTTTCTCCTGCGCCAGTTGGCAGGATATTACCTGGTGTCGTGAACTCGGCGGCGGTGATCCGGGAAATTTTTCCGAAGACTGTCTCTATCTGAACGTCTGGGCTCCCGCCGTGCGTCATGAACCGTTGCCGGTCATGGTCTGGCTACACGGCGGCGGTTACACCATTGGCGCGGGGAGTTTGCCGCCCTATGACGGTCAAGCGCTGGCGAAGCGCGGCGCGATCGTGGTGACGGTCAATTATCGGCTTGGCCATCTGGGCTTTTTCGCGCATCCGGCGCTGGAAGGCGAAGAGGCGGAGTGTATTCATAATTTTGCTTTACTCGATCAAATCGCTGCGCTGCGCTGGGTGCAGGACAATATTGCCGCGTTTGGCGGCGATACGCAGAATGTGACGTTATTTGGCGAATCCGCCGGCGCCCGCAGCGTGCTGTCGTTGATGGCTTCGCCGTTGGCGAAGGGGCTTTTTCATAAAGCGATTATTCAGAGTGGTTATACGCTGCCGGATACGCCCCGCGAGGTGGCGCTAAAAAAAGGCGTTGCGCTGGCGGAACATCTTGGTTTAGCCCATGCCACTGCCGAACAGCTACGCGCTTTACCGGCAGAGACGTTTTGGCCGCTGGACGCGCCTTTTAAAATTGCGCCGACGCCGATTTCCGGCGACGTCGTGCTGCCGCATCCAATGCTGGAAACCTTCTTTGCGGCGAAACAGCATCCAATACCGGTGATGATCGGCTCGAATAGCGATGAAGCCAGCGTATTGGCCGTTTTTGGCGTCGATATTGCCGGTCAAATTCAAAAAATGCGCCGTGAGCGGCGTGTTGGCCTGGGGTTAATCCGGCTGCTTTATCCTGGAGTGAAAGGCGACGAAGCGCTAGGGCGGCAGGTCTGTCGGGATATGGTATTTACCACGTTGGGTTATGTCGTCATGCAAGCGCAGCAGCGGATCGGCGAACCGTGCTGGCGTTACTGGTTTGATTATGTCGCCGAGGCGGAGCATAACACCTACGCGAATGGCGCCTGTCATGGCAATGAAATACCGTATGTATTCGATACGTTAACGCGGGCTGAGCCCACATGCCATTATGTGAATGAGAATGACCTGGCCTTTGCCTCGCAGGTGGCGGATTACTGGGTGAATTTCGCTCGTCATGCCAGCCGCACGCGCGACGTGCTGCACGGCCCGGTTCGCTGGCCCGCCAGCATTCGGGGGCGAGATCGTCTGTTGCGGATTGGGCTGAACAAACTTGCCGGTTTTAAAGTGGAAAACCGCTTTATGCGTGCGCGTCTGGCGCTGTTTAAACGAGTCATGAAACATCACGTTAGTCTGGAATAAACTTTTCATAACCTGAAGAATGCTGCGTGAGGTTTACATCCGATTAGGTCGGTTCTTATCGACATAAAATATTTACGCTTTTGCACAGTTTCCAGGCGACCAACAATTGGATTATTAATGAATTTTGTCTAGAGTGAGCGGTCAGAAACGGGCACATTCTTGCTGCTGAAAAAACCAGCGCGGGACCATTCACAAGACCAGAAGGACTCATTTTCAGGTATGAATCGTAGACGATTTATTAAAGGTTCAATGGCAATGGCCGCCGTGTGCGGTTCCAGCGGTATTGCTTCACTCTTTTCTCAGGCGGCGTTTGCCGCGGAATCCGATATTGCGGATGGTAAAATTGTCCGTTTTGATTTTGCTGGTCTGCAATCAATGGCCCAGGCGTTAGCGAAAAAGCCCTGGGGCGGCGCGCCGGGACCCTTGCCGGATACGCTCGCCAATCTGACGCCGCAGGCCTATAACAGCATTCAGTATGACGCGGCGCATTCACTCTGGAACAGCGTTGCCAACCGGCAGCTCGATATTCAGTTTTTCCACGTAGGGATGGGTTTTCGTCGACGCGTACGCATGTTTTCCGTTGATACGACGACGCATCTTGCTCGCGAGATCCATTTTCGCCCGGAACTGTTTAAATACAACGATGCCGGCGTCGACACGACGCAACTGGAAGGGCAGAGCGATCTCGGTTTCGCCGGTTTCCGTGTCTTTAAAGCGCCGGAACTGGCGCGGCGCGATGTTGTCTCCTTCCTGGGCGCCAGTTATTTCCGGGCGGTAGATGATACTTATCAGTATGGCCTGTCGGCTCGCGGGCTGGCGATAGATACCTATACTGACGGTCAGGAAGAGTTCCCTGACTTCACCGCCTTCTGGTTTGACACCGCGAAGCCGGGCGATACTACGTTTACCGTTTACGCTCTGTTGGACAGCGCTAGCGTGACGGGCGCGTATAAATTTGTGATCCATTGCGAAAAAACGCAGGTGATCATGGATGTAGAAAACCATCTCTACGCCCGTAAAGATATAAAGCAACTTGGCATTGCGCCGATGACCAGTATGTTTAGCTGTGGGAATAATGAACGTCGGGTATGCGACACCATTCACCCGCAAATTCACGACTCCGATCGGCTGGCGATGTGGCGGGGTAACGGCGAGTGGATTTGCCGCCCGCTGAATAATCCGCAGAAATTGCAGTTCAATGCATATATGGACGATAACCCAAAAGGGTTCGGCCTGCTGCAACTCGATCGCGATTTCTCGCATTATCAGGATGTGATGGGCTGGTACAACAAACGTCCGAGCCTGTGGGTGGAGCCGCGCAGTAAGTGGGGGAAAGGCGCGGTTAGCCTGATGGAGATCCCAACCACTGGTGAAACTCTGGATAATGTGGTCTGTTTCTGGCAGCCGGAAAAAGCGATCAAAGCCGGGGATACGCTGGCGTTCAATTATCGTTTGTACTGGAGCGCGCAGCCGCCGGTACAATCCCCGCTTGCGCGGGTCATGGCGACCCGTACAGGGATGGGCGGCTTTCCCGAAGGTTGGGCGCCGGGCGAGCATTACCCGGATAAATGGGCGCGCCGTTTTGCTATTGATTTTGTCGGCGGCGATCTGAAAGCGGCCGCGCCAAAAGGCATTGAGCCGGTAATTACGCTCTCCAGCGGTGAGGCGAAGCAGATTGAGATCCTCTACGTAGAGCCTTTCGACGGTTATCGTATCCAGTTTGACTGGTATCCGACCTCGGATTCTACGGCACCGGTGGATATGCGTATGTTCCTGCGCTGCCAGGGGGAGGCTATCAGCGAAACCTGGCTGTATCAGTATTTCCCGCCCGCGCCGGATAAGCGCCGTTATGTTGACGATCGTATCATGCGTTAGTCAGTTTGCCTTCTGTACCGCCACAAAGGCGGTACAGTTTGCGGAAATTGCCCTGGCATAAACTCATTCGTGAGCTGCTGTTTTTGTGACACGGCCTTTTCATCGTTCTATTTTTGCAACAGTCCTTCCTGTTTATCCCTCTCGATCCTGCGGACAGGGAACATTAAGATAACTTCACCTTATTTAAGATATAAAGTGAATATAATGAAAAAGAATTTTCTTGGTGCTGTCCTGTCTCTGGGTTTATTAAGTGCTGCTCATGCAGATGTATATAAATTTGATAATACGCATACCAATGCGGTATTTAATATCGATCATTTCCAGACCTCAACCAATCATGGCGGGTTTTATGCTATTAGCGGCGAACTGAAATATCAGCCGGAAAAGCAAGTCGCAGAGATGCGCGTGACGATTCCCGTGAGCGCCTTAAATACTGGGGTGGATGCGTTTGATAACCATATTCGCAGTAGCGATATTCTGGATGCGGAAAAATATCCAGAAATAGTATTTAAATCGACAAAATGGCATTTTGAAGATAATAAACCAGTTTCTATTGACGGTTTGTTAACAATGAAGGGAATAACTAAGCCCGTCACCTTAACCACCACCAAGTTTGGCTGTTATATGAGCCCGATATTCAAGGCGCAGGTTTGCGGTGGTGATTTTGTCACGCAAATAGATCGCACCCAGTGGGGGATAGATTATCTGGTCGATATGGGGATGACGAAAGTTGTCGATATAAAAATCCAGGCAGAAGCGGTTAAGCAATAAAAGGAATAATGATGAAAACTCATCACCTCATTCGGGTAGTAGCCTCGCTGGCGATGTTGGCAACGTCAGGCCTGGCTTATGCAGAAGAGTACAAAGCCAGCACGGACGAAAAAGCAATAAAAATGACGAACGTAGCCTCTCTGGAAGCGCGCGTTCAAGCCAGAATGGAGAAAGGGGCATTTGGTTATATTCGCGGTGGAGCCGAAGATGAGAATAACCTTCGCAGCAACACCGAAAGCTTTGACAAAAAATATATTATGCCGCGCGTATTACAGGGCATTGAGTTAAAAGAGATCGATTTATCAACGCAGCTACTGGGTATTCCGCTTAAAACGCCTATAATCCAGGCACCGATGGCAGCACAGGGCCTGGCCCACGCCTCCGGAGAGTTGGCAACGGCGAAAGGCATGGCGCAGGTCGGTTCGATTTTCTCGTTGAGCACTTATGGCAACAAGACCATCGAAGAGGTGGCTAACGTTTCCGGGAAAAATCCGTTCTTCTTCCAGCTTTATATGAGTAAGAATAATCAATTTAACGAATTTATTCTTGCACAAGCGGTAAAGCATGGCGCTAAAGCGATTATTCTGACCGTAGATTCGCCTGTCGGTGGTTATCGGGAAGAAGATATTAAAAATAACTTCCAGTTCCCGTTGGGCTTTGCAAACCTGGAAATGTTCGCCAGAAAAAATGACGATGGTTCAAAAACCGGCAAAGGGGCAGGGATAAGTGAAATTTACGCGCAGGCTAAACAAGCCTTTACGCCGGAGGGTATTGCCTATGTACATCGTATTTCCGGTCTGCCGGTTATCGTAAAAGGCATTCAGTCGCCGGAGGATGCTGAAATTGCTATCCAGGCCGGGGCCGCAGGGATATGGGTTTCTAACCATGGTGGCCGTCAATTAGACAGCGGGCCGTCCTCATTCGATATGCTTCCTGCGATTGCAAAAGTCGTCAACAAGCGAGTGCCTGTTATTTTTGACAGTGGAGTACGCCGTGGTTCGCACGTATTCAAAGCGTTAGCCAGCGGGGCGGATATTGTGGCGGTTGGCCGGCCTGTATTATACGGTCTTAATCTTGGCGGCGCTCAGGGTGTGGCATCAGTGATTGAACAGCTAAACAAAGAGCTGACAATTAACATGATGTTGGGTGGCGCCAGAAATATTGAACAAGTGAAAACGACACGCTTGTTAACTGAAAAAGATCTGCCCCAGTAATATAAAGGTCGGGTACTATACCCGACCTTTTCCTGTATGATTTCCCTCAACAACGCTTCCGGTAGAAAATGACGCGCTCTGTTTCCTCAAATCCTAACGCCTGGTGAACTTTCTGGGAAATTGTATTTTCCGGCGAGGTATCAGAGGCCATTTCCCGACACCCTTTATTCGTTCCCCATCGTTGCACCGCTGCAATCAATTGTTTCGCTACGCCGCGTTGACGGAATGAGGGGAGAACAAAAATACCTTCAAGGAAAACCACGGGCGAATTGTCACAGCCATTGACATAATCGTGGCGGATTGAGGCATCCGCAAAGCCAATCGCCACCCCGTCTGCCATCGCAATAAATGATGCCAGATGATCGGTTTGCAGAATTTCTTCGCCGTCCGCCAGATGGGCGTCATCCGGGTGACCAGGCCAGAGCTGTTTTCGCAATCCGCGCCAGTGCTCCAGATTGGTTTTGTTCATTTGCCTGATGTCCATTAACGCGCTCCTGATGAGGGGTCTGACATGATGAGACGGCATCCCGCTTGCTGATAACGTCGGGCGATAGCAGACGGGAGCGCACTGTCGCTAAGAATGGTAGTAATACAGGACAGCGTCGCCACCGCATGGGGTTCTACAGTATCAAACTTTGAGTGATCGGCCATCAATATGACCTCGCGTGAGCGCTGAATAATGCGCGTTTTAACGCCCACTTCAAACATGGTAGCGTTGGTGATACCCGTTTCTATCGACAGCGCATCGCAGGAGATAAAGGCGCGTTCAACGGCAAAGGCGTTAATCATCTCCAGCGCCAGACTCTCGCCCACCGAAAAGTAGCCGGGGCGGATCAGTCCGCCGATAATGTAGCTCTCTACGTGTGGGAAGCCACCCAGTTCATTAGCGATTTTGATGTCATTGCAAATGACTTTTACTTTGGCGTCAACCAGACATTTTGCCAGTTCCAGACAGGTGGAGCCGGAGTCGAGAAAAAAGCAGTCTCCATCCTTGATGAACGTGCGGGCGAGGGCGGCGATTTCGCGTTTCGCCTCACTTTGTAACGTTCGCTTAACGTCGAAAACATATTCTTTATCTTCCGTACTGTCGTCGAAGTCAATACAACCATGGCCGCGAACCATACCGGGATAACGGCTGGCAATATAGTGAAAATCCCGGCGCACGGTTGCCTCTGCATAGCCAAAAAGCTCAATAGCTTGTTGTGTTGAGAGGTGCCTGTGTTGCCAAAGGTAATGCAACATCTGTTTGATACGGTCGGGGCGCTGTTGGCTCATCAGCATATGACTCCTTTATAGCGCGGTGAATTGTGACAACGTCACATCATAGTTCGCCGTCGTGAACAACGCCCGGCCAATCACCAGATGCTGTGCGCCTGCGGCGGCAAGCAGCCGTGCGGCGCGAAGTGTAATACCGCCGTCCGCCCAGCATTCCGCAGCAGGGAAATGCTCTCTGCTCTGGCTCACTTTTTCACACATCGCGGCGATAAATTGCTGTCCGCGCCCGTCGGGTTCGCTGGTCATGATCATCAGCGCATCCAGTTGCAATGCCAGATAACGATAAGGCAATAGCGGCGTTGCCGGGTTAAGCGCCAGTCCTGCTTTCGCCCCGATAGCGCGAATATCCGCCAGAATCTCCGAGGGGTTTTGCACGCTTTCGGCATGAATGAAAATCCAGCCGGGGCGGATAGCTGCAAGCCAGGGTAGCCAGCGTTGCGGTGATGAGACCATCAGGTGCAATGAGAGCGGATGGCGAGTGTATTGTGCGACTGCCTGAATGGTTTTCATACCGAAGGTAATATTGTTGATGAAACTGGTATCTTCGATATCCAGATGCAACGAGCCGAGGGGCGCATCGTGTAAAGCGGTCAACGCCTCGGCATAGCGCAGCGGATCGGCGGAGGCCAGTGAAGGGTGCAGGATCATCGAAACCTCCATCAGCGCAATGCGGTTAATTGCGCGAAAAGCGCGGCGTCATTTGGCGCATCTTGCAGCATCGCGACGCTTTCCGGCGAGTCGAGCCACTGGCTGATGCGTTGAATGGTGCGAATATGTGCTTCGGCATCCGTGGCGCTGGCGCAAAGCAACAGCCAGATGGGATCGCAATCCGCATTGCCGAAAGCGACCGGCGTTGCTAACGTAGTGACGCTGATTTGATTATGGTTAGCGCCTTGCTCCGGTCTGGCATGGGGCAGCGCAATCCCCGGCGCGATAAGATAATATGGCCCCCATTTAAGGGTGTTCTTAATAATACCGTCCAGGTAGCAGGGGGCCGCCGCGCCGAAGGTAATCAGCGGACGAACGGCGATATCCAGCGCGTGTCGCCAGTCGCTGGCATGGCGTTGCGCCTGAACCCACTTAACATCATTAATCATCGATCGTTGACTCCTTGCCGGTTCGGGTTACTCTGAAACCGATCCCCGGCGTGTCTTTTGGCGAAGGCGACGGAGATCGGCAGAAGAGTTATCGCTCTCTGCAGGGGATAAGCGTTTTGCTTATCCCCATTTTATTGTCGGATATGGCGTACTTTCTCCATAAACTTCGCCACGCGCGCCTGGTCGACAAAGTTGGCGAAGACGCCGTCTTTTTTAAACGTGGTTGCCGTTACGCATCCGTCGGCAATGCAGAGCTGCTCCTCGACGTTTTCCAGACACACCCCGGTATTCGCCAGCACGACCGTGTCGGGAACGGTCTCTTTTACCCGCTTCAGTATGGCGCTATCCGTGCGGGCGCCCGCCGTCAGCCCCGAGACGCACAGGGCATCGGGGTTATTGTTAAATACGGTCGATTTCGCAATTGAACAGACATCGCGGTTTCCCAGATACACCGCCGCTTCCGGCACGATGTTAAACAGCGTTTTCACGTGGCCTGCGCCGATGCGATGCTGATGGCGAATGGTTTCGCCAACATTCGTATCCCAGACGCCAAAATCGCTGGCGTAAGCGCCGGTGAAAATTTCGCGAATAAATTTTGCGTCGGTCGCCATCGCCAAATCAAACGAGGCCACAGGGTCCCACAACACGTTTACCCCAAACGGTACGCGGATTTCACTCATTAACTGACCGATGATTCTTGCCATCGCGGCGGTCGTTTCCGGTCTGACTTTCGTTAAATAAGGCAGACTAAATTCGTTGGAGAACATCACCGCATCCACGCCGCCATTTTGTAGCGCCATTAAATCGTCATGGGCGCGGTCAATTACCCAGTTCATGCCTTTCCTGGTATCGAACCCGGGATCGCCCGGCAACGCCCGTAAATGGCACATGGCGATAACGGCTTTTTCTGTTCCTATTACCTCTTTTAGCCAACTCATTCTGGGTTGCTCCTTATTCCGGTAGTTCACGTTTACGTAAGACAAGTATGATGCTGGCGACAATGCCGACCACAATAACCACGCCAATCATGCCCAGCGACATCAATTCAGATATTGACCAGCCAAACATATTTCCCACCGACAGCGCGGTAATTTGCGCGTTTTCAGCGGCGAAGCTAAAGCCGCCTTTGAGCGCCATATCGGTAAAGTACGGTGCGAACTGGGTGGCGATCAGCAAAACGGTAATCATGACAATGATGCCGCTGAGCAGAGTACGAATCAGATCGCCGCGATGAATAACCGTGGCCATGCAGATAAAAAATGGCGCGACCGGTAAATCAGCCAGCGGCAGGACTTTATTGCCCGGCAGTATGCTCGCCAGAATTAACATGATGGGAATTAACAGCAGCCCAACCGCGATGGTGGTCGGGTGGCCTAACGTCACTGCGGTATCCAGACCGATAAAGACTTCGCGCCCTTTAAAGTGTTTCTGGAAGAACTTACGCGCGCCGTCGGAAATGGGCATTAACCCCTCAACGATAAGGCGAATCATGCGCGGAAACAGCACCATAATCGCCGCTACGGTAATCATTAAGGTTGCGCACCCTTTAAAGCCTTCGCCTGCGGCAAGTCCGAAGATCAGCCCGAGAACAACGCCAATGATCACCGGGTCGCCGACCATCCCATACCGTTTTTGGATCTCCTGAGCGTCAATATTGCGTCCTTTCATAAACGGTATTTTTTCGTATATCGCATCCAGTAATACGAACAACGGCACGGAACTGGAGCCATACCCTTGCGGAATAGAAATCCCTTCCAGACCCACAATGTTCTGTACCCGTTTCGCCGTCCAGTCGGCCATTTTCAACGACAAGGCGGCGTGGCAAATCGCGCCCAGTACGCCATAAATCAGACTGCCGGTCATCAACTGGACGACCGTTCCGGTAATGGCGTAGTGCCAGTAGTTATAAATATCAACGTTCATGGTTTTGGTCAGACGAGTCACCAGCATACCGACGTTGAGCAGAAAGATAACGGGAATGATCATCGCGCCGATGGCCGTCGCATAGCCGACGCCGGATGCGGGCCCGGCGCCGACGTCAAACACATGCAGCGTCAGGCCAAAACGCTCAATCATCACTTTAATCGGCGGACTGAGACTGTCGATCGCCATGACGATCACCAACCCCATGCCGACAAAACCGATGCCGACCGTCACCCCGGCTTTCACCGCCTGTAGCCAGGGAATACGAAAGATTAAGCCGATGATAATCATAATGATGGGCATAAAAACGGTGCCGCCGAGAGACAGGATGTAATCAAACATAATGCCCCCTTTATTGTGTTAACAGCGCCTTGATTTCTTGTTTTAATGCGTCGTCGTTGATGCCTGTCAGCAGGGCGGCGCCATTGAGCGTCGGGATGCCATAGTCACTGTGCGTACGCATGGACGTTACGATGAGATCCATACCGTTACAGTTCAACGGGATCTCATTCAGACAACATTGCGCCGTGGTTGCCGCAATGCCTTGCTCCGCAAGAAAGTCCTGCAGTTTTTGTGCAATCATGGTTGATGTCGACATGCCGGTACCACATGCCACAAGGATCTTCTTCATCATGGTCGTGCCTCTTGTGTAGCGCCTGTTTCAGGCTCAATGGGAAACTGTTCTGGCGACATATTGGCCAGCGCAGTCAGTAAACGGATACAATCAGCCAGGTCGCGCAGGCTGGCGACTTCGGCTGGCGAGTGGGTATAGCGGCAGGGAATAGAAAGACTGGCGCAGGGAATACCGTCCAGTTCAACCTGAATGTAGCCGGTTTCGGTGATGACGCCTGGCGCGACTTCTCGCTGTACGGGAATATTATTTTCGTGCGCGGTGGTCTCCAGCATCCGCAGCAAACGCGGCGGCGTAATCAGTCCCGCCAACGTACCGCGTCCGTGATAGTTCAGACAGGTGATGCCGACGCCGTGGTTGACCCGCACATCAGAGTAATCCTGCAGGTCAGGCGTGTCGCAGGAGGGGGTGATATCAATACCAATCGCCAGGTCGGGGCGCACGCGTCGTAAAACGGGAACAATACCGCGAATATTGAACTCTTCCTGTACCGACGCGACCAGGAATACCGCGATATCGAGCGGTGTGGAGGCGAGGGCCTCGGCGACGCCCAGTAGCGCCGTACACCCCAGCCTGTCATCCAGCGCCTTACTGCACACCAGGTCGTTGCCCAGACAGTGCGGCGGGTTGTAAAGGGTTACTGGCGTCCCCACCTGAATACCCATTCGTTCGGCATCCGCTTTATCTTTTGCGCCGATATCAATCCAGAGTTTATCGAGAGCGGGTGGCTGGGTGCGCTCGTCACCCTTCGCGAAGTGATATGCTTTAATACCGATACAGCCCATGATATCGCCTGAACGTCCGGCAAGCGTCACAACCGAACCGGGCATAGTAATTTGCGCCGGGCCGCCCACGCGTTCAAAACGTAAAAAACCGGAGGGTTCGATCTTGCGTACCATAAAACCGACTTCATCCATATGCGCAAAAATCATCAGGCGAAGCGCGTCGGGTTTATCGCTGCCATAACGGGCGACGACATTGCCTAAGCGATCCCGCCAGACGTCTTTGGCCTGCTGTTCAAACGCGTGCTGCATAACGTTTGCAATACTGCTTTCATGTCCTGAAATCCCGTTTAGCCGCAGTAAAGAAAAAAGCGTTTCCTGCACAGAAAAGGTCATTGGCGTCTCCGTGGTGATAAAACAATCAGTCGTTGAGCGTTTTATAGGCGGAGAATGGTTGGATAAGTGTGAAATGTGTCACGCGGAAATACGCTAAATATGGCCAATAAAAAATAATGTGATGGCGATACAATAAAAACGCTCATATCACCTGCGGGTTATCGGTAAACCAGGCTATTTATGTGATTACGACCAACAACGAAGAAGGGCAACGCGATGGTGGAAATTATTCCTGTTAGCACGACGCTGGAACTACAAGCGGCAGATGAAAGTCATGTTCCGGCGCTGCACCAACTGGTACTCAAAAACAAAGCGTGGCTACAACAGTCGCTCGACTGGCCGCAATATGTCACGTCGCAGGAGGAAACGCGTAAGCATGTGCAGGGTAATATGCTGTTGCACCAGCGTGGTTACGCCAAAATGTACCTGATTTTCTGCCAGAATGAGATGGCGGGCGTACTCTCATTTAATGCCATCGAACCGATAAACAAAGCCGCCTATATCGGTTACTGGCTGGATGAGTCCCTCCAGGGACAAGGGATAATGTCGCAATCATTACAGGCGCTGATGACACATTATGCCCGGCGCGGCGATATTCGGCGCTTCGTCATTAAATGCCGCGTTGATAATCAGGCCAGTAACGCAGTCGCACGGCGCAACCATTTTACGCTGGAAGGCTGTATGAAGCAGGCGGAGTATCTTAACGGCGACTATCACGACGTTAATATGTATGCCCGCATTATTGATGCGGATTAAAGGGAACCGACTAAGGGGGTACGCGTAATACGATCCTCGCCATTGATCACTTTTGGGCCGCGCAGGTGAATAGTATTGCCGTCAAAGGCTATCACCGCCGCCCGTCCGCTAATCTCGACCTGGTGCTCAATCAGAATTTCGCCCTGTATACAGGCATGGCCTTCAATCAGCACGCGGTCGTCCAGTAAAATCGGGCCTCCGCGTACCTCAGCATGTCCGCCTACCAGCACATGATGTTTTAACACACAGTTGCCTTCGATTAACGCATGTTCCGCTACCTGTGAGCTGTAGCGAAGGGTAGGGATCGCATCTTCCTCTGTGCCGGCGATAACCCGCGCATGGCCATAGACTTTGGCGCAGTCACAGATCCAGACATTATTGTCTTTGTTGCCTTCGATGAGCGCGAAATCAAAGACCTCCGCCCGGTGCTCAATAAAAGCGTGTGTGATAGTGGCGTCGCCATAAAGCTGTACCTGATGGACAATCCGCGAATGGTTCACGGTGGCGCGATCGTAAATTTGTAAAATCTGCGCATGTTCATGCGTTAGTCCCTGAACGGCGAGAATTTCTGACTGGTTTAACACGCGGGCATCACCATAAATCGCACACTCTCCGCGCACGGAAGAGGACTGAATGGTGACGTTGTCACTTATCCGCGCGCCATCGCTGATATCAGCGCGATCAATCCAGACGTTATCGCCTATTCGCACGTTATTGTAGAGCGTGCACGGCTGCGTGATACGCGCGTTACCCGTAATTTCCGTGCCCGCAAAGGCCATCGCGTTTTCATCATAAATCCAGCAATTCCCCTGTTGTGACAGCACATTATCGGCATCAACCCAGCCGCCGGAGGTTCCGGCTTTAACATCGTTAAAATCCGTTACGGCAATAACTTGTCGTAATAAGACGCTTTTCTTCTCACCGTCTACCTGATAAGTAAAAGCACGAGGTTCTTCACTCAGTCGATATTTGGTCATAGGGAAATTCCGTGTGAACGATTAAGATAACCGTAGCAAAGGTACTGGCGAAACAACCAGAAATTCCATAAAATGCATTTCAAATATACTTTATAAATTAAACAAAATGCGTAATCACAAGCAGAGCGATCGCGTGCTCAATCTGCCTGCGGGCTATTTTGGCATCGTCCTTGGCACTATCGGTATGGGATTCGCCTGGCGTTATGCCAGCCAGATATGGGGGATAAGCCACTGGCCCGGCGACATCATGGTGATCCTGGCGATGATTATTTGGGCACTCTTGACCCTGGCGTTCCTTAGCCGTCTGGTGCGCTTTCCCCATAGCGTGATGGCTGAAGTGCGACATCCGGTAATGAGCAGTTTTGTCAGCCTGTTTCCCGCCACCACGATGCTGGTCGCGATCGGTTTCGTTCCCTGGTATCGCCCGTTGGCCGTTGCGCTATTCAGCGTGGGGGTCGTCATACAACTGGCGTATGCCGCCTGGCAGACGGCGGGACTTTGGCGCGGAGCGCATCCGGAAGAAGCGACAACCCCAGGACTTTATCTGCCCACGGTAGCGAATAATTTTATCAGCGCTATGGCCTGTGGAGCGCTCGGTTACAATGATGCCGGACTGGTGTTTTTAGGCGCAGGCGTCTTTTCGTGGTTAAGTCTGGAGCCGGTTATTTTGCAGCGACTGCGTAGCTGCGGCGAATTACCGGCGGTGCTGCGTACGTCGCTGGGTATCCAACTGGCGCCCGCGCTGGTCGCCTGTAGCGCCTGGCTGAGCGTCAATGGCGGGGAGGGCGACACGCTGGCGAAAATGCTATTCGGCTACGGTCTGTTACAACTTTTATTTATGCTGCGATTAATGCCCTGGTATTTATCACAACCGTTTAATGCTTCCTTCTGGAGTTTTTCGTTCGGCGTTTCCGCGCTGGCGACCACGGGGTTACATCTTGGTCACGGTAGTGAATCAGGGCTTTTCCATATTCTGGCCGTCCCGCTGTTTATTTTCACTAACGCTATTATCGCCTTATTGCTGGTTCGTACATTTCTATTGCTGGTGCAGGGGACGTTGCTTATTCGCACTGAGCGCGCTGCACTGTTGAAAACGGAGGAAAAAAATGACCGTTCGTGACGAAAATTATTTTACTGAGAAATACGGATTAACCCGCACGCATTCGGATGTGCTGGCGGCGGCAAAGGTTGTCGCGCCGGGCCGAACGCTGGATTTGGGATGTGGCAATGGCCGCAATAGTCTGTATCTGGCCGCGAACGGTTATGACGTTACCGCGTGGGATAAAAATCCGGCCAGTATGGCTAACCTTGAGCGTATTAAAGCGGCAGAAGGGCTGGATAATCTGCAAACCGACCTTGTCGATCTGAATACATTGACCTTTGACGGCGAGTACGATTTTATTCTCTCGACGGTGGTTATGATGTTTCTTGAGGCGCAAACCATTCCCGGTTTAATTGCCAATATGCAACGCTGCACAAAACCCGGCGGGTATAATTTGATTGTTGCGGCAATGGATACGCCGGACTTTCCCTGTACGGTGGGATTCCCGTTCGCTTTTAAAGAAGGCGAATTACGCCGCTATTACGAAGGATGGGACATGCTGAAATACAACGAAGATGTCGGCGAGCTTCACCGCACGGACGAAAACGGCAACCGTATCAAACTGCGCTTTGCTACGATGCTGGCGAGAAAAACGGCCTGAGCGATGCAAGTTCTGTAAGTCTCGCAGCGTTCGGCATTTTTTTGTCGGGCGCCGCGTTCAAATTGTGCTGTCGTTACCATTTTTAGTGCATCCAGAATGATTTCGTTTTGCTATTATTTCCTTTGCATCATTGCGAAGACTAAAGGGATCGTTTCATGCGTACTCATACTTTATTTAAAGTTGCAGTGCTTACTGGCTTGCTGGCGTTATCCGGCTGTGCGTCCAAAGTCACACAGCCGGATAAGTATTCTGGATTCTTAAAAAATTATTCGGACCTGCAGGAAACTACCTCCGCCACGGGAAAACCGGTGTTGCGCTGGGTAGATCCACATTTCAATGACTCTAACTATGACAGTATTGTTTACAATCCGATAACATACTATCCCGTCCCCAAACCAACGACCCAGGTCGGGCAGCAAGTTCTTGATAAACTGCTGGCTTATACGAACACTAAAGTAAAATCAGCAATTGAACAGCGCAAACCGCTGGTCACGACGCCAGGGCCGCGCAGTTTGATTTTCCGCGGGGCGATTACGGGCGTGGATACCAGCAAAGAAGGGCTGCAATTCTATGAGGTAATCCCTGTAGCGCTGATTGTGGCGGGCACGCAAATGGCGACAGGCCACCGGACCATGGATACCCACCTCTATTTTGAGGGTGAGCTGATAGATGCCGCGACCAACAAGCCGGTCGTCAAGGTAGTACGTCAGGGTGAAGGTAAAGACCTGAGCAATTCCAGTACGCCAATGGCGTTTGAGACGTTGAAACAGGTCGTGGATGATATGGCGACGGATACCTCTATGTTTGACGTTAACAAAAAATAATTCTGCGGCGCCATCGCAAGATGGCGCAAACCCCGGCAGATTAGCGGTCACCATCAGCCAGACAACGATGGGCGGCGCGTTCTCGTTAATACTGCGTAGCCTATCCCACCAGCGATCAACCCCCAGAATGCCGATCCGATGCCCATCAGCGTTAGCCCGCTGGCGGTGACGAGAAATGCGATAACTGCCGCGTCACGCTCACTTTCGTGAGTAAGCGCCTGATACAGGCTACCGCTAATCGTACTTAACAGTGCCAGACCAGCCAGCATTTGCACCCAGCTAACCGGCAGGGCGACCATCAGCGCGGTTATCGAACCGCCAAACCACCCGGCAAGTAAATAAAAAACGCCTGCGGCGGCGGCCGCTAACCAGCGACGCGTTGGATCGGGGTGCGCGTCCGGGCTTTGACAAATGGCGGCCGTAATGGCGGCAATGCAGATAGAATAAACGCCAAATGGCGAAAGCAGCAGCGCCAGCAATCCGGTAAAAATCATTAACGGAGAGACAGGAAGCTGGTAGCCAGATGCCTTCATTGTGGCGACGCCGGGGGCGTTTTGCGATGCCATCGTCACCAGGAAGAGCGGCACCGCGACGCTCAGGCTTTGAGCGAATGAAAAGTGGGGGGAAACGAAGGTGGGCCACACCGGCGCGAAATGAATACCGCTCATCGCCACCTTACCCTGGATGAGCGCCACCGTTATTCCCATCACCATGGCAGCAATAACGGCATAGCGGGGCGCGAATACTTTAAAGAGTAGCCACGCCAATAGCATACCGCCGCACATGACAAATTCTCCATTGAGCGTCCCGAACGCCTGCAGGCCGAAGCGTAGCAGTATTCCCGCCAGCATTGCAGCGGCAAGAGAATGGGGGATTATCCGCATCAAACGCGCAAACAATCCCGTGACACCGCACAGCACAATCAGGGCATTGGCGACAATGAATATGCCCACGGCATCTGGCAACGATAATCCCTGAAGCCCTGTCACCAACAGGGCGGCGCCAGGCGTTGACCAGGCGGTTAAAACCGGCGCACGATACCACAAGGTTAACGTTAGTGTGCTTATGCCCATGGCTATACCGAGGGCGGTCATCCAGCCGGCGATCTCTGCGGGTGTTGCGCCAGCGGCAAGCGCCGCCTGCCAGATAATGGCGGCGGAACTCGCATAGCCGACCAGAACGGCGACCAGACCAGATAATACAGTAGGTAACGGCAGTGATAACAGACGCATGATCGCCTCTTGTGCGTTATAACGGTCAGTCAATGTAGCATTGTGCGTTATAGCGTACAAGTGATACGCTATGGTCTTACAGGGGGGGAAAATGGATAACCTGACACACTATCTGGCGACCACGTTAAGAACGTTACGCCATCAGCGAGGCTGGAGTTTATCGCGTCTGGCGGAGATCTCCGGCGTCTCAAAAGCCATGTTGGGGCAGATAGAGCGTAATGAATCCAGTCCGACAGTCGCAACGCTGTGGAAAATTGCGACGGGCCTGAACGTTCCATTCTCAATGTTTATTTCGCCTCCGCAGGCCGAATTTCCGCCAACCTTCGATCCCCAGCAGCAAGCGATGGTAATTACACCGCTGTTTCCGTGGGACCCTGAACTCTGTTTTGACTATTTTTCCCTATTGCTGGCGCCTGGCGCGTGCAGCGAATCAGCGCCGCATAAAGCCGGCGTTATCGAACATGTGGTGGTGATTCAGGGTCGGCTGGACATGTGTACTGGTGGGGTATGGCAAACCATAGACGCCGGTAAAGGTTTGCGTTTTGCCGGCGATACGGCGCATACCTATCGCAACAGCAGTGACCAGACGGTTCATTTTCACTCGCTGATCCATTACCCGCGTGATTAAGCGGGAAAACTATTTCGTTAGTTTGCGCTTCTGACTACAATAGCCGCCATTTCGCTGCTATTGGATAAGAAAGACTGTATGCGCCAGCAACCTCACTATCTCGAATTGTTAAGTCCGGCCCGTGACGCCGCAATTGCTCGCGAAGCGATTTTGCATGGCGCAGATGCCGTCTACATCGGCGGACCCGGTTTTGGCGCACGTCATAACGCCAGTAACAGTCTGCGCGATATCGCCGATCTGGTCCCGTTTGCTCACCGTTACGGCGCCAGGATTTTTGTCACGCTGAATACTATCCTGCATGATGATGAGCTGGAGCCCGCGCAGCGGTTAATCACCGATTTGTACAACACCGGGGTGGATGCGCTGATTGTGCAGGATATGGGCATTCTGGAACTGGATATCCCGCCGATTGAGCTTCACGCCAGTACACAGTGTGATATTCGCAGCGTGGAAAAAGCGAAGTTTCTTGCCGATGTCGGTTTTTCACAGATTGTACTGGCGCGCGAGCTTAATTTGACTCAGATAGCGGCTATTCATCAGGCTACTGACGCCACGATTGAGTTCTTCATTCATGGCGCGCTGTGTGTCGCTTATTCTGGACAGTGTTATATCTCTCATGCGCAAACCGGGCGCAGCGCCAATCGGGGCGACTGTTCGCAGGCCTGTCGTTTACCGTATACGTTAAAAGACGATCAGGGGCGGGTGGTCTCTTACGAAAAACATTTGCTATCGATGAAAGATAACGATCAAACGGCTAACCTCGGCGCGTTGATCGATGCAGGCGTACGTTCCTTCAAGATTGAAGGGCGCTACAAAGACATGAGCTATGTCAAAAACATCACCGCGCATTATCGTCAGATGCTGGACGCGATTATCGAGCAACGTGGCGATCTGGCGCGTGCATCGGTTGGTCGGACCGAGCACTTTTTTGTTCCCTCCACGGAGAAAACCTTCCATCGCGGCAGCACCGACTATTTTGTTAACGCGCGTAAAGGTGATATTGGCGCATTTGATTCACCAAAATTTATTGGCTTGCCGGTAGGCGAGGTGCTGAATGTGGCGAAGGATTATCTCGACGTAGAAGCTACGGAGCCGTTGGCGAATGGCGATGGTCTGAACGTGTTGATTAAGCGTGAAGTGGTGGGTTTTCGCGCCAATACGGTGGAGAAAACCGGTCATAACCGCTACCGCGTTTGGCCAAATGATATGCCTGCCGACCTGCATAAAGTCCGTCCGCATCATCCGTTGAATCGTAATCTGGATCATAACTGGCAGCAAGCGCTGACAAAAACCTCCAGTGAGCGCCGTGTGGCGGTTGATATCATGCTGGGCGGCTGGCAGGAACAGCTTATTCTGACGCTGACCAGTGAAGACGGTGTCTGCATCACGCATACGCTTGACGGGGTATTTGAGGAAGCCAACAACTCTGAAAAAGCGTTGAATAACCTAAAAGCCGGACTGGCGAAGCTGGGACAGACGCCTTACTACGCGCGTGATATGCAGGTGACATTACCGGCGGCGTGGTTCGTGCCAAATAGCCTGCTCAATCAGTTCCGTCGGGAGGCGATTGATATGCTTGACGCGGCGCGGCTGGCCCATTATCAACGAGGTCGTCGGAAACCCGTGGCGCAGCCTGCGCCGGTCTATCCGCAAACGCATCTCAGCTTTCTCGCTAATGTCTACAACCACAAAGCGCGGGAATTTTATCACCGTTACGGCGTACAATTGATTGATGCGGCCTATGAGGCGCATCAGGAGAAGGGCGAGGTGCCGGTCATGATCACCAAACACTGCCTGCGTTTTGCGTTCAACCTTTGTCCAAAGCAGGCGAAAGGAAATATTAAGAGCTGGAAAGCCACGCCGATGCAGTTGGTGCATGGCGATGAAGTACTGACGCTAAAATTCGACTGCCGCCCTTGCGAAATGCATGTCATTGGCAAAATTAAAAACCACATCTTAAAAATGCCCCAGCCCGGCAGCGTTGTCGCTTCAGTGAGCCCTGAAGCGCTGATGAAAACGCTGCCGAAGCGTAGGGGCGTTTAATTAACGAAAATAGCTCTCTGGTTTGCGCGATTTCTGCCAGTTGTGGTGCTCGCGCAAGCCTTCCGCGGATTCTTCCGCTGCCGCCCGTAATTCATCACTGTCGGCTTCGTGTCTAAGCTGGTGCCCTCCCGTCGCAAACCATACGAATGCGTGGTCTTGCTGTTTCGCCAGTAACTGGCCTGAAAACAGCGCACAGGTCAGTAAAACTACTGATAACGTTTTTGTAAGCATCATGCCACCTTCCAGTTACGTCGTGAGGCTATGATGCCAATAATTTCTTTGAGTTATTATTCAACACTTCAAATTAGCGAAAACGGTTTGTCAATAAGTGCGATAAGTTGTATGAGAAAATATACTTATACTCAGTATCTCAATTATAAAAATAACGAGCCAATTCGTTCCATGCGAAATTCATTATTTCCTGGAAGTATATTTTAAAGGTATTGTATTAGATGGTTTTGGTATTGCCAGGGGATTGTAAGCCATACTATTTATGGTGTGGTCAACTCTGGTGATGAGCCTCATTTTTTGTTGTTTCAACGAGTGAAGATAAATCTTCAGAAAAAAGGCTGTTATGAACTTGTAGCGCTACATATTCAGCAAGATCGTTTAAACATAGCAGGCCATGAGAGGAACTTTCTTCCAGCATATTCATTAGTATCTCATTCTTAAACAAACATGAATAAACAATTTGAGTAACTGAGCTTTGTGCATAATTTGGTTCAAATGTTGCATTCTTTAAGTTATTATTCTCAATAACCTTTGCGGCTATTTTGTTTTTGATAGCGACGTCAATAGTTGGTACATCTGCCTGGGCGATGCCCAGATTAATCCTGGAGGAGATGGCGGCTTTTCTTTCCTGTTCCTTCCAGTCACATAAATTACCCTTTTCTGCCATGGCGATAAGCGTCTCTTTTATATTTTTTAGGTCAACGGAAAATGTTATACCGCCGGATAGCGAGAGTAGTAACCGCTCAGGAAACAAGCAACATAGCTCTTCACAAACATAAGTGCTAGTTTTTATATTAATATCAGAATATCTTTTCAGGTGGGCAGACTGAGTATCAACACAGAGTACTGTTCTATTCAGTATCTCATAATAGTAGTGATCCTGACGTATCACAATGCATAACGGAATATCTTCGCCATCTTTAATGCAGAGATTTGTATATTGATACTCACCATCTTTATAGTGCTGAAAATGGAAATTTCCTCTGCATGACGGCGATGATAATTCATATAACTTGCAAAATAAATCAAATAAACGTTGCGCGTCAGGTGGAGAGGCAACATCACATAATTCCTTTATATATTGATCGGCAGCGGATCTTTGCGTGCTACAGAAAAAATCTTTAATCCTTTCCCATAGTAACGTAAAGAAGGAGCGTTGAGAGATGGCACTTTGGGAAAACATCTCACTCTTTAAAAACCCTCTCCCGATAGTAATTGGCATAATGTAGACCACAAGTGATTATATAATACTTCATTACTGGAATAGGTGGTATTCAAAATATTATCCCATGTTGCCCATCGGTTTGCCTATCGGTGAAACACCTGATTTTTACTGTTCAAATCGACCCGTAGCTTTAGTCATGCCCACGCCTCCTGGCCATGAAGTATGTCAGGTAAAACGAATGAAAGTAAAATGGTTTTCTTAATTCTCACATCATCATGTACCATGAGCAATGATTAATTACGCGCTATATTATTTTTAGAGAAAGTAAATAGTTGCTCAACCGTGTAGAAATTGTCTTATAAGAAGTTAAACTAAAAGTATTATTAGGCTAACAACAATGAGATATTTAGCGGCAGGGCAGAAGGCCAATACTGATAGCACTTATGATATAAACACCTTACTCTTTAGTTTTTGTCTTAATTATATTTGTTGTAACGATTAGCTGACGGCTTTATTTCCTGTTGGGCGATAAAATTATAAAAACCTGCGAGGAGGCTCAAAATGAAGAAATCAGATGGTGAAATTCACGAAAAGACAGCATCCTGGGGCATTTTGCAGTCAGAATGGCTAAAAAAATGTGGACGGCTATTATTGCTGTTACTTTACCGCTTCGTTATCGGATGGGCTTTTTTTCAGTTACTCGCCATGATTGTGGCAGGGATATTTTTGTTAGGCGTCTTATTATTTCATCCCATAATATTTGTACAGACTATCGTAATCACTGAGAAGTTAAATCATGCTTCGCTTGATTTATGGCATATCCTTAAGTTATGCCTGTGGCATTACGGTATCATCGCAGGGTTTATTTTTATGGCGGAGTGTACGTTAAGTAAAAGTATACGGCAGGTTCAGCGCTTGTCCAAAAAGTTTGGGGCACAGGATTTTTCTTCACGCCCGTGATCCGCCGCTGCAACCTGCGTTCTTACTGAATAATGACTATGGCCAGCAGACCGAATTATCTCGGTTCGAAGGAGGACTATGTGTTTGAACAACTGCGGTGAATCGTAATTTCAGATGCATTATCGCCGACAATTGACGCGTTCCTCACTAATTGCCTTCCTGACTATATAGCGGTCTTATCTTTGGCGAAACAATGTTATTTAGTTATGGAAGGCAACAACAACTGTACTACTGCTTATCAAATAACCTTTCTGGTCAGGTAGACTCGCCTTTGTGAAAACACATCGTTATCTGTGCTCCTGGGACTCACTCCCTTGCCGCCTTTAAGCAACTCGAATTATTTTGGGTATAGAACAGGCGGCGTAATGGTCATATAAGCAAAATATAACCTCTCCGTTTGTGATAAGGCACAGATTACAGGGGGAATGATGTTTATTTTAACCATCTGTTTAAGCGCTGTCCGCTAATCTTTACCTGCTCAAATACATAATCACCCCTGTGACTCTCGCGAGGTGTAACATATGGTAAAATGCGTATCTTCTTTCCTCCTGTTCAGCCTGTTGTCCGTTCAGGCAATGTCAGCTGAAAACCATATTGATCTCCACCAGCCAAAAGACTTTGTCGATATTACTACGGTCGCCCCCGACGTACAGGTAGACATGCGATACTTCACTTCCCATAACTTTATTGGTCGCCCCATTAAAGGCTATAACGCGCCTGTTTGCCTGTTAACACGACCAGCCGCGAACGCACTAAAGCAGGTCGCCGATCGTTTACGCCCCTTCGGACTTACCTTAAAAATATATGATTGCTACCGTCCGCAAAGCGCAGTGAATGACTTTATCGCGTGGGCCAAAGATCCTTCTCAAAACCAAATGAAAAACGAATTTTATCCGCAAGTAGAGAAAAAGCGTCTGTTTGAGGAAGGTTATCTTGCCGCCAGATCCGGCCACAGTCGGGGAAGTACGCTTGATCTAACAATTGTTCCACTCGACAGTAAAATACCGATATACCATCCCGGACGACCACTGGTGAATTGTACTGCGCCCGCGGCGCAACGCTCGCCAGATAATAGTCTGGATTTTGGTACCGGCTTTGACTGTTTTAGTCCGTTATCCCATCCCGATAATGTCATGCTTACCGCTCAGCAACGCGCAAATAGGTTGTTATTACAAACATTGATGCGTGATGCGGGCTTTACGCCACTGGATACTGAATGGTGGCACTTCTCCCTTACTCATGAACCATACCCGAACACCTGGTTTGACTTTCCCGTTAAGCAGAGACCCTGAAACGGCGTTTTGTTGCGAAATCTAATCATTACGCCTGTTGGGAAGCACCATAACAGTTAGCAAATCATTGTTAATTTTAACAACTGATATACACTGCGGTTGCCACCTGCAAGCAGCGCTCAATGAGAACGAATAATGAAAAAATATCAACGTCTGGCGGAGCAAATTAGAGAACAAATCGCCTCTGGCGTTTGGCAACCCGGCGATCGATTACCCTCGCTGAGGGAGCAGGTCGCCAGTAGCGGCATGAGTTTTATGACTGTCGGTCACGCGTACCAGTTGCTGGAAAGTCAGGGACGGATTATCGCTCGTCCGCAATCCGGTTATTATGTCGCGCCGCATCCGGTTTGTCGGTCAGTCGCGACGGCAGCGCACGTTATTCGGGATGAAGCCGTAGATATCAATACCTATATTTTTGAGATGCTGCAGGCGAGCCGTGATACCTCAGTGGTGCCCTTTGCTTCAGCGTTTCCCGATCCGCGCCTGTTTCCCTTGCCGCAATTGAACCGCTCTCTGGCGCAGGTCAGTAAAACCGCGACGGCAATGAGCGTCATCGAAAACTTGCCGCCAGGTAATGCAGAATTGCGCTATGCGATAGCACGCCGTTACGCGCAGCAGGGGATTACCGTTTCTCCTGACGAGATTGTCATTACCGCTGGCGCGCTGGAAGCGTTGAATCTTAGTTTACAGGCGGTGACGGCGCCGGGAGACTGGGTGGTGGTGGAGAACCCCTGTTTCTACGGTGCGCTACAGGCCCTGGAGCGATTGCGCCTGAAAGCGTTGTCGATACCCACCGATGTTAAAGAAGGTATCGATCTTATGGCGTTGGAACAGGCGTTACAGGAATATCCGGTGAAAGCGTGCTGGTTAATGACCAACAGCCAGAATCCGTTAGGGTTCACGCTGAGTGCTGAGAAAAAAGCGCGGCTGGTTGCGTTACTCACGCACCATAACGTGACGCTAATTGAAGACGATGTTTATAGCGAACTCTACTTTGGCCGCGAGAAACCGCTGCCCGCCAAAGCATGGGATCGCGACGATACCGTGTTGCATTGTTCATCTTTTTCCAAATGTCTGGTTCCCGGTTTTCGCATTGGCTGGGTTGCGGGAGGAAGCCATGCCAGACAAATTCAGCGTTTGCAGTTAATGAGCACATTATCCACCAGTTCCCCCATGCAATTGGCGTTAGTGGATTATCTCTCGACACGTCGATATGACGCGCATCTGCGTCGATTGCGAAGGCAGCTTGCCGAACGTAAACAGCAAGCCTGGCAAACCCTTTTGCGCCATCTCCCGGCGGAAGTAAAAATTCACCATAACGATAGCGGTTATTTTCTTTGGCTGGAGCTACCTGAGCAGCTTGATGCCGGTGAACTTAGCGCCAAAGCGCTTGAACACCTTATCAGTATCGCGCCGGGGAAAATGTTTTCAACGTCCGGCGCCTGGACGCGTTTCTTTCGTTTTAACACCGCATGGCATTGGGGAGAACGGGAAGAACAGGCCGTAAAACAGCTTGGCAGCCTGATTCGCGAGATGCTGAGCGCTAAAAGCCTTGTGTGAGATGGAATGCGTGTCAGCTCACAACCTGACTAAATTTCCCGAGTGTGCCGGGTGAGCATCTGGCGCGCCGTCTATTTTTAGGAAAGCGGCGGCCCGTTCGCCGGAAATCGATTAATGACGATATGGGAAAATGCTATGCAATATCAATTACTGATTAATGGCGTGCTGGTGGACGGCGAGGGAGAAAGGCAGTCTGTTTATAACCCGGCGACAGGCGAGGTCATACTTGAGATTGCGGAAGCGTCGCCCGCGCAGGTTGACGCCGCAGTGCTGGCCGCCGATAGCGCGTTTGCCGAATGGGGGCAGACCACACCCAAAGCACGGGCGGAATGGCTGTTAAAACTGGCGGACAGCATCGAGCAAAACGCCCTTGAGTTCGCCCGGCTTGAATCGCAAAACTGCGGTAAGCCTTTGCACTGCGTAATTAATGATGAAATTCCGGCAATCGTGGATGTCTTTCGCTTTTTTGCCGGCGCGGCCCGTTGTTTGAGTGGGCTGGCGGCGGGCGAATATCTGGAAGGACATACGTCGATGATCCGCCGGGATCCGATTGGCGTGGTTGCCTCTATCGCGCCGTGGAATTATCCGCTCATGATGGCGGCCTGGAAGCTGGCGCCAGCGCTGGCGGCAGGTAACTGCGTGGTGATTAAGCCTTCTGAAATCACGCCGCTGACGGCGCTTAAACTTGCCGCGCTGGCGAAGGATATCTTTCCGCCGGGGGTGCTCAATGTCCTGTTCGGACGAGGGCAGACTGTTGGCGATGTATTGACCGGTCATGAAAAAGTACGCATGGTCTCTTTAACCGGTTCTATCGCGACCGGGGAGCATATTCTGCGCCATACTGCGCCAGCGATAAAACGTACGCATATGGAACTCGGTGGTAAAGCCCCGGTAATTGTTTTTGATGACGCCGATCTGGATGCGGTGGCGCAGGGCGTCCGGACTTTCGGTTTCTATAATGCCGGACAGGATTGTACTGCGGCGTGCCGTATATACGCGCAGCGCGGTATCTATGATGCGCTGGTCGAAAAGCTGGGGAACGCGGTGAGCAGCCTGAAAATGGGCGCGCCGGAGGATGAGTCGACAGAGCTGGGGCCGTTAAGTTCGCTGGCGCACCTGAAGCGCGTCACAGCGGCTGTAGAGGAGGCGAAGGCCCTCAGCCATATCCGTGTGATTACTGGTGGAAGTCAAACGGAAGGTAAAGGTTACTATTTCGCTCCGACGTTGTTGGCAGACGCAAAACAGGAAGATGCCATCGTGCAACGCGAGGTCTTCGGCCCGGTGGTCAGTATAACCGTCTTTGATGATGAAGATCAGGTTCTGAGGTGGGCCAACGATTCTCGCTATGGTCTGGCATCCTCCGTCTGGACTCAGGACGTCGGGCGGGCGCACCGGCTTAGCGCCAGATTGCAGTATGGCTGTACCTGGATTAATACCCATTTCATGTTGGTTAGCGAGATGCCGCATGGAGGGCAAAAACAGTCGGGATACGGCAAAGATATGTCATTGTATGGTCTGGAAGACTACACCCTTGTCCGCCACATCATGGTTAAGCATTAAGGATCATTTACTGTTCAGAAAAATCGTGAAAAAATAGGCGGGTGTCGGCGGAGAGGGGGACCTCCCCGCCAACATGCGCAGCAAGTACTCAAAGGTTGAACACCTCAAGCAAACCAGCCGAATCTCAACGAGATCAGACCCAAAAGTCCTGCAGCAGCAAAGACATTAATCAGCACGACGGTTTTACTGGAAACATTCATTTTCGCCACCTTTCATCATAACCCCTATGGGTATAGTACGGGTTGGCGAGATCCGCAATAATACGTAAACAGGATATTCTGTGAGCGGAGCCGTGCATTGAGAACGTTTTGCTGTCAAGGCTGATAAACCTTGATGTGTGTCAAATAAAAAGAGCATATTGCGCGCGTTTTTTCCTCTGGTTGGCGCGGATGCCTGATATGACCCTCTTTCAAAAGATATTAATTTTTTACGCCGTCATGGCGGTGATATCATCCCTGATCACCTGGTTTTTGACTCATGACAAAAAACGAATTCGTTTCCTGAGCGCCTTTTTGGTTGGCGCGACATGGCCGATAAGTTTCCCCGTCGCATTGCTGTTTTCGCTTTTCTGACCTCAAGCCCGATACAGGTTACCGGGCATGGTTTTTCCGCAAGGTCAGGCTATCAGGGCAATTAATTGCGCTCTGTCTACGTCGGTAACGTCCTGCGGATGCCGATATCCTGCGTTCTCATTGGCCAGGGTATACAGCGCAACAAGCCAGTCATAGACATAGCGGCTGGCGGCGTGAACGGGCTGTTCGTCAAGCTTTGTTAGACGCAACATTGTCGAACGCGGCGTTGCGGCGAAAATGGCTGCGCCTTTCTGAACGCGGCTGGCCGGGCGTTGGGCCTCCTCGATATTGGCGTAGCCGAGCCAGGCGATGAAGTTACCAATGATGGCATGAAGCTGCGCGCCGCTCACCTCCTCGCGCTGCATGGTTTTCTGTAACTGCTGAGGTAAACCGAGGCGATAGCTGGCGGTAATTAAAATCTCCGCCACGGCGTTGAGCATCTGCGGTTCCAGTCCCAGACGCTGCGCATTATCCCGGCAATGGGCCCACTGGCGCAGATGATTGATCCACATTTTGTGCGCCTGGTAGCCTGTTTCATGACCTTCTGACGCTGAAGCGCGCGTTGGTTCGTCGGCAAAGAGATCGATCGCGTCATTAAATAAACCGCTGACCTGTTCTTCTCGCGACTGTCGGGTGCGCAGCAACGCTTCGAAGTTCTGTACCGGCGGTAACAGCCCGGCCAGCAGGTCGCCATGTCTGGCTGCCTGGGCCTGAAGACGCCGGATCACGGTTTCAACCGGTAGCCGCGCGTCATCAAACATCGGTAACAGATCGCGCACGCGGCCTCGCAGTTGTTCGCGTAACGCCTGTAAGCGCGCCTGTCGCTGTGGTGCCGATGTCGCCTGCGATAACCACTCCACCAAACGCTGCATACTGTGTTTATCCAGCGCCTGCAACGTTCCCCAGTGCACGCCAGGTTTACCCATCAACTGCTGGACGGCTTCATCCAGATTTTGCTGGGTGGCAAAACGGGCATCCTGTGGAGTAATAGCCCAGACGACGCCGGGTAACGCTGATTCATGCTGCGGCTGCGTGGCGTTAACCCACTCCAGTAAGTGACGGGCGGCAGTGGACGTTTGCGAGCGAGATGCCAGAGCATTGCAAATCACCAGAACATCGGGCTGTACCTGCTGACGGTAATGGGCCAGCATCCAGCCTAATTTCGCCCGCCATAACGGATGAGGATGACTGTCTGGCGCGACCGGAATATCCAGTAAATCAACGTTATCCAGTACGCTATTTTCAACGGTTAGCACCAGTTCGCGGGTAAGCAGCGCCAGAGAATCAAGCGAAAGGCTGACCGCATTGAGCAGTCGGCCTTCCTTAACCGGATGCACCACCACATCGCTTTGCGTATCGCTGGCGGTTAGCGCCATTTGCGTCAGGAAGTTTTCCGCCGGTAAGCCAAAATGATCGACCAGCAGGCTGAG
This sequence comes from Salmonella sp. SJTUF15570, assembly GCF_043357055.1. Classification (NCBI taxonomy): domain Bacteria; kingdom Pseudomonadati; phylum Pseudomonadota; class Gammaproteobacteria; order Enterobacterales; family Enterobacteriaceae; genus Salmonella; species Salmonella sp. SJTUF15570. The sequence goes on along the minus strand of NZ_JBEUKJ010000005.1, from coordinate 285,866 downwards.
CGGCGCCGCCAGTTCCCCGGCATGGCCGGTTTGTTGCAACATATGCGCCAGCGCCAGCCATTGCTGGGTGATCTCCGGTTGCTCTCCCCACAGTAATGCCCAGGCGTGCGCCCGTGTCGTGAGATCCAGCGCAGGCAAGAGCGAGGCAAAGTGTTGCCATGTCGCATCATCAATATGTTGTCTGGCGGACGGCAGGCAAGAGCGCCAGAAACTCGCGATGGTCGCTACCTCTTCAGCGGTAACGCCGGGGACGGGCTGCGGTTGGCGAAGCGATTGCCATTTCTCCAGGCGTGATGTGATAATGGATTTTTCGACCTGGCGACAAACGGGGGACGAGCTGGTCCAGGCAATAAAGATCTGCACCAGTTCGGCTTCACTGATCAAGCGCAGGCGCAACGGCCAGCCGCTCTCGTTTGAAAAAATGTCGCGCGTAAAGCGAATAGCCATATTCGCTGGCGCATGACCCGGATTGATGTGGCTGAAATAATCATAGTCACGGTCCGGCGTGATAATTTCCAGCTTGCCATTCTCGTTACCGCATAGCGTCGTTAACAGATGCGCTTTTGCGGATTGCGCATACCCGTACAGACCAACGCAGCCATGTGATGCGCAGGCGGCGTTGAGCGCTGACTCATCCGCCGCGGCAAGCGTAAGTTGCGCCAGCAGAGCGTCGGCTTCGTCATCCAGCCGCGTTGCGTAACGGCGCGTGTTGTTAACCCACTCGATAACAGCCTGGGTGGCGTTTAACGGTTTTGTCATTTCAGGTATACACTCCCACTATCTATCCAGTAGTGGCTGCCGCTGTGGCGACGGTCAGCCAGCGTATTCAATTTTAATGTCAGCGCATCGGCGGCGACCGGCGTCCCGTCCTGGAGCCAGGCATCACTTAATATGAATGATTCCGGGGCGCTATCTTTGCTACTGCCGCGTAATTTCAGTCGCACATTCAGTACGCCGTCGCCAGCGATGGTTTTCGCCAGTTCGGCGGAATTAATGCTCAGGCAATAGAGTGGGGTTGCCGGCCAGCGACTGTTCGCCAGTTGACGGAAACCCAACGTCACGTTGCCGCGTAGCGGAAAATGCAGGCGTGCGTCCAGCGTTGCGCCGGGTTTATCCAAATCGATCTCGTGATACCAGATGTTTTCATCGCGAAGCGTATTAACGGTATTATCCAGTACGCCGAGATAACGCACAGTCGAATACGCGCCGATATCAGCCGCTTTAAAATTGAAACGCGGCAGACGTAAGTCCAGCGCCAGGCTGCATAACATCGCGCCCACCGCGGCAGTGGATTTTGGATTGCCGATACGCCCTTGTTGACTGAAGGGATACCATTCATGTACCTGATACTTATCCATCCACACAATGCGATTAACCGGCACCGGTTGTAAGTGCCGGATGAGCGCCTGTACGCCGGGTAAACAGGTCGGTCTCCCCGTCACCAGCAAGATATCGCAGTGATAGTGGGATATCGCTTCGCAGACCGCATGAAGCGGCGTTGTCAGCGTAAACTGACCGGCCAGCAGAGCCTCCTGAAGCTGGCTAAACTGGATTTGCAACGGCACATTGAATATATCAAATGTCGGCGAACCAGACGGTAAGGCATGATCGATCGCCTGCTGGATATAGTTCATCACGTTGCTCGTTGGGCGGCGGATCAGCAGATCGCCAAATGTCGCGTGTAAACCGGCAAACGGATCGTTAATGTCGCTTTGCTCCCAGGCGGAAAGTACCGCGTGGCCCAGCGGCATAAATAATTGCAGCGCCGTTTGCTGGCGCAAAATGGCCTGAGTATCAATTCGTCCCGAATCGCCAAATAAGGTCGCCAGCAGGGCGGCGGCATCCGTAACGCCTGCCCGTTGCAACGCCGTTTGCAGGGAAGGGAGTACGCAACGCTGAATGATATCCAATAGCAGATCGTCCCCGGCGACTTTAAAACCTTCGCGAAACAGGAGATGAGGCGTAATTTTTACATTGGCCCCCACGCCGTCATCTAACTGATAGTGAACGATCGCCATATCCGTCGTGCCGCCACCGATATCAATCGATGCCACGCGCAACGCGCGTCCGGGGACGACGCCGGGTTCAGGCTGGCGATCCGGTCTGGCCAGCGCATTAAAAAAGGATTCGGTACGCCCGGCGTAATGCGAAATGGCTTCGTTATAAAGCCATACCAGTTGGCCGCAACTTGCTTCGTCCCATTCCATCTGTATTTCAGGTACCGGCACCACGCTTTTTTCACGCTGCTTAGGCGTGGTGAAATCCTCATCCTGCGGATGCCAGCCCATGGCTTTCCAGACCAGCGCCAGCGCTTCAAACATTCGCTGGCGGAAAATTTCTCGCTCCTGTTTCGGCATGGCGGAAGGCAGCGTTAAAATCAGGGTACGTAGCTGGCGCGGCGAGGCGGGAAAGCCGAGCCGCAGCCGGGTGGCGACGCTGTTAATTTGCCCCAGCGCCTGAGCCAGAATTTCGCACAACATATGCGTCATCAAGGTGCTACGACTGTATTGCGGCGAAAAAACCGGTAGCCTTTCTTCATGCGGCAGGCGGAATAACGGCTGTCCGTCGTCGTTCATCAGATTCATCAGCGGAAACGCGGTGGCAAGCGGTTCGCGCTGCGTTTTACCGTGGATCTGGCTAAAGCGCCAGTCCTGCAAGGCGGGGGTTTCATCCCACAGGTAGCGGCGCGGGCTGGAGATACCGCTGCTGCCTTCGGTGCCCACACGCTGCATAGCAAGGGCGCGAGCTTCGTCGCCCACACGCACAATGGAAGGCCAGACAAAGGCGTCGTCTCGTCCGCTTTCGACAGAAAAGTGTTGCTTGCCAAAGCGCGCTTCTGAGAATTCCACCCGGCTGGTAAATAAAGGATCGTTCAGAAACTGCGGCTCGCTTAAAGAACGCACCTGAAGCTCTGCCGTCTGGCGTAACCCGTCATTCGCATCGCCATGATCCTCGATCAAGACGCCGCAGGTATGCGTATTGCCGACATCCAGAATCAGATCGACCGGGATTGCGGGCGTGCTTAACGTATGTGTCACAAACTTTACTTCCGGTACCGTAAGCTGTTCGCCTAACAGCGTCAGTAAATTCAACCAGTGCGCCTGATACTCAAAGCTACGCAGCGCTTGTTGTATGGCCTGTTCCGGACGGTTTTCCACTTGTGAGGCATACTGAAGAAACGACTCGCGCAGCCAGCCGTCAATCCATGTCTGGTCAAGAAAATCGGCAACTTCTTCATCGCGCCAGGCGAGCGCAAAACGTGTGCCATTGAGCAGATCGTTTTCGCAAGGCGCCAACGCCGCAGGCATATTTTTTGCCAGTTGACTGTCGAAGGCGAGGGTGATGCGGTGTGTGTTTCCGGCGCTATCTGGCTCGCTGAGTTTACGTACCTGAATGCGCGCCCAGTTATCCGGCCCATCAATAAAGGTACGCGGCGGATTAAAACGCAGGAACGGCAGGGGAAGCCAGATTCCGTCGAGTACATCCAGAGAATAGTGCAGCGTCTGAGTGCTTTCCGGTTTCACGACTTCGGGTTGGCCGCCAGCACGTCCTGGCAACGTGTAGCGCCCGCTGGTCAGATCAAAATCGAGGCGCAGTAGCGGGCCGTTTGCCGTTTTGCGCACAAAACGTCCGTAGTGGGCCGACTCTTGCGGCGTTAAGCCAAAATCAAGAAACTGGACGCCGCTGTTTGCAATGAGCGTGACGCTCTGTTTGTAATCACACAGATTGACCAACATAAAATCAGGCACCTATCTTTTTAAACGTCAACGGAATTGCCGCGTGGTCGCCATAACGGGCGGTACAGGTTGCGACGTCATTGACGCCAGCTTTACAGGTAATTTCCGGCATCGGATAACGTGAGCCGTCGGTGCAGCGCGCATTGCCGCGACTTTTAATCATCAGCTCGCCCGTTTGATGCAGACCAGAGAAAATTTCCGCCCGACAAACCACGTTATCGCCATGTACTACGCGCGCGATGCCTTTGTTATTTTGGATCTGATAACGCAGAGAGGGCGGCTTGCCGGAAATCGGATCTTTGACATCCACGCTGACGCGCCAGCTACCGTTTAAAAAGCGCGTGGTTCCAAGCTTCATCTGCGTATTGTCCATCACCAGCGCGTCTTTGGGGATAGCGGCAATGATAACAGGCGCTTCCGGCAACGGCGCCGCTTTGGGGGCGGGCGTCACCTCAGCGCGATGCAGCGGCAAATGCGCGGTGAGTTCAGGCAAGGGGGTAACGTCAGTTTTCGCGGTAGCGACAGGCGCGGCGCGAACAGGAGAGGCCCCGTCAACGGATGAAGATGGCCAGAAAAAAGGCGTGGCGACGGCGGCGATAACCACGGCAGCGACAGGTAAGCTCCACAGCGGTAGACGGCGAGCTCTTTTCGCCTCAGCGACCGGGATGGGAGTGGCCGACTTCGGCTCGCTAACGATAACGGGCGGCGCAACAGGTTCCTCCGGCATTTTCGGCGGCTCAATGACAGACGTTAACAAAGGTTCATCCGCCTGACTAAACGCCGCCTCTACCAGCGGCTTTTCTTCGGGCTCCGGCTCCGGCTCGACCAGAGGGATGTCGGGGATTGCCTCGGTTACCCGCAGGCAGTCCAGCACATCATCGCGTGTATTTTCGTTGAGATTAACGAATCCCCAGAAGGTGATAACCGGTTTGCCGTTAACCAGGAAAACATGATTTTCGCCGGGAAATTGCGTCGCTTTCTCAAGTAGCGAACCAAATAGCTGGAGCGCTGTTTTACCGGATTGCAGACTTTTGCGACTGAGTGCAGCCGCGCTTTCAAAAGTGCTGGCTAAATAACGTAAAGCCCGAGAACGTGTCTCTTCGTCAGCCGCTTTCCACGCTATCGCCTGACCTTCAATCGGCGAATACCAGTCAACCCGATCGCCATTATCGTTAAGTTGCGGAATCGCCAGACAGTCAACCATCGCCTGCTGTTTACGCAGACGAAGCGTTTCGCGAATTTGCAATGCTGATTCAAATACGGCCTGACCGCCGCCGCCCACGGCCTGATAATCATCCAGATTGCCGCTGCGCAAGAGAGATTTTGCCACGTTGTTATCCCTTAGACTTCTTCACGCGTCTACTTTACGGGGTCTATACGCAAGCAAACGGCGGAAGAAAGGCAAAAAGGCGCGAATTCTCGGTCTATTAAGCCCCGTGTTTTCACTTGACGTAAGTTAAATCAGGATGGCGGCGGCGAATGACCGCATCGGGCGACAATAACGCGTATAATAGGCGAATCATGCTATTACAGAATAAAGAGTTGGAGAGCTTATGTCGCACCTGGAGGAAGTGAGCGCCCGCGTGGATGCCGCCATCGCGGAGAGCGTAATTGCCCATATGAATGAATTGCTGATTGCCTTGAGCGATGACGCTGAATTACGTCGTGAAGATCGTTATGTGCAGCAGCAGCGTTTGCGCACGGCTATCGCGCATCACGGCAGACAATATCAAGAAGATCGGGACGCGCGCCGCGAGCAGCTCACCAAAGGCGGCACGATCCTGTAACCCATTAAAACTGGCGCTTCGCAATCAGCCATGCGCCAATGACCAGCAACAGCGCGCCAAACGCCGGCCCGACCATTGCGCGTAACGTGACGCCGTGGCTACGCGCAATATCCAGCGCCAGTCCGCCGATTAACTGGCTGGCGACCAGTACCGCGATAGTCGTCGCGGCGCCAACGTTCTGATACCCGCTAATGCTGGCAAATACAAAAAATGACCCCAGCAGACCGGGGATCAATGTCCACCAGCGCACGCTGGCGACCAGCTCGCCGAAGCCCGTGGCGCCTTGCTTAAACCACAATATCGTCACAAATAAAACGATCCCTACCAGCGAGTTCAACAGCATAGCGATCAGAATCGTCGATGATGTCTGCGTAATACGCACCATAATACTGTTTTGTACCACCAGCCCGACGCCGGCGGCGATCAAAAAGATAAGCGTCAGCGACTGGTTCATCAGCAGGCGTCCGGCGCGGCGTGTTCATCAAGCTGGAGCTGCATAAACGTAAGATCTAACCAACGGCCAAATTTTACGCCGACCTGCGGCATTTGCGCGGTGACGGTAAACCCCAGCGAATGATGCAGGCGTATCGAGGCGGCATTCTGTGACTCAATACCGGCCACCATCACATGCTTGCCGCAGCGTCGGGCTTCGTCGATCAGTCTGCTGAGCAGTTTTCGCCCCAGTCCTTTCCCCTGGTGCGCCGGATGAACATAAACCGAGTGCTCGACGGTATAGCGAAAACCGTCGAAACTGCGCCAGTCGCCAAATGATGCATAGCCAGTCACCACGCCATTTTCTTCGCTTACCAGCACCGGATAGCCCAGTAATTGACGGGCCTCATACCAGGCAAGGCGATTATCCGTATCGACCGTCCGATCGTTCCAGATGGCCGCAGTATGTAATACCGCATGGTTATAGATTTCGGTAATCGCGGCGCAGTCTGCTTTATCGGCAAAGCGAATCGTCATAGGGAACCCCAGGGAATGTTTACGATAGTGTTAGAAATACTATTGAAGGCGGCATAAATCAACGAATTAGCGCAAGAATTCATATTTAGCGAGAGGGGGGAGAAAGTCGTTCATAAAAGCGCACAGCCTGATATCTGAGAGTGTTTAACTCCCTCAGAAAGCTAATGTTCGACTATTATTGATGGATTATGCCAGGCATGAGGAGAATAGAATGAAGCAACAGACCAACCGAAATCGTCGTTGGGTTTTGGCCTCGCGTCCCCACGGCGCGCCGCAGATGGATAACTTCCGCCTCGAAGAAGATGACGTCGCGACGCCCGGTGAAGGGCAGGTGCTATTGCGTACCGTTTTTTTATCACTCGACCCTTATATGCGTGGCCGCATGAGCGATGAACCCTCTTATGCGCCGCCTGTTGAACCTGGCTGCGTTATGGTTGGCGGTACGGTCAGTCGCGTTGTCGCGTCAAACCATCCTGATTACCGACCAGACGAATGGGTGTTGAGTTACAATGGTTGGCAGGATTATGACATTTCAGATGGCGAAGGGTTGGTAAAGCTGGGTGATAATCCGCAACATCCTTCCTGGTCGCTGGGGATTTTAGGAATGCCGGGGTTTACCGCCTATATGGGGTTACTGGATATCGGCCAGCCGAAAGAGGGCGAAACGCTGGTTGTCGCCGCCGCCACCGGCCCCGTAGGCGCAACGGTTGGGCAAATTGGCAAGCTGAAGGGCTGCCGGGTCGTGGGTATTGCTGGCGGCGCGGAAAAATGCCGTCATGCGACAGACGTTTTGGGATTTGATCTGTGCCTTGATCATCACGCTGATAATTTCCCACAACAGCTTGCGCAGGCCTGCCCGCAGGGTATCGATATCTATTATGAGAATGTCGGTGGTAAAGTCTTTGACGCCGTCTTACCGCTACTGAATACGTCGGCGCGGATTCCGCTCTGCGGTCTGGTCAGCGGCTACAATGCGACAGCGTTGCCGGACGGTCCAGACAGACTGCCTCTGCTGATGGCAACATTACTTAAAAAGCGTATTCGCCTGCAAGGTTTTATCATCAACCAGGACTATGGTCACCGGATACATGAGTTTCAGCAAGAAATGGGGCGTTGGATCAAAGAAGGGAAAATACATTACCGGGAGCAGATTACTGATGGGCTGGAAAATGCGCCAGAAGCGTTTATGGGGCTGCTGGCGGGGAAGAACTTTGGCAAAGTCGTGATACGTTTGGCGGACGATGCGTAAAGAAAAAATGGCGGCATTATGTCGCCATAAAAATGTGCAAATTTTAAAATTCCGGCTTTACTTATATTCATCATTCAGATCGCGGTGGGGCAGCTTATCTCCCTCAGCGGCCTGAACCGGTCAAAAATCTCGATACATGAAGGAATGACGGAGATAAAACGGTTGCCATAAAGAAACCTGTATTGTTGTAAAAGATGAGAATATCACGCAAGTAAATTATCACTTTTATTTATTTGGCCGTTCAGGCCTGGATTATCTTTTTTACAATTAAGTTCCGAAACTTCTTCGGGACTCGATTGCGATGTTGTTCTGCCAAGAGGTGAAGGAAGGAAAATGCCGGGTACGGAAAAAACACAACATATAAGCCTGACCACACAGGTTGAAAATCGGTTAAAGCATCAATTGTCTATTGGCGCATTAAAACCAGGCGCAAGGCTTATCACTAAAAATATCGCTCAAGAGTTAGGCGTCAGTATTACGCCAGTGCGTGAGGCCCTGTTAAGGCTGGTCTCTTCCAGTGCTTTGGCGGTGGCGCCAGCACAGGCGTTTATGGTGCCGGAGATCTCGCTGGAAAGTTTGCTGGAAATTAATACGATTCGTACTGCCCTGGAGGAGATGGCGGTGGTCGCCGCTGCGGGTAAGATTACCCCGGATCGTGAGCAGACGCTGAATGCGCTATTAGATGAATTTCAACAGGCGCTGGAAAGTGGCGTTATGGAGAAAATTCTTTTGGCCAACCGCGCATTCCGCTTTGAGATCTACCACTACGCGGATATGCCAACCCTGTATGCCATGATCGAGCAATTATGGGTACGCCTGGGGCCAAGCCTGCATTTTTTATATGATAATTTTAAACTTGATGATTATCAAAACGGCGTTAATCTGTACAGAAAATTGCTTAATGCGTTAGTGACTGATGATAAAGAAGCCAGTCGCCACTGCCTACAGAATGTTTTGCAACAAAACGTAGCGACGATTAAAAATCAGTACTTCATGTAACCTTCATGTAACTATGGCTTATCAATAGCGGGGATTCCCCGCTATTGCCGGATATTTGCCGGATATTTATTCAAATTGCCATGCCAGATTAATCCCCACGCCATAGTTACGCCCTGGCGCTGGCTCATAATATCGGCCATTAGATTCATTAACGATCACCGAACCGATATATTCTTTATCAAATAGATTATCTACCCGCCCAAAAATATCGACGGTAAGCTGACTGTAATTAAATTTATACCCTGTATTTAGTCCAACAACGGTATACGAAGGCGCTTTGGCGGTATTTTCATCATTGGCCATGATATCGCCCATATACCGAACGTCTGTTCCGGCGTACCACCCCTCATCCGGGATAAAACCTAATGAGGCGAATCCCATATTACGGGCGATGCCGGGCATCCGGTTTCCATCACAGTTTTGCCCCTGACAAACGTTACTGCGATAGGTCGCATCCAGCCAGGTCCATGATGCTTTCACCCGCCAGTCGCCAGCGAAGCGCTGGTCCAACGCGAGCTCTGCGCCCTGGCGGCGCGTTTTGCCCGCGTTTTTGTAGGTAGTGCGTCCTCCCATACTACTGGCGACGACAATTTCATCATCGGTATCGGTTTGAAATAACGCGGCGGTCAACAAGCCATTGCCAATCCGCGTTTTACTGCCGACTTCCACCGTATCATTGGTCGACGGTTTGAGGTCAAAGTTGAACCCGCTTTGGCCGTCAGCGCGATAAGAAAGCTCATTGATAGTGGGAGTTTCAAATCCGCGACCGGCAGCAAGATAGAGATTCCAGGCGTCAGTTAACGCATATTTTAGCGATCCGGCGGGTAGCCAGTGGTGATAGCTGGCGTCGCCGCTGTCATCGCCATTGCCGGGCGCGATATAGTGATCGTTAGAATCGAACCACACGGAACTGTAGCGCACGCCAGCATCCAGCGAGAGTTTTTGCGTAAGCTGCCACTGGGTTTGCAGATAAGGATCGACATTCCACATCAGGTTACGCTCATCCCGCCGTAAATCGCCTTTATGCCCAAACTCAGGGGTGCCGTTGTTGAGACGGAAATTATTGTAACCCTTGCGGTTTTCGCTCATATTTTCATAGTTTACTCCGCCAGTGAAGGTGACCGGCACACCTAATTCTCCCCGGTGAGTCCAGCGGGAATCAATGCCCTGATAGTGGCGTTGCAGTGTAATTACGCCGCCAGCCTGAGCAGGTTTTAGCTGTGCCACCAGGGGAATAGACTGGTATTGCGTGGTTTCCCGCTCTCCGGCGTAGGCCATCACGCTGATATCATCCTGCGCGCTGAGCTGACGTTCATAACGCAATCCTGCCTGAGTTTGTTTGATGGTTTTACGCGTATTGTACTGTTCAGCGCGGGGCGCCTGTTGCGGATCGGCTTTCCATTCAGATTCGGTAAGTCCGCCGGGATCGTCCGCCTTAATGTCCACACTATTAAAAATCAGCGAGAGTTTACTGACATCGTCAAGGCGCACGCCCAGTTTGGCATTAGCCAGATTTTTTCGCGCGCCGCTGTGATCGCGGTAGCCGTGGGTGGTGAAACGGGTAGTCGATACCGTGTAATCCACGTCGCCTGGCTGTGTGCCGTCACCCATCGCGCCCGTGGCTTTTAGCCCATAGCGCCAGCTTCCATAACTGCCGTAGTAGCTGCTGGCCTCAAGGGTGGGCGGCTGTCTCCCGGTTTCGGTGGTGACATTTATTACGCCGCCGGAAGCATTGCCGTATAGCGCTGAGAAGGGGCCGCGTAACACTTCAACGTCTTGTATGCTGTTAATATCAATATTCGAAATCTGGCCTTGTCCATCCGGCATGGTGGCGGGAATGCCATCAACATACAGACGAATGCCGCGCACGCCAAAGGCGGAACGCGAGCCAAATCCACGGATAGAGATTTGCAGATCCTGCGCGTAGTTCTGCCGGTTCTGCACCTGCAATCCCGGGACGCTGGTTAAAGTCTCAGATAAATTAACGCGCGGCGTCGCCAGACGCATGTCTTCTCCCTCAATGACGCTAACGGCGGCAGGTGTATCCAGTTCGGATACGGTTTGCGGCGTTGCGGTGACTATCATGGTTTGTTCATTGGACGCGCTGGCGGCCTGAAGGACCGGGGAGAAGGTCAGAGGCAATAAGAGGGCGGGATAAAGTCGCTGTCTAACGGAAATAATTTTCATGAAAATGCCGGATAATTGTAAGCGTATCAACGGAAAACGTGACATTAAGGGTAGTCAATATGTAAAGTTTTGAAATTTTAATCGCACATTAAGTTAAGAAAATGTGCGTTATTTAAGAGCCATGACATTCGCAGGCGAGGAAAAGCTCCACTTTCTGATAAATAATGATTATTATTCTCAACTTATAATAAGTGCGGAACGAAGATCCCGCGCAGTGAAGTAGTGTGAAGCAGCTATACACGTTTTTATCAAAGGGAGTCGTCATGCACTTACGTCATCTTTTTTCGCCGCGCCTGCGTGGTTCTTTATTGTTAGGTTCGCTCCTCGTCGCATCCTCATTTAGCACGCTGGCGGCGGAAGACATGCTGCGTAAAGCGGTAGGCAAAGGCGCTTATGAGATGGCCTGGAGTCAGCAAGAAAACGCGCTCTGGCTGGCTACATCGCAAAGCCGTAAACTGGATAAAGGCGGCGTAGTTTATCGTCTCGACCCGGTGACGCTGGAAATCACGCAAGCGATTCATAACGATCTCAAGCCGTTCGGCGCCACCATCAATGCCGCGACCCAAACGCTGTGGTTTGGCAATACCATTAACAGCGCAGTTACCGCGATTGATGCCAAAACGGGTGATGTAAAAGGTCGTCTGGTACTTGATGCGCGCAAACGTACTGAAGAGGTTCGTCCGTTACAGCCCCGTGAGCTGGTTGCCGATGCGGCGACCAACACGATCTACATTAGCGGTGTTGGTAAAGAGAGTGCTATTTGGGTAGTGGATGGCGAAACCATCAAACTGAAAACGACGATCGAAAATACCGGCAAAATGAGTACGGGTCTGGCGCTCGACAGTAAAGCGCAACGCCTGTACACCACCAATGCGGATGGCGAATTTATCACCATCGATACCGCCAGCAATAAAATTCTCAGTCGTAAGAAGTTGCTGGATGACGGTAAAGAACACTTCTTTATTAACCTGAGTCTCGATACCGCAGGTCATCGCGCGTTTATCACCGACTCGAAGGCGACTGAAGTCCTGGTTGTCGATACCCGTAATGGCAATATTCTTGCCAAAATCGCGGCGCCTGCTTCTTTGGCCGTCCTGTTTAACCCGACACGTAACGAGGCGTATGTGACACATCGTCAGGCAGGTCAGGTCAGCGTGATCGATGCGAAGACCTATAACGTTGTTAAAACGTTCGATACGCCGACGTACCCGAATAGCCTGGCGCTATCGGCAGACGGTAAAACGCTCTACGTCAGCGTGAAGCAGAAATCGACACGTGAACAGGAAGCGACGCAGCCGGATGATGTTATTCGCATTGCTCTGTAAATAGGGTATGGAGGGGGAAACCCCTCCAGTCATCTCTTTAAACGCACCGATACGCCTCGTTACACCCCGCCGATAGCCTGATGATTCTGTGAGAATTACACTGCCTTTTTGCTGTAGTTAACTCATTATATTCACGAGGAAAATATGAAAAAGTTATTTATATGCTCAGGTTTGGGCATGATGTTTTTTATGCTTGCGGGTTGCACAACCAACTATGTGATGACGACGAAGAATGGGCAAACGATCGTAACTCAGGGTAAGCCGCAGTTAGATAAAGAGACGGGGATGACCAGTTATACCGATCAGGAAGGCAACCAGCGGGAAATTAACAGCAATGATGTGGCGCAGTTGATTAAGGCTGACTAAGCATTGGGCGCGATGCGGTGTTGGCGGCAATGCGCATTAAACCCGGCAGGCCTGGGGCTGCCGGGGAAGGGGAATGTTATGTCGCTGCTTCTTCTTTCAATACGACACTCTCTGTCGAATCCGCCGTCACTGGCGCAGTGCGATGGATCTCCGCCACGCGACGTCGCACGCCAAACCAGCCGGCGACCAGCAGAATGGCGATCAGCGGCAACGAGGCGATAGTGTAAGTTCCATTCGGGTAGTCAAACGCCATAAGTACCAGCACGCTTAGTAAAAACAGCAGCGTTAGCCAGGAGGTAAAAGGCGCGCCGGGCAGTTTAAAACTGACGTCTGCAGCTTTGCCTTCTTTTATCGCCTGGCGTAAACGCATCTGGCACACCATGATAAACGCCCACGATGCGATAATGCCGAGCGAGGCAAAATTAAGAACGATCTCAAACACGCGGGAGGGGACCAGGTAATTCAGGAATACGCCGACCACGTAAACCACCAGAGTCGCCAGAATACCCGCATAGGGCACATGCTGACGGCTCATTTTCGCCATGAATTTCGGCGCGGAACCCCCCATCGACATTGAACGTAAAATTCTCCCCGTACAGTAAAGCCCGGAGTTCAGGCTGGAAAGCGCGGCGGTTAACACCACGATATTCATAATACTGCCGATATAAGGCACGCCAAGTTTAGAAAAGAAGGTGACAAACGGACTTTGCCCCGCCTGGTAGGCGTTCCACGGCAGCAGTAAAACCAGCAATACGACCGATCCTACATAGAAAAGACCAATACGCCAGATCACGCTATTGATGGCTTTTGGCACCATCGTCTGTGGATCTTTGCACTCCCCAGCGGCGGTACCGACCAGTTCAATCGACGCAAAAGCGAACACCACGCCCTGAATCAGTACCAGCGCGGGCAACAGGCCGTGCGGGAAAAAGCCGCCATTATCTGTAATCAGGTGAAAACCGGTGGCATTACCCTCAAGCGGTTGACCGGTACCGAGAAAAATCGTGCCTACCACCAGGAAGATAACAATGGCGAGTACTTTTATCAGCGCGAACCAGAACTCCATTTCGGCAAACCATTTTACGCCGATCATGTTCATGGTACCGACAATGGTTAACGCGCCGAGCGCAAACACCCATTGCGGAACGTCGCCAAATGCGCCCCAGTAGTGCATGTATAACGCCACTGCGGTGATATCGACGATCCCGGTCATCGCCCAGTTAATAAAGTACATCCAGCCTGCGACGTAGGCCGCTTTTTCACCCAAAAATTCACGGGCGTAGGAGACGAAGCTCCCGCTGGAAGGGCGATGCAATACCAGTTCGCCCAGCGCGCGTAAAATGAAAAAAGAAAAAATGCCGCATATCAGATAGACCAGCGCCAGTGCCGGTCCGGCCATTTGCAATCGGGCGCCTGCACCTAAAAATAAACCGGTGCCAATCGCGCCGCCGATAGCAATCATCTGAACCTGACGATTCCCCATCGCTTTGTGATACCCCTCTTCATGGGCGTTCAGCCAGCGTCGTTTCGCCGCATGTTGTTCTGCGGCGTGCGTAGTCTGTGTTTTCATTACGTTACCTGTTATAGCCTGTCCTGACAGAAAAATTCCTTATGCCGCGACGGGCGCTCACCAATCGATTGCCTGCAATGGCGAATGCCGCTTTTCCCTGATTCTGTGACAGGGATAAAACCGCCGGCGGAGCATCCTACCTGCAATTGTTAAATGACGCAAAACATACGGAAAGAACAAAATGAGGATGTCGTGTTTATTTGTGCGGTCAGATGTGGTGCGGTGTGGTCACGATTCAGCCAGATAAGCTTTCAGCACAAATCCGCAGTGATTGCGCTGCGCAATAATTAATCAGGGTTAATCCCTGCAGGGATTTATGGTCATAGATATGACCTCGAACGATAAACCACCTGACGATATTGAAGCAGCATAAGATAAGGCCGTTGCGTCTGTTATTCTCATTTTCTCCTGAAAATGTATGCCTTTGAGCAATTTTGTTGATTAACATATCGTCATAATGAGAGAGGAGTAGGACATATAAAGCTATTGAGCAAAATTTGAAGGAGTAGGATATGCCACATACATCAGTTTCTACCTATGGCAGAGCTTTATCAGGAAATAAGCTACCTCATGTTGCTGCAGGAGATTATGAAAATAAATTATCAACAAAAATCATGAAAGGCATCTTGTATGTGCTTACCGCAGGACTGGCCTACGGATTTACGCGAGTAATTGAACATTATTGCAATGTTACGCCTAAAGTTGAGGAGTTCTGTGCCAATGCAGGGAATATCCATGATCACCTTGCTGATGCTGTATGTGATGGACTGTATGCTATAGATGTCGAGCTTTCTGATGGTCGGAGGTTAATATTCGAACAACTCTCGCTGATAGCTGGAGGTAAGCCAATCGTCAGGATATCGGATGGCGAACATTCCGTTGAGGTTGAGGGAACCTTTGAAGATATTTGTATGAGACTGGAAGAGGGCTTTTTAGAAGCGCCAGCGTACTATCATTATGATATTGATAAAGACCATAAAACCGTCAGAGAACGAATAGCAGCATATAATGCCTTACCTCAGGCATTAGGCGCCATTCCGAGTTTAGAACATTATATCGCTCGGGCCAACAGCATGGGCGAGGCGAAAGCGCAACGGGCGGCCGACATAAAAGATCGTTACCATAACTATTTGGACAATTATTAAAAGGCGTTTATGTTTAGCCAGTTTTGTTAGAAATCAGACTCGCTGAGCTGGCGTTAAAAATTTTAACACGCCGCTATTTTGGCGGCGTGTCGCAAAGAGATTCTCAGAACCCGATTTCCGTTTGTACGCCAAAATCCCACGTACCTCCGGCGCTGTAGCCGGCCTGTCTTATTTTTTTCAAAAGTATCCAACGCTATTCCACGGATAGGGTATCCTGTTGCGCAGCGATATCCGCCTCAGCCTGTGTGCCGAACGCAAGCATTAATGTTAATGGAAGCCTCAGATGACCCCTTTTTTACATGCTTATTTTACGCGATTACATTGTCAGCCGTTGGGGGTTCCTACGGTTGAAGCGCTCAGAACGCTTCACTTAGCGCACAACTGCGCGATTCCTTTTGAAAATCTGGATGTGCTACTGCCTCGTGAAATACAGCTCGATGAGACGGCATTAGAGGAGAAACTGCTTTATGCCCGACGCGGTGGATACTGTTTTGAACTGAATGGCCTGTTTGAACGTGCGTTACGCGACATCGGTTTTAACGTCCGAAGCTTATTGGGGCGGGTCATTCTGTCTCATCCCGCCAGTTTACCGCCGCGCACGCACCGTTTGCTGCTGGTTGATGTTGAGGATGAACAGTGGATCGCGGACGTGGGGTTTGGCGGCCAAACGCTAACCGCGCCGCTTCGTCTGCAGACCGAAATTGCCCAGCAAACGCCGCATGGCGAATACCGCCTGATGCAAGAGGGAAGCACATGGATTTTACAATTCCGCCACCATGAGCACTGGCAGTCGATGTACTGTTTTGATCTGGGGGTGCAGCAGCAGAGCGATCATGTGATGGGCAATTTCTGGTCGGCTCACTGGCCGCAATCCCATTTTCGTCATCATTTGTTGATGTGCCGCCATTTGCCTGATGGCGGCAAGCTGACATTAACGAATTTCCACTTCACGCGTTACCACCAGGGACATGCCGTTGAACAGGTCAATGTACCGGATGTACCGTCGTTGTATCAGTTACTTCAGCAGCAGTTTGGTCTCGGCGTAAATGATGTAAAGCACGGTTTTACCGAGGCGGAGCTGGCCGCGGTAATGGCTGCATTTGATACCCATCCGGAGGCGGGAAAATAATTTTTTGCCGCGAGGATTTGCGGGCCTGACAAAGATTAAAAAGTAATGGCCCATTCGGCATGAAACAGAATGACCGCCTGGCCGGAGATGGTGACGTTGTCCGGCTGGTTATCGCGAATGGTGACGGTAACATCAACAGTACCCTCTTTGCCTAAAGCGCGCCCCTGATGGCCTTGAATCTGCAGCGTTTTACCGTCATGCGCCATCAGGCCATGATGGACGAGCCATGCACCCATCGGGCCATTGGCGTTTCCCGTTACCGGATCTTCCACAATTCCTATCGCCGGGGAAAACATTCGCCCATCGGTTTCGTTTTTTCCCGGACGAATCTGGAAAGGAAAAAAGCCGTTACAGCCAATTTGCTGGCTGATTGCCGTCAGGGCTGCCAGATTCGGAGAAAGGGCATCAATATCAACGTCTGGTTTGAGCAGGATCATCACTTTTGCATGTCCTGTTGAAGCCACCTGAATTGGCGCTCCCGGCACGATATCATCTTCAGTCAGGTTCAGTGCGGTGATGATGGCAGCCCGAATCTCTCCGACTAGCGGTGGTTCAAAAGAGGGCTGACCTTGTTCCAGCGTGATGCGATAGTCGTTGTGTTCGGCATGAATTTCAACGCGATGACGGCCCGCTAACGAGGTTTGCCAGACGGTGGTGTTTCCCAACCCCAGTACCGTTGCCCGAACATAATGCGCGGCCACGGTGGCATGACCACAGATGGGGACTTCTACTGTCGGTGTAAAATAGCGTATGCGCACATCACTCTCTTCGCTTTTTAGCAAAAAGGCGGTTTCCGAGTGACGAAGTTCACGGGCAATCAGCTGCATCTGCGCGTCGCTTAGCGTATCCGCATGTAAGACAACGCCAGCAGAGTTGCCGCGAAAGGGTTCGCTGGTGAAGGCGTCAACATGGTAAATCTGCGGTTTCATTGATGTTCTCCTTTGACTGAAGAATCATCATAGCCTGTGCGTTGCCGAATGACGACGCCCAGGCGTTTTTCTTTGCCCGGTAAGCGTACCCCCGGGCAAAGAGAATTAGCGGCGGGTACGAACAATCTGGTAGCGACGGGTGAAATACTCAAACGGCGCGCTCCAGACATGAACCAGACGGGTGAACGGGAAGAGCAGGAAAATAGTCATTCCCAGCACCAGATGAACGCGGAAAACAAACGCCACACCGCTCAGCATTTCCGAAGACCCGCCGCGGAAGGTGACAATACTTTGCGCCCAGCCCACCAACTTCATCATTTCGCTGCCATCCGGATATTGCGCCGAAAACGGAATGGTGCTCAGGCCAAGCAGGCACTGAATCAGCAAAATGCTCATGATGATAATATCAGGTGTAGTGGATGTCGCCCGCACACGCTGATTGGTCAGACGACGCCACAGTAATCCCGCGCCGCCGATCAACGTTAATACGCCGCACACGCCGCCGAGGATCATCGCCATCTGCTGTTTTACCGCAATCGGCAGGAACCAGGCATACATCCAGTGTGGCGTCAGCATTCCAAACAGATGGCCAAAAAAGATCCCCAGAATGCCAATATGGAACAGATTCGACCATATCACCATCCCGCGCTTATCCAGCATCTGGCTGGACGACGCGCGCCAGGTATATTGTCCATAGTCATAGCGCAGCCAACTGCCAAGGAAGAATACCGTGGCGCAAATATAGGGGTAGATGTCGTAAAAAAAGACGTTCAGGTACTGTATCATTTCGGGCCTCCCGCGCTGACGTCGACGTACTGCGGCGCCGCGTCCTGGCTAAAGCGTCGTTGATAATGGTGTAACGGTGAACTGTCACAGGTCGTGGCGTTATCTTCGATAAACTTCACCTGCTCTTCTTCCCAGACGGCGTCCAGTGCCTGACGGGTATCATCCCGCGATTCCTGAACAATCTGTTTGGTGACACTGTCACTTGTAAGCGTACTGCCCGCCAGCGTCAGCAGGGCGTCAAACAGTTGATACCACGGCGCTCCTCGCTGTTTCAGACGACCGCCCAGTAGCGCCAGAATAGGGGCAATATTCTGTAATCCCTCGCGCGCTTCCGCTTCCGGCAACACGCTTAAGTACTCCAGATAGAGCGGTAGGTGATCCGGCAGTTCGCGGCAGTTGAGCTGCAGGCCCACGGTTTCATACTGGCTTAACAAATCGACCATCGCCTGGCCGCGATCGCGGGACTCCGCATGAACATGCTCGAATAACAGCAATGAAGTGGCGCGCCCGCGGTCAAACACTTCGCACCATTCTGCTTGTTTATCCAGTAACGGCGCATAAAGCAGCTCGCGAGTGAAGTCGGCCAGCATTGGCGCATCGTGTTGGATAAGGGCAAGTGCTTCATCCCGACATTCCCACAACTCGTCGTCCGGATACTCCATCAACAGGCCAATCGCTTTGAGGATTTGCATTATTCCCCCTCCGCTTTATCACGTACTTCGGTGATATTGATGGCATCAATACGGCTACTGTTGAACAGGTTGAATTTGGTATCCGAGCCGTGACAACCGTCGCCAAAAGTAAAGCCGCAGCCGTTGCGCTCCGGAAAGGCGTCGCGCGCCATTTCCCGGTGGCTGGTGGGAATGACAAAACGATCTTCATAATTGGCAATCGCCAGGTAGCGATACATCTCTTCAACCTGTTGTACGCTCAGACCCACTTCGTCAATCGCGCGGGTATCCGTCACGCCTTCAACCGTCTGCGAGCGCATGTAGTGGCGCATCGCCATCATCCGCTTTAGAGCCCGAATGACCGGGCCGGTATCGCCCGCGCTGAGCATATTGGCCAGGTACTGGACCGGAATACGCAGCGTCTCCACCGCCGGCAGAATATTGCCATTGTGCGGCAACCCGCCCGCGTCAGCGTATGACTGGATGGGCGATAGCGGCGGTACGTACCAGACCATCGGCAGGGTACGGTATTCCGGGTGCAGCGGAAGCGCCAGCTTCCAGTCCATCGCCATTTTGTACACCGGCGACCGTTGGGCAGCGTCGATGACGTTTTGCGGGATGCCCTGTTTAAGCGCCTCTTCGATGACCGCCGGATCGTGCGGATTGAGAAACACATCGCACTGACGTTCATACAAATCTGTCTCGTGTTCGGTACTGGCCGCTTCTTCAATCCTGTCGGCGTCGTAGAGCAGAACGCCAAGATAACGGATGCGCCCGACGCAGGTTTCCGAACAAACGGTCGGCTGGCCGGATTCAATACGCGGATAGCAAAATATGCACTTCTCAGACTTGCCGCTCTTCCAGTTAAAGTAGATTTTTTTGTACGGGCAGCCGCTGATACACAAACGCCAGCCCCGGCATTTATCCTGGTCGATTAGCACGATGCCGTCTTCTTCACGCTTATAAATAGCGCCACTTGGGCAGGTGGCGACACAACTGGGGTTCAGGCAGTGTTCGCACAGGCGCGGCAGGTACATCATGAAGGTGTTTTCGAACTGACCGTACATCTCTTTTTGTATGTTGTCGAAGTTGCGGTCGCGGGCGCGTTTTTCAAACTCGCCGCCGAGCAGCTCTTCCCAGTTTGGCCCCCAGATCACCTTGTCCATCCGTTTTCCGTCAATCAGTGAACGAGGACGGGCAGTGGGCTGATGCTTACTCTCCGGCGCATTATGTAAATGCTGATAATCGAAGGTAAAGGGTTCATAGTAATCATCGATTTGCGGAATCACCGGGTTGGCGAAAATTTTGCTAATTACCCCCATTTTGCCGCCCAGACGGGGCCTTATCTTGCCATTAACATCACGAACCCAACCGCCTTGCCACTCCTGCTGGTCTTCCCAGTTTTTGGGATAGCCGATACCCGGT
Source organism: Salmonella sp. SJTUF15570 (assembly GCF_043357055.1). NCBI lineage: Bacteria > Pseudomonadati > Pseudomonadota > Gammaproteobacteria > Enterobacterales > Enterobacteriaceae > Salmonella > Salmonella sp. SJTUF15570. The sequence goes on along the minus strand of NZ_JBEUKJ010000005.1, from coordinate 265,592 downwards.
TTAGTTTCGACGTTATTGAACCATGCGTATTCCATCCCTTCACGTCCGGTCCAGACGTTTTTACAGGTGACGGAGCAGGTGTGACAGCCAATACATTTATCGAGATTCAGTACCATCCCAACCTGTGAGCGTATTTTCATTTTTTCGCCTCCTGTACCTGATCCCGGCCCTCATCATCCAGCCAGTTAATGTTTTTCATCTTCCTGATCATGATGAATTCATCGCGATTCGAACCCACGGTTCCGTAATAGTTGAAGCCGTAAGCCAGTTGCGCATAGCCGCCGATCATATGCGTCGGTTTTGGACAGACCCGGGTCACGGAGTTATGGATCCCGCCGCGCATCCCGGTCACTTCCGAGCCCGGAATATTCATAATTCGCTCCTGGGCGTGGTACATCATGGTCATACCCGGCGGAACGCGCTGGCTGACCACCGCACGAGCGGTAAGGGCGCCATTAGCGTTGAAGGCTTCAATCCAGTCGTTATCTTCAATACCCAATTCACGGGCATCGGCTTCGCTGATCCAGACAATCGGCCCGCCGCGCGACAAGGTCAGCATCAGCAGGTTTTCGCTGTAGGTGGAGTGAATTCCCCATTTCTGGTGCGGCGTCAGGAAGTTAAGCGCTTTTTCCGGGAAACCGTTGGGCGGAATTTCTCGCATTTCGCTGACGCTGCGGGTATCAATCGGCGGACGATATGCCACCAGGCTTTCGCCAAAAGCGCGCATCCACGCATGATCCTGATAGAGTTGTTGCCGCCCCGACAACGTGCGCCACGGGATCAGTTCATGTACGTTGGTATAGCCGGCGTTATAAGAGACATGCTCGCTTTCCAGTCCTGACCAGGTCGGGCTGGAGATAATTTTGCGCGGTTGCGCCTGGATATCACGAAAGCGAATTTTCTCATCTTCTTTATTGATGGCCAGATGGGTGTGCTCGCGCCCGGTCATCTCGCCCAACGCCTGCCAGGCTTTCACCGCCACCTGGCCGTTAGTTTCCGGCGCTAAGGCAAGAATCACTTCCGAGGCATCCAGCGCAGTGTCGATGCGCGGACGTCCTTTCGCCGGGCCATCGTGTTTGGTGTAATTGAGCTTACCGAGGAAATCGACTTCATCTTGCGTATTCCAGGCAATACCCTTACCGCCGTTGCCTAATTTATCCAGCAGGGGACCCAGCGAGGTAAAACGTTCATAGGTGGCCGGATAATCGCGTTCAACCACGACGATATTGGGGGCGGTTTTGCCCGGAATAAGTTCGCACTCGCCTTTACGCCATTCGAGAATATCAAATGGCTGCGCCAGTTCCGCCGGGGAATCATGCTGGAGCGGGTGTAACACCACATCGGTTTCCTGTCCGAGATGTCCGACACACACCTCAGAAAAGGCGCTAGCGATGCCTTTGTAGATCTCCCAGTCGCTTTTGGATTCCCAGGCAGGATCGACCGCGGCGGAAAGGGGGTGGATAAACGGATGCATATCCGAGGTATTCATATCGTCTTTTTCATACCAGGTGGCGGTCGGCAAGACGATATCGGAAAACAGACAGGTACTGGACATACGGAAATCAAGCGTGACCAACAGATCGAGCTTGCCCTCAATCGCGGCGGACTGCCATTCCACCTCTTCAGGCTTAATTCCTTCGCTGGAACCCAGCGCTTCGCCCTAGATACCGCTGTCGGTGCCCAGCAGATATTTGAGCATGTACTCATGACCTTTCCCGGAGGAGCCGAGCAGGTTAGAGCGCCAGACAAATAAATTTCGCGGGTGATTATGACCACTGTCAGGCTGTTCGCAGGCAAAACGGATAGCGCCTGATTTCAACGCCTGCACGGTATAATCCGCCGCAGACAGCCCGGCTTTATCGGCGCTCGCTTTCACGCTGAGCGGGTTAAGATTAAGCTGCGGCGCCGAGGGTAGCCAGCCCATACGTTCCGCGCGCACGTTGAAATCGATCAGGTGTCCGGAAAATTTAGCCGGATCGGCCAGCGGCGACAGCAACTCTTGCGCAGTCAGTTTTTCATAGCGCCACTGGCTGGCATGGTTGTAGAAAAACGAGGTACTGTTCATCTGACGCGGCGGGCGATTCCAGTCCAGCGCGAAGGCCAGCGGCAGCCAGCCGGTTTGCGGCCGCAGCTTCTCCTGGCCGACATAGTGCGCCCAGCCGCCGCCGGTTTGTCCAACACAGCCGCAGAACACCAGCATGTTAATCATCCCACGGTAATTCATATCCATGTGATACCAGTGATTCACTCCCGCGCCGAGGATGATCATCGAGCGACCGTGAGTTTTATGGGCGGTCTCGGCAAATTCACGCGCAATAGTTTCGATATGTCGACGCGGCACGCCGGTAATCTGTTCGCCCCAGGCCGGCGTGTAGGCTTTTACGTCGTTATAATTATTGGCGCTATGGCAGTCATCCAGACCACGATCCAGCCCATAATTCGCCAGCACCAGATCGTAAACGCTGACGACCATCCGCTCGCTACCGTCCGCCAGAGTCAGGCGTTTCACCGGTAACTGACGTACCAGCACCGGTTCCTGCCGCACGCTGCGGAAATGTGGGTTTTCGTTGCCGCCAAAATAGGGGAAAGCGACACCCGCCACGTCATCATGCTGACCGAGTAAAGAGAGCGACAGTTCAGTTTCGACGCCCGCCGCCACCGGTTCCAGGTTCCATTTTCCCTTTTCGCCCCAGCGAAAACCGATAGAACCATTGGGCGCGACCAGTTCGCCCGTACTGTTGAGCGCGACGGTTTTCCATTCCGGATTATTGGCTTCTCCCAGTCCATCCACCAGATCCGACGCGCGCATCATACGCCCCGGTACATAACTGCCGTCTGCGCGCTCATCCAACAGGACCAGCATTGGCATATCGGTATAACGGCGGCAATAGTTAAGAAAATAGTCGCTGGGATTATCGAGATGAAACTCTTTTAAAATAACGTGACCCATGGCCATCGCCAGCGCGCTGTCGGTACCTTGCTTTGGCGCCAGCCACTGATCGCACAGTTTAGCGACTTCGGAATAGTCCGGGGTGATGGCGATCGTCTTAGTGCCTTTGTAGCGCACTTCGGTAAAGAAGTGGGCGTCCGGGGTACGCGTCTGCGGCACGTTAGAGCCCCAGGCAATAATGTAGGCTGAGTTATACCAGTCGGCGGACTCCGGCACGTCAGTCTGCTCGCCCCAGGTCATTGGCGACGCGGGCGGAAGATCGCAATACCAGTCATAGAAGCTCAGGCATGTACCGCCAAGCAATGACAGATAACGTGTTCCGGCGGCGTAAGAAACCATCGACATCGCCGGAATAGGTGAAAACCCCGCCACACGATCCGGACCATAGGTTTTGATTGTCCAGACGTTAGCGGCGGCAATGAGCTGATTCAGCTCTTTCCAGTTCGAACGAATAAAGCCGCCATGTCCGCGCACCTGTTTGTAACTTTGGCATTTTTGCGGGTCGTTCATTATAGATTCCCATGCCAGTACCGGATCGCTGTGCCGGGAAAGAGCCTCGCGCCACAGTTCTATCAGCCGCTTACGCACCAGAGGGTATTTCAGACGATTGGCGCTATAGAGATACCAGGAGTAGCTGGCGCCGCGCGGGCAGCCGCGCGGTTCATGGTTCGGTAAATCGGGACGCGTGCGCGGGTAGTCGGTTTGCTGGGTTTCCCACGTCACCAGACCGTTTTTGACATAAATTTTCCAGCTACAGGAGCCCGTGCAGTTGACGCCGTGGGTTGAGCGCACGATCTTATCAAACTGCCAGCGCTGGCGATAACTGTCTTCCCAGTCGCGGTTGGTATGCATCACCTGACCATGGCCGTCGGCAAAGGTATCGCCTTTTTGTTTAAAGTAACGAAAGCGATCCAACAGTTTACTCATGACATTTCTCCTGCTTCGATAAATTTTCCGCCACCCTGTCGATTTGGCGTTAAACCATTGCCGGATGGCCGTCCTACAGGTGCGTATGTTGTTATTGTTGTTTAGGCTTACGACGCCCGTAGACCAGCCAGGTCAGCAGGACGCAAGCGAGGTAAAACAGCAAAAAGATTTTCATGGCGCCCACCGGCGAGCCGGTCAAGGCCAAAGAGGTGCCAAACGCTTTTGGAATAAAGAAGCCGCCCACAGCGCCAATAGCGGAGATAAAACCGAGCGCGGCGGCGGTATCCGTCACCGCTTCGCGCTGCGCCTGCTCATCGCTCCCGCCGCGCAGTTTGACGTTGTAGAGCGTGATCTGACGGAAGATCACCGCAATCATCTGGAAGGTAGAACCGCTGCCGAGACCCGCTGTCAAAAACAGGCCCATAAAAACAAGATAGAACGCGCTAAAGCTGCCTGCGCCGGAGCCTGGCAGCGTGAGGAATAGCAGGGCGGTAAACAGCGCCATAAAGATAAAATTAATGAGCGTGACGCGAACGCCGCCGAATTTATCGGAGATCACGCCGCCTGCCGATCGCGCCAGCGCGCCGATAAAGGGGCCAAAGAACGCCAGTTGCAGAATGTTTACGTCGGGAAATTGCGTTTTGGCGAGCATGGCGAAACCTGCGGAAAAGCCGATGAATGACCCGAATGTCGCCAGGTACAACAGGCTAAGCAGCCACAGGTGCAGACGTTTTAGCACCGGCAATTGCGAGACGACAGACGCTTTTGAACTGCCGATATCGTTCATACCAAACCAGGCGGCAAGCGTCGCGACAGCCAGTAACGGCACCCAGATCCAGGCGGCGTTAGTGAGAGCGAGCAGGGAGCCATCAGGTTGCGGCACGCCCCGGACGCCTAAAAAAGTAAATATCGGCAGAAAAATAACCAGCGGCGCAATCAACTGCATCACACTGACGCCAAGATTTCCCAGTCCGCCGTTAATACCCAACGCGCTACCTTGTCTGGCTTTTGGAAAGAAAAAACTGATGTTGCCCATACTGGACGCGAAGTTTGCCCCCGCAAAACCGCACAACAGAGCGATGAGCATAAATACCCCGAAAGGGGTGGCAGGATTTTGCACGGCGAATCCCAGCCAGGCGCAGGGAATAATCAATATTACGGTACTTAATACGGTCCATTTACGGCCACCAAACAGTGGTACCATAAAGGAGTAGGGAACGCGTAATATTGCGCCGGAAAGAGAAGGTAATGCGGTTAATAAAAAGAGTTGGTCGGTGGTAAAATTAAATCCAATTTTATTGAGGTTGACGGCAACAGCGCTAAACAACATCCAGACGCAAAATGCCAGGAGCAAACAACTTACTGAAATCCATAAGTTTCTTCTGGCGATGCCTTTCCCTTTATTCTCCCAGAAGGCTGGATTTTCGGGTCGCCAGTCACTCAAGAGATAACGGTTATAATTCTCGTTTTGTCGTGTCATTTTACCCCTCACATGCGCATATCATTTGAAAAAAACACAAAAAAGAGACAGAGCGTCACGCGCTCTTTTGAGAACTTATTGAAGTTTTTTTAGAATATTGAGTGAAAGAATAGATAAAAAACCAGGCCAGCGCGGCGCGAAGAGGAGATATGATGTTTCTTAATTGTTACTATTTGTAAACTAAAAGTGATTTTTATTAAATTATTTGTAACTTTACGCAAAGAGTTCAAGCGTAATCATCCGATCCAGATGGTATTTAAACGCGGGATCGGCCATTTCCGGAATACCCAGCACATACATACCGTCCAGCCCGCACACCAGTGCGATAAGCCGCCAGGCGATATCCGTGGCGTTAGCAGCAAACGTAAATTCTCCTGCCTGTTTGCCCTGCTCGATAATTGTGACCGTTTCCTCATGCCACATCTGCATCGTGAGGAGATAAGCATCTCTGATGTGCGGATCCCGATCGGCCAGAATTTGCGCCTCTCGCCACAATTTTATGTAAGGCTCAAAGCCGCCGTCTTCGCTACCCAACATAGCGTGAAGCCGTGCACGCCAGGTGGCAGGCGGCGGAACTTGCCCGGCATCAAGCAGGGTACGGATCAAATGGACAAAGGCCAGCGCTTTGAGCTCGCCCGCCGAGCTGAAGTGGTGATGCACCTGGCCGGCGGCGACATCGGCTTCTGATGCGATTCGTCGCACCGTCATGGCGGCAAACCCCTCTGCCAGCGCCACGCGCATCGCCGCTTGCAGGATCACTTCGCGGCGTTCATCCCGGTTAAGGTAACTCATATTTTCCCCACATTAGCCAATACGCGCAGTGTAACAAAAAGCTGGACATTCGTTCAACTTACCGTAGGATCCTGAAACTGGACAGGCGTCCAAATTTGAGTTTTTGAAGGGAGAGTTATGTTTCGTCAGTGGTTAACGTTAGTCATTATTGTGCTGGTCTATATTCCTGTCGCCATTGATGCCACGGTCTTGCATGTCGCCGCGCCGACACTGAGTATGACACTGGGGGCCAGCGGCAACGAGCTGCTGTGGATCATTGATATTTATTCTTTGGTCATGGCTGGCATGGTGTTGCCGATGGGCGCGCTTGGCGATCGTATCGGTTTTAAACGCCTGCTGATGCTGGGCGGGACGCTCTTTGGCCTGGCATCATTGGCGGCGGCGTTTTCGCATACCGCCAGTTGGCTTATCGCCACCAGGGTATTACTGGCTATTGGCGCGGCGATGATTGTACCGGCGACGCTGGCCGGGATACGCGCCACCTTTTGTGAAGAGAAGCATCGCAACATGGCGCTGGGCGTCTGGGCAGCGGTAGGTTCGGGCGGAGCGGCGTTTGGGCCGCTCATCGGCGGCATATTATTAGAGCATTTTTACTGGGGATCGGTTTTCCTGATCAACGTGCCGATTGTGCTGGTCGTCATGGGCTTAACCGCCCGCTATGTTCCTCGCCAGGCGGGCCGTCGCGATCAACCGCTCAATCTTGGCCATGCGGTGATGCTGATTATTGCCATTTTGCTGTTGGTCTATAGCGCTAAAACCGCGCTGAAAGGGCATCTGTCGCTGTGGGTCATCTCGCTTACCCTGCTTACCGGCGCGCTGCTCCTGGGACTCTTTATCCGCACACAGCTTGCGACATCGCGTCCGATGATTGATATGCGACTATTTACCCATCGCATTATCCTGAGCGGCGTCGTGATGGCGATGACCGCGATGATCACTCTGGTGGGTTTTGAGCTGCTGATGGCGCAAGAGCTACAGTTTGTTCACGGGCTATCGCCTTATGAGGCCGGGGTATTTATGCTGCCGGTGATGGTCGCCAGTGGATTCAGCGGGCCGATTGCGGGCGTGCTGGTCTCGCGTCTGGGACTACGGCTGGTCGCGACGGGCGGCATGGCGTTAAGCGCGCTGAGTTTTTATGGCCTGGCGATGACGGATTTCAGCACCCAACAATGGCAGGCCTGGGGGCTGATGGCGCTGCTGGGATTTAGCGCCGCCAGCGCATTGCTGGCTTCCACGTCGGCAATTATGGCCGCTGCGCCGGCAGAAAAAGCGGCGGCGGCCGGCGCGATAGAAACGATGGCTTATGAACTGGGCGCGGGACTGGGCATTGCCATTTTCGGTCTGTTGTTAAGCCGTAGCTTCTCCGCGTCTATCCGTCTGCCTGCCGGGCTTGAGGCGCAAGAGATTGCCAGAGCGTCATCTTCAATGGGAGAAGCCGTGCAGTTGGCGAATAGCCTACCGCCCACGCAGGGGCAGGCAATACTGGACGCCGCCAGACATGCCTTTATCTGGTCGCATAGCGTGGCGTTAAGCAGCGCCGGGAGTATGCTTCTTTTGCTGGCGGTAGGGATGTGGTTCAGCCTGGCAAAAGCCCAACGCCGATAACATAACGCCTGATGAGATAAGCGCTTAATGCGCTAGCTGGCAGGGGGAGTCCATTTCCTCAACCTCTTTACCGCTGAGGCGTGCGTATTGCCCCGTCAGTCGCCAGAAGGCAGGCTGGGTTTCGGTATAGATTTCCGCAGCCAGAATCAGCCGACGGCGATCAACTTCGTTCAGTTCCAGTAAGGTCCAGGGAATAAAATAGCGATCGGTATCGGTAAGCCGAAACCACAGCGGACACCCGCAGCCGGAACAGAAGTAGCGTTCGCCGCGCGAAGAGGATGAAAAGTATGGCGGTTCCGGGGAAAGGGGGGCTAGCTGTGGTTGCCCGCAGGCTTCCAGATACATGGCTATTCCACCCGACCATTTTTGACACAGCGTACAATGGCAGGCATAGACATCCAGCATTTCGACGTCAACGGTAAAATGGCTCTGTCCGCAAAGACAACGACCAGTGAACGTCTGCACGGCATACTCCTTATGACCGAGTCTACATCAAGAGAAAAAGCCAGCCCTGAAAGGACTGGCTTTGTATTCAGACTACAACAAAATTAGAACTGGTAGTTCAGACCAACAGCAACGATGTTGTCAGTGCTGATCTGCGCAACATTTTTAGTGAAGTTGGTGTCATCCAGCAGGTTGATTTTGTAATCAACGAAGGTGGACATGTTTTTGTTGAAGTAGTAGGTAGCACCGACATCGATGTACTCAACCAGATCCTGGTCGCCGTAAGCACCCAGATCTTTACCTTTGGATTTCAGGTAAGCAATGGACGGACGCAGACCGAAGTCGAACTGGTACTGAGCAACAGCTTCAAAGTTCTGAGTTTTGTTAGCAATACCGTCGATTTTACCGAATGTGGTCATATTCAGCGTTTCGGAGTAGGTGGTCGCCAGATAGATATTGTTCGCATCATATTTCAGACCAGCAGCCCACACTTCCGCATTCTGGCCAGAAGCATACAGGCCATTGGTGCCGTTGCGCACCTGACGGTCAGTACGGTCAGACTTCGCATAGGCCGCACCCACGCCAAAACCTTCGTACTCATACGTTGCGGACAGACCGAAACCGTCGCCGTTTGCTTCTACTTCATTGTCACGATCGTTTTTGCCCTGATACTGCGCGGCAAAGTTCAGACCTTCAACCAGACCGAAGAAATCGGTGTTACGGTAGGTGGCAACGCCGGTAGCACGCTGGGTCATGAATACGTCAGTCTGGGTCCAGGTATCGCCACCGAACTCTGGCAGAACGTCGGTCCATGCGCCGATGTCGTAAGCAACGCCGTAGTTACGACCGTAGTCGAAAGAACCGTATTCAGCGAATTTCAGACCAGCGAATGCCAGACGGGTTTTGTCTTTGTCGGAACCTTCAGATTCAGTACGGTTGCCTTTGAATTCATATTCCCACTGGCCAAAACCAACCAGTTGGTCATTGATCTGCGTTTCGCCTTTAAAGCCCAGACGCGCGTAAGTTTTGTCACCATCACTTCCGTTATCATCAGAGAAATAATGCTGAGCGTGAACTTTACCGTACAGATCCAGTTTATTGCCGTCTTTGTTATATACCTCGGCTGCATTTACAACGCCTGCTGCCAACAGGGAAGTCACTGCCACTGCCACTAACTTAAGTTTCATTTTAATAATCCTTATAATTTTCTTAGCGTGTTTCCTCAACCATTGTTAAACGAGGCGTTTGTCAATGGCAGACTATTTTTAAATGACGGAGTGGCATAAGTTCAATAATAAGTTTCATAAGATTACAAATTATTTTAATTTGTGTGATCGAGATCTCCTTAATACATTTGAGAGTATTAATTCAAATAGGGACTGTCTAATAAGATATATTTTCGGAGGGGACTATTGGGCTGTTTATGGTTTTATTTTTGGTAGTAACTACTGATTATTATATGCACTAATAACAGTTGCGAGCTAACGTTAATTATATATTTGTTAATATAATTATATCATCACATTAACATATTTAACGATTTTATAAAATTCATTTTTACCAGCGCAATCCTGGTATGGCGCAGGAGGAGCACGTGAAAATGGAAAATCGTCAAATACACACAGGCGATAGATAAAAGCGTAGTTGTGTTATGAAGAGTGTCAAGGTGCAGCGGGTCGATTTAATATCAACATCGGCCCGCCCGTCGCTTAGCGCCGCCGCGTTGCCAGCCAACAAAGTAGTGAACCTACGCAAACCATGACTGCGCCTTGCCAGAAGGAGAATGACAGTGGTGAGCTGAGTAACAGCGCTGCCAGAGCAGAGGACATGACGGGGGTAAAATAAGACCCTACGGCCATGATAGTCACATTGCCATGAAGTATGCCCACATTCCATGCTGCGTAGGCAAACCCCAACGTTAATGCCGCGGTAAAAAGTTTAGCAATCACCGGTAGGCTAAATATCATGGCAGGTTGCGGCGTAAGAAAATAGTGGAACCACAGCGCCACGGCGGTGAGTAACACAAAGACGGTGATACCGTTAAAACCACGCGCATATTTATTTGTGACAGTGCAGTACGTCGCCCATATAAACGCCCCAAGAAATGCCAGGAAATAACTTAGCGGACTGGTGGCGACATTGTTGATAATTTCTCCGGCATTAAGACCATTCTCGCCCCCCAGAACCCAGCAAACGCCAGTAAGTGCAATAAGCAATCCAGGAACAATAAGCCAGTTAGTTTTTTGCCCGTTAAAAAGAATGGCGAACAGAATGGTCAGGCTGGGCCATAAATAGTTAACCATGCCGACTTCGATAGCCTGATGGCGAGTGGCGGCATAACCGAGAGAAAGCGCCAGGCATATTTCATAACTGACAAACAGTACGCTGCCTGCGATGAGGTATCGCCCCGGGAAACGGCGGATATCAGGTAATCCGACGGTAAAAATCAGCAGCAGGCCGCTTAATGAATAGATCATGGCTGCGCCGCCTACCGGTCCGAGACCTTCGCTGACGCCGCGAATTAACCCAACCATCGTGCTCCACAGAACGATGGCAACAAGCCCTATTAGCGTTGCTTTTTGTGATGTCATGCTTTGTGACTGTCCTGAATACCGCGCAAAATAAACTGCCACTTATAGCACTTTTTCCGAGGGCGATGCCATGCAGTGTCATTTTTTAGTACCTCCCTGGAGTTATTGCGGTTTAAAAATAGGGCTATTTAATAGCGGAACCGTTTCAATATTGATTTGACGCAAAAAAGTTATCGATTTTGCTGTTAGTTTCCTCGCGAAGTTATACACGCATCCTGGGCTGAGGTTTTGCTGCAGTTCGAAGGAGGCGTGCATCCGTGGAAAAAAGAGGAAAGCAATGGACGTCAGCCGCAGACAATTTTTTAAAATCTGCGCGGGCGGTATGGCGGGAACAACGGTGGCCGCACTGGGTTTTACCCCTAAAATGGCCCTGGCTCAGGCGCGAAACTATAAGCTGTTGCGCGCAAAAGAGATCCGTAACTCCTGCACATACTGTTCCGTAGGTTGCGGGCTATTAATGTATAGCCTGGGAGATGGGGCAAAAAACGCGAAAGAAGCGATTTACCATATTGAAGGCGACCCGGATCATCCGGTAAGCCGTGGCGCGCTGTGCCCGAAAGGGGCCGGTTTGCTGGACTATGTTCACAGTGAAGATCGCCTACGCTATCCGGAATACCGCGCGCCGGGTTCCGACAAGTGGCAGCGCATTAGCTGGGATGACGCTTTCACTCGTATTGCTAAATTAATGAAAGCCGACCGCGACGCCAACTTTATTGAAAAGAATGAGCAGGGCGTCACGGTTAACCGCTGGCTCTCTACCGGAATGCTGTGCGCCTCGGCGGCCAGCAATGAAACGGGTATGCTGACGCAGAAGTTTGCGCGTTCTCTCGGTATGCTGGCGGTAGATAACCAGGCGCGCGTTTGACACGGACCAACGGTAGCAAGTCTTGCTCCAACATTTGGTCGCGGTGCGATGACCAACCACTGGGTGGATATTAAAAACGCCAACGTCGTGATGGTGATGGGCGGCAATGCCGCAGAAGCGCATCCGGTGGGTTTCCGCTGGGCGATGGAAGCGAAAAACAATAACGATGCGACGCTGATTGTCGTTGATCCACGCTTTACGCGTACGGCGTCGGTGGCGGATATCTATGCGCCAATACGTTCCGGTACAGACATTACCTTTCTGTCCGGCGTTTTGCTGTACCTGATCGAAAATAACAAAATCAACGCTGAATACGTTAAGCATTACACCAACGCCAGCCTGCTGGTGCGGGATGATTTTGCCTTTGATGACGGTCTTTTCAGCGGCTATGACGCCCAAAAGCGTCAGTACGATAAATCCTCCTGGAACTACCAGTTCGATGAAAACGGCTATGCCAAACGTGATGAAACGTTGACGCACCCACGCTGTGTGTGGAATCTGCTGAAGCAGCACGTTTCGCGCTATACGCCGGACGTCGTGGAAAACATTTGCGGTACGCCGAAAGCAGACTTCCTGAAGGTGTGTGAGGTGTTGGCCTCTACCAGCGTTCCGGATCGCACTACCACCTTCCTGTATGCGCTGGGCTGGACGCAACATACCGTCGGGGCGCAGAACATCCGTACCATGGCGATGATCCAGTTGCTGCTCGGCAATATGGGGATGGCTGGCGGCGGTGTGAACGCTTTGCGCGGCCACTCTAATATTCAGGGTTTAACGGATTTAGGACTGCTCTCCACCAGCCTGCCGGGTTACCTGACGCTACCGTCAGAAAAACAGGCCGATCTGCAAACTTATCTGGCAGCGAATACCCCCAAAGCGACGCTGGCCGATCAGGTCAACTACTGGGGTAATTATCCTAAGTTCTTCGTCAGCCTGATGAAATCTTTCTATGGCGATGCGGCGCAGAAAGAGAATGACTGGGGCTTTGCCTGGCTGCCTAAGTGGGATCAGTCCTATGACGTGATCAAATATTTCAACATGATGGATAGCGGGAAAGTCACCGGCTATTTCTGTCAGGGCTTTAACCCGGTGGCGTCCTTCCCGGACAAAAACAAAGTGGTGCAAAGCTTAAGCAAACTGAAGTATCTGGTCGTTATCGATCCACTGGTGACTGAAACGTCAACGTTCTGGCAGAACCACGGCGAATCTAATGATGTTGATCCGACAACGATTCAGACCGAAGTCTTCCGTCTGCCGTCTACCTGTTTTGCGGAAGAGGATGGCTCTATCGCTAACTCCGGTCGCTGGTTACAGTGGCACTGGAAAGGTCAGGACGCGCCGGGCGAAGCGCGTAACGACGGCGAGATTCTGGCCGGTATTTACCATCGTCTGCGTGAAATGTATCGCGCAGAAGGCGGTAAAGGCGCCGAACCACTATTGAAGATGAGCTGGAACTACAAGCAGCCGGATGAACCGCATTCGGAAGAAGTGGCGAAAGAGAACAACGGCTATGCGCTGGAAGATCTCTATGACGCTAACGGTACACTGCTTGCCAGGAAAGGCCAGTTGTTGAGCAGTTTTGCATTACTGCGCGATGACGGTACGACATCCTCCTCCTGCTGGATTTATACCGGTAGCTGGACGGAGCAGGGCAACCAGATGTCCAGACGTGATAACGCCGACCCGTCAGGGCTTGGCAATACACTGGGTTGGGCGTGGGCGTGGCCGCTAAACCGTCGCGTATTGTATAACCGCGCTTCGGCGGACCCGCAGGGTAAACCGTGGGATCCAAAACGGATGCTGATCCAGTGGAACGGCGCGAAGTGGACAGGGAACGATATTCCGGACTTTAACAACGCGGCGCCGGGGAGCGGGACCAATCCGTTTATCATGCAGCCGGAAGGGCTGGGACGTCTGTTTGCTATTGATAAGATGGCGGAAGGACCGTTCCCTGAGCACTACGAGCCGATGGAAACGCCGCTGGGCACTAACCCGCTGCACCCGAATGTGGTCTCGAACCCGGCGGCGCGTCTGTATGAAGAAGATGCGCTGCGCATGGGTAAGAAGGAGCAGTTTCCGTACGTGGGCACGACTTACCGCCTCACAGAGCATTTCCATACCTGGACCAAACATGCGCTACTTAACGCTATCGCTCAGCCGGAACAGTTTGTGGAGATCAGTGAGACGCTGGCGGCAGCGAAAGGTATCGCTAACGGCGACTATGTGAAGGTGAGCAGTAAACGCGGGTTTATTCGCGCGGTCGCGGTGGTAACTCGTCGTCTTCGCACCCTGCATGTCAACGGTCAGCAGGTTGAAACGGTGGGGATCCCGATTCACTGGGGCTTTGAGGGTGTCGCGCGCAAAGGCTATATCGCCAATACTCTGACGCCAAATGTCGGTGATGCCAACTCGCAAACGCCGGAATACAAAGCGTTTTTAGTTAACATCGAGAAGGCGTAAGGGAGGCGAACATATGTCTATGGAAACGCAGGACATTATTAAACGGTCCGCAACAAACGCCATCACTCCGCCTCCGCAGGCGCGTGATTACAAAGCCGAAGTCGCGAAACTGATCGACGTCTCCTCCTGTGTCGGCTGTAAAGCCTGCCAGGTAGCCTGTTCTGAATGGAACGATATTCGCGATAACGTTGGTCATTGTGTCGGGGTGTACGATAACCCTGCCGATCTCAGCGCCAAGTCCTGGACGGTGATGCGCTTTACCGAAACCGAGCAGAACGGCAAGCTGGAGTGGCTGATTCGTAAAGATGGTTGTATGCACTGTGAAGATCCAGGCTGTCTTAAAGCCTGTCCATCTGCCGGGGCTATCATCCAGTACGCGAACGGGATTGTTGATTTTCAATCTGAACACTGTATCGGCTGTGGTTACTGTATCGCCGGGTGTCCGTTTAATATTCCGCGCCTCAACAAAGAGGACAACCGCGTTTATAAATGTACGCTTTGCGTCGATCGCGTCAGCGTGGGCCAGGAACCGGCCTGCGTCAAAACTTGTCCGACCGGGGCTATTCATTTCGGCACCAAAAAAGAGATGCTGGAACTGGGTGAGCAACGCGTGGAGAAGTTAAAAGCGCGCGGCTTTGAACATGCCGGTATCTACAACCCGCAGGGCGTTGGCGGTACGCACGTCATGTATGTGCTGCACCATGCCAATCAGCCGGAGTTGTACCACGGCTTGCCGAAAGATCCGCAGATCGATACCTCAATCAATCTGTGGAAAGGGGCGCTAAAACCGCTGGCCGCAGCGGGCTTTATCGCCACTTTCGCCGGTCTGATTTACCACTACATCGGTATTGGCCCGAATAAAGAAACGGACGACGATGAGGAGGATCATCATGAGTAAGTCGAAAATGATTGTGCGCACGAAATTTGTCGACCGCGCCTGTCACTGGACGGTGGTGATCTGCTTCTTCCTGGTAGCGCTGTCGGGGATTTCGTTTTTCTTCCCGACGCTACAATGGTTGACGCAAACCTTCGGCACGCCGCAGATGGGACGTATTTTGCACCCGTTCTTCGGTATTGCCATCTTCATCGCGCTGATGTTTATGTTCGTGCGTTTCGTCCACCACAACATCCCGGATAAAAAAGACATTCCGTGGCTGAAAAATATTGTCGAAGTATTGAAAGGCAATGAGCATAAGGTGGCGGATGTCGGCAAATACAATGCCGGACAGAAGATGATGTTCTGGTCCATTATGAGCATGATTTTTGTGCTGCTGGTGACTGGCGTGATTATCTGGCGTCCGTATTTCGCGCAGTATTTCCCCATGCAGGTGGTGCGTTATAGCCTGTTAATTCATGCGGCGGCGGGCATTATTTTAATGCACGCGATCCTCATCCATATGTATATGGCGTTTTGGGTGAAAGGCTCGATTAAAGGCATGATCGAAGGGAAGGTCAGCCGTCGCTGGGCGAAGAAACATCATCCACGCTGGTATCGTGAAATCGAGAAGGCGGAAGCAAAAAAAGAGAGCGAAAAAGGTATTCAGTAATTCTTTCGCGATCTGATAAACAAGGCGCTATCCTCGTAGCGCCTTGTTTTCATCTGCTGTCTGTATACTCAGACGACCACAGCAAATCGTTTAACGACGGAAATCGATGACCATACGGCCACGAATTTGTCCCTGTTCCATCTCTTTAAAAATAACGTTGATATCTTCAAGCGGACGTAAAGCGACTTTTGGCACGACTTTTCCTTCCGCCGCGAACTGGAAGGCTTCGGTCAGATCCTGGCGTGTCCCCACCAACGAACCGACAACCTGAATGCCATCCAGCACCAGGCGAGGGATATCAAGGTTCATGGCTTCTGGCGGCAGCCCGACTGCCACCACGCGGCCTCCGGCGCGAACGGCATCTACTGCGGAATTAAACGCCGCCTTAGCGACCGCGGTAACCACCGCTGCGTGCGCGCCACCGGTTTTTTCCTGCACAATTTTAGCCGCATCTTCCGTACGTGAATTAATGGTCAGATCTGCGCCCATTTCCTCGGCCAGTTTCAGTTGTCCATCATTGACATCAATGGCGATCACTTTCGCATTGAAAACGTTTTTCGCGTACTGCAAGGCCAGATTACCCAGACCGCCCAGACCGTAGATGGCAATCCACTGGCCAGGTTTAATATGAGAAATCTTCACCGCTTTATACGTGGTAACGCCCGCGCAGGTAATACTACTTGCCGCCGCAGAGTCCAGACCTTCCGGTACTTTCACCGCATAATCCGCGACGACAATACACTCTTCGGCCATGCCGCCATCTACCGTGTAACCGGCATTTTTCACGTTGCGGCATAAGGTTTCATTGCCCGTATTGCAATACTCACAGTGTCCGCATCCTTCATAAAACCACGCGACACTCGCGCGATCGCCGGGTTTCAGCGAGGTGACACCGGGACCGACTTCCGCCACGACGCCAATGCCTTCGTGTCCCAGAATGACGCCGGTTTTGTCACCGAAATCGCCGTTTTTCACGTGTAGATCGGTATGGCATACGCCGCAGCACTCCATTTTTAGCAAAGCTTCACCGTGGCGAAGGGGACGCAGCGTTTTCTCAGTAACATCAACCTGATGATCTTGTGTGACAACAGCAGCTTTCATAACCTTCTCCTTTTATTAATAGTGAACTGCATAGCAGGTAATAGCAGGTAAGGTGCTATTACCTCTTTAGGATTAATATTTCTGATGAGTTATGCAAGGCGGCAGAAATACAATGTAATAGTTTAGCCAGGATTATCCTGATAAATCCCCGTTCAATACATAAAGGTGGCTAATATTAGTAGCTTGACAAATAAGCAGGGAAAGGAATTCAGGTGTGTTGACAGACTCACCAAAACTAAAGAAGAAAGTGATATCCGGCGGCATTCACCGCCGGGTACGTATTAAATGGAAGTCCGACGGTAGTCGCGGTATTCCGGTTTCCAGAAGTTATCGTCAATCGCCTGTTGCAGCGCTTCCGCAGAGGTTTTCACCGCTACGCCTTGTTGCTGCGCCATTTTACCTACGGCAAAAGCGATAGCGCGCGACACGACCTGGATGTCTTTAAGCGCTGGTAACACTAATCCTTCGCCGTTATTGACCAGCGGAGAATGTTTCGCCAGCGTCTCACTGGCTGACATCAGCATTTCATCAGTAATGCGCGATGCGCCGGAAGCGATAACCCCCAGACCGATGCCGGGGAAAATATAGGCGTTATTACATTGTGCGATCGGATAAACCTTATCTTTCCAGATGACCGGCGAGAATGGGCTGCCGGTTGCCACCAGCGCGTTGCCTTCCGTCCAGGCGATAATGTCCTGTGGCGTGGCCTCCACGCGAGAGGTGGGATTAGAGAGCGGCATGACGATCGGGCGAGGGCAATGCTTATGCATCTCGCGGATGATCTCTTCAGTAAAGAGCCCGGTCTGGCCGGAAACCCCGATCAGAATATCCGGTTTCACGTTACGCACCACATCCAGCAGCGACAGCACGTCATTTTCGGTATCCCAGTGCTGGAGATTGTCGCATTTCTGCACCAGTTTTGCCTGGAACGGCAATAAATTTGGCATCCGGTCCGTCAACAGGCCGAAGCGATCGACCATAAAAACGTTCTGTCGGGCGGCATCTTCGCTTAAACCTTCACGCTGAGTCTGCGCGATGATTTGTTCAGCAATCCCACATCCGGCGGAACCCGCGCCGAGAAAAACGATTTTCTGCTCGCTAAGCTGACTGCCGGCAGCGCGGCTGGCGGCGATCAACGTACCGACGGTCACGGCTGCGGTGCCCTGAATATCATCGTTAAAGGAGCAAATCTCATCACGATAGCGCGTCAACAGCGGCATTGCGTTTTTCTGCGCGAAATCTTCAAACTGTAGCAGGATATCTGGCCAGCGCTGCTTAACGGCCTGAATAAACTCATCGACAAACGCATAATACTCATCGTCGGTAATGCGCGGATGACGCCAGCCCATGTAAAGCGGATCGTTGAGTAACTGTTGATTGTTGGTGCCGACATCCAGCACAACGGGAAGGGTATAGGCCGGACTAATGCCGCCGCAGGCGGTGTATAATGACAGCTTACCGATAGGGATCCCCATCCCGCCGATGCCCTGATCGCCAAGCCCCAGAATCCGTTCGCCATCCGTCACCACAATAACTTTAATGTTGTGGTTAGGCACATTCTGCAAAATGTCGTCCATATTGTGACGGTTCGGATAAGAGATAAATACGCCGCGCGCCCGGCGATAAATCTCAGAGAAACGCTCACAGGCCGCGCCCACGGTCGGGGTATAGATAACCGGCATCATCTCTTCAAGATGGTTTTGCACCAGTCGATAAAAGAGCGTTTCGTTGGTATCCTGGATGTTACGCAGGTAAATATGCTTATCGATTTCTGTTTTAAACCCCTGATACTGGAGCCAGGCGCGTTCGGCCTGTTCTTCAATCGACTCGACGACCTCCGGCAGCAGTCCTGACAAATTGAAGTTGCGGCGCTCTTCTACGCTAAAAGCGCTGCCTTTGTTTAACAGGGGGAATTCCAGCAATACAGGGCCAGCGTAAGGGATATAAAGGGAACGTGCTTTCTTGGTTGTAGTTTCCATGTTACTCACTCTTTTTCGAATAACTGTCCCTGGCACCGTCGTTTATCATCATATATTGCCTTCCACCAGGGAACCGACCCTGAGTATAAAGCATTGTGAGACGTTAAGGTCATTCCTATAAACAAAAACACCATTGCAGATGCAATGGTGTTTAACGTCATTTCAGGACTGTACGATTACTTTTGGCTGTCGGCGCGGCGCTTTCTGCCGGTTGGGTTATTCACCACGCTGCTGGTGTCGCCTTCAGTAACAACCTTACGCTGGTTGGAAATTCTGTAATCCAGTCCAAGTATATGACGAGCCTGACGGTTCGATTTCATGTTAACTCCTCAATCCTGTTGCTAGTTTTAAGGACAAATTCGCTTACGCGAAAGAAACGTAACCCCTAAGGTTGCCGATACAGCATAGCAGGTTTTACAGAGTCGGGTGCTGCCCGCTTACCACATAGTTGATGGTCTGCTGGTAGATGTCACTGAGGATGTCATTGTCGGAAGCCTCAACCCATTTGGTCAGCTCCATTAAAATATCATCTTCAGTGACAACGCCTAACTCCGCGCGTAATCCTTGTTCAATCGCGTTGACCAGGGCCGGTTGTGCTGCTGAGGTATTTGCTGAGTGATAAGTAAACATATAATGCCTCCGTGAACATGTATTTATTTAGTACGGCTCGCAGAAAATTAATTCGTATTCAGCATGGCAAATATTTTTGCGGCTGTGGTTAAGATTAGTCCTGGAGTTATTTTAACGCAAGGCGGAACTCTAATTGTTTACCCCAGAAGAAAATATATTACGTTTGCCAATTACATATCCTCATACTAGTGGTGGTCAACTAATATACATTTAAAAGGCTACTTATTGCGATTTTTATCCTTTATTACAACGAGATAAGATAAATCTTAATTTTAATGAAAATATACATAATGGAATGCGCCTCCGGAAGAAAAAGTAAGGACAAAAGGAGGGATATATTCTTTAAAGAAAGGGAGGCCTGTTGGTTTAATATTCATCACTGAAAAAGCATACAACTATTTTCTATATCTGAAGTGCGGGTAATCGACAACATGCTACCTCCATCGGCATGGACAACGCAGATTTGCAGCATGGTCTATACTTTATTTTTTGAGCCAACAGGAGAGCAAAAATGACAATCCATAAGAAAGGTCAGGCACACTGGGAAGGCGACATCAAACGAGGTAAAGGCACTGTATCAACAGAAAGCGGCGTGCTTAATCAACAACCGTATGGATTCAATACCCGGTTCGAAGGCGCGCAGGGAACCAACCCGGAAGAGTTAATCGGCGCCGCACATGCGGCCTGTTTCTCCATGGCGCTATCACTCATGCTGGGAGAGGCTGGATTTACGCCGACATCCATTGACACCACCGCTGACGTATCGCTTGATAAGGTGGAGGCGGGCTTCGCCATTACCAAAATTGCGCTACAAAGCAAAGTCGCGGTAGCAGATATTGATGCTTCAACTTTCGATCAAATCATCCAGAAAGCAAAAGCCGGGTGTCCGGTTTCGCAGGTTCTGAATGCGGAAATCACCCTCGACTACCAGCTTAACGCCTGATAACCTCGCCAGCCCGGTAACGATGGGTTGATCGGGCTGATGAATATACATTCAGACGGAGGGCTCGCTCCCGGTCTATCTGAATGCCTGCCACATTTCTATCACCTCAACGCGCCGTAGACCACGTCAGTGGCTATTGTCGTGGCCTACTTTTTCGCCCTAAAATCTGCTCGCCATGTTGCTTTATTCATCAAACATCAAAATCAGTCAACATAAATATCAATAATAGCCATATCACGGAGGGTGATCTTTATTCCTGAGAGAGGAGGGGTATTATTTTCTGTGTTCTACATTAACGGGTTAACGCGCAGATGTAGAGGTTATTTATATAATTATTGGAGCAACAACAATGAATAAATTCTCCCTTGCTACAGCAGGTATTATCGTGGCAGCGCTGGTAACCAGTGTTAGCGTGAATGCGGCAACAGATACTACTAAAACAAACGTTACGCCTAAAGGTATGAGCTGCCAGGAGTTTGTTGACCTCAATCCGCAGACGATGGCGCCAGTCGCTTTCTGGGTGCTGAATGAAGATGAAGATTTTAAAGGCGGGGACTACGTAGATTTCCAGGAAACTGAGACGACAGCAGTGCCGCTAGCCGTTGAGCTTTGTAAGAAAAACCCGCAGAGTGAATTAAGCAAAATAAAAGACGAAATCAAGAAAGAACTCTCAAAATAAGAGTAAACTGATATCAAAACCCGGCCTGTGTGTCGGGTTTTACTATTTGTGACACCGTCACAAATAACATCTTCCATTTCTTCTACCAATCACGTGGTATTGCACTATTTTCATTAGAGCCCTTTCACTATATGGAGACCTAATGAAAATTTTACCGCTGGCACTCTTTATCATTCCTTTTCTGGCCGGATGCGGCGCCAATAATACGCCGCCGCAAACACCTATTCCCGGGGAAAAAACATCTGCCAAATTACGTACCCTGGAAACAGGCGCGGCGGCTATTCAATCCAGACCACCTGTCGATGCCATCAGTACCTACCTTGACGGGTTCCATTTTTATAGCGGTGATAAAAACGGACAGATGGAAGCGCACCATTACGTTACCGTCCTGAACGAAGATGTCATGCAGGCGGTGATTTACGACGGCAATACGAAAAACGCGCGCCTGATGGGGGTGGAGTACATTATCAGCGAACGTTTATTTAAAACGCTTCCTCCCGAGGAGAAAAAACTGTGGCACAGCCACCAGTACGAGGTGAAATCCGGTAGCCTGGTGGCGCCTGGCTTACCGCAGGTCGCTGATAAGGCCTTGATGAGTAAGATTGTTAATACTTATGGCAAGACCTGGCACACCTGGCATACCGACCGGGATAAAACCCTGCCAATGGGTATCCCTGCGCTGATGATGGGCTTTACTGGCGACGGGCAGCTTGACCCCGCGCTGCTGGCCGATCGGGATCGCCGTCTGGGAATTGATACCCAGGCCATTAAACGCGAGCGGCAGGATCTGCCTGAGCATCCCGTTGTTAAGGGGGCTAACGCCTGGGAGCAGGGGGAGGTTATCCAGCTACAGCGTGTTCAGGGCTCTGGCGAACACGGGCGAGGCGATACCGCGCACTTCGGTACATCTGAGCAATCCCGACAATAATTCCACGGTTTTACACGCAGATACGAAAAAGAATGCCTGTTAAGTGACAGTGTCACGTAAAGATTAGCCCCATAGTCTATGCTTGTTCTTCGGATGTTGTAGAGGTTATGGGTTAAACGGAGCGACAAATGAGTTCAAAAATTTTTTGCAAAAGCTGGGGGGCTGAATATATCGCCGCTGATGTTGTCCGCTTTCGTCTTTGGGCCACCGGTCAGCAAAAGGTTATGCTCAGGCTTGCGGGTAAAGACCAGGAAATGCAGGCGAGCGGTGACGGCTGGTTTACGCTGGACGTCTCCGGGGTGACACCAGGTACGGAATATAACTTTGTACTCAGCGATGGCATGGTGGTCCCCGATCCGGCTTCCCGCGCCCAAAAAACTGACGTCAACGGTCCGTCATATGTGGTTGATCCAGGCAGCTACGCGTGGCACAACACCGGGTGGAAAGGTAGCCGTTGGGAGCAGGCCGTGGTGTACGAGATGCATACAGGCACGTTCACTCCGGAAGGCACCTTCCGCGCCGCAATAGCGAAGCTGCCTTATCTCGCTGAACTCGGCGTTACCGTTATTGAAGTGATGCCCGTTGCGCAATTTGGCGGCGAACGCGGCTGGGGCTATGACGGCGTACTGCTTTACGCGCCGCATTCAGCCTATGGGACGCCGGATGATTTCAAGGCGTTTATTGACGCCGCGCATGGGTATGGTCTTTCCGTCGTCCTGGATATTGTGCTGAACCATTTCGGCCCGGAGGGAAATTATTTACCGCTATTGGCGCCGGCGTTTTTCCACAAAGAGCGCATGACGCCGTGGGGAAATGGTATCGCCTATGATGTCGACGCCGTGCGGCGCTATATCATCGAGGCGCCGTTATACTGGCTGACAGAATACCATCTCGACGGCTTACGCTTTGACGCTATCGATCAGATTGAGGACAGTAGCGCCAGGCATGTGCTGGTTGAAATCGCACAACGTATTCGGGAAGACATTACCGACAGACCCATTCATCTGACCACCGAAGATAGCCGCAATATTATTTCTCTGCATCCCCGTGATCAGGATGGCAATGCGCCGCTGTTTACCGCCGAATGGAATGACGATTTTCATAATGCCGTCCACGTTTTTGCGACCGGAGAGACCCAGGCCTACTACAACGATTTTGCTGATGCCCCGGAAAAACACCTCGCAAGAGCGCTGGCCGAAGGATTCGCTTATCAGGGAGAAATTTCATCACAAACCGGCGAACCTCGCGGCGTAAAAAGTACCGGACAACCCCCGGTCGCTTTTGTGGATTTTATTCAGAATCACGATCAGGTCGGTAACCGCGCCCAGGGCGACAGACTGATAACCCTGGCGGGTGCTGAACGAACAAAAGTATTGCTCGCCACGTTGCTGCTTTCACCGCATATTCCGCTGCTTTTTATGGGCGAAGAGTATGGCGAAAGCCGTCCTTTTCTTTTTTTTACCGATTTCCATGGGGATTTAGCCCGCGCCGTTCGTGAAGGTCGCGCAAAAGAGTTTGCCGATCATGCAGGGGAAAATGTTCCGGACCCGAATGCGCCAGAGACCTTTCAACGCTCAAAACTTAACTGGAAGCAACAGCACAGTGAAGAGGGTAAAGCGTGGCTGGCATTTACCCGCGAACTACTGCTTTTGCGCCAGAAGCATATTGTGCCGCTGTTGTCCGCTGCCCGTGAGAGCTCAGGAACGGTATTGCAAACCGCGCCCGGGTTTATTGCCGTTAGCTGGCGTTTTCCGGGAGGAACACTGTCACTGGCGCTGAATATTAGCGCCACGACGGTATTACTGCCCGATTTACCGGGTAAGACTCTCTTCGCCTGGCCGAATGAATCCACCGGGTCGCTTTTCCAACATTCTCTTATTGTCCGCTTAGCCCAGGGAGAGTCTGCATCATGATCCCAACTGCAACGTATCGTCTTCAGTTTCGCAATGGCATGACCTTCGACCGCGCTGCGGCGCTGGTGCCTTACCTTAAAAATCTGGGTATCAGCCATCTTTATGCCTCACCCATCTTTACCGCCACCAAAGCGTCAACGCATGGTTATGATGTCACCGATGCGAATGAGATTGAGCCTTCTATTGGCGGGCGCGAAGGATTTGAAAGACTGGTGGCTGAACTTAAAGCACAAGGTCTGGGATTGATCATCGATATTGTGCCTAATCACATGGCCAGCTCGCTGGAAAACGCCTGGTGGCGCGACGTGCTTGAATATGGCAAGGAGAGCCGTTACGCGCGCCATTTCGATATTGACTGGTCGCGCCGACTGACGCTGCCTTTTTTAGGCGACACGTTTGACGCCGTGCTGGAAAACGGAGAAATTGCGATCAAGCCCGATCCCGCTACGGGTAAACCCACGTTCGCCTATTATGATAACTATTATCCGCTTGCGCCGGCGACGTGGCAGGGGCGCGAGGCTGAAATACTGGCGCTTACCGATAAAGCCGCTATTGCTGATTTGCATGAGCGCCAGCCGTGGAAATTAATGTCCTGGCGCGATGCCGCTCGCTCGCTCTCATATCGGCGTTTCTTTGAGGTCACAGGGCTGGTAGGAATGCGGGTGGAAGATAAAACCGTCTTCGACGATACACATCGGCTGATTCTGGAGCTGGTCAGAACGGGGGCGGTTGACGGTTTACGTATCGATCATATCGACGGCCTTGCCGATCCGAAAGCCTATCTTGCGCGTTTACGTCAGGAAGTGGGGCCGGCGTGCTATATCACCGTGGAAAAAATTCTCGCTAAAGGCGAGCAACTTCCTGATGACTGGCCGGTTTCCGGCACCACAGGCTATGAATTTATCGCCTCGCTGGCGGAGGTGCTGGTTGACGATGAGCAGATAGACAATCTGCGCCAGGCTTACGAGACCGTTAAAGGCGCGCCAGTGGATATGCGGGCGGAATTACGGGCGGCTAAATTGCTGATGGTCGATCGCAATTTCGAGGGGGAATTTACCCGGCTGCTCGCGCTTGCGCTGTCGATTGCCAGCGAGCTACAGATCGCACAGGAAGAGAGCGTCGTTCGGCAGGCGTTACGCGAGTTATTAATTGCCTTTCCCGTATATCGCACTTACGGCACGGCAGAAGGGCTACCGCCGACCGATATTTGCCTGTTACACCGTATTGTGGAACGGGTAAAGACGCTTGAAAATCCTCCGCAGCCAGAAGCGCTTACATTTCTGAGCCGCCTTCTTACCGGCGATGTTCCCGCCTCCAGCCAGGAGGAGGCGACACAGTTTCGCGTTCGATTCCAACAACTCACCGGTCCGCTGATGGCGAAATCGGTAGAGGATACGCTTTTCTTTCGTCAAAACATGGGACTGGCGTTAAATGAAGTCGGCGCCGAGCCCGTCACGCATCACTTCTCCATTGAACGCTTTCACCATGAGATGAAAACCCGACAGGCGCGACAGCCTGATGCGTTATCCGGTACGTCGACCCACGATACCAAGCGAGGCGAGGATGCGCGAGCACGCCTGTATACGCTTACCGAAGCGCCGGAACAGTGGAGCGAATGCCTTGCCCGCTGGCGGCAGATGAACCAGACCCATGTCAAATTTTTAAATGATGGCACTGCGCCAAAATCGGCGGATACGTGGATGTTATATCAGGCGCTGACCGGCGTCTGGCCCCCGATGCTACAACCACAGGACGAAACAGGTTTAAACACGCTGAAAACACGCTTTGAAGCTTTTGTGGAGAAAGCGCTACGCGAAGCGAAGCTACGTACCGATTGGGTGGACAGTAATGAGGCTTACGAAACGGCAATGCTTGATTACGCCCGTTATTTACTGACGCCGGATAATCAGACATTTTTGCAGGATTTTTATTGTTCCTTGCAACCCTTCATCCGCGCAGGGCTGGTTAACAGCCTGACGCAGACCGTTATCAAATTAACCGCGCCGGGGGTACCTGATATCTATCAGGGGAGCGAGGCGTTAAATTTTAGTCTTGTCGATCCCGACAACCGCCGCGAACCGGATTTCGCCACGCTGGCGCAGCAGTTAGACCAACTGACGCC
This sequence comes from Salmonella sp. SJTUF15570, assembly GCF_043357055.1. NCBI lineage: Bacteria > Pseudomonadati > Pseudomonadota > Gammaproteobacteria > Enterobacterales > Enterobacteriaceae > Salmonella > Salmonella sp. SJTUF15570. Next base: position 239,636 of record NZ_JBEUKJ010000005.1, on the reverse strand, counting down.
GGGAGTTTTCTCGCGCGAAGAGAGTTGGCTGAACGGGCAGGTGAATCAGTATGTCACCGCTGCATTACTGCGTCTGCGTCAGCAGAATCAGGAGCTCTTCCGTTTTGGCGACTATATACCGCTGCGGGCTGTTGGTCAGCGTGCCGACAAGGTCATCGCTTACGCCAGAGTTAATCATGATGATGCGCTGATTGTTGTTGCGCCCCGACTGGTGTTGGCCGAATGTGACGGCTTATTGTCGCAATCGCATAGCGGTTTCTGGGCAGGAACCGACATTATTATACCCGGACAGCTTAATCAGCATCGTTATCGCAATGTGCTTACCCAGGAGAGGTTAATGCCTGGTGAACACCTGTCGTTGGCCTCACATCAGGGCGGCGTACTGGTTTTAATGAGCGACTGAGTTTATGTGTTGATGTGCCGTGACAGGACAACGTTTACCGTGGGTGGAGAAAGAGAATGACAACAAACAGGGCTTTTGAAATCAGATCAGGATACAGCCATACGCTTGGCGCAAATTATGACGGCGAAGGCGTGAATTTCGCTATTTTTTCCGCCCATGCGGAACGCGTCGAGCTGTGTCTTTACGATCCGAGCGGGGAGCATGAAATCGCTCGTCTGGAGTTACCGGAATATACCGACGAAATATGGCACGGCTATGTCCCGAATTTGCAGCCCGGCGCGCTGTATGGGTACCGCGTTTACGGTCCTTATGACCCGGAAAATGGTCATCGTTTTAACCCCAATAAGCTGCTTATTGACCCTTATGCCCGTGAGCTGGTGGGCGATATTCAGTGGAACGATGCGCATTTCGCGTATCAATTACTTCATGACGATAAAGATTTGACCTTTGATGACCAGGATAGCGCGCCATTTACGCCTAAATGCCGGGTGATTGATCCGGCTGAGGCGAATTGGGAGGATAGACAACGGCCTTCCATACCGTGGTCGAACGCCATTATTTATGAAACGCATGTAAAAGGCTTTACCCAGCTTAATTCCGCGATCCCTGAGCCTCTACGCGGTACGTTTGAGGGCATGGGGCATAAAGCCAGCGTGGATTACATTAAAAGTCTGGGGATTACCTCCGTCGAGCTTTTACCCGTTCACTGGTTCCCGGACGATCAGCATCTGCTCGATAAAGGACTGAAAAATTTCTGGGGATACAACTCGCTGGGCTTTTTTGCGCCGGCGACGCGCTACTATGGTCCAAAAGGTATTCAGGGATTCCGCGATATGGTACGCGCTTTCCATGATGCCGGCGTCGAAGTGATACTGGACGTGGTCTATAACCATACGGCAGAAGGGAATGAACTTGGCCCCACGCTGTCATTTAAAGGTATCGATAACTTCTCTTACTATCGCACGATGCCCGATCAGCATCGCTATTACATTAACGATACAGGGACAGGTAATACCGTCAATACCTCTCATCCACGGGTACTGCAAATGGTGATGGATTCCCTTCGCTATTGGGCGGAGTCAATGCATGTCGACGGCTTTCGTTTTGATTTGGGCACCATTCTTGGTCGTGAGCCGGAAGGCTTTGATCAGAGAGGCGGCTTTTTTGATGCGGTAACGCAAGACCCGGTGCTGGCAAAACTGAAACTGATTGGCGAACCCTGGGATATCGGACCGGGCGGCTATCAGGTTGGCGGCTTTCCACCAGGGTGGGGCGAATGGAATGATAAATACCGAGATACGGTACGCGAATACTGGAAAGGTGACAACGTCACAAATGATTTCGCCGCACGCCTGCTGGGTTCCGGCGATCTCTATGATTTGCGCGGCCGTCGCCCCTGGTCAAGCGTTAACTTTATTACTGCCCATGACGGCTTCACGCTGAACGATCTGGTGTCTTATAACGACAAACATAATGAAGCCAATGGCGAAGATAATAATGACGGGCATAATGATAACCGCTCCTGTAACTATGGCGCAGAAGGGCCAACCGACGACGAAGGCATCAATGCGATACGCGAGCAACAGAAACGCAATTTCCTGACCACCTTGCTTTTCTCGCACGGCACGCCGATGTTATTAGCGGGCGATGAGTTTGGCCGCAGTCAGATGGGCAATAATAACGGCTACTGTCAGGACAGTGAAATATCGTGGGTCCACTGGGATAATTTGCCGGAAACCGCCAATGCGCTACGAGAGTTTACCCGTCATCTGATTCAACTGCGCGCCACGCAACCGTTGCTGCGCCGGGAGAGCTGGCGTGACGGTCTGGAGATCCGCTGGTTTAACGCCGGCGGAGGGGCGCAGCAATCCGAACAATGGGATGAGGGATCGACCATAGGCGTATGCATTAGTCGTCCCGATCTCCAGCCGGAAGCGGGGATCTGGCATGACGCCTTACTGCTTTTCAATCCGTTTGAAGGCAGCGTACCGTTCCGTATTCCGATGTGGGGAGAAGGCGGCTGGGTACTTGAACTGACGACTGCCGATAACGCGCAGCAGGGAATGCGGATTGCCGAAGAAATGGATTTCGATCTGGCCGGGCGCAGCATCGTATTATTCAGACGCCCCTGATAGTAAAACTGCGCTCCGGACCCAACCGGCCTTGATGGCCGGTTTTTTTACTGGCGCTCAGGCGATATCATGTCGCAGAAATAACACCGTTGTCAGTTTACCGCCCGAAAAATTCATCCGCCTGTTGGTATTCCTTTGATTGTCTTCACCGATATTCGCTTCAGGCCGTCTATTGCCATTTCAAGGTAGGTACGTGGACATCCCAGATTTAAACGGATAAATCCGCTGCCCGCCGGGCCAAAGCCGCTGCCCATTGAAGGAGCAATACCCGCGACATCCGCCATTACCCATTTTAGCTGTTCGTCATCCAGTCCCAGTTTTTTACAATCCATCCATAATAAATAGGTTCCCTGCGCCGGGACAATTCTTGCCCAGGGAAGGTGATCTGTCGCCTGTTCAACAAACCAGCGGCGGTTTTCCGCCAGGTAATCCAGTAGCGAATCCAGCCACTGTCTGCTTTCATTCCATGCGGTAGTCGCCGCCTGAACGGAGAGGGCGTTAAAGACGTCCAGCCCATGAGCGTCCAGACGAGACAGGAATCGCTGGCGAAGCGTAGGATCGGGAATGAGAAAATTAGAAATTCGCAACGACGATAAGCCAAACGTTTTGCTGGCCGCAGTGGCGGAGATGACCCGTTTATGCCAGCGCTCCCCTAAATGCAGTACCGAGGTAAAGGTTTCGCCGGGCAGCAATAGATCGGCCCATATTTCATCCGAGATGAGAGTGACATCATAAGCTTCACATAATAAAAGCAGTTGCTCCAGCTCGTTGGCCGACCAGCAACGCCCGGTTGGATTATGTGGATTACACAAAATCATCAGCGGAGGGCGCTCATGGCGAAACAGCCTTTCCAGTTGGCAAAAATCCATCTGATAGCCATCGTCCGGCGACTCGCTAAGGGGATTCTCCAGCAGTTTTCTACCATTAAGCGTGATTATTTTGGCGAAGGAGCCATAGTATGGTCCCTGTACCACTACGCCGTCGCCTGGATGCGTCAACATTTGCACTAAGAGCGCCAACCCTGGTACGACGCCTTCCACGCTGCATACCCATTCCTGTTTTAACGTAAGCTGGTGGCGTGACGAAAACCAGTGAAGCAGGGCGTTAAAATAGGCCTCATCACGTTCGCTATAGCCAAATACGCCGTGCTCGATTCGCTGATGCAATGCCGCCTGAACCTCAGGCGGGCAGGCAAAATCGAAATCAGAAACCCACATTGGCAGCAGTTTCCCAGCGCCGTCGCCAAAGTGACGCTCAATAAAATCCCACTTTACCGAACCAGTATTGTTGCGATTGATAATCTGGTTAAAATCCATCTTGTTTCCTTATTATTCCGTCACTGACGATTGCGGCGACTTTTCTGAGGCGGAGGCAGTTCTGGCAATACCAATTCCGCTAAAACCATAAATTAATGCGAAGAAGATTGCCGCATAGCATTGGATAGCCCAGGGCAGAAGATCAAGCGTGCTAACGCCCAGCGTGGTTGCCATGTAGACGCCAGCCGAGGTCCACGGCAGGAGAGGTTCGATAACGGTACCGGCATCTTCTATCGTCCGTGAAAGGTTTTTAGTATCCAGCCCCATACGACGATAGGCATCTTTAAACAGTTCGGCGGGAACTAACAATGCCAGTTTACCGTCGCTGGTCGCTCCTGTGACCAAAATTGTGGTGCCGATAGTGGCGGCAATGAGTTGACCAACGCTATGAATAATGGTCAGCAGTCGGTTAATGATGATCGTTAACGCGCCGGTTAACGTTAGCGCTCCGGCAAATGAAAAAGCGCAGAAAACTAACAGTATTGTTCCCATCATCGAGAACATTCCGCCCCGGTTTAGCAGGCGTGGAACATCGGCCACGACACCTTCTGCGCCTTGTGGGAACATGGCGATATCAAATCCATCAATGAAAGCGTCCAGTCCCTGTTTGATGCTCAGTCCCTGCATGATGACGCCAAGGAATAAGGCAAGTACGCAGGCGCTTAACATTAATGGGATGACAGGCTTCTTGCGAATTGCGCCCCACAGTACGATCACCGGCGGCAAAATAAGAACAATATTAAAATGGTATAGCGACTCCAGTGAGTGGATGATGTCCGTAACGCGCTGCGGCGTGGCCACCTCGCCCAGCATATTACTGTGTCCGGCGATAAGATAAACCACGGCGGCAAGCAGGAAACTTGGCAGGGTCGTCCAAAGTAAATGCTGAATATGCTCAAACAGAGTAGTGTCTGCGACAATCGCGGCAAAGTTAGTCGAGTCGGACAACGGTGAGATTTTGTCGCCGAAATAAGCGCCAGAAACGACGGCGCCAGCTGCTGCTGCAAGAGACACGTCCAGCCCGGCGGCAACCCCCATTAACGCAACGCCAACCGTCCCAGCGGACCCCCACGATGTACCGGTACAGACGGAGACCACGCTGGTTAAAAAGAAGGCTGCAATCAAAATATATTCCGGGCTTATGAGTTTTAGCCCCCAGTACACCATGTAGGGAATGGTGCCGCTAAACATCCAGGTGCCAATCAAACCGCCCACGCAGATCAGGATCATGATAACCGGCATTGCTTTAGCCAGCTTATCCACCACTGAGTTGATGATGTCTTCCCAACAGTATCCTTGCCACCATGCAATGCCTGCCGCTACCGCCGCAGAGCACAGAAGGAGCGGTTCGATACGTAGCCCCATGATGCCGTAACCGATAATCAACAATAACAACATGGAGATGACTGGGATTAGCGCTAAACCCAATGACAGCGTTTTCTTCTTGTTTTGTGATGCACTCATAATGGAGCTCCGGTCAGTAAGGTAGCTCAAGGGTAGGGGGATACGCTTCCCACTACTGTGATCCATTACTTTCGTCCATGTAACCGATTACATGAGAGGGGTTAATTTGATAGCCATCACAGTTTTTACTGTTGACGACGCATTCACCGTGAAAAATAGGGCGCGACAGAATCGCGGATCACCAGTTCGGCATTGAAATGATTGCTGCTGGGCGGCGGCGTAATGCCCTGGTATAACTGTATCGCCAGTTGCGCGGCACAACGCGCCATTTGTTCGACCGGATAATGCATTGTTGTTAACGCCGGATAAAGATACCGGGCCAGCACCACATCATCAAAGCCGACAATAGAGAGCTGTTGCGGAAGCTGAACGCCGCGTTGATGAAGAATACGCATAATGCCAGCGGCCATCACATCGTTAAACGTGACCGCTGCCGTAAGGGGAAGCCCGCTATTAATAAGTTGATGCGCGGCCCGCTCGCCGCCTTCTTCGTTAAACGGAACGCTAATCACCCAGCGAGGGTCTGGAGAAATACCATATTCTTCCAGCGCCTCACGGTAACCATCAAGGCGTTCCTGACGATCGATAATTGGCAAGTCAGATGTCACACAGGCAATGCGCCGATGCCCGTTCGCCAGGAGATATCGGGTCGCTTCCCTGGCGGCGCTGCGATTTTCCAGCCAGATACACCGGTTGGCCATACCGGCGATATAACGATTCACAACAACCAGCGCTGGAAAGTGGGCTGCGTAGCGCAGCAGCTCTTTATCCGGTAATCGGCTGGCGTGTACAACAATAGCCTCACAACCTTGATTAACCAGAAAATCCAGTCCCGCTTTTTCCATTTCTTCGTCGTGGCCGCCGCTACATACCATCAAGCGATACTGCTGCTTACGAGAAACATCTTCTACGCCGCGAGCAAGGTGGGCAAAAAAAGGATCAGCCAGATTGCCGGTTAACAATCCGAGCATATCGCCGCTACGTTTCGCCAGCGCGATAGCGGCGGCATTCCGGCGATAATTGAGATCGCGCATGGCTTTCTCTACACGTTCGCGCGTGACGGGTTCAACCCACGCGGTCTGGTTAATGACACGTGATACAGTCGCGGTTGATACACCGGCCAAAGATGCAACATCCTTTATTGTCGCCATGTTAAGCTCATATTTGTTCGTTTAAAGGGTATCAAAGCCATTGATTATCATGTTACGTGGAAATCAGTGCAATCACTGCGGCGCAGCCTGAATTTATAAACATTTTTAAAATCATCCTAAATCCTGGTAACTGCAAATTTTAGTAGCTACCTCAATGAGTTATTGACCACTGAATTTTCTACGATAACATGACTAACAATATACACATGATAAGAACCACTACACTGGGAAATCGTTGCGTGGTGGTTCGGAGATAGATGATGAGTAGTATTACAAAAAGCATACAGAATGAATATGTTTTATTGATGGAAAACGCTTTTTCTGAAAAATATAAATATGCGTTTAGAAATTTAGAACTGAAAGAATTACGTAGATTCATCCTGAAGGAGCTAATTAGCTCTCCCGAGTTAGATAATCAACTTACAAACCTAATCGTGTTGCTAAATAAATTTTGGGATACTCACGCCGCGGCGCTTATAACAGAAGTGCGGGCGTCTAAAAGTTATCGATTATTACTTCCGATTCAACGCTTTGGTTATAACATATCTAATCACCTTAGATCTTTGGGGATTTATTTTGATAGCATCATAATGGTTGATCCATTACATTTTCCTTCTCTTAGCTCACTGCATTCATTTTTGTCATTGCCACCAGATAATAGTTATGTCCGCATGCGCAGGTTGGTATTACTTGAACATGTTTCTAATCTATTTCGCGCCATCCCGTTTATGACTATTGATGATGATTATCCAATTTTTCTAATCGTTCCTGAATTACTGGATTTTGATAAAGAACGCAATCATGAACAATCTGCCGCTTTTCTAAGCCAGCTCTTTTTTAAAGATAGAAAAATGGATTACGCTACTTATTTAGCGTTTCTTGAGCACTTTGGGAGAAATGAAGAAACATTCCAGAAGATCCTAACAAATAAAGAATTATTAAAAACATTGCTTAATAATTTCAATAACATCGAAAAAGAAGTCTGGGTTTACGATACAGATTTAAAGAGTTTTACAACAAGAGAGGTAGATCTTCTGGATTACGATCTGCCGTCAGCTATAGCAACCTTACTGGGTAAGGTTGAAGGTGCAATTTATGCACAACGATCAACTCAATTATCGGCAACACTATTAGGCATTGATCCGGTTATTTATAGTAACCATATGTTTTTACATGAATGGACTACGGAGCAGTTGGTCAAGGATTATGGTAAATTAAATCCTCTTTCTTCTGAAGAGCAAGCGATTACAATGGGCCTTTCAGCCGCGGAAGTAAAATTCCTTACTGCGCTTTCCGATCTGGAATTAAAAAAGATTAGAGAAAGAGGTCAACTGGAATCCTTAAGGCATGAACTAAGAATCTCAAGGCATGACTTGCAAGGAAAAACACCAGATCAAATGCAAGATGCGGCAGATAATTTTTCAAAACATTTAATCAATGTGGTCGAAGAGTATGGAAAGTCGCATGAATCAGCCATTAAGAATTCAAAGAAAAAAAAGATCTCATCTGGATTAATTTTTGCAGGAACAGCCACGTTAGGTATAGCTTCACTTGCCATGCCGCAATTGACATTACTTTCAGCAGCAGCAACGGGAATTGGCCTGGCCTTTGGAGGTAAAAGTCTGGCAGATATTTTTAGTGAACATAAAGCACATAAAAATGAAATCCAGATATTAGAAAAAACACCCGTATCGCTTTTGTATGGGGCATATAAAAAGAAATAGTCATACTGTGTATACCGTCTGGTAGCGGAAGTCAGTTTTTGAAGCAATTGTCGTAAAGTTACTCAAACAATCATTTCGGCTTTGCTGATAAGCACAGCGGCTTGTCCGGTGGTGAGCCGGTAGTCACAGGGTAGGGGAGGAATACAGCCTATGGCGTTTCAATGTCTGAAAACACTACCACATCTTGTGTCAGAGGGCCGCTGCGCGCCAGGCCGTTTCGCAAAGTTCGATTGCTTTTGCAGTCAGTACTGCCCTTAACAAATAGCCAGCTCGTTCACGACCTCAGCTACGCTCTTGATGCTGCGGATATTTCCAATGCCCGTGCCCAGCGCAATGTATCCTTCATCTGTATTACCTTCCAGCATGCCGATACGCAACCCGCGTAAACCTCCCATCGTCTGGGCCAGTTCTTCATTGCTTGCACCAGCTTTATCCATCGACACGAGCTTGTCAGCCAGCTTGCCAGGAAGTGAGCGGTAGTAATCTGGCAGGGTACGGAAAAGCAGCAAATCCAGGCCGTTAGCATTAATGATTTTATCCTTTACTGACTGCGGCACACGGCTTTCTTCTGTCCCAATAAACACCGAACCAGCAAAGACACCCTCTGCTCCCAGCGCATGGGCAGCACGGGCGGTACGGCTATCGGTAATCCCGCCTGCAGCCATGACGGGAACACTCTTCACCGAGTCCGCAATCAGCGGCACGATCGAAAAGGTGCCAAGCGCGGTGCCAGGCAATGTGCCACCTTCATCAAAACCTGTTGCAACAATAATGTCGGCGCCGGCTTTTTCCGCTAAACGTGTATTTTCAGGTGTCGGATTAATATCGCGGTAAATAATTGCAATACCCGACTCTTTTAGTTCATTAAACAGCGAAGTGATAATAGCTCCTTCTCCGTAACCGGTATAAACAACAGCTTTTACTCCCTCTTCCTTTATTACCTGTAGGATAGGCGGAGTCCAGATGTCGTTTTCAGGGGTTGGAATAAGGTTCACCCCGAATGGTTTTTCGGTAAGTTTTTTGGTTTTACGAATTTCTTCACGCATTTTTTCTGCTGTTTCTTCAGGCGTTGATACAGCAGTTTCCGCTGTTAAGCCCGCATTTGGGCCAAGCACACCCAAACCACCGGCGTTGCTTACGGCTGCAACCAGTCTTGCATCGGTAAGCCAGGACAGTGGGCCTTGTATAACAGGTTTTTCGATACCCAGGATCTGGCAGATACGGTTGTACTTCATGACGTGATCTCCTTCGAACAAATTTTCAGCCAGCCTTTTAGGCGACTGTGGTAGTTAATTAATCTGAAGAAGATCTTAAACCTCTTTATTGTTACGAAAAACCATCCAATCTTTAAAACAGAATTACTGATAAAGTAACAATCTTCAGGTCGGGTATGCACGAAAGAGCGTTATCAGAGATGTGCATCCGGACCAAAAACCTCGCACAGCCAGTCGATGAATACGCGGACTTTAGGTGCCAGATACCGACGATCCGGGTAAAGCAGTGAAACCGGTTTTGGCGGGGGCGGGAAATCAGTGAGGATCTCTGTCAGCTCTCCACTGGCAATAAAGGGTGCAAGAGACGGACGCAATCCGTGTAGAACACCCAACCCCGCCAGCCCGCATGAAAGAAACGCTTCTGAATTGTCTACCAGGATGCTGGAGGGAATTTTTATTGACGCGATACTGCCATCAACCGTGAATTTCCACTCCATTATCTGCAGGCTGTGATTACTGAAAAAATTTACAGCCCGGTGGGACTTCATCAGCTCATCGATAGAGTGCGGCGTGCCATGCTTCGCAAGATAAGATGGCGCAGCACAAGTCACCATGGCTGCCGTACCCAGACGTCTGGCAACAAAACTGGAGTCATTAAGCTCACCAAGTCGTATGACGCAGTCCACACGCTCGGCAATCAAATCAATCTTGCGATCGGACGTGCCAAGTACAATCTCAATATCCGGGTATCGGTTCTGAAAATCTCCAAGAGCCGGAATGATGACTGCCCGGGCGAGCGTAATAGGGACGTCAAGGCGCAGGCGGCCTTTCGGCGGTTGCGTGCTGGAAAATAATCGCCGGACGTCGTCCAGCTCGCTTAAGAGCGACAGGCAACGCTGGTAAAACTCTTCCCCTTCATCCGTCATACTGACCTGTCGTGTTGTGCGATGCAGGAGCTTAACGCCCAGATCATGTTCCAGATTCTGAACAGCGCGGGTAACAGCAGGGCGGTGCAGTTCAAGCACCTCCGCCGCGCGGATAAAGCTCCCTTGCTCTACCACATTGACATAAATATTCATGGCTTCCAGCATATTCAGCTGCATCTGTTCTCAGTCCTCAACCATTATTTGTGTCGAAGGGGGAAGCTCCTTATAACATTCCTGTCTGCTGGAACATATCCCTTTCTGAGCTGCTTGTTTCATCTGGAGTAACATACTGCTATCGATATATGACTTTTACCGGGTGATTGAGGTAAGACATGCCATTTGTAAAATCGCTACCAATTCTTCGCAACCTTTTTGGATGTTCGGCTGCGCGTATACAAAAACAAACAGGCCAGGCGATACGGTTACGCATGTGCAGGTCATGCCAGGCGCGACGCTAAAATACGAGCCGATTATGTTTGACCGCCGCCAGTGTAGGTGGCGAGTGTGAATGCAAGACATTGGCAGACAGTGAATAATCAAACCTCATGAAATGAGGTTCCCATTGATTTTTTAGCCCATGTCAGCGCAGCGCAGGAAAATTGCCCGTCGTCTGGAAAGCCCGTCATTAAAACGGGAACTGTCGGAAATGGCTGTTGAGTCCTACGGCGATGCCGTGTTATCTGCAGCGCGTGAAAAGAGTTTTCCGTCTGAAATGCCGTGGGCGCTCGCTGATGCGCTGCGCGACGATTTCATCCCGGACTGACACACTGACAGTGACGAATCAGTCACAATGGCCGGTTTTTTATGCCTGCGCGGCGTGTGCTGCGTGAAATCGTGTGCAGGATAGCGGGTGCAAATCAACAGAATTCGCGCAGCGTCACGGTAGGGAAGGGATCAAACTTATGGGCCAGAAGTTTTTTGACATGCACGAATCCAGCCGCCTTAACATGTCTTTTAAATGTTCTGGTGTATTTAACATAATATACATTATGCGCACCATAATAGCGGAAGGCGAAAAGCAGCCCCCCAGCGTGAATCAGTCAGTTTTTGCGAAACGGATTAAGCAAATGCTTTAGCGGTGGTTCTGGCGGATAGTATGTTGTGATCGAGAAATTCCCTTTATCTACATTGAATGTCGTAAAAAAATCATCCATCAATGCCAGTGCTTCATCATCTTCCAACCGCAGATCTGAATCCAAATCTGTTGACGGTGTCAGTTCTTTTTTCTTAAAAAGGTAAATTCCATCATGGCTTCTTACCAGTTCATAAATCCGCTGTTCAAGAGTATCACTTACCATATTTTATCGCTTCCTCTGGCAATGCGTTTGAAGGACGAGCGCCGAAATGCACCTCCGCTTTGGTGAGGCTGAATCAGTCTTTGGTACATGATGAGTTAAGCCGCAGGGCTATCGGGAAGTATATCGAGGTCTGGCACTACCCGGATGGTCTTAAAGAACTCCGCCTTAATGACGCTGTTCTTCCCTACTCCACCTGTGATCGGCTCCTGGAAATCGGCCAGGGGGCTATCGTAGACAACAAACGACTCGGACGCACACTTGAATTTACCAAACTGGTTCACGAATATCATTCACCGAGGGAAGATTGCATTTTCTGAGTTTAATCGCCAAAAGAAAGCAGTAATAAAAATGATTCAGAATAAGAAGCTCATGCAGCGGTTTCATGATACTCCCATATAAAACAAGAGTGATGATGAGAAATGCAATCTTCCACACGTTCCTCAGGATAACGCTTCAACGTTGATCAGGACCTTAACGAAAAACGATTTTCGGTTGTAAAGCTCTGGCAAAAGTGATGGAACATCTTCCATCCGAACCTGCCGGGTAATCAATGGGGATACATCAATCTTTCCAGAACTGAGATAATGGATGGATGTCTGCCATTCTTTTCCAGGAAACGGTGCAGACATAGAGTTCCAGGAACCAATGACTTTCAGTTCATTACGCACAATTTTTTCAAAATTCAGCCGGGGTAAAGCAACGTCCCCATAAGGTATGCCCAGCAGTACTACCGCGCCGCCTTTTGCCGCCAGAAGCAGCGATGAGCTAATCCCAGCAGCATTACCAGATGATTCAAAAACGATATCGACACCTTTGTCATAGGTGATTTCATGGAACCGGGATAAATAGTTTTCATCTTTGACGCAGAAAGTTTCCGTTGCCCCTGTTTTCGTCGCGACCGCGAGTTTAGCTTCGTCGGTATCAAATGCGAACACGTCCCCCGCACCGCAGATTTTTGCCCATTGAACGGCAAGTAAGCCGATAGTCCCGCACCCGACAATGGCCACACTGCTACCCGGCTTGATATCAACTTGCCGCATGCCATGCACAACCACACTGGATGGCTCAATAAATTTACAGTAGTCGCAATGGAAGCATGGAAAGCAGTTACAGGCCGTAACGCGGTCGCCTTTGCTGACCGATGTAACCCCCCTCCCCGTGCTCTCCACGATACCGGAAAACTCATGCCCCCATGTCAGACCGGGATTATATGATCCTATTTTCCCGAAACGAGATATATCAGACCCACATATACCCGCTGTATTTACTTTAATCAGAACATCATTTTCTTTTTCAATTTCAGGTTTCCGCACGTCTTCATAGCGGACATCCTGTACACCATACAAATTCAGTGCCTTCATCGTGATCTCGCTTCTGTATCAGGTTAAACACACGAGTTTGAGTAAATGTCGCCCCCTAAAGGGCGACAACGACAAACGTACCGGCCATACCAGGGACTACTGCGTTGAATTCAGATCCATGGACAGCTGATGCCAGCTTTCCATGGCTGTTCTCTCAAACATTAAAGGCGTCACAGACACATATCCTTCTGAAACCGCACCGGCCTCACTATGTTCAGGAAACTCGGTGACCCCATGTTCCACGCGGATCCAGTAATAATTTTCTCCGTGTGGATCTGTTGTGGGAAGAACCTGTAATCCTTTCACCTTGCCGATACCCTGGCGCGTGGCTTTAATTCCCTTGATTTCTTCCATTGGCAGATCAGGGAAATTAATACTCAGGCAACAGTCAGTAGACAATCCCCGGCTTATTAACGTATCCAGTACGGGCAGACAAAATGCTTCTGCGGTTCGCCAGTTCACAGCATCCTCAGGTCGTTTGTCCTGACTTAATGCAACCGACGGAACACCGAGCAAGAGGCCAGTAATTGCCGCCCCGACCGTCCCGGAAAGAACTGTCTCAAAACCGATATTGGAACCATTGTTAATCCCTGACAATATCAGCTGCGGAGGACATTCCTTCATCAACTGCCGAACTGCCATCGTGACACAATCAGCCGGAGTACCATGCACGGCATACCGGCGCTCCGCTCGTTGTTCCACCCGGACAGGCTCCCTGAGGCTGACAGAGTTAGCCACGCCGCTTTTATCAGTTGCAGGTGCTACTACCCAGACTTCATCAGCAAGTTGTTTTGCCACACGTTCAAGCAATTTAATTCCCGGCGCATCAATACCGTCATCATTGACAAGTAAAATCCGTTGTAAATATTTTTGAGCCACAGCATTACCTCCCTTTCAGGGATAAATTGAGACCAGTCAGGGATATAAATTTTCCCGGAAATAAAGGGGTTTATTCTTCTTTTTCGCCAAAGCCACTGGCAAATAATTCTTTTATTTCATCCATCAGAATTTGTTCGTCAGGACCCTCGCAGATGATTTCAATACTGGACTTTCCTTTTACTCCGGCTCCTAATACACTCATCAGACCTTTAATAACGGTTTCTTTACCATTATTAATAAGCGTAACAGAAGACTCATATTTTTTTAGTGTTTTAATAAATGTGGCAGCAGGACGTGCGTGCAGGCCCGTGCTGTTTACAACACGAATATTTTCTCGAATCATTTTTACATCCAACTCTACTTGCTGAATTAAAAGAAAAAGTGTCAGGATGCCTTGTTCATCATCAGAATTTTACTGTAGACATCTGCTTCCACAGCTTCTTTCGCTCCCGACATTACTTTTGCCAGATTCGCTTCGTTGTTATTTTTCGTCCAGGCTTGCCCAACAGTGGTAATAAATGCCTTACGCAGATCACTGGCAATATTAAGCTTAACAACATTATATTTCACAAAACTACGGATGATAGCTTCATCGATCCCGGATCCTCCATGAATAACCAGCGGGCACGGACATACTTTGGCAATCTCCTGTAATAAAGGGATATCAATACGCGGGATATCTTCCAGTCCGTGAACGTTTCCGACGGAGACCGCCAGCATGCTGCATCCGGTCTCTTCCACAAAACGACGAACCTGATTAACATCCGTCTTACAGTCCGCTTCGCTGACGTGGTCATCTTCTTTACCCAGAATCGCGCCAAGTTCCGCTTCTACAGGTACGCCAAACGATTTACAGAAATCTACAGCCTCTTTAGTAAACGCAATATTTTCTTCATACGGCAACTCTGCACCATCAATCATCACGGATGTGAAGCCGGCACGAACAGCCCGCTTAACATCATCCAGCTCTTTACCATGGTCAAGGTGAAGACTGACTGGCACATCCATGGTCGCAGCGCGTTTCCGTACGATTTCATAGATATAATCATAACCTGACAATTTTGCGTTTGTTGGTGCAATCTGAATAAAGTTAGGCAATCCTGAACGCTCAATTGCGTCCAGGATAGAAATGGTTGTTTCCAGATTAGTGGTATTGAATGCACCTGCCAGAACACGTTTTTCACGAATGCGATCAAGCAGAATATTACCGTTTACTAATGGCATAAGATTTACCTCTTTCTTCGTTGAAGTACAGTACCTAAATAATATTTATCTGATTTCAGCCAGACATTACCGAAATCAAATGGCATGTGATTATCGAGGAATACCAGTTGTTCCAGATGAAGCACTGGCGCTTCTTCATTAACTTCCAGATAGTGTCCTCGTTCGCTGCCCACAATTTTTGCAGCGTAGCGGCTTTCCGAATATTCAATTTTTCGTCCCGTCATGGCTTCGACAGTCTGAAACAGGTTGTGCTTATTGAAATCAACTTCAGTTATTCCCGGGCACAGCGAAATATTGATTCTGTTTTCAATTAACATAACCCTTTCCCCATCCACACTCCGGATACGCTTAAGATAAAAAATGGGTGTTCCAGGTTCTATCTGTAACTTTGCAGCTACCCCTTTTGACGCCTTCTCTATGTAAGCATCAATAACCTCAGTCGTAAAAGATAAGTGCTGGCTTTCAAGCGATTCAGCGAAAGATAGCAACCCTTCGCCAAGTGAGTAGGAGATATTTTCCTTTTTAACAAAGGTTCCCTTTCCCTGCACCTGAACCAGTAACCCCTCATTTACCAGCATGGTGACACCTTTCTTTACCGTGCCCCGGCTGACCTGTAGGATTTCCATGATCTGATTTTCAGACGGGATCCTGTCCCCTTTACCCAGCTCACCTTTATAAATTTTTCCGCGAACCCATTCTGAAACCTGCATATATAATGGAACTTCAGAATCCTGCAGTATGGTACTCATGTGATGCTTCTCCCGTGTTTAGATCATCTGTATACAAGTATGAACAACTCCTGATAGTACAGCGTTTTTAAAAAATTAACTATATGACCTACTTCACAGTTTCAGCTCACACACTTAAAACCATACGTTAACCTTTACATTCTGTTGAGATGAGAGCCCCTGCACAGGCATACAGAGGCACATCCGTCATTCGTCAGCTTTGATAATGACTTTCAGTACGTCATTATCCGGATTGGAAGCAAAATCAATTGCTTCAGCAATACGGGACAGTGGCCAGGTATGAGTGATCATGTCCTTCGTATTGATTTTGTCTTTTTCCACAATCTCAATCGCTTCCTTCATGTCATATGGCGTCAGTGAATAAGTGCCAACGATTGAAATTTCGTCGCGGAACAACCTGCCAGCATCAATTTCTACGACAGGATTCTTATCAAATGGTGAGAACACAACGATTCTTCCCCCGCGACGTACAACGTTCACGGCCTGAGAAACCAGTGACGAGACCCCGGCGGCGATGATGACGACATCCGGACCTTTACCCTGGGTGATTTCTGCCACGCGGGTTTCAATATCTTCTTTTGCCGGGTCGATCGCGTGGGTTACTCCCACCTTCAGTGCCAGTTCACGCTTGAACCGGGAAAGGTCAGAAACAATCACGGTCGAGGCACCTTTCAGCGCCGCCAGCTGAGCGCTGACCAGCCCAATGGTCCCGGAGCCCAGAACCAGCACCGTATCTTTTGGATGAATGTTGGAAGATTTCAGACCATGTAAGCAGCAGGCAACAGGCTCAATCATTGCTGCCCGGTCCCAGTCAAGACTGTCGATAATACGATGCGTCAGATGTTCAACATGCTGGCGCGGGATACGAATAAACTCACTAAACCCACCGGGTTCCAGATTCGTTTTCTTGAACTGATCACACAGAGTGAAGAACCCCCTGTCACAGTAATGGCAGTTAAAGCAGGGAACATGAATGGCAGTCACTACACGTTCGCCAACCCGGTAGCGTGTAACATCCTTGCCAACTTTCACCACTTCTCCCGATACTTCATGACCGAGGATAATCGGACCGGTCACCGTCTGGTGCTGCGCTTTATGAATGTCAGTACCGCACAAGCCACAGGAGTGCATTTTGATGAGCATGTCCCCGTCGCCAATTTCTGGCTCCTCAACATCTTCATAGCGGATATCATTTTTACTGTAGTAAACACTGGCTTTCATTAGTTAACTCCATTGCAGAGACGCTCAGTACGCATCTTGGATTCATAAAGCGGTTTGTAGACCTGAGTGTAAATTGCCTGATAGTGAGTCACGGCATCACTCTCCGGCAGGTAGCGTCGGGTCTGTTCTTCACTTGTTCCGGGCAGGCACTCCACTTCCACACCGACAGCTTTCGCAGCCAGCATGGCGGCCCCTTTGCTCACGGCCTCATTGACATTACATGCCACGATTTCCCGGTTAAGAATATTGGCCTTAAGCTGTAACCAGTATGGGTTTTTGCAGGCAGCGCCAATCACATTCACTACAGGGTAATTATTCCCTGTCAGCGTTTCGTATAAATCCAGCAGATTGCGAAGTTCAAAACACAATCCCTGGAACACAAAGCGCAAAACATCCTGCGGTCGGGATTTATCATCAAGACCGTAAATTAATGCCCGGGACCAGGTATTTCTGTCCGGGGGACCGCTGCCCCGCAGATGGGGTATAAAGATACCGTCAAGCGCACTGGCCACAGCCATATCCTGCTCGTTACGCAGGGTATCCACCATTCTCAGGAATGCGGACATATCCAATTCAAAAAGGTTTCTGAACCATTCAATGGCATACCCGGCAGAAGGCAGTGAGGCATAAAGGGAATGAAGCCCCGGAAGCACATGCACACCATTAGACACTCTGGCGCGGAAAAAACGTCCGGAGTTATTGACCGATTCGGTCACCACCAGTAATCCCTCCGTCGTTCCTGTTGAATTAAGGATCTGATCTTCACGGGTCAGTCCCACCGCTACGGAACCGCACATATGATCATGCCCTGCGATGGCGACATGGGTATGCGTAGTCAATCCAGTCAGTTCAGAAACATCAGATGTGACGGTACCAATCGCCACCCCGGCCTGGACCAACGGACTGAATAAAGAAGGAGAAAGTTCAGCCGCATGAATGAGCTGCTCATCCCAGTTCATATCAGTGATGTTTAATGCCATCGTCCGTGATGCCAGGGAATATTCCGAGCGTTTCACGCCGGATAATTTGAAGGCAATATATTCCGCCAGACATAACCATTTCCAGCCTTCGTGGACACTGCTGATATTATCCTGCAACCACTTAATTTTGTTGATGCTGTAATTCGAATGCGCAGGGATACCTGTAATTTCATAGATATGCTCTATATCCATGGCAGAAATAATGTTTTCCAACTGCTGTTTCGGACGGGTGTCATACCAGGTCAGTGCCGGGCCCACAACATCATCATTATTATCAAGCAGGACACCGGCTTCGCCAACACTGGCGACCGCTACTGCACGAATTTGCTCTGCATCACCCAGATTATTGGTTATTGTTTTGAGGCCATAAAGAACGCCTTCCCAGATGAGGCGAACATTAAAATCAGTATTTTCTCCGTCTTCAATTTTGGGCGTCTCAAATCTGTACTGATTAATTAATTCCAGAGAAGGAATTTCGAACAAACACACCTTACAATTGGTCGTGCCAATATCGATCCCGATCGTATACATCACTCTCCCCTTTTTTTTGCAAGGGACAACGTTTGTTTGATTCAGAAGCAGAACTTTCTGCTTCTGAATAGACAGGCTTATTTTGCTACCGGAATATCAGTCGAGATTGCTTCATTTTCTGCTATCTCGTCTGCTTTTAGCTGTTTTTTGGTGACACGATATAGCCACAGGCACAACAGGAAGATGACGGGAATAAGCACCAGGGCAATGGTATTTCCTTCAAAGATTTTGACTGCCCAGAAACGATACGGGTTACCACCGTCCAGCAGGCTAGAAATTTCACCGCCTGTTTTCACTGGGAAATTCATATCCCGGGCAATTTTCGTCAGTATCGGCGCTGCTGCTGAAGCCACATACAAATTCACTGCCAGGCATGGAATACCAATGATAAATGCTCTGACAATATTGCCACGACAGGCCAGCACTACCATGGAAATCGGTACCCAGATGTTCGCCAGGTCACCCAGTGGCAGCAAGCGGTTACCCGGCAGAACCACGGATAGCAATACAGCGACCGGGATCAGCAGGAGTGCTGTGGACAGTACGGACGGATGCCCAACCGCAACGGCGATGTCCAGGCCGATATACAAATCGTGACGATCAGGGTAACGCTTCTTAAGGAAGCTACGCACGGCGTCTGACAGAGGCAATAGACCTTCCATCAGTAACTTAACCATGCGGGGCATAATCAACATCACGGCCCCCAGACTCATCGCCAGGTTAAGGACGCCTTTGAAATCGTATTCTGCCAGCAGGCCAATCCCTGCTCCCAGAATGACCCCTAACATCATCGGCTCGCCAAAGACACCAAAACGTTTCTGGATCTGATCTGGATCGGCATTCAGTTTGTTGATGCCCGGTACTTTATCAAGCACCATATTACCTAACACACCGATCGGGAAGAAAATAACCGATGATAAAGTTGGCAGGGAAATTCCCGGTAGATTGAAATATTTCTGAATCATCGGGGCACACCAGTCAGCCATCACAAACGTAATTGCTGCTGTGGCACCGGCAATCAGCAGGCCAAAGAAGAAATTACCGGTTACCCCGTAAACCATGGCGCCAACCATCGAGAAATGCCAGAAGTTCCAGACATCAATATCAACCGTCTTGGTCCAGTTCAACGTCAGCATCAAAACGTTAATACCAATCGTCATAGGTACAACAAACGGCGCGATCTGAGAAGCCCATGCAATAGCTGCCAGTGGAGTCCAACCCAGGTCTACAACCGGTAAATCGATTCCAGTGTGGTTGACCATTTCTTTGGCTGCTGGCCCCAGACTGTCGACCAGTAAGCCAAAAACCAGGAAGATACCGATGAAACCCATGCCGATGGTCAGCGCCGAGCGTATTGCCCGGCTAAAACCGGTCTGAAGACACATTGCCATGATAAATATAATTATCGGCAACATGACCGTCGGACCGAGCCCCAGAATATACTGGACGGCGGAAAATACTTTATCCATCATGCTCACCTTTATTTTTTCAGGATGGCTACGATTTTTTCCAGCAACTCTTCTTCGCCAAATCCTGTCAGCAGAGGAAGGCCATTAAGAACGGGCGTCTTCAGTTCTGTTTTAACCGCCGATGTCACGATAATTAAATCGGCCATGCCATCCTGTTTACCAATTGTGCCAATATTCGACTGTATTGGCTCAACGTTAATCCCTTGAGTTTTGCAGAACTGAACTACTTTTTCAGTTGCTACCGCAGAAGTCGCAATACCACTAGTACAAGCGAAGATAATTTTTTTGTTCATTTCAGACTCCAGATATTAATTAGGGTAATGGGGTAATAAAAAACTCAAGCTTAGAATTTTTAATAAAGATTCTTTGCCAGAAGTTCCATAACGTCATCCTTTGATTTCGCCCAAAGAATTTGGTCCATTTCATTGCTGCGCTGAAAAAGCGAAATTAGCTTCATCAGAAATTCAAGATGCGCATCTTTTTCCTTCAGCAGTAAAAAGAAAATGACATTCACTTTCATGGTGGAGTCGGGATCTTCAGCCTGATTGAATTCGATACCTTCAGGACAGGTGACCACAACCAGTTTTTCTTCACGGACATGCTCAACATCGACATGAGGGATCGCAACCCCCATTTTTTCCAACTGCATTGCTGTGGGGTGATTTTCTTCCCGGGCGATCAATGCCTCCGGATAACTCTTTTCTACATAGTTCTTTGAAAGCAATAAGTTACTGACAGAATTGAAAAGGATATTTCTGTCCAGGGGGGGCTTCATTCAGGAGAATGAGTTCGGGTTCGAGTCTGGAATTCAAAGACATAACACTTGGCCTCATAATGGCTGTCAATGTTTAAGGATTTAAACTGATGACAGGTATGCTTGTCTATATACAACTATGTTCAACTTGTCTAAAAGTTACTCCCGACCACGCGATTAACGCAACCAGAGTCGTTGAAATTTGAGTCTGAGTTCACAAAAAAGCTTTTAACTATTTTTTATCAGCATGTAGTAACTCAGAAAAAGACGTTTTAAATTAATTAGTTAATGAATTTTCACGTTCTATTAATGCACAAGAATTTAGCCATTAGCTTCATTCATTCAGAGCTACCTGAATCCGTGTTTTGGCATCTCCTGTTTGGAACGTGCGATGTCTGATCTGAACTTCCAGGCAATCTGCTTAATTCCAGCTCTATCCAAGAACGTATGGAATGCAACGCCCTGACGTTTCAGTTGCACCAGGTAAAGGAATTCCGGATCTGTGTGATTTCTTCAGTGGACGCAGTAATGAATATGCAGATGAATGTTAGGTTCTGGACATCTGAACTTAGCCTTGAAAAAACCGTCAGCTGCCCGCATCACTGACCGGGCTGGAGCTGAATCCCCTTCGTGAAGGATGCTTTTATTAGTACTATTAAAGGTGCTATATTTAGTCATCAACCAGGAGGTAAATTATGGCATTTCAAATTTTAACGACTACTGCAGCAAGCATTACAGAACTGAAACGTGATCCAATGGGAACTTTCAATGCCGGAGATGGCGCTCCAGTTGCCATTCTTAACCGTAATGAACCGGCTTTCTACTGTGTGCCTCCGGCACTTTATGCTCATCTTATGGATATTCTTGAGGATGAAGAACTCGGTCGTATTATCGATGAGCGTGCGAATGAACGCGTCATTGAGGTCAACATTGATGACTTATAAGCTGGCATTTAACGAATCAGCACTAAAAGAGTGGAAAAAACTGGGTCATACCATACAGGAACAGTTTAAAAAAAAGCTAAGGGAACGGCTTGAAAACCCTCGGGTTCCGGCTTCTCAATTACATGGAAGAAAGGATCAGTACAAAATTAAGCTGCGTGGTGCAGGATACAGACTGGTGTACAGCGTCGAAGATGAAATTATCACGGTAACTGTCATTGGTGTTGGAAAGCGTGAAAATGATGCCGTCTACAAAATGACACGACACAGAAGCTAATCACTCAGGAAATGCTCTCTTTCCCGTCAAGCGATACGACAAACAGGCTCAGTTCTTTTATGTGACGGCACCTTGACATATGCCACGTATATGAAACTATGACCTACGTTGTGTATGTGACATTCATTTTATTCCCGCCCGAAGTGTTTACGCTATCTGAGGATAACATTATGACGCAACGTATCGCGGTTTTTCCTGCTGACCGCCATTCTCTGTATGAGGAACATGGGTATTCCGCAGCCATCCGTTCTGGTGATTTACTGTTTGTTTCAGGCCAGGTAGGCAGTCACACAGACGGCACGCCGGAGCCTGATTTTCAAAAACAAGTGAGGCTTGCTTTTGAAAACCTGAAAGCAACACTGACTGCAGCAGGATGCACATTCGATGACATAGTGGATGTCACCACCTTCCATACCGATCCAGAGCAACAACTTAACGACGTGATGGCGGTGAAACAGGAGATATTTGCCCATCCCCCTTATCCTAACTGGACCGCTGTTGGCGTTAGCTGGCTGGCCGGCTTTGATTTTGAAATAAAGGTTATTGCCCGAATCCCCTGATGTTTATTCTCGGCAAAACCGGTAGCATTATATGTACCGGTTTTATTTTATTCACCCCTGCCCTTCATCCTGTATGATTAACATGCAATCACCAAACATATCGAACTGACATGACTGGATATCTTCTGAGGCATAGGCCTTCATGAGTAGATCAACCCCAGCAAACTGACCGGTTAACACCATATGCGTCGTTTTTGGCTGATGTAAGTTCGTTAGCAGGCAGTCAACCACTTTCAGTTGATAACCTGGATGTATATAAAGCGCAGTCCAGCCAGAACTTGCTTTGAGGCAATTGTGCTCCCTCGAATACGCGGATTCCAGGCATCGTGTAACGGTAGTTCCTACGGCAAAAATACGTCCGCCATTTTGCTTCGCAGTATTAATGATATCCGCTGTTGCTTGCGGAACCTCGTAGTATTCTTCGTTGATAGTCACTTCCTCTACACATTTTGTTTGTATTTTTCTGTTGGACAACATTTCTGTTGATGCAACATGTAAAGTAATAAAAGATATTAACCCACCTTTATCTTTGATTCTTTGGATAAGATCCCAGGTAAAATGAATGCCGGCAGAAGGTATTTCCAAAGAACCATACTTTTTAGAAAAAACGGAACGGTAAGCATCTGGATATTTATAAAACAAGCTGGAATCCACATACTCATCAAGACGCTCACCATGACTGGCTAAATAGCAAATTAAGGTCTCATGATTTTCTACAACGGCCCGGTACTGGCTCTCCTCGCTAAACTTTTGCTCTACCTTAATGGAAATTTCAGGGTTATCAACCAAATAGAAAACATCATTCGCGTTAAGCCTTTCTTTTAAAAGTCCGGAAATAATTATTCTATTATTTGGTAAAAATCCCTCTAAAACAATTTTAATTAACCTATTCTGTCTTGTTTTACAGATAAACATATGGTTTATTATAGTACTGTCGTTAAAACAGATTACATCACCTTCTTTGATATAATCTGTTAATTTACTAAAGTCTACCTTATGAATTTCCCCTTTACTCCGGTTGAGGACAAGCATTTTACACTTTTCCCTGTATGAATCATTGGCTATCCAATGAGGTCTGAGTGGGATAGTCATCTGATCGGTAATGCGAAAATCATATTTTTCGGTAAGCATATATTTACCCTTTGAAAAACCATTGATACGGCGATTGTTATATAGCCGTATTCTGCAGTATACGTTGGCCTTTCAAAGGGTGAAAATTAACTCAATAAATGTTGTTATTATATTTACTTTGCTGGCTATTTAATCAATGTCAGATACCGATATTAAGCTGGACGATCGGATTTGACCGCCCTTTTCTTTTGCTTATTCCGGCATTGAAGCATCGCTATCCATTGCATCGGCAAACTTTTGCATTAGCCGAACAAAGACATCAAGTTCATCCTGAGGCCAGTCTTTAAAAACAACGTTGCCCATTTGCTCTCGCGCAGCGTCTATACGCTCCGTCATCGCCTTTCCTGTACGGGAGATAACGGCCTCGCGTATACGACGATCGATGGCATTATGCTGCCGTATTATCAATCCCAACTTCTCCAGTTTGGCAACCTGT
This sequence comes from Salmonella sp. SJTUF15570, assembly GCF_043357055.1. Taxonomy (NCBI): domain Bacteria; kingdom Pseudomonadati; phylum Pseudomonadota; class Gammaproteobacteria; order Enterobacterales; family Enterobacteriaceae; genus Salmonella; species Salmonella sp. SJTUF15570. Next base: position 215,495 of record NZ_JBEUKJ010000005.1, on the reverse strand, counting down.
CGGCTTACCGTCGTATAATCACGACCGGCACGTTCGGCTAACTCAACAACGCCAATCGGCCCTAAACGTTCGATACTAATAAGGATCGAAAATAGCGCGCGATCGAGTTGTATCCCCGCCTCTGCAATTAATTTCTCATCATTACGAGGCCGGTTAAGCGCGCTCACCACGCGAATCAACGCACCGTGAAGCGCCTTCATTTGCTCGGAAATATGTGTATCTTGCACATTTTTATTTTCTGACATAGCATGTCTCCTCTTATGTGCATAATACACATATCGGAGAGACGATGACAAGATACACCACTACAGATGTACTGATCTGCGGCGCTGGCGTTACCGGGCTTACTTTAGCCATCGAACTGGCGCGTCACGGGGTCTCATTTCGCCTGATTGAGAAAAGAACGACGCCTTTTATCGGCTCCCGCGGTAAAGGTATTCAGCCGCGAACGCAAGAAATCTTCGAGGATCTTGGGATACTCAATAAAGTGGTCGCCGCCGGCGGGCTCTATCCCCGATTACGAACCTACCGTCATGACGGAAGCTACGTAGATTCAGATATTGCGCATCATACAAAACCGACCCACGCCGAACCCTACCATCTGCCATTGATGGTTCCACAGAACGTGACAGAAACGATTATGCGGGAGCAATTAAAAGCATGGGGACATCGGGTGGAGTTCGGCTGCGAGTTACGACATTTTGCGCAAACCCCACGCACGGTCACCGCGTATGTTGCCGGGCCGGCTGGAGAAGAGGTCATCATCGCGCATTATTTGATAGGCGCGGATGGCGGCGGAAGCTTTGTCAGAAAGAAATTAGGCGTTAACTTCCCCGGTCGTACGCTGGGAATCCATGCGCTTGTGGCTGACGCTTCGCTTTCCGGTCTAAACCGGGATGTATGGCACCATTTTAACGATGGCGATATGGCGCGGATGATAACGATTTGCCCTCTCGCCGGCACGCAGCTCTTTCAAATCCAGGCATTGTTGACCCCGGACGACTCGCAGAATTTCTCAGCCGACGTGCTCACGGCTTTTCTTACTGAACGAATCGGGCGGACGGATGTTCGCATCCATTCGATTCCCTGGGTATCGAAGTACCAGATGAATGCGCGCATAGCGGAACATTACCGTGTGGGTAAGGTATTTTTAGCCGGTGATGCCGCTCATGTGCATCCGCCGACGGGTGGGCAAGGGTTAAATACCAGCATCCAGGATGCCTATAACCTGGGATGGAAAATGGCAGCCTCGCTGCGGGGCGCAGGAGAAGAGCTTCTCGATAGCTATGAACAGGAACGCCGCCCGGTAGCCGAATCACTGCTCCACCTTTCTACCCGATTACTTGACTCTCAAAAACAGGGTGGCATCAAACGAGAACGCGACGTTCAACAACTTGACATCCAGTATACCAACTCCCCCTTAGCCCACACGTTGCCCGAACGTCAGCATGGGTTACAAGCGGGAGAAAGAGCTCCGGATGCACCTCTTTTGGGCGCCGGCGGCCAATCATTACGATTATTTCAGTTACTACAAGGTCCGGACTGGAATCTGTTGGCCTACGAAACCCACGGTAAGGTCATCGATGCGCGGCGAGGACTGCGTATTCATCACATTGGCGAGCAGGACGAGCTCATCGATACCCTGGGGCACTTCCGGGAGTCCTATCATCTGGCCCCGGGTCAATGCGTGCTGATCCGACCCGATGGCTATGTCGGCGCATTCTTTCACGGCAAACAGAGCAACGATATTGAAAATTATCTCTCTCGTTTTGCCATAGGGATTAAAGATGAATACTAATGTCTATGAGAACACCGACAGCGAAACTATTACCCCGCTCAACAAGCGGCGTATTTTGCCTGTTTTCCTGCTTGTCGGCCTTTACGCCGCCAGTACAGCGGCTGTAATGTCGGTACTGCCTTTTTATATCCGCGAGATGGGCGGTTCGCCGCTTATCATTGGAATCATCATCGCCACTGAGGCTTTTAGCCAATTTTGTGCGGCGCCCCTGATTGGCCACCTTTCCGATCGCGTTGGCCGCAAGCGAATACTGATTGTCACGCTGGCTATTGCGGCGATAAGTCTACTATTACTCGCCAACGCGCAATGTATCCTGTTTATCCTGCTCGCCCGCACGCTTTTTGGCATTAGTGCCGGGAATTTGTCAGCCGCCGCAGCCTATATTGCCGATTGTACGCACGTCAGAAATCGGCGCCAGGCAATCGGTATCCTCACAGGCTGTATTGGTTTAGGCGGTATTGTCGGGGCAGGCGTTTCAGGGTGGCTATCGCGTATCAGTCTGAGCGCGCCGATCTACGCCGCCTTTATACTTGTCCTTGGGTCTGCCCTGGTCGCGATTTGGGGGTTAAAAGACCCTTCCACAACATCACGTACCACAGATAAAATAGCGGCGTTCTCTGCCCGCGCTATTTTAAAGATGCCAGTCCTTCGCGTCTTAATCATCGTAATGCTTTGTCATTTCTTCGCCTATGGCATGTACTCTTCACAATTACCTGTTTTTCTTTCTGACACCTTCATCTGGAATGGGCTTCCCTTTGGGCCAAAAGCGTTAAGCTACCTGTTAATGGCGGACGGGGTTATTAATATTTTCGTTCAGCTATTTCTGTTAGGTTGGGTGAGCCAATATTTTTCGGAGCGAAAGCTAATTATCCTCATCTTCGCCCTTCTTTGTACTGGATTTCTCACTGCGGGTATCGCCACGACCATACCAGTGCTTATTTTTGCTATCGTTTGTATTAGCATCGCTGATGCGCTAGCCAAACCCACTTATCTTGCCGCCTTGTCCGTCCATGTATCGCCTGCCCGACAAGGTATCGTCATCGGAACGGCACAGGCATTAATCGCAATCGCTGATTTTATATCCCCCGTATTGGGCGGATTTGTCCTGGGTTATGCTCTGTATGGCGTCTGGATCGGTATAGCTATCTCTGTCGCCATTATTGGTCTGGTGACGGCAATGATTTACCTTTCAAAAAGTTCAGTGCTAATAGTGAAACCAGAAACAGAATAATGTGACAACGTCACAAATATTATTACTCCCTTCTTCCGTTATTTATCAAAAGTATTGTACTTATATTGAATGTTTAGGAGGTATTTATGGAAATTATGCTGGTTGGCATTTGCCCTTGTAACGCGCGGGGAAAGCATGAAAAAAATATATCTCGTTGTTATCGTACTGTTTTTCATTTCTACAAAAGTTTATACACTACTTCATAACAACATCTTCTTTTGTCGAAACAGCCCGGAGTGTGATTTGTCTCATGTTCTCCACGACTACCGGGAGCAGATTTCAGGCACACCGCTAAAATATACCTTGATTAATATAGCTCCATTAGCACAGGTGGTAGTCAGACACTATGAATTATTATCGCAACACTGGTCGCCAGATGACATGGTAACCCCTGCGCAATGGCGACATAACGTTGATATTTATATCCCTGAAACGGCAAAAGAGCACCATGCTTTGGTGGTTGTAAACAACGGAATTAATTATGATAAAGGCGTACAAATCACTGGTAAACCTGGTGATTTCCCCCAGGAAACACTGGCAAGCATCGCCCGTGATACGAATACCATCGTAATATCAGTGAGTGATATACCTAACCAATATTTAACCTTTCAGGATGACAAAAAACCATTGAAAGAGGACGAAAGCGTTTCCCGAAGCTGGGCATTATTTATGGAAGCGCCGGAGAAACGTGAGTTAATGCCTTTAAATATTCCTATGGTCACTGCCATATCGCAAGCGATGAGATTAGCAAAAAAGGAGTTAACGCAATGGAATATAAATTCCTTTATCATTACAGGTATTTCAAAGCGTGGGTGGACCACCTGGTTGTCAGCTATTGCCGATCCTGATGTTGAAGCAATTGTTCCCTTCGCCATTGATCTACTTGATATTGATGCTTCACTTGAGCATATTTATCAATCATACGGTGGAAATTGGCCCATTACATTCTACCCCTACTACCAGCAAGGCATAGATGAGAAAATAAAATCCCCCACATTTACCCAGCTAAGGCAAATAATAGATCCGCTAAGATATCTCAACACTATTTATCAACCCCGCCTTGCAATACCGAAATATATTATTAATGCAAGCGGCGACGATTTTTTCGTACCAGACAATACTCGCTTTTATTATAGCAAACTTCCTGGCGTAAAATCATTACGTATAGTGCCTAATATGAACCACTACTCAATTAACCAGTTCGCTGAAGAAAGCCTCGTTCCTTTTATTAATAGGTTTCAAAGTAAAAAAACATTACCACAGTTGATCGGCCTTATTCACCACCATCTTCTTACGGTCTATTTCTCAGAAGCGCCGGTAAAAGTCGTTCGCTGGACAGCCAACAATCCAAATGCGCGTGATTTCCGTTATGCCTGTGGCATCCGCTATCAGCCGCTTACAATAGATATTCCCGCCAACAATAAGATCAGTATTACGTTAAATGAACCGAAGACAGGTTGGGAAGCTACCTATATCGAAGCCACTTTTAATGATGGCTATGTCGCCACGAGTCAGGTTTATATTACGCCCGATGAAAAATACCCACAGACAGCGCCACCTTCCGTTAACGCCGCATGTCAAACGTTACCGGGGCGTGGATTAGGGGAAAACGATAGCCCCGATTGAATTTTCAAGTAATTGTCTGATTTTAAATAATTTTATCCATCACGCTTGCGATGGATAAAAATCCTCTGCGATAAATTTTGTTATATTGATCACGTTCTAACCACAAGAGAGGTGATTTGAAAATAACCTTAAAATATTGTGGTCAGGCCGCTAGACCACAATAAGAGGATTAATCATGAAAAGAAAAACAATGGGATGGCTTATCGTTTTTCTTCTATTTATAGTTTACATGCTCAACTATATGGATCGTTCAGCATTGTCGATAACTGCCCCCTTGATCGAAAAGGAGTTAGGATTTAACGCCGCGGAGATGGGAATGATCTTCAGCGCATTTTTTATCGGATACGCCCTGTTTAATTTTATTGGTGGCTGGGCCAGCGATAAAGTTGGGCCAAAAACCGTTTTTCTCATCGCAGCGTTACTATGGTCTGTATTTTGTGGCTTAACTGGTTTGGTCACCGGATTGTGGACAATGCTTATCGTGCGCGTTCTTTTCGGTATGGCTGAAGGACCGGTCAGCGCTGCCGGAAATAAAATCATCAATAACTGGATTTCCCGAAAGGAGTCTGCCACGGCGATCGGAATTTTTAGCGCTGGTTCCCCGCTCGGCGGCGCGGTGTCCGGGCCGATAGTGGGCCTGTTGGCGTTATCCTTAGGCTGGCGCCCCGCATTTGGCATTATTTTCTTATTTGGCCTGGTCTGGGTATTGCTGTGGTACTTTATCGTTAGCGATAAGCCAACAATGAGTAAACGCCTGGCGCCGGAAGAACGCATTGATTTTGAAAATCATGAGGACGTTATTTTATCTGATGATGGCCGGGCTACGCCTTCACTCGGCTATTACATGAAACAACCAATGGTATGGGCGACAACTCTGGCTTTTTTCAGCTACAACTATATTCTTTTTTTCTTCCTGACCTGGTTCCCAAGTTACCTGAACCATTCGTTACATCTCGATATTAAAGAAATTAGTATCGCCACGGTAATTCCCTGGGTCATCGGTGCCATTGGTATGGTGCTCGGCGGCGTCTGTTCTGATGTAATTTATCGGATTACCGGTAATGCTCTGCTCTCACGTCGACTTATTCTGGGCGTATGTCTGGCAGGCGCGGCGGTATGTGTTGCCGTTTCCGGTACTGTTAGCACTATCGGCAGCGCAATTACGCTCATGTCAGTTTCACTCTTCCTGCTCTATTTAACGGGCCCAATTTATTGGGCGGTTATTCAGGATGTTGTTCATAAAGATAAGGTAGGGAGCGTCGGCGGAGCCATGCATGGCCTGGCTAATATATCTGGCATTATCGGTCCGCTTGTCACCGGTTTTATCGTTCAATTTAGCGGTAAATATGACTATGCGTTCTATCTGGCTGGTGCTATCGCTATCGTTTCAAGCCTGTTGGTCTTCGTGTTTGTAAAAAGTAAAGGATTCAAAGCCAATGAAAGTCAAAGCTGTGTTCATTAATAAGCCTGGTGAAGTTGAAACCCGCTGGGTGGATTATCCCCATAAGAAAGAAAATGAAGTATTAATTAAGGTTGATGCCGCAGGCATTTGCGGATCGGATATCGGGGCTTTTCGTGGAACGAACCCACTGGTTACTTACCCAAGAATTATTGGGCATGAAGTGACCGGAATTGTTCTTCAGGAAGGTACCGGAATGCCGGACAATATTAAAAAAGGCGACCGCGTGATTGTTGACCCCTATATTTATTGTGGTCACTGCTACCCTTGCTCTGTCGGCAGAACTAACTGTTGTGAAAATTTAAACGTCATTGGCGTGCATGTCGATGGCGCAATGCAGGAGGTGGTTACTCATCCCGCACATTTAATTCATAAAATACCAGATAATGTGCCTTCTGAAATGGCGCCGCTGGCAGAACCGCTGACCATCGCTCTGCACGCGCTGCACCGGGCAAACGTTAAGGCTGGGGAATATGTTGCCATCATCGGCGCGGGGGCCATTGGTCTTATGGCGGCATTAAGCGCGCGACATTACAAGGCAACGCCTATTCTGATCGATATTGTGGAAGAAAGGTTACGCTATGCGCAAAAGCTTGGCGTTCCCTATGTGCTGAACGCCGCTGACGATCAGGTTATCGACGCTATTAAAAATATCACCCACGGCACCATGGCGCAGGTCGTGATAGAAGCCTCCGGCGCAAATAGCGCTATTCGAAATACGCTTGATTTAGCATCGTTTGCTGGTCGTATTTCGTTTACCGGATGGCCAAAACAGGAAACGTCGCTGCCGACGAACCTGATCACCTACAAAGAACTGGATTTACGCGGTTCCCGCACCAGTGCCGGTGAATTTGATGAGGCATTACGCATGCTGTCAACGCTGGAGATTAATCCGCAAGATATTGTCAGTAAGGTCGTCAATCTTGATGAGATCCCTGATGCAGTTAAAGAACTTGATCGCTATCCGGAGCGCTACTTAAAGATTAATGCTGTTTTCCATTGATTTACGGCGAGTTCTACCGCATGGCATATCCGCCATGCGGTGTTATTTACCGACAAACTTAGCCGCCGACAATCTTTCTCACATAGCGTAAATGTTCCAGAGATCCCTCATAGGCGCTGTCAGCATCAGACTGGCGCATCGCATCCACTATCGCTTTATGTTGTTTGTTGAGATTAAGTAAAACATTTCTGTCTCCAGACTGCTCATCGAGCCCGGCATAAGGGATATTAATCCGTTGTTCCCATAACATACGGGACATATCGAACAACACCCGGTTACGGCTGGCCTCAGAGATCGCAAGGTGAAACTCTTTATCCAGCGAGTAAAAGCCGTGGACGTTATTATCGTTAATGGCTTGATCCATACGATGATAAATCGCCTCTATTTGATTGATGACGTCAACGTTATCGTTTTGTGCGGCTAAGCGCGCACAATGGCTATCGACCAGCTCGCGAGTAGAGAGAATTTCTTCGATGGTATAGTCGCTGGCAAGGTGTTTTTTATCTGAAACGATAACCCCATTACCGGACTGAATCACGATCCATCCGGAGATCTCCAGTACAATAAGGGCTTCTCGCAAGGAGGCGCGGCTCACGCCAAGCTGTTTTGCCAGTTCGCGTTCTGGCGGTAAAAAAGTTCCCGGTGGAAAAATATTATCATTGATCAGCTTAATGATGAGGTTGGCTATCTTCTGATAGAGCCTCTCCTGCCTGACCTCAGGTATAACCATGCGCCCTCCAATCCATATCCAGGGGATTTTGAATGGATTTAGCATACCATCCTGGCGCTGGTGATCGTGATAATTAATTACCGTGCATGATAAAGAGAAGCAACCGCCGGTAGCCTCCATTACCTTCGCCGAGACTACCGGGGAAACTAAACCGAGATGAGCTATTTATCCTTTGACGTTGATTTTCTCGAACACGGGCGCTGTCGCGTTCTTAAACTGAGAAAGAGACCAGGTTTTATAGTTGATATCATTGTAGCCGCGCACCATCATCTCACCGTGCGTTAAGTCAGACAGCGTTGTCCAGACCGTATATTCTGAGACCGGTTTGCGGGTGGCGTTGCCTTCCCCTTCACTCCCCATATAGTCAACCGTAATATTTTTCGGACGATCGAAACGGCTCATAATATGCGCAAGCGTATTCATTGCATCGTGGGCAGATGTCGCTTGCGGCGCATATGTGGTGTAATAAACGCCGCGTATAAAACGGGAAACCGACGTATCGGACGATGGCAAGTCTGCAATAGCAATCCCGCTATCAGGCTGCATCACTTTTATCCCGCCCAGTGTGCCTGAAGAGCGGTCCACATTGGTTAATTGCGTATAATTATTCAGATTTGTCAGATGCCAGGGGAATGCGGGACCATTTGTCATCACGCGAGTGGGATTGTCATAGACATGGAATTTGCCATTTTCCACTTCAACGACAATGCTTCCTCCTTTCTTGTCGTAAAACGCATAATGAAATGGCGATTTCAGATCGCCAAACCGATGCAGTTCCGGTGACCAGAATTTGCCCTCTTTTATTGCCTGTTTTACCTCGCCGACAGTAGCAAAACGGGCCAGCGCCCATTCTCCCAACGAGGTGACAGGAATTGCCTGTTTATATTCACTCGCGGGCAATGGCGGCAACTGCGCATTCATGATCATGTTTTCACTAAATGACAATCCCGCGCTATTCATGCCTTCAAGTATGTCTCTGCTATCGCCATCAGTAATGGTGGAAGTAATGGCCAGTATCGGATACTTCGCCTGATAGCTTATCCCCTGGCTGCCATCCGGCGTTTTTTTATCAAACTGTGTTCCCGCCGGGTAATACGTTAACCATGAGGGTAAATCCTGCATATATTCCAGCGTACGCCCATGAAAAATATCGCCTTGTTTATCCTGAATAGCAAGGGTTGTGCAGGCCTGTGCAGCCAGGGCGTATGAAAACAGCGCCGGAGCGATAAATAACATTGCTTTACTTTTTTTCATCATGCTCTCCTTGTTTGTAAAATGGATTGGATGAATATATTAAATTAAACCTATCAATGGTTATGCGGCACGTAATTAATTGTGATCTTATTTTACAAGCTAATAAATTTAACTGACGGGTTTAAAGGAGAGTTAAACACAGCGAACTAACATGAAACGCGTTATTCGTGTGACCATTTTAAAAAATCCCACCATGTTATAAATAAAAAACACGGTTTCTTATCAACATTAAGAGATATCTTCACAACGCTATATTTACTCTACAACACCAATAACATTAAATTAATTTATGTTTTTGAGTAATGTGAGTAGCACACATGTAATCGGTTGTTACGAATTAGAAACATAATTGCTACTAAAACACGTTGAGAAAGACAAGAAATGCAACATATGATGCCCACACTAACTATAGTGGTTTGGGATAAACGTTATGCAAACACAAGATACATTTTATCAAGTTATGCGTAGACACGGCGTGACAAGGCGTAGCTTCCTCAAGTTTTGCAGCCTTACCGCAACGTCTTTAGGCCTGAGCAGTTCGATGATTCCTCAGATAGCTTATGCCCTGGAGAATAAACCGCGTACGCCAGTGATATGGCTGCATGGTCTTGAATGTACCTGCTGTACCGAATCTTTCATTCGCTCTGCGCACCCGTTGGCAAAAGATGCCATTTTGTCGCTCATTTCCCTGGATTATGACGACACCATTATGGCCGCCGCAGGGCAACAAGCTGAGCAGGCGTTGGCGGATGTGATGCGTGAGTACAAAGGAAATTATATCGTTGCCGTGGAAGGTAACGCGCCGCTGAATGAAGATGGGATGTTTTGCATACTGGCTGGCGAGCCGTTCCTGGAGAAGTTAAAACGCGTCAGCGCGGATGCTAAAGCGATTATCGCCTGGGGGTCCTGCGCATCATGGGGCTGCGTGCAGGCAGCCCGTCCCAACCCAACTAAAGCCACGCCGGTTCACAAGTTAATTACCGATAAACCCATTATTAAAGTGCCCGGCTGCCCGCCTATACCTGAAGTGATGTCCGCCGTTATCACCTATATGCTGGCATTTGATCGCATCCCTCCCCTTGATCGTCTTGGACGACCAAAAATGTTTTATGGCCAGCGAATTCATGACAAATGCTACCGACGCGCGCATTTCGATGCCGGTCAGTTTGTGGAAGCGTGGGATGACGAAGGCGCCAGAAAAGGGTATTGCCTGTACAAGATGGGCTGTAAAGGCCCGACCACCTATAACGCCTGTTCAACCGTTCGCTGGAATGATGGCGTGTCTTTTCCTATCCAGTCGGGTCATGGATGCCTCGGATGTTCGGAAGATGGATTCTGGGATTACGGTTCTTTTTACAGCCGGGCAACGGGCATTCCGCAAACCGGCATTGAGGCTACCGCCGATAAAATCGGACTGGGCGTTGCTGGCGTCGCGGGCGCTGCCGCCATCGCTCACGCCACGGTGAGCGCCATAAAACATGCCCGCAATAAAAACAACACGTCATCAGAAAACGCTCCGGAAGAGAAAAAATAATTATGGCATATCCTTATCAGACTCAGGGTTTTACGCTGGACAATAGCGGACGGCGAATTGTGGTCGATCCGGTTACTCGCATCGAAGGGCATATGCGCTGCGAAGTGAATATCGACAGTAATAATGTTATTACTAACGCCGTGTCGACCGGCACCATGTGGCGCGGCCTGGAGGTTATCCTGAAAGGTCGCGATCCGCGAGACGCCTGGGCATTCGTTGAACGCATTTGCGGCGTCTGCACCGGTACACACGCTCTGACCTCAATCCGTGCCGTAGAAAATGCGCTGGGAATCGCGATTCCTGACAACGCAAACTGTATCCGTAATATGATGCAGGCTACGCTACACGTTCACGATCACCTGGTGCATTTTTATCATCTGCACGCGCTGGACTGGGTTGATGTGGTTGCGGCCCTGAAAGCCGACCCGCATCAGACCTCCGCCATCGCGCAAAGCCTTTCCGCATGGCCGCTATCCTCGCCGGGATATTTCCGCGATTTGCAAAATCGACTGAAGCGGTTTATCGAGTCCGGTCAACTTGGCCCTTTCCGTAATGGCTACTGGGGACATCCGGCGATGAAACTTCCGCCGGAAGCCAATTTGCTGGCGGTCGCCCACTATCTTGAAGCGCTCGATTTTCAAAAAGAGATCGTAAAAATTCACACCGTTTTCGGTGGTAAAAACCCGCATCCTAACTGGCTGGTGGGCGGCGTTCCTTGCGCCATCAACCTTGACGAAACGGGCGCGGTCGGCGCAGTGAATATGGAACGCCTGAACCTTGTCAGTTCCATCATCCAAAAAGCTCGCCAGTTCTGCGAACAGGTTTATCTTCCGGACGTCTTGCTGATTGCCAGTTATTACAAAGACTGGGCAAAAATCGGCGGCGGGTTATCGAGCATGAACCTGCTGGCTTATGGCGAGTTTCCGGATAACCCTAACGATTATTCCGCCAGTAATCTTCTGCTTCCGCGTGGGGCTATCATTAACGGTCGTTTCGACGAAATTCATCCTGTCGATTTAACCGCCCCCGATGAGATTCAGGAGTTTGTCACTCACTCCTGGTATACCTATGGTAACGGCAATAACGATAAGGGCCTGCATCCCTGGGATGGTCTGACCGAACCGCAACTGGTCATGGGCGAACACTATAAAGGCACAAAAACTTTTATCGAACAGGTGGATGAGTCCGCTAAATATTCATGGATTAAATCGCCGCGCTGGAAGGGACATGCGATGGAGGTAGGTCCGCTGGCGCGTTATCTGATTGGATATCATCAAAATAAACCGGAATTTAAAGAGCCCGTGGATCAACTGCTGAGTGTATTAAAGCTGCCTAAAGAAGCGCTCTTTTCTACATTAGGACGTACTGCCGCGCGTGCGCTGGAATCCGTATGGGCAGGCAATACGCTGCAATATTTCTTCGATCGTCTGATGCGTAACCTCAAGTCCGGCGATACGGCGACGGCAAACGTCACGCTCTGGGAACCCGATACCTGGCCTACATCGGCAAAAGGCGTTGGTTTCAGCGAGGCGCCGCGTGGCGCGCTGGGGCACTGGATAAAAATTGAAAATCAGAAAATCGACAGCTATCAGTGTGTGGTACCGACAACCTGGAATGCCGGGCCACGTGACGATAAAGGTCAAATTGGCGCGTACGAAGCGGCGTTAATGGGGACTAAACTCGCCGTTCCCGATCAACCATTGGAGATTTTACGTACTCTGCACAGCTTCGAGCCCTGCCTGGCCTGCTCCACCCATGTTATTGATAATCATGGAGGGGAGCTGGTCAGGGTTCAGGTACGATGACGACGATTCGGAGGTCTCAATGCATCTCAAAGAAATAACCAGCCAGGGGTACTATATCTATGAAGCGCCGGTCCGTTTATGGCACTGGATCACGGCGTTATCCATTGTCGTCCTGGCTGTTACAGGATATTTCATTGGCCGCCCCCTGCCATCGATTCAAGGTGAAGCGACCTTTATGTTTTGGATGGGCTGGATACGACTGATCCATTTTACCACGGCGTATATTTTTACTGTCGCGCTGCTGTTTCGTATTTACTGGGCATGTGTCGGCAATGAGTACGCCAGGGAGATGTTTCTGGTTCCGTTCTGGCGCCGCGCCTGGCGCAAAGGCGTTATCAGCGAAATCCGCTGGTATTTTTTCCTCGAAAAAGAGGCCCATCGTTACTATGGACATAATCCGGTAGCGGGACTGGCGGTAATGTTCTATTTCTGGATGTCCGTACTGATGGTGTGTAGCGGCTTTGCGCTCTATGGCGAAGGACTTGGAACAGACAGTTGGGCGTATCAATGGTTTGGCTGGATGATTCGCCTGACTGGCAACGATAGCCTCGCGCTGCATTTCTGGCACCGGCTGGGCATGTGGTTCATTATCGCCTTCGTCATTGCGCATGTTTATACCGCTATCCGCGAAGACATTATGAGCCGACAAAGCGTGATTTCCGTCATGATAAGCGGCTGGCGCTGGTTCAGGTGATAACAATGGCAGAAGTAACAATCTTAGGGCTTGGCAACCTGCTTTGGGCAGATGAAGGGTTCGGCGTCAGAGCGGCGGAAAAGCTGTTTGAACAGTATGCCGATGACGAGAAAGTTGACGTTGTTGATGGCGGTACGCAGGGGCTGGCGCTGCTGCCCTGGCTGCAACAAACCGAAAAACTGTTAATCATGGATGCTATCGATTTTGGTATGGCGCCAGGTTCGCTGGCGATGTTTCGTGATGAACAGGTTCCCGCCTATCTGACGGCGAAAAAACTCAGTTTACATCAGACCAGTTTTTCTGAAGTGCTGGCATTGCTGCAATTAACCGGCGGCCAGTTATCGGAGATTGTGCTGATTGGCGTGCAGCCGGAATGTCTGGATGACTATGGCGGGAGTCTTACGCCGCAGGTAAAGGCGCAACTGATGCCTGCGGTCTGTCTCGCGCAGGAAGTGCTGGCGCAATGGGGTATCACCGCCTCTTCAGCGGCCTTGCCCACTGAAAGACTCAATCATTACAGCCTGTGTATGGAACGCTACGAAGATGAACGGCCAGATGCGCAAAGCGCTTGCCGGGTCGGCGATATTCGGGTGCTACAGAGAGAGAAATCATAATGTGTATCGGCGTTCCTGTGCAGGTTATTTCACCCGGTCAGTGGTTCGCCAAATGCCGCGACCGACACGGCAAGCTTATCGACGTTGATATTCGGCTTGTGGCTCCCCCCTTAGCAGGCGCATGGCTGCTGACATTTGGCGGCGCAGCACGACGAGAAATGGACGAAACGGAAGCCGTTGAGGTACTGGCGGCGCTGGACTCGCTGGAACAGGCCATGCTCACGCAAAGCGATCCGCTGACCGGTTTTGCCGATTTATTGTCTCGCACGCCTGAATTACCGGAGCATTTAAAAAAATGACTATCTCACCCCAAAATCCTGTTTGTCCACTGGCGGATAAAGGCTTTCTGGTTACCGATGCGCAAACGCTCCCGTCGTTGATTAATGCGCATCCGACTCTGCTGGTTTTGCTGCAAAGCGACCCCAACAAACATCCGGAAGTCGCCGACAGTTGGGTCATTATCCCGGAGCTCCTCAAGCAATTTCCGGCGACGTCTTATACCGCGGCATTTGCGGATAGCGAACAGAGTGAACTGATCGCCCGGGAGTATCGCATTCTGAAATATCCGGCGCTGCTTTTCTTTCGCCAGCACCGTTTTGTCGGCAGTCTGGCGGGATTATATAGCTGGCAAGAATACTCTCAGCGGGTGGCCGCATTGCTGACTACACCGGGCTATCGTCAGGATATTCCCGTTATTACGCAATAGAATGAAAGGTAACACACGTGAATCATTCCAGGACTATTCCAGTCGTTAATATTGCCGGACCAGGCTCGCAGCCAGAAGAGGAAGACTTTAACTTTCTTCCTATCCCCGCCGGCATTAATCTCCCACTGACGCCGGTTTTACCGGAACAGGCGCTGCCCGCTGAGCTTCGTGTTGCCAGACACATCCTGACTACGCTTATTCGCGATATGGATAACCCGGTGGCAACGCTCCCCTTTCCCCTGAGCTATAAGCTGAATGCCACTGAGCAACAGAATAGCGGTTTGTTGGATCAACTGCTCGGCGAAGGTGAAATCTCCGCCCGGGTACTATTATCCGATGGAAAAGAACAGCGTATTCAGGAGACGGTTTTTACGGGCGTCTGGCGTGTACGTGAATATAACGCTGACCAGCAACGGGTTGCCGATGAAATTATCATTGGCCCGATCCCGGAGAGCATCTGGCAGACGCATCCGCAGCCGCCGATTACGCCAGAATTGCCGCCGCAACCGGCGGGATTGATGAATGGCGCCTTTATCGCGCATGAAATAGCCGAGCGCGTAAAACAGCCGGTAAAAGAGCCGCATATCATTAACTTAACGCTGTTGCCAGTAAACGATGCCGATCGCGAGTATCTGGATCATTTTTTAGGCGAAGGGTGTAGCGCTATTTTTTCACGCGGATATGGTAAATGCCGGATTGTAAGCACGTATTTTCCCGGCGTATGGCGGGTCAATTATTTCAATGATATGAACACATTACTGCAAGATATGATTGAGATAGCGGACATTCCTGATATCGCCGTTGCAGGCATCGACGATATCGAAGATGCCTACGCGGGGCTAAAAAATACGTTGGAATGGTTGAAAGAATACCCGGTCACAGAAAATGAGCCAGTGGTGCGCATGGAGTGCAAAGTATGTTGGTGGGTTTACGACCCTGCGCTGGGCGATGATGTATGGCAAATTCCACCCGGCGTGCCCTTCAGCCAGTTACCTGATTACTGGTGCTGTCCGGTTTGCGAAACCAGTAAGTCCGGGTTTATGGTGATCGATGAAGGTAATAATTCGTGCAAAGATTGACCGTCTATTCTCACCCGCTACGGATTACCTGGCAGGAGGCGCCGATCGGTCGTTTGTTACAGGGCGCAACGCCGGTATACGCAAAAACGCTTATTTCACGTTTGTTTACGTTGTGCGCTCAGGCGCACAGCGCGGCGGCGGCTTTACTGTTGTTTCCTGAAGAGAAGCCAGATATGCAGGCCGCACAACAAGAGCTGGCGCGAGAAACGCTCCGTCGCGCGTTGACCGACTGGCTCCCCCTGTTTAGCCACCGACAGGCAACCGCTGAAGAATGGGCGTTGTTACGTCGCGGAGAGTTATCGCCGCTGGCAAGCACAATCTTTTTTGACGATGATCCTCAGACCTGGCTTGCCGCTGGCGTAAAGGGCTGGGAAGCCTGGTTTTTGCAAGAGCGTTCTGAAACCGCCCGCTGGCTGGCGGCAGTACAGAATATCATTACACCTACACTACCGATGGCGTCGTCCCCGGACCATACGTTAATAACCCATGGTCCCCTGGATGTCTCGCCTCTGGCTATCGAATATCCGCTGCTGTCAGCCTGTTGTCTTAGCGGAAAAACGACTGCGCTACGTCTGCTGGCCCGCTGCATTACGCTCGCCCGAAGTTTGAGCGCCCTTCCTACCCTGCGCTGGAATCGTTTTGATGATGGCGAATGGAAAATAGCGGTAGTGGAAACCGCCCGAGGATGGTTAGTTCATCAGGCCAGACTGACGACGTCAGGCAATATTCTTGATTACCGTATTATCTCGCCTACCACACGTCACGCCCAACCTGACGGCGTCATTGCTCGCGAACTGGCCACTATTCCACTCTCATTGTGGTCGCAACAGTTACGGGTAATTGATCCTTGTGTCGCCGTAAATATTGTTGAATGAAGGAGCTGGCCCATGCATGAATTAGCCCTGGCGCAAAATATTATCGAATTGCTGGAGGAACAGGCAGTAAATCACCAGTTCAGCAAGGTAAAGCAAGTCTGGCTGGAGATTGGCGTTATGGCCTGTGTTGAGGTGCCGGCGCTGCATTTTGGCCTGGACGTCGCCGCTCGTCATACCCTTGCTGACAATGCGAGTTTCCACATTACTATCGCACCGGCGCAAGGTTGGTGTCTGTCCTGTAATCAACCCTTCACCTCTCAAACATCCACACTCTGTTGTCCCTTTTGTCATTCAGGCAAAGTGCAGATAGATGACAGTAGCAGAATGCGCATTCGCGAGATCGAAGTCGAATAGTCAACGAATAATCAATAAAAAAGGACGCCAGAAGCGTCCTGAAATAATAAAAGAATAAATTAACAATAATAAAGGTTAAGCAGTGACACAGTTTTGGGAAAAGGAGGGTATCCCTAAACTGTCTTAATCAGCAAGTTTTATCAAAACTCGTAGACTAAGCCGAGCGCCACGGTGTTGTCTGTATTAGGATTCGATGGGTTGCCATCTTTTAGCAGATTGATTTTGTAGTCAACATACGCGGACATATTTTTATTGAAGTAGTAATAGGAACCCACATCAATATATTTCACAAGGTCGAACGAACCCAGTCCATCAACATCATTGGCTCTGGATTGCAGGAATGCCAGTGACGGGCGTAAGCCATTATCAAATTGATATTGCCCTACCATTTCCCAGTTATCGGTTTTATGTGCAAAGCCGCCCAATGTATCGCCCATATAGGTCATATCATAAGTACGGGTATAGTTTGCCGCCAGGTAAATATTATTGGCATCATACTTCACGCCGCCAGTCCAGGCTTCAGCGCGGTCGCCATTGTCGTATTTATCTTGCGTCATCTGATCAAGCGTGCGTTTGGAACTGGTATAGGCTGCCCCCAGGCTCACCCCCATGCCCAAATCATATGTCGCTGATGCCCCGAAACCATCGCCATTCTGGTACGCGATACTTTTTCTGGCATTATTACTTAAAGGATCGCCTTCTTTCGACAGGCCGTCATTTTTACCCTGATACTGCAACGCAATATTCAGACCATCAACCAGACCAAAGAAATCATTATTGCGATAAGTCAGAACGCCATTCGCGCGCCCGGTCATAAAATTATCGGAAGCTTCATACGAATCATTACCAAATTCAGGCAGTACGTCAGTCCATGAACCAATGTCGTATAACACACCATAGTTACGACCATAGTCAACAGACCCCATATCAGCAAATGCCAAACCAGCAAAACCGAGACGCGTCCAGCTTTGCGGGGAACCGCTGGAGTCACCATCTTCCGGACGATTGGCGTTGACCTGATACTCCCACTGTCCAAAACCGGTTAGTTGATCGGTAATTTGAGTCTCGCCTTTAATACCCATACGGATATAAGATTGATCGCCATCCGTACTATGATTACTGGAAAAATAATGCAGGCCGTCGACCTTGCCATACAAATCCAGTTTATTGCCATCCTTGTTATAGATTTCTGCTGCGTTGGCGGCTCCAGCCATCATCACGGCTGCGGCTACCGCAGATAACACCACTACTTTTTTCATTTTATATGCCTTATTTGTCTTATTTTTGGACTTTCCGCAAAACCTGCTCGCGGAACTGTCCGGGACAATATCACTAACAATTACCGTGCGTTAAGTTTCAAAGTGTAATATTAGCTTGCTATGTATTAGTGATGTTAAAATGCAAGTTAAGCATGGCTACATCAATGGTGTGCCCTGTTTTCTGCTGTAATAACAAGGGGGTTACCAGTAAAGAACTGGCTTACAGTCGGGGATGCCAGGGCGAGAATGGCACTGAACACTCGGCTGGCATTCGTTAAGACGGAATCATAACCAAGTCAGTTGAGGCCACAGTCCTTCTTATTTTTGCGTATAATTTGTTACGTTTACATTTATTTTTAAATTAGCGTTATGAAAATATCAGTACTACTGAAATAGTACTTCTTCGCTTCGCGTATTTTTACCATGGTTAATTATCACATAGCGCAAACGGTCATTTGTGTATCACTATTCATAAGATTAACTATTTACCAGTGGTAATAAACATAAAAATAAGTCAAAGGACAACAACAATACTGAAACTCTAAATGTTGATATTTTGAGTCATGTCGTTACAAACAAATACGATATTCTTAATTGCACTACTCCCTTTTCGGGGTAGTTTTATAGAAGGATGTTTTTATTGTTCGTGAGCCATGTTCCTTTAGTATAAAAGTGAACGTAACAGGAAAGATAAAGCGTCTCAAAAACAGACCATATGGGTATAACTATTATGCAAAAAACGTCACTATTGTTTTCGGCCGCCGCGATAACGTTAACTCTGATGGTGTCATCGGCATCAGCGGCAACGCCAACCGCCGCACAAAATGAAGCTACGTCGACCGTTAAACAAGAAATTACAGAAGGCATTAACCGTTACCTTTATTCAATAAATAAGGCAGACCCAACGTTAGGCAAGCAGCTCTTTTATGTTTCACCGGAAACCAGTTTTATTCATCCACGCGGTCACGAACGCGGATGGTCGCAGATCGCTGAAAATTTTTATGGCACCGCTATGGGTAAAACTTTCAGTAAACGCACATTAAAACTGGACGCTCCCCCTGCTATTCATGTGTATGGCAATGCCGCCGTTGCAGAGTTCGACTGGCATTTTACCGCGGTACGCCGTGATAATGGGCAGACTCAACACACGACAGGCCGCGAAAGCCAGGTGTGGGCGAAGATACCAAACACAGGATGGCGAATCGTTCATGTCCACTACTCCGGTCCAGCCAAAACCGGCGTTGGAGAAGGCTATTAAGCTTTGCTCTTCAGGTTATGGCGCAGATGAACATTCTGCGCCTGTTAAGACAAACTCAGGTCAGTTGATAGCGCTTATCCGGTATCCGTTTTGCCGGAATATCCCTTTCATCATTCATTTGCAGTAAATCGATTTCTATCGCATTGCATATCGCATCCAGCGGTAAATCATTATTTTCAGTACCGAACGGATCTTCCAACTCTTCCGCTAACGCATCCAACGCGATAAACGTATAAGAAATAAGCACCGAAATAAACGGCGTCATATAGTGCAGATCAACCACCAGTGCAAATGGCAACATAATGCAGAAAAGATAAACTGTACGATGCAAAATTAACGTATAGGCAAAAGGCACCGGCGTATTGGCGATGCGTTCACAGCCGGCCAACACTGACGACATATCATTTAAGCGGTTGTTGAGGCTATGAAATAAAATATCGGAAAGCTTTCCGCTGCGGCGGCGAATCGCCAGCCACTCTCCCATCAGCAATAAGATACGGTTAGCGGGGGAATGGGAAGCGACAACTTTCTGTAACGCCTCCTGGTCAAGATAGTTTCCCAGAACTTGCGTTTGAGGCTGTCGACGCAATGTCATACGCAAACAGTGGGCAAAAGCGATTTGTAACCGAACAAAATCCTCGATACCGCGTTCATCAGGTAAGGTTGTTTTCACCTCACGCAGTATTGAGCGTGAAGCGATCATCAACTGCCCCCACAAATGTCGCGCTTCGACGTAACGCGCATAACAGGCATTATTGCGAAACCCAAGAAAAATGGCGATAGCGACGCCCAGTATGCTAAACGGCGCAAGGGTAAACTTAATACCCAGCATTGTGTACCAGGGCAGCATGATAATAACGGCGATAGAAAGAAGAAAGTTAAGGAGCAGTCGTGAAAAGATTTTAGATAACACGGAACCATGCCAGACAAATATCAGGCGAATCCAGTGCTGTTGTGGTCTAACGATCATGATTATCTTCAGCAGGTAAAAAAGCACTGTCATTAAACGTGATCCAGATCAAGGTTGCAAGCTTCTGGTGATACACGGCTCCCCTGCCCTGTAGAACATTTTTTTGCACGGTGCTGACAGGCATTGAAAAAAAACAACCAAATGTATGTTGTAACTAAAAAGACACTTCAGCACATGAGATATATGACGGTCAACGGCTGCTATCAGTGGTATAGGGTGATTTATCGGGGAAAGCGTCAGCAACGACGCGCTGCTCTACCGCTGATTCATTTGTATGACCAGCCAGTAATGGATAACGCTGACAATATACTGTTGCTGCGCTTCGCTCAGCGGTTCTCCCTGAGGTATCTGGTGCCACTTCGCCAGGCACCCGCGACAGCAGGTTGCCGTCGCATGTTGCGCGATAAATACCGGATGGCCCCGCATCGGCGTTTGCTTACCATCATTCGCCGGGTGAGCTGGCGCCAGTCGCTGGGCGATAAAATCGGCGGCGTGTTTATCAATCACCTCCGCGCCTTTATCCCAGCAATATTGTCTTTCTTTTATCCCGAGACGAAAACGCGAACGAAATGTCGATCGCGCCAGGCGGGCAAAGAGCGGTTCATGCGCATTCATCAGTATACCGAACGTCCTAACGTTTGTGTTAATTGCTCAAGCGCGGCGATACCTGCCAGAGAGTTTCCCGCAGGATCCAGCTCCGGACTCCAGACGGCAATCGCCATTTCATGCGGCACTATGGCGACAATACCGCCGCCCACGCCGGATTTAGCGGGCAATCCCACCCGCCAGGCAAACTCTCCGGCATTCTGATACATACCGCTGGTCGCCATTAGCGCATTAATCTGCCGGGCCTGCATGGGGGTAACTACCGGCTCGTCGAGATGAAACGCCTCGCCCTGATTCGCCAGAAAGACAAACGTCCTCGCCAGTTCCATGCAGCTCATTTTCAACGCACAGTAGTAGAAGTAATTTTGCAACACGGTAGGCACATCATGATGAAAATTACCGAATGATTTCATCAGCCAGGCAATAGCGGCGTTACGGGCGGAATGCTCAAATTCAGAGCGCGCGACCGTAGCGTCATACGTAATATCCGATACGCCGCAAAGCGCGCGCACAACTTCCAGCATCCGCTGACGCGGCGCGCTAAGCCGCCCTTGCAACATGTCGCATACCACCAGCGCGCCCGCATTAATAAATGGATTACGCGGGATGCCTTGTTCCATCTCTAACTGAACCAACGAATTGAATGGCGAGCCGGAAGGATCTTTTCCGACGCGCTGCCAGATCTCCTCTTCCGGATAATGACGCATCGCCACCACCAGACTGAGCACTTTCGAAATAGACTGAATAGAGAAGCGTTCGTGCGCATCGCCCGCCTGATAATGCTGCCCGTCCACGGTACAAATCGCTATCCCCAGCTTTGAACCCTCGACGGACGCTAATGCCGGAATATAGTCAGCGACTTTGCCCTGGCCAATGAGGGGGCGAACGCGCTGTAAAATCGTCTCTAAAATTGCATTATCCATGGCCCTGGCCACAACATGCTCCTTGCTCGCAGGTCTGAAAAGGCCTGCGAGTATAGCAGAGGGCGCCACGCGACGTCAGGGCGATTAGACGCGGTTCTTCCAGACGGTCTGCACATTACAAAATTCGTGTAAACCAAAGTGCGAAAGCTCGCGACCGAAGCCGCTTTTCTTCACCCCGCCGAATGCCACACGCGCATCGCTGGCGCTGTACCCATTAATGAATACCCCGCCGCACTCAAGACGCGCCGCCATCTCCGCGGCCAGCGTATCGTCGGCGGTAAAGATCGTCGCCGACAGGCCAAACTCACTGTCATTCGCCAGCGCGAGGGCGTGCGCCGCATCTTTTGCAACGGTAATGGCGGCAACAGGCCCAAAAAGTTCCTGACGAAATGCCGTCATGTCAGGTGTGACATCCGCCAGAACGGTCGCGGCATAATAGTTGCCCTCCCCGGCGATTTTCTCCCCGCCCAACAGTAGCCGTGCGCCTTCGGCGACGGAAGCCTGCACCTGTTGATGGAGTTCATCACGCAAATCAAAGCGCGCCATCGGCCCCAGGTCATTCTCTTCAACCAGAGGATCACCTATCTTTAATGCTGCGGCAGCCGCCACAAAGCGATCGGTAAACGCCTGAGCAATGCCCTCTTCGACAATAAAACGTTTGGCGGCGGCGCAGACTTGTCCGGTGTTTTGATAGCGTCCGGCAACCGCGGCTTTTACCGCCAGTTCGAGATCGGCATCATTGAGTACAATAAACGGATCCGAGCCACCCAGTTCCAGTACGCACTTTTTCAGCGCCGCCCCAGCCTGAGCGCCAATCGCCGCGCCGGCGCGCACGCTACCGGTCACCGTCACCGCCGCGATTCGCGGATCGTTAATCATCTGACTCACGCCCTCATTATTGGCGTTCACCCATCCATAGACGCCAGCGGGAGTACCGGCTTCCGTCAATATTCGGGCTATCATCTGCGCGCAACCCGTGACATTGGGCGCATGTTTTAACAAGTAGCTATTCCCCGCCAACAGTATCGGCACTGCCCCGCGTAACACCTGCCATAAAGGAAAATTCCACGGCATTATCGCCAGGATGACGCCCAGCGGACGGTATTCAATCACCGCCTGCTGATTTTCTACCAGCGTAGGCTCAGGATTCAGCATTGCCGGACCATGTTCCGCATACCAGTCGCATAACGCGGCGGATTTCGTCACTTCCGCACGCGCCTGCTTTATGGGTTTACCCATTTCACGCGTAATACATTGCGCCATCTCTTCTGCATGAGCGCGAAGCGCCTGACCAATATCGCGTAATGTTTGCGCCCGTTGCGCTACTGATGCCAATTTCCACTTCTTGAAACCGCTCGCCGCCAGACTCAGCGCATGTTCAATCTCTTGCGCGTTAGCCCAGGGCATTGCCGCCAGCGTCTGGCCGGTCGCAGGATTCACGGATAACGCCTGTGTTGCAGTCATCATGGTCATGTTCTTTCTCTCGTTATCAGGGGAGTTGTACCATCATGACGCCCTTTACCCTTTCTGAAAAATGAATAATATTAACCAGACTATTCACGAATTGAGAAAACCATGGACCTGACGCAACTGGAAATGTTTAACGCTGTCGCTCTGACGGGCAGCATTACGCAGGCGGCGGCAAAAGTGCACCGCGTTCCGTCCAACCTGACCACGCGTATCCGTCAGCTTGAAGCCGACCTGGGCGTCTCTCTGTTTATTCGCGAAAACCAGCGACTCAGGCTGTCACCAGCCGGGCATAACTTTTTACGTTACAGCCAGCAGATCCTGGCGCTGGTTGATGAAGCCCGCATGGTGGTTGCCGGAGAGGAACCGCAAGGACTGTTTTCACTCGGCGCGTTAGAAAGTACTGCCGCCGTACGTATCCCCGCGCTGCTGGCGGGTTATAACCAGCGTTACCCTAAAATTCAGTTCGCGTTAACGACCGGTCCTTCCGGCGCCATGCTGGATGGCGTGCTCGAAGGAAAGCTGAACGCCGCCTTTATTGATGGCCCGCTAATGCATCCGGGGCTGGAAGGTATACCGGCTTACCAGGAAGAGATGATGATCGTCGCGCCACACGGCCATTCCGTCGTTTCGCGGGCCAGCGAGGTGAATGGTTATAACATCTATGCTTTTCGCGCCAACTGTTCTTACCGACGGCATTTCGAAAGCTGGTTTCATGCCGATGGCGCGACCCCCGGTACGATTCACGAAATGGAGTCATATCATGGAATGTTGGCGTGCGTAATTGCCGGCGCAGGTATTGCGCTGATGCCAGCAAGTATGCTCAACAGTATGCCAGGACATCATCAGGTGGAAGCCTGGCCGTTGGCGGAGAAGTGGCGCTGGCTTAACACATGGCTAATGTGGCGGCGCGGGGCGATGACGCGTCAGCTTGAGGCCTTTATCGAGTTACTTAACGCCCAACTGGCGAGCGTCGACTGAAGACGAAACGGCCTGGGAAGTAAATGAGAAGCAGGTCACAAAATGATTGTCTTTTCGCCAGTAAACGTTTTAAGATCGCGGTCTCACCTTCTCGCAACTAACCCGAAATATTTTTATGACAATCAATCCAGTTTCCCGCAAGGTCGCGTGGCTACGGGTAGTTACGCTTGCTATTGCCGCTTTTATTTTCAATACCACAGAATTTGTGCCGGTTGGTTTGCTATCAGACATTGCTGAAAGCTTTCATATGCAAACCGCGCAGGTCGGCATCATGCTAACCATTTACGCCTGGGTAGTTGCCGTCATGTCGCTGCCTTTTATGCTTCTTACCAGTCAAATGGAGCGCCGTAAGCTACTCATTTGTCTGTTTGTTTTGTTTATTGCCAGCCATGTGCTCTCCTTTCTGGCATGGAACTTTACCGTGCTGGTCATTAGCCGTATTGGTATCGCTTTCGCCCACGCTATTTTCTGGTCGATAACCGCCTCGCTGGCGATCCGCCTGGCCCCTGCCGGGAAACGCGCGCAGGCATTAAGTCTGATAGCGACCGGCACCGCGTTGGCCATGGTGCTTGGGCTGCCCATAGGTCGCGTTGTTGGTCAGTATTTTGGCTGGCGCACCACCTTTTTTGCCATCGGCATGGGCGCATTAATTACGCTGCTATGTCTGATTAAGCTTCTACCGAAATTGCCGAGCGAGCATTCCGGCTCACTAAAAAGTTTACCTTTGCTATTCCGACGCCCGGCGCTGATGAGCCTCTATGTACTGACCGTCGTTGTGGTGACTGCGCATTACACAGCTTATAGCTATATTGAACCGTTCGTTCAGAATGTCGCCGGGCTCAGTGCGAATTTTGCTACCGTCCTGTTACTGATCCTCGGCGGCGCCGGGATCATCGGCAGCCTTGTGTTTGGTAAACTGGGTAATCGTCATGCCTCGTCGCTCGTCAGTATCGCTATTGCCCTGCTGGTTGTCTGTCTGCTTCTGCTGCTGCCTGCGGCGGATAGCGAAGCGCATCTGGCCATACTGAGCATTTTCTGGGGCATCGCGATTATGGTGATAGGGCTCGGTATGCAGGTGAAAGTACTGGCGCTGGCCCCGGACGCGACCGATGTCGCAATGGCGCTATTTTCAGGCATCTTTAATATTGGTATTGGCGCTGGCGCGCTGGTAGGTAATCAGGTGAGTTTGCACTGGTCAATGTCGGCCATCGGCTATATTGGCGCCATACCCGCCTGTGCCGCGCTGGTATGGGCTGTGCTCATATTCCGCAAATGGCCAGTGACGCTGGAAGAACAACCGCATTAAGACATTCGTCTGCCGGGAACAGGTTTCCGGCAGACGACAATGCGCCTTAGTGGTACGTTTTAATAATTTCCAACACGCCGTTGATAATAAATTGCACGCCCATACACACCAGCAGGAATCCCATTAAGCGGGAGATCGCTTCAATCCCCCCTTTACCCACCAGCCGCATAATAGCGCCAGAACTGCGTAAGCATCCCCACAGGATCACCGCCACGGCAAGAAAAATAATCGGCGGCGCGACCATAATGACCCAGTCGGGAAACTCGCCGCCATGACGCACCGTGGAAGCGGAACTGATGATCATTGCGATGGTCCCCGGTCCTGCGGTGCTTGGCATAGCCAGTGGAACAAACGCAATATTGGCCGTCGGTTCGTCTGCCAGCTCCTCCGATTTGCTTTTCGCTTCCGGCGACTCATGCGCCTTCTGCTGCGGGAAAAGCATTCTGAAGCCGATAAACGCCACGATTAACCCCCCGGCGATCCGTAGCCCTGGAATCGAAATACCGAAGGTGTTCATAACTAACTGCCCGGCGTAGTACGCCACCATCATAATAGCGAAGACATAAACCGAAGCCATATAGGACTGCCGGTTGCGTTCCGCACTATTCATATTGCCCGCAAGGCCAAGAAACAGCGCCACGGTGGTTAGCGGATTGGCTAACGGGAGCAGTACGACCAGCCCCAATCCAATCGCTTTAAACAAATCCATCATAATACTATCTCTTACCCATCAGCGTTTCATGAACCGGAAGTATAAAGTGAAATTGCCCAGGCGCGCCATTTCGCCAGTGTGCAAATTAATATCCTCTACAACCTATAACCTGTAATTATCAATTAGTTACAAGTTATCACAGCACAATACTCCGGACGCCTTTTAGCAAATCGTGGCATCGGCCAATTCATTTAGTTGACTTATACTTGCCTGGGCAATAGTATCTGACGAAATTAATTACTTGCCGGGGCAACCATTTTGAAAAGCACCAGTGATCTGTTCAATGAAATCATTCCGCTGGGTCGCTTGATCTACATGGTAAATCAAAAAAAAGATCGCCTGTTAAATAACTATTTATCCCCGCTGGATATCACCGCAACACAGTTTAAAGTGCTGTGCTCGATACGCTGCGCGGGATGTATTACCCCGGTTGAACTTAAAAAAGTGCTGTCTGTCGATCTCGGCGCATTGACGCGGATGCTCGACCGCCTGCTGTGCAAAGGCTGGATCGAAAGACTGCCGAATCCTAATGACAAACGCGGCGTACTGGTGAAGCTAACGCCGGACGGCGCGGCAATTTGTGAGCAATGTCATCAACGACCAGGGCAAGACCTGCATCAGGAATTAACAAAAAACTTAACGGCGGACGAAGTGGCAACGCTTGAGTATTTGCTCAAGAAAATTCTGCCGTAGACAAAAAAGAGGTATGACGATGTCCAGACGCAACACTGACGCTATTACTATTCATAGCATTTTGGACTGGATCGAGGATAACCTGGAGTCGCCGCTCTCACTGGAAAAAGTGTCTGAGCGTTCAGGATATTCCAAATGGCACCTGCAACGGATGTTTAAAAAAGAGACCGGTCATTCATTAGGTCAATACATCCGCAGCCGTAAGATGACGGAAATCGCGCAAAAATTAAAAGAGAGCAACGAGCCCATTCTCTATCTGGCGGAACGCTATGGCTTTGAGTCACAGCAAACATTGACCCGGACGTTCAAAAACTATTTTGATGTGCCGCCACACAAATACCGGATCACCAATATGCATGGCGAATCACGGTATATGCTGCCGCTGAACCATGGCAACTACTAGTTTGTTTATGCGCCACGCGAAGAGCACCATGAAAATGCTGTTTCCCGCCCTGCCGGGTCTGTTACTTATCGCCTCCGGATATGGCATTGCAGAACAAACTTTGTTACCTGTGGCGCAAAATAGCCGCGATGTGATGCTTCTGCCCTGTGTGGGCGATCCGCCAAATGACCTTCACCCCGTGAGCGTGAACAGCGATAAGTCAGATGAATTAGGCGTGCCCTATTATAACGACCAACACCTTTAACCTCTTTGCCCCGTTTTGCGGGGCATTTTTTTAGTACTGTCTGGCGATGACAAGTCCGCCGCTATTACCTCGCGGCATGGTCTGAAATTAGCGTTTGTCTTCTTAGTAACATAATGCCTCATCCCCTGACGCGCGCAGTACGGCGCACACGAAATCCAAACATATTGATATAGAGTCCAGCCATAATCAGTACTGCGCCCGCAAGTTGCATCCCGGTCAACGTTTCCCCGAGTAACACCGCGGCGCTCGCCAGCCCGACTACCGGCACCAGCAATGATAACGGCGCCACGCGCCAGGTCTCATAGCGTCCCAGTAACGCGCCCCAGATACCGTAGCCAAGGATAGTGGCAACAAAAGCCAGATAAAGCAGCGACAATATCGTCGTCATATCGATGGTAATAAGGCTTTGCGTAATGTGATCCGCCCCCTCCAGTAGCAGCGATGACAGCAGGAACGGCAGGATCGGGATCAGCGCGCTCCAGACCACCAGCGACATCACCGCCGGGCGCGGACTATGTTGCATAATTTTTTTATTAAAGATATTGCCGCAGGCCCAGCTAAATGCCGCCGCCAGAGTCAGCATAAATCCCGACATCGCTATATGCTGTCCGTTGAGACTGGCTTCAATCAATACCAGTACACCTATAATCGCCAGGGCGATTCCCGCCAACTGCTTACGTTGTAACCGCTCGCTAAAAACAAACGCCCCTAACGCCATGGTAAAAAAGGCCTGCGCCTGTAATACCAACGACGCCAGTCCTGCGGGCATACCAAACTTTATCGCGCAAAAGAGAAAGGCGAACTGCCCAAAGCTTATCGTCAGCCCATAGCCCAGCAACAGCGTAAGCGGGACTTTAGGCCGGGCGACAAAGAAAATTGCCGGAAACGCTACCAGTAAAAATCGTAATCCTGCCAGCAATAATGGCGGCATATGGTGCAGGCCGACTTTGATGACAACAAAATTGAGCCCCCATACGACAACCACCAGTAACGCCAAAAAACCGTCTTTACGCGACATCATCGGCCCCTGTCATTATTAAAATTTTGTAAAAAGGTAAGTTATCGGAAATCAGTGCGCCATAACAGGACTTTTCTTTTTACCGTGAGCATGGCATTGAACAACACACGATGGGCAAAATCCTGCGTTATGGTATGTTAAGACTACGCTATAGCGTACAGACATCATGCTTTTGCGGGCACGGTAGATTAAAACGTCCCGATACGTAACCTCCATTTCAGGCAGGAAAAATGAATCCAGGATTGAGACGTTCGACGTTGGCTCTACTCGCCTCATCGCTGTTATTGACAATTGGACGCGGCGCCACGCTCCCCTTTATGACCATCTATCTTAACCGTCAGTACGGTTTAGGCGTGGATCTGATTGGCTACGCGCTGACCAGCGCGTTAACGATCGGCGTCATCTTTAGTCTTGGCTTTGGGATTCTGGCGGACAAGTTTGATAAAAAGCGCTACATGTTACTCGCGATTATCGCCTTCGCCTGCGGATTTATCGCCATCCCAATGGTGCATAATGTCGTACTGGTTGTCCTGCTTTTTGCGCTTATTAACTGTGCCTATTCGGTTTTTTCTACCGTCCTGAAGGCCTGGTTCGCCGATAACCTCACCGCGACAACAAAAACGCGGATTTTTTCGCTCAACTATACCGTACTCAATATCGGCTGGACGGTTGGCCCGCCGCTCGGCACGCTGCTGGTGATGCAAAGCATCAATTTACCCTTCTGGCTTGCCGCCATCTGTTCCGCATTTCCGCTGGTCTTTATTCAGGTATGGGTGACACGATCGGTTGCCGCCAGCGAGGGGAAAAATGCCGCTATCTGGTCTCCCTCCGTTCTGCTGCGCGACAAAGCATTATTGTGGTTTACGCTTTCGGCATTTCTGGCCTCCTTTGTGGGGGGCGCCTTTGCGTCCTGTATTTCACAGTACGTTATGGTCGTTGCCGATAGCGGCTTCGCGGAAAAAGTGGTAGCCGTCGTCCTGCCGGTTAATGCGGTTATTGTGGTCAGTTTGCAATACGCCGTGGGCCGTCGACTTACCGCCGTCAATATTCGACCAATGATGACGACCGGCACCGTCTTTTTTATCGCCGGGCTCATCGGATTTATTTTTTCAGGCGACAATCTGTTTTTTTGGGGACTTTCAGCGGCAGTATTCACGATTGGCGAAATTATTTATGCCCCCGGCGAATATATGTTAATTGACAACATTGCGCCTGCCGGGATGAAAGCCAGCTATTTTTCAGCGCAATCGCTGGGCTGGCTGGGTGCGGCGGTAAACCCGCTGGCCAGCGGCGTCATCCTGACGACGCTTCCCGCCTGGTCGCTTTTCGTTGTCCTGATAATCGCCATTGTGTTCGCCTGGGCACTGATGTTAAAAGGAATGCGGATTACCCCTACGCAACAGGCTATCACCTGTTAATTATCTGCAGCCAGTGATGTGCGCAGTTTCTGGCGCACCGGGTTAACCCTATATATTGCAGGCTAATTATCTGCTGTCACTGCGGTAATTCAGGAATATTCCTGGGCGCTGACGAAAATATTCTAATGCTTTACCCTTCCAGTAAAATAAATACGCAATTCAGACTTTGCTTAAGTATAAATTAGTACTATAGTCTGTACGAGGTTTTTTAAAAAAGAGGATGCACGCTAAAATAAGGAGAAACAAGATGTTAGGCAGTATTAACCTTTTTATCGTTGTATTAGGAATTATTTTATTTTCCGGATTTCTGGCCGCCTGGTTCAGTCACAAATGGGATGATTAATGAACGGAGATAATCCCTCGCAGAGCCGGCCCCTTGCTGCATCGTTGCGCAAGGGGCCGCTTTTGTCTGGATGGCAGGCAAAAAAAAACCGCCGGTTCACCAGCGGTAAATGCTTGCATGGATAGATTTGTGTTTTGCTTATACGCTACCGGGCAAATTCTTGCGAGGATAACGGATCGCTAACGACTGTAGCACCGTCAATATCAATGAAGCTTAAACGATACGCAACCAGACCTGAATAAGACATTATGGGACCTTTTGTCCCCCAGGCGCTTTTACAAGACCCATGGTATCAGGCCAACCGCATGCCCCGTATGGCTGACCTGGAGATTGTCGGTTAGCGCGCGTTATTTTTGCAGTCGGTTCACGCGAACAAGCGGTTCCTTCGCTTTCTTGTCCAGACTACCGTTAATGTTGATCATTTGATCCGGCTGAACTTCCCGCCCATCAAATACGGCGGAAGGAATTATCACGTTAATCTCGCCGGATTTATCACGAAATACATAGCGATCGTCGCCTTTATGATCAATAAGGTTGCCGCGCAGCGAAACGGTCGCGCCATCATGCAGGGTTTTTGCCTGTTCGATGGTCATTTTTTCTGCATCATCCGTACCGCGATAACCATCCTCAATAGCATGAGGCGGCGGCGGTGCCACGTCTTTTTTTAATCCCCCTTGATCATCCGCTAGCGCGTAAGGCATTATCAGAAAACTTAAAAATGCAGCCACCTGTAGTTTCATGCTCTCTCCTTAATAACGTCTATTTGACGTATTAAGTCTGGCCGCTATTTTTAGTTTTTACAAACATGAATTTACCCGCAGAATATTAAGCAATAAAATCAACCCATCCGGATTAATATGCAACCGATATCAGCGCCGGTGAGCGCGAAAGCGTAACGGCGTAATAGAGAACTTGCCACATAGCTGAAGTCATATGCATCAACGTTTTGATAGCAATTCAGAATAATCGTCTTTATTTTTTGAGGATAATGGCCTTACGCATAATCAATGACAGTCATCGCCGCAGGAAAATAGTCATTCACTGACAATGTCATAAAATAAATATGCCATACTTGAGAAGAACGAACATATTTCATTTGTCTCTGTAACGGAAAAATAAACGATGAGATTAGAACAGCACGATATTGTCACCCTTGATGAAGCCGAATCCGTCGATAGCCTGACAAAAAAACTTGGTGATTTACTGGTTAACCAGAAACTCCGTCTGACCACTGCAGAATCCTGCACTGGCGGGAAACTGGCTTCAGCATTGTGCGCAGCAGAAGATACGCCCTCATTTTACGGTGTGGGTTATGTCACCTTTACTGATGAAGCCAAAGCAAAAATCTTACGCGTACAACGCCACAGTCTTGCCGAACATACCGCCGTCAGCGAAGCGGTCGTTACTGAAATGGCACAGGGCGCTAAGGATCAGGCTGAGGTCAATATCAGCATAGCGATCAGCGGCTATGGCGGTCCGGAAGGCGGCGAAGATGGCACGCCGGCGGGCACAGTTTGGTTTGCCTGGAATATTAACAATACAACTTTTACAAGCCGACAACATTTCAACGGAGATTGTCAGGAAGTATTGGAAAAATGCGTACGCTTCGCCCTCGCTGAATTGCTTTTTCTGTTAACGAAGAAAGCATAAACAATAATTTCATCTGACCGGTCAGAATAACTCCCGGTCAGAATAAAAAAATGCGAGCCTATGGCCCGCATCGTATGCGCAATATTTCAGAATATATTTATGAAATATCAGCAGTAAAATTAATTGCCGGATTTCCGTCCGCCACTGTGGCTATTCTGGCCACCTTTTTTACCCGCTTCAGATGCACGCTGTGGGTCGTTTTTAAAGTTCCCACCGCTATGCTGGCCGCCTTTACGACCTGCTTCTGAGGCTTTCTCTTTATCTTCTGCAAAATTACCGGAACCGCCGCGATGTTCTGCCATAATATAATCCTCATGATGATGTTGCGTTTTAAATATGATATGTCTTCTCATATCATGTGATACAGTTCTAAATCTAGTCGCCCTGTGCGCAGTGTCAAATTCATTTCTGCATTATTTACATAATGCCAATGCATGGCGGAAAATATATTTTTTGAAAACATCAACAGCGAAGCGGTAATAAATCTTTGGCAATCAAGCCACCACGGGAAAATAAGTAGAAAAATCCGAATGCACGCCCTCTTTATATTCAGACAATTTAACCCCATAAATTTAACTGGCTGTCATCAGAAGTGCAGGATTCATTTTCAGGCGGTTGTTCGACAGTGCCGAACAACCGTATCAGCTTAGCGATCGAGCCCACGATATTGCAACATGGGGTCAATATGCGGTTCATGTCCCCGCCAGGCTGAATAAAGCGTTTCTAAATCAGTACTATTCCCCCGGGAAAGGATAGCATCACGAAAACGCTGCCCGTTTTCACGCGTCAGGCCGCCCTGCTCTACAAACCATTGATAACCGTCATCCGCTAACATTTGCGTCCACAGGTAGGCGTAGTATCCCGCTGCGTAGCCGCCGCCGAAGATATGGGCAAAATAACTGCTGCGATAGCGGGGCGGCACTGCCGGTAAATCAAGATGCTCGGCGGCCAGCGCCTGCTGCTCGAACTCAGCGACAGACTGCTCTGCTACGCTCTCCTCCAGCATATGCCAGCGCATATCCAGCAATGCGGCGCCGAGCAATTCAGTCATATCGTAACCTTTATTAAATAAACTCGCCTTGCGCATTTTTTCCTGTAAATCAGCAGGCATTTTTTCACCGCTGTCGACATGACGCGCGTAGCGTTCGAACACACGTGGATGGCTCGCCCAATGCTCATTAATCTGGGAGGGAAACTCGACAAAGTCGCGGGGCGTATTGGTACCTGAAAGCGTGGCATAGCGCTGGACGGCGAACAAACCATGTAACGTATGACCAAACTCATGGAAGAGCGTAATAACGTCGTCCCAAAGCAGTAATGCAGGCTGCCCATCAACCGGTTTCTGATAGTTACAAACATTGTATATAACGGGCCGGGTTTCGTTGAGTGTGGATTGCTCGACAAAATTCCCCATCCACGCGCCACCGCTTTTCGAGTCCCGCGCGAAGAAGTCGCCATAAAATAACGCCATGCCGACACCATCGGAGTCGAAAATCTCCCACACCCGAACATCAGGGTGATACACCGGAATGTCAAAACGCTCGACGAAGGTGATGCCGAATAGCTGGTTGGCGGTCCAGAAAACCCCCTCTTGCAAGACCGTATTTAAGGCAAAATAGGGCTTCAGTTGCGCTTCATCTAACGCATATTTTTCCCGCCGTACCTGTTCGGCATAGAACATCCAGTCCCAGGCCTGAACGGTGTAGCCGCCCTGCTCACCATCAATGACGTTCTGAATTTCCGCCTGTTCATTGAGTACACGCTGACGCGCTGGCGGCACAATGCCACGCATAAAGCTCAGTGCGGCTTGCGGCGTTTTCGCCATCTGATCGGCCATTTTCCATGCGGCATAATTGGGGAAACCCAGCAGTTTTGCCTGACAGCGACGAATCTCTACCAGACGCTGAACGATAGCGCGGGTATCGTGGGCATCTCCTTTTTCCGCCCGAGTCCATGACGCTGCGAATAAATTTTCGCGGGTCTGGCGATCGCGCAGCGTAGCAAGCGCAGGCTGTTGCGTCGTATTAAGGAGCGGAATGAACCAGCGCTCCTCCAGGCCTTTTTCACGCGCCGCTTCAGCAGCGACGGTCATTTCTTCCGGGCTTAATCCTGCCAGGCAATGCGCGTCATCTACCGCCAGCCCGCCCGCTTTACTTGCCGCCAGCAGACGCTGATTAAACTGACTCATTAAGGTCGCGGATTCAGTATTCAATACCTTCAGTCGCGCTTTATCCTCTTCGGCAAGCTGCGCGCCTGCCAACACAAAACGCTGATGGATAACATCGACCAACCGTAGCGACTCATCATCCAGCCCCAGTGAGTGACGCTGTTGCCAGACGGCGTCCACGCGAGCGAATAACGCGCTATTCAGATAAATATCGTTGGAGAGCGCCGCCAGCTCGGCAGAAAAGGCCTCATCCAACCGCTGGAGTTCATCGTTAGTGTGCGCAGCCGTCATCGCGAAAAAAACGCTGGTGACGCGTGACAGAAGCGCCCCGCTTTGCTCCAGCGCCAGAAGCGTATTCGTAAAGTCAGGGGCCGCCGGATGATTGACGATGGCCTCGATTTCTACGCGTTTTTGCCGCACGCCCTCATCAAAAGCAGGACGATAATGGCAATCTTTGATCCGATCAAAACGCGGTGCCTGATAAGGCAACATACTCTGGTCTAACAAAGGATTCGTCGACATTTTTCACTCCTGAAAATAGGTTGATCATAAGAGTAAGCTTCCCCCTATGCTGACCGCAACCGTGTTAACCAGGATTACCCTTTCATAAACGCCGCGTGCTATGGTAATACAACACAAAAAGCGTTGAGGAACTGTGTGATGATCGTTTTAGTAACTGGAGCAACCGCAGGGTTTGGCGAGTGCATTGCACGCCGTTTTGTTGAGAATGGACATAAAGTCATTGCCACGGGACGTCGTCATGAACGCCTGCAAGCGTTAAAAGATGAGCTTGGCGAGAACGTATTGACCGCCCAACTGGACGTGCGCAACCGCGCGGCCATCGAAGAGATGATGGCCTCTCTGCCTGCGCAGTGGCGCGATATTGATGTGCTGGTCAATAACGCCGGTCTGGCGCTGGGTCTTGAACCGGCGCATAAAGCCAGCGTAGAAGACTGGGAAACTATGATCGATACTAATAATAAAGGCTTAATTTATATGACCCGCGCCGTGCTGCCAGGAATGGTCGAACGTAATCGCGGTCATATCATTAACATCGGTTCAACCGCCGGCAGTTGGCCTTATGCTGGTGGCAACGTCTATGGCGCGACGAAAGCCTTTGTGCGCCAGTTTAGCCTGAATTTGCGCACGGATTTACACGGCACGGCGGTTCGCGTGACCGACATTGAACCGGGTCTGGTTGGCGGTACCGAGTTTTCCAGCGTCCGTTTCAAAGGCGACGATGAGAAAGCGGGTAAAACTTACGAAAATACCACCGCGCTCACGCCAGAAGACATTACCGAAGCGGTATGGTGGGTGGCCACGCTCCCCGCGCATGTGAATATTAATACCGTTGAAATGATGCCTGTTACCCAATCCTTCGCAGGGCTCAGCGTCCACCGTAGCTAAGGGGTTATACCCGGTCTGCGGGCCGGGTAATCCCTGGCAAACGTATCTGCAACCAGAAACATGATCGGTATAGACCGCCACGGAAAAGTGGTAGAGTATCCGGGTCAACCGCCTAAAAAGTAAGAATGAATGACCGTCGAAACGCAGCTTAACCCTACACAGCCTGTCAACCAGCAAATTTACCGTATTCTTCGGCGTGATATCGTGCATTGTCTTATCCCGCCTGGCACGCCGCTATCAGAAAAAGAGGTCTCAACCCGTTTTAACGTTTCGCGTCAACCGGTGCGCGAGGCTTTTATAAAGCTGGCGGAAAATGGGTTGATTCAGATCCGCCCTCAGCGCGGTAGTTATGTGAATAAGATTTCGCTTTCTCAGGTACAGAATGGCTGTTTTGTACGGCAGGCGATCGAATGCGCGGTGGTCCGCCGTGCGGCGGCGATGATTACCGACAACCAGTGCTATCAACTGGCGCAAAACCTGCACCTGCAACATATTGCCATCGAGCGCAAACAGATTGATGATTTTTTCCAGCTTGATGACGATTTCCACCAAAAGCTGGCGCAGATCGCCGATTGCCAGTTAGCGTGGGATACCATTGAAAATATCAAAGCGACAATCGACCGGGTTCGCTATATGAGTCTGGATCATGTTTCTCCGCCGGAGATGTTGTTGCGCCAGCACCATGATATTTTCTCCGCGCTGGAAAATCGTGACGGCAATGCGGTTGAGAGCGCAATGACCCAGCATTTGCAGGAAATTAGCGAATCCGTCCAGCTTATCCGTCAGGAAAACAGCGGCTGGTTTAGCGAAGACTAACCCCCCTTTAACGTCGGGGTGAGACGCCTTCTCCGCTTTCTCACCCTGCACATTCCCGCCTAAAAAGCCGTGAGCTTGATCAAAAACAAAAAAAATTCGCAACGATAAGCGTATTTATATGACGCCCGTCATGCGGGGAAACCTGCGGGCTTTGGCTGTAAGTTTGAAAGGAGAAAACACCATGATGACATACGATCGTAACCGTAACGCAATCACTACCGGTAGCCGGGTCATGATAAGCGGCACGGGTCATACCGGGATTATCAAAGCCATTGAGAGCGAAGGTCTGGATGCAGGTCAAATTCGCCGCGGCAAAACGGTGATTGTCGAAGGTTGTGAAGGTAAATTCGCGCCGGTCGAACTGATTCGTCTTGGCATGAACTGATACCACTGGCCGCTAAGAACCGCTCCGGCCTTCCCGGTAGCATAATGCTACCGGGTCTCTGTTGCGCTACTTCAACCGCTCGGCATATTTCGCCACGCTCGCTTTCGCGCCATATGTCAGTAAACTGTCATAGGCTTCTTGCACTTTTTGCGTAAACCGCGCCACCTGCGGCAAATCGTTGCCGAAAATTTCAGCCATTCCCAGCAGCGCCTTAACACGACTGGCGCCTTCTTCACTGTTTGCCACGGCGCGCTGAATAACCGGCAATAGCGGATCGCTAATGTCGATCGCCTTGCCCTGTTCATCCACGCCGCCAACGTAACGCATCCACCCCGCCACGCCCAGCGCCAGCAAATCAAAATCGCTATGATTAGCAAGATGCCAGCGAACGGAGTCCAGCATACGCTGCGGAAGTTTCTGGCTACCATCCATCGCAATCTGCCAGGTACGATGACGCAGCGCCGGATTACAGTAACGCGCAATCAACTGATCGGCATAACGCTGTAAATCTACCCCCTGGACTTTCAGCGTTGGTGCCTGCTCGCGTAACATTAACGCCTGCGCGGTCAGACGATAGTTGTCGTCGGCCATGCAGTCATTAATATGCTGATAGCCGGCAAGATACCCCAGATAAGCCAGGAATGAATGACTGCCGTTAAGCATTCGCAGTTTCATCTCTTCAAACGGAACCACGTCGGCGACCAACGTCGCGCCCGCGTTTTCCCACTGCGGACGCCCCGCCACAAACGTATCTTCTATCACCCACTGGCGAAACGGTTCACAGGCAACGCCCGCCGGATCGCGCACGCCGGTCAGCTGTTCGATTTTATCCAGCGTCTCCGGCGTGACCGCAGGGACAATCCGATCAACCATGGTTGACGGAAATGTCACGTTTTGCTCGATCCATATCGCCAGTTCCGCATCCACCTCCCGGGCGTAAGCCGTCACAACCTGACGCGTCACATGCCCATTTTCCGGCATGTTATCGCAGGACATCACGGTAAATGCCGATAAGCCTGCGGCTTTACGACGCGCTAACGCTTCGACAATAATACCCGGTGCCGTTAGCGGTTGATGCGGATTTTGCAGGTCGGCGGCAATCATGGGATGTTCCAGCAGAAGTTGGCCCGTGGCTGGCGAATGACAATACCCTTTCTCGGTAATAGTCAGAGACACAATCGCTATTTGCGGTTCGCACATCGCCGCCAGCACACGTTCCAGACCATCAACCTGAACATGCAACGCCGCTTTGACGACGCCCACCACACGCGCCGTCCAGGCATCCGCCGACATCTCCGCCACGGTATAGAGGTTATCCTGCTGCTTTAGATCGGCAATCTGCTGTTCGCCGCCAATAAGATTAACCTCATAATAGCCCCAGTCGCTATGCTGCTCCGCAGCCAGAATATCTGTATAAACCCCCTGATGCGCGCGATGAAACGCGCCAAAACCGAGATGGACCATCCGCGCCGCCAGCGCCGCGCGATCGTAATCAGGAAGCGTCGCCTTTGCCGATAAAAGCCTGTTTTGCATTTTATAACCTCTATATTCTGAAAGCGGAACAGTCGCAGAGTAACGCCTGCCCTGGTGCATTTGGATTTACGCTAATTAAACAAAAGTGACCGGACAGCATGGCCGAAACCGCATTAGCGTTCCGGCCATACCGCCAACACGATTTAACTCGTCTGAGTTGCGGAGTGGCGTAACTTCTCTGCCGCTGTCGCTTCCGCCGCATCCTCAGGCAAGCTCAGATCGCGATCTCTGACCTCCGGCATCAACAACGCAGAAATCAGACCAATACACGAGTAGAGCACCAGCATAATTAAGATGGGCAGCCAGGAATCGGTCATGTTACAAAAGATCCCTGCGAGGACGGGGCCAAAACCGACCGCCACCAGCCCCCCTGCCTCTTTTGAAATCGCCATCCGGGTGAAGCGATTACGCGATCCGAAAATTTCCGCCATGGTGATGTTTTCCAGCGCAAATAATCCCAGCACGGCAAAGTTATGAATAACAATGAGCGCCGCCATAATTACGCCAGGGCTATACGTTTTATCTACCACAATAGACAGCATCGGCCAGGCGAGAATAATCGCGGAGATATTCAATATTATATACGGCAGCCGACGGCCGTATTTATCGGACAACTACCCTAATAGTGGGATAGTGATAAAACCAATTACGGAACTTATCATTAACGCATCGGTTGGGATAGATTTGTTAAATAATAACGTCTGAACTAAATATCCGGCAAGGAAGGTTTGAATAAGTCCGGAATTCCCCGCTTGTCCAAAACGTAAACCTGTGGCCAGCCAGAAAGATTTGCTGGTAAACATCGCGCCCAATGTATTTTCTGACGCAGGCGTTAACGCTGGCGATTTTTCACCTTCGCTTACTTTTTCGAATACCGGACTTTCTTTCAGATTCATTCGCAGCCAGATCGCGAATATCATGACAACGACGCTCGCCAGGAAAGGAATACGCCATCCCCAGGCGATCAGTTGTTCGCGTTCAAGCGCAAAGAACATCACCGCCCAGATCGCCGTCGCGCTCAACGTACCGCAGTTGGTGCCCATCGCGACCAGCGAGGAAATGATGCCACGCTTTCCTTTCGGCGCATACTCGGCCAGCATGGTACCCGCGCCGGAAATTTCCGCCCCGGCGCCCAACCCCTGTATAATTCGCAATGTCACCAGTAATACTGGCGCAAAAATGCCGATTTGCGCATACGTCGGCAGTACGCCAATCAGCGTGGTGCAGATCCCCATCATGGTGATGGTAATAAACAATACTTTTTTTCGTCCGATGCGGTCGCCCATTTTACCAAAAACAAAGGCGCCGATAATTCTGGCTATATAACCTGCACCATAGGTGCCCATTGCCAGAATAAGCGCCATCGCGGCAGACTGTTCCGGAAAAAATATCTCATGGAAGACCAGAGCCGCGCCTAGTGAATATAACTGAAAATCCATAAATTCAAGCGCGGTGCCTAACCAGCCAGATACGGCAGCGCGCACTAAATCCTGAGTCGATCGTTCATGCTTTATTTGTGTCATATAGGCAATCTCTAAGAGGTAAGATGCGTACCACTTACTCGCAATTATTTATATTATTTCGCAAAAGTGAGTAAAACTTTGCAGCATTGACGCTGGTCTTTTTCAAATAATTCAATCGCGTCAGTGACATGTTGATAATCAAATGTATGCGTTATCAGCTTATCCGGATCAATAAGCCCTTTACTCAGCCAGTCAATCACGACCGGGAATTTATTGGCATTAAGACGCGATGAATAAATAGCCAGCTCTTTTCCGGTAATACCCTGCTGTACAATCTCACACGGGTCGCTGGAAAATCCCATCAGGACAATGCGTGCCGCAGGCGATGCAAGGGTAATCGCCTCTTGCAGGATAGCGGGATGACAGGCGGCATCGACAATCAAGGTCGGTTTTAGTGCCTTCTGCTGTAGAAATTCCGCCAGTGAATGTTGACCATTATTGAGGGTCCAGTCAGCGCCGCTCTGCTTCGCCATCGCTAAACGCTCTTCAATGCGATCAACGACTATGACCGTTTTGACCTGATAAACCCCCTTCAGCGCCTGTACGGTCGTCAGTCCCATCGGGCCTGCGCCATAGATAAGCGCCACGTCCTGCTCGGTCGGATTCACTTGCCCCGTCACATTTGCCGCAATGGTAAACGGCTCAACCATGACGGCATGATGATCTGCGATGTTGTCCGGTATGCGATGAGCATTACGGGCCGGCGCCACCGCATACTCGCTGAAACCGCCGTCACGATGCACGCCCAGCACCACCAGCGAGGTACACACATTGGGTTTACCGACTGAACAAGGGTAACAATGCCCGCAACTGATCACCGGATCGACGGATACCCGTTCTCCTATCCGGTCGCAATTGACGTTGTCGCCTACCGCGTCGATGACACCGAAAAATTCATGGCCTATGACACGGGGATATTTTGCAAAGGGATTATGTCCCCGATAAATATGACTGTCGGAACCGCAGATACCCGCCAGTTTCACTTTAATACGAACTTCACCCGGCGCAGGCTGCGGAAGCGCGCGCGTTTCGATAGTTAATGTATTCGGTTTTTCGATTACGATGCTTTTCATTTTTCGCTCCTTACCAGTTCCACAGTGTGCCGTCTTCCAGGCGGGCCACCGGCAAATAGGCTGGATCGTACGGATATTTCGCCGCCAGTTTTTCATCGAACTCAATGCCCAGTCCTGGCTTGTCGCCCGGATGCATATAGCCGCCCTCGAACGTCCAGTTATGCGGGAAAACCTCCAGCATCTGTTCGGAGTAGCCCATATACTCCTGTACGCCAAAGTTAGGCACCCACAGGTCGAAATGTAATGCCGCGGCCATACAAACCGGCGACAGATCGGACGGCCCATGCGAACCGGTACGCACCTGGTAGAGCGAGGCAAAATCGGCAATGCGGCGCATCCCGGTAATACCACCGGCATGGGTAAGCGTGGTGCGGATATAGTCAATCAATTGCTCTTCAATGAGCTGTTTGCAATCCCAGATACTGTTAAAGACTTCGCCTACGGCAATCGGCGTGACCGTATGCTGGCGGATGAGGCGGAAGCACGCCTGATTTTCAGCCGGCGTCGGGTCTTCCATCCAGAACAAACGATAGTCTTCAATACATTTGCCAAAGCGGGCAGCCTCAATAGGCGTCAGCCGGTGATGCATATCGTGCAGAAGATGTTCATTAAACCCGAACGTATTACGCACGGCGTCAAACAGCTTTGGCGTAAAATCGAGATACTTTTCTGTTGACCACAATTGTTCTTCCGGCCACTGGCCTTTTGTCGCGGGCTCATAGGCCAGCCCCTTGCCTTTCGCCATGCCGTAGGTGGTTTTCATCCCCGGAACGCCGCACTGCACGCGGATTGCTTTGAACCCTTGCTCTTTATGACGCGCGTAGTCTTCCAGCACATCGTCGATGGTGTGGCCTGTGGTATGGCAATACACCATGACGCCTTCACGCGAAGCGCCGCCGAGTAACTGATACAACGGCATATTGGCGGCTTTGGCTTTAATATCCCATAGCGCCATATCAACCGCGGAAATGGCGGACATGGTGACAGGGCCACGGCGCCAGTACGCGCCTTTGTAGAAGAACTGCCAAATATCTTCGATGCGGCGAGCATCCCGCCCGATGAGCTGTGGGCACAGGTGATCGGTAAGGTACGAGGCCACCGGGAGCTCGCGTCCGTTCAGGGTGGCATCCCCCAGACCGGTGATCCCGTCTTCCGTGGTTATCTTTAAGGTGACGAAGTTACGCCCTGGACACGTAACAAAAACTTCAGCCCCTACAATCTTCATTTTTATTCCTTACATCGCATTATGGGATGCAGGAAATTTACCCAACTGAGCTACTACCATACAAGTATATTGATGTAAAAAGCGCTGCCAGATCACAAAATGTTCTGGTCGCGCGGCAATGTTACGTACGTCCCCATCCGACGACGATAATCAGCATTCCACACAGCGCGATCAGCGCGCCGCACCAGTCATAAACCGTGAGCCGGACGCCATCGACAACACGTAACCACAGGAGCGCAGTACAGACATATACCCCACCGTAAGCCGCATAAACCCGCCCACTCGCCGCCGGATGCAAGGTCAAAAGCCAGACGAATAACGCGAGTGACGCGGCGGCGGGCAGAAGCCACCACACGCTGGCGCCGCGCTTAAGCCATAGCCAGGGAAGAAAACATCCAATGATTTCACAGAGGGCGGTGACAAAGAAAAGCAGAGTCGTCTTTAGCATGAGATTCATTTGGTTACGAAATGATAAGTGATAATACAACAGAATATCGTTACGGTTATCCGGCCATTCTTGTGTATATGCCAGGCATAAGGATTGGTGTAGAATTTACAGGTGGTTTACCGCTTTTTCCCCTCTAATGAAAGGATGTTGTGATGAACAATACGCTGAGCAAACGCCTGTGCCTGACGGCAATGCTTACGTTGGCGGCCGTTGTATATACTACTTCCGCATTCGCTGAAACCAGTAAACTGGTGATTGAATCGGGAGATAGCGCACAAAGTCGTCAGGAAGCGGCGATGGAAAAGGAACAATGGAACGACACTCGCAGTCTGCGTCAGAAAGTGAATACCCGCGCAGAAAAAGAGTGGGACAAAGCCGATGCCGCCTTTGATAACCGCGATAAATGCGAGCAAAGCGCCAACATCAACGCCTATTGGGAACCCAATACGCTGCGGTGTCTGGATCGTCGTACAGGTCGCGTTATTACGCCCTGATGCAGGATAACTAAAAGGAAGTGTAAGGATACAGTATGACAAGTGACTACAAGGTCAGACTGCGCCCGCTTGAGCGTGAAGATTTACGATTTGTCCACCAGCTTGATAATAATGCCAGCGTTATGCGTTACTGGTTTGAGGAGCCGTATGAGGCTTTTGTCGAACTGTCGGATCTCTACGACAAACACATCCACGACCAAAGCGAACGGCGCTTTGTCGTCGAATGCGATGGTGAAAACGCCGGGCTGGTAGAACTGGTGGAAATTAACCATGTGCATCGGCGGGCGGAATTTCAGATTATTATCTCGCCGGAGTACCAGGGAAAAGGCCTGGCGTCACGCGCGGCCAAACTGGCGATGGATTACGGATTTACCGTACTCAATCTCTATAAATTGTATTTGATCGTCGATAAAGAGAATGAAAAAGCGATTCACATCTACCGTAAACTCGGCTTTAGAGTAGAAGGCGAGCTGATTCATGAGTTCTTCATTAACGGCGAATACCGTAACACCATCCGCATGTGTATCTTCCAGCAGCAGTATCTGGATGAACATAAAACGTCCGGTTCTACGCTCCTGAAACCCACCGCGCAGTAAACGCGGCGCGGCAGTCACGGAGAGTCGCACCGCGCCCGGTTTAGTAGTAATCGATACGATTTTTAATGGTGTAATGGTGGGATACTGCCGGCTTAACGCTCTCATCGACGATAACAAGCCGGCAGTCAACAGGGTTCGCGTACGCATCATATTCGCAGCTCTGTGTGACGTTGCCGACCTGTCGATCATCCACCCGGCTGACTGCCGTGTAATCCAGCTTTTTACGCGGGTCCGCGGAGGGTTTTGCCGTCACAGAGAGCGTATTCTGCGAGTTTATGGTTGTCTTACCTAGCGGATAACCTTCGCTATCATAGCGATACTCGACTTTCATCTCTTTGCCCGTCGCCGATACCACAAAACCGTTGTCGTCCGTTTCCCAAGTCACGCCCGCCGAAGGCAACGCCGCCAGCTGGCACTTACCCTGTAACTGCACCTTTTTTTCCAGCGTCTGAGCATCCCGGTAATAATTGGCATCCAGCACGAGCGCCAGCCCCGTATTATTCTCCAGATCGTGTAACTCAAGCGTATCAAAACAGCCTTCCTGTGAAAGCGTACCGGTGACCTGCTTCGCCACTTCGCCATTCTCACTCATCAATGTCTGGCTGAAATCCTTTACCGGACCACGTAATGGATCAAAATCAAATTCGTTCGAAAAACTGGCCATTTCCGGCGT
Organism: Salmonella sp. SJTUF15570; assembly: GCF_043357055.1. Classification (NCBI taxonomy): domain Bacteria; kingdom Pseudomonadati; phylum Pseudomonadota; class Gammaproteobacteria; order Enterobacterales; family Enterobacteriaceae; genus Salmonella; species Salmonella sp. SJTUF15570. The sequence continues at coordinate 171,142 of NZ_JBEUKJ010000005.1, read as the reverse complement.
AAAAGACTCAAGGGATTTCGGGTTATCACAACCTGCCAGTATCATGCACAATAACGTCAGTAGAAGGGGTTTCTTCACACGTATCACCAGGATGAAAAGATATTTATCATCATATTAGCAAATACAGTTATTTACACGAAAAATGCTAAGCTTAGAACATCGTCATTAATCACAGGAGTTCATGATGAAAATCGCAACTGCAATAGCCGCTCTGGCGTTAGTCAGCGCCCCCTCGCTGGTGATGGCGGCACCGGGATCGTGCGAGAGAGTAAAAAGCGATATTGAACAACGTATCATCAATAACGGCGTGCCGGCGGATAATTTTACGCTCACTATCGTTCCTAACGACCAGGCCGATCAGCCGGACTCACAGGTGGTGGGCCATTGCGCGAACGACACGCATAAAATTCTTTATACCCGCACCAGCAGCGGCAATGCGCCAGCCAATACCTCTCCCGCTCAGGACGGTTCATCCGCCGAACCGCAATAACCTCCTCCTGCCCTCCGGGTCCGGAGGGTAACGCTCTTTGACATGGATTAATAATCCTTACTCCCAAAGGGGTAAACTCATTACATCATTAGCATGTTAATAATTTCGTTATAGTTATCAATATATAGCGAAATAATAACGACAATGGAGTGAGTGATGCCCGGAGAAAAGCAACAAACAGGCGTTAGCCGCAGGACGTTAGTGAAATCAGCGGCGCTTGGCTCACTGGCGCTGGCTGCCGGAGGCGTATCTTTACCGTTTGGGATGCGTACCGCGGCCGCGGCGGTGCAGCAGGCCATGCGCAACGAAGAAGATAAAATCGTCTGGGGCGCCTGTTCGGTCAACTGCGGCAGTCGCTGCGCTCTGCGTCTGCATGTAAAAGATAATGAAGTCTGGTGGGTTGAAACTGATAACACTGGCGACGATGTCTACGGCAATCATCAGGTTCGCGCCTGTCTGCGGGGCCGTTCAATCCGTCGGCGCATTAACCATCCGGATCGCCTTAACTATCCCATGAAACGCGTTGGCCGCCGCGGCGAAGGCAAATTTGAACGCATTAGCTGGCAGGAAGCGCTGGACACCATTAGCGCCAGCCTGAAAAAGACCGTAGAGACCTACGGCAATGAAGCCGTTTATATCCACTATTCATCCGGCATCGTAGGCGGCAACATAACCCGCTCGTCGCCTGCCGCCTCGCCGGTGAAGCGTTTGATGAACTGCTACGGCGGTTCGTTGAATCAATACGGCTCATACAGTACCGCGCAAATTTCTTGCGCCATGCCCTACACCTATGGTTCCAACGACGGCAACAGCACATCTGATATCGAAAACAGTAAACTGGTGGTCATGTTCGGCAATAATCCGGCTGAAACACGCATGAGCGGCGGCGGCATTACCTGGTTTCTGGAGCAAGCGCGTGAACGCTCAAATGCGCGCATGATCGTAATAGATCCGCGCTATACCGATACCGCTGCCGGACGTGAAGACGAGTGGATACCGATTCGCCCCGGCACCGATGCCGCGCTGGTGGCGGGAATTGCCTGGGTATTGATTAACGAAAATCTCGTTGACCAGCCTTTTCTCGATAACTATTGCATCGGCTACGATGAAAAGACCCTTCCGGCTGACGCGCCCCCCAATGGCCATTATAAGGCTTATATTTTGGGCCAGGGCGAGGACGGTATCGCCAAAACGCCGCAGTGGGCATCGCATATTACCGGCATCCCCGCCGATCGGATTATCAAACTGGCGCGCGAGATAGGCAGCGTCAAGCCGGCCTACATCTGTCAGGGTTGGGGCCCGCAGCGTCAGGCGAACGGCGAACAAACCGCTCGCGCCATCGCCATGTTACCGATTCTGACCGGCAACGTCGGCATTCATGGCGGTAATAGCGGCGCACGCGAATCCACTTACACCATTACCATTGAACGTCTGCCGGTCCTGGAGAATCCCGTTAAAACCGCTATCTCCTGCTTTAGCTGGACGGACGCCATTGCGCGCGGCCCGGAAATGACCGCCCTGCGCGACGGCGTACGCGGCAAAGATAAGCTGGATGTCCCGATCAAATTTCTATGGAACTACGCTGGCAACACCCTGATTAATCAGCATTCGGATATTAATAAAACCCATGAAATTCTTCAGGATGAAGCAAAATGCGAAATGATTGTGGTCATCGACAATTTTATGACCTCTTCCGCGAAGTACGCCGATATTTTACTGCCGGATCTCATGACCGTCGAACAGGAAGATATCATCCCCAATGATTACGCCGGCAATATGGGATATCTGATTTTTATCCAACCGGCGACGACGCCTAAGTTCGAGCGCAAGCCCATCTACTGGGTACTCAGCGAAATCGCCAGACGCCTCGGCGACGATGTGTATCAGCGGTTTACCGAAGGCCGTACACAGGCGCAATGGCTGCAATATCTGTACGCCAAAATGCAGGCAAGAGATCCGGCATTGCCCGCGTATGACGATCTAAAAAAAATGGGCATCTATAAACGTAAAGATCCCAACGGCCATTTTGTCGCCTATAAAAAATTTCGTGAAGATCCGCAGGCCAATCCGTTAAAAACGCCGTCCGGTAAAATCGAAATCTACTCAAGCAAACTCGCTCACATCGCCAGTACCTGGGAGCTGGCGGAAGGCGACGTGATAAGCCCACTGCCGATTTATACCCCTACTTTTGAAGGATGGGACGATCCGAAACGGAGCACCTTCCCGCTACAGCTGTTTGGCTTTCACTATAAATCCCGTACCCATTCAAGCTACGGCAATATTGATGTTCTGCAGGCCGCCTGTCGCCAGGAGGTGTGGATAAATCCGCTTGATGCGCAAAAACGCGGTATCGCGAATGGCGATAGGGTTCGCGTCTTTAACGATCGTGGAGAGGTGCGTCTACCCGCCAAAGTCACGCCGCGTATTCTGCCGGGCGTCAGCGCGATGGGTCAGGGCGCATGGCATAATGCGGATATGGCTGGCGATAAAATTGACCACGGCGCCTGCATCAATACGCTCACGACGCTGCGTCCTTCTCCCCTGGCAAAAGGGAATCCTCAACATACAAATCTGGTGGAAATCGAAAAAATCTAAGCCGCCTGCTCCGGGACGTTTTTACGCGCCCGGCGCTCCCCGTTTTGCGAACACAACGACATTTAAAACTCTTTTTTGGATGAGCATAGTGAGCTGTTATGAAAATCACCAACCCTGAGGCATTAATGGCGGCCAGTATCAGCCGACGAAGCCTGGTGAAAACCTCCGCTATCGGTAGCCTTGCGCTTGCCAGTAGCGCTTTCACCCTTCCGTTCTCCCGCATCGCCCACGCCGCAGCAGACCTCGCATCTGGCAATGTGGCAGAAAAAGCGGTCTGGAGTTCATGTACCGTTAACTGCGGCAGCCGCTGCCTGCTGCGCCTGCACGTAAAAGATGACACCGTATATTGGGTTGAGTCGGATACCACGGGCAACGATGAATATGGCAACCATCAGGTACGCGCCTGCCTGCGCGGTCGTTCTATTCGTCGCCGGATGAATCATCCCGATCGCCTGAAATATCCGATGAAACGCGTTGGTAAACGAGGAGAAGGCAAACTCGAACGTATCAGTTGGGATGAAGCGTTGGATACCATCGGCGATAACCTGAAACGTATCCTCAAGGATTACGGCAACGAAGCGGTACATGTCCTTTACGGTACCGGCGTGGACGGCGGCAATATTACCAATTCTAACGTACCGTATCGCCTGATGAACGCCTGCGGCGGCTATCTCAGCCGTTACGGTAGCTACAGCACAGCCCAAATCAGCGCGGCCATGAGCTATATGTTCGGCGGCAACGACGGCAATAGTCCGGATGATATCGCCAATACAAAACTGGTGGTGATGTTTGGCAATAACCCCGCGGAAACACGTATGAGCGGCGGCGGCGTGACATACTATGTCGAACAGGCGCGCGAACGCTCCAACGCCCGGATGATCGTCATTGACCCGCGTTATAACGACACTGCTGCCGGCCGCGAAGACGAGTGGCTGCCGATTCGCCCTGGTACCGATGGCGCGCTGGCGGCGGCAATCGGCTGGGTGCTGATTACCGAAGATCTTATTGATAAACCGTTTCTGGATAAATACTGCATCGGCTACGACGAAACCACTCTGCCCGCCTCGGCCCCGCGTAACGCGCACTATAAAGCCTATATTTTGGGTCAGGGCGACGACGGTATCGCCAAAACGCCGCAATGGGCCGCGCAGATTACCAGTATTCCGGCGGAAAAAATCATTCAACTGGCGCGGGAAATCGGCTCGGCGAAACCGGCTTACATTTGCCAGGGCTGGGGACCGCAACGCCACTCTAACGGGGAGCAGACCGCACGCGCAATCGCCATGTTGTCTGTACTCACCGGTAACGTCGGCATAAATGGCGGTAATTCCGGCGTGCGCGAAGGTACCTGGGATCTGGGCGTCGAATGGTTTTCTATGCTGGAGAACCCGGTAAAAACCCAGATTTCGGTCTTTACCTGGACCGACGCTATCGATCATGGCGCGGAAATGACCGCCACACGCGACGGCGTGCGGGGAAAAGACAAGCTCGACGTGCCGATCAAATTTTTGTGGTGCTACGCCAGTAATACGCTGATCAATCAGCATGGCGATATCGCCCACACCCACGAGGTGCTTCAGGACGACAGTAAATGTGAAATGATCGTCGGCATCGAGCACTTTATGACCGCGTCGGCAAAATATTGCGACATTCTGCTGCCTGATTTAATGCCGACCGAGCAGGAAGATCTGATTTCCCACGAATCCGCAGGCAATATGGGCTATGTCATTCTTGGTCAGCCCGCCACCTCGCCGAAATTTGAAAGAAAGCCCATTTACTGGATGCTCAGTGAAGTGGCTAAACGGCTTGGTCCGGACGTATACCAGACCTTCACAGAAGGCCGCACGCAGCATGAGTGGGTCAAATACCTGCACGCAAAAACCAAAGCGCGTAACCCGGAAATGCCGGATTACGAAGAGATGAAACAAACAGGGATTTTCAAGAAAAAATGCCCGGAGGAGCACTACGTCGCTTTCCGCTCATTCCGCGAAGACCCTGCCGCCAACCCACTGAAAACGCCGTCCGGTAAAATCGAAATCTATTCCGAGCGTCTGGCAACCCTCGCCAACACGTGGGAGCTGAAGAAAGATGAGATTATCCATCCTTTACCCGCCTATACGCCAGGCTTTGACGGTTGGGACGATCCGCTTCGTCAGCGCTACCCGCTACAGCTAACCGGCTTCCACTATAAAGCGCGTACCCACTCCAGCTACGGCAATATCGACGTCCTGCAACAGGCGTGTCCGCAGGAGATCTGGATCAACCCGATTGATGCGCAAGCGCGCGGCATTCAGCACGGCGACACCGTGCGGGTCTTTAACCAGAACGGAGAGATGCTCATTCCGGCAAAAGTCACGCCGCGCATATTGCCTGGCGTCACCGCTATCGGCCAGGGCGCCTGGTTAAATGCCGACATGTTTGGCGACAAAGTCGATCGCGGCGGCTCCATTAACATTCTGACGTCGCACCGGCCTTCCCCACTGGCGAAAGGTAATCCGTCACACAGTAATCTTGTTCAGGTTGAAAAGGCGTAAGGAGTAACCGATGACAACCCAGTATGGATTTTTTATTGATTCCAGTCGTTGCACCGGTTGCAAAACCTGCGAACTGGCCTGCAAGGACTACAAAGATCTCACTCCCGACGTCAGTTTCCGGCGGATATATGAATACGCGGGCGGCGACTGGCAGGAAGATAACGGCGTCTGGCACCAGAACGTCTTTGCCTATTATCTCTCCATTTCATGCAACCACTGCGAAGACCCGGCCTGTACCAAAGTCTGCCCGAGCGGCGCGATGCACAAGCGCGATGACGGTTTTGTGGTAGTGAACGAAGAGGTCTGTATCGGTTGCCGCTACTGCCACATGGCCTGCCCGTACGGCGCGCCGCAGTACAACGCCGCCAAAGGTCATATGACCAAGTGCGATGGCTGTTATGACCGGGTGGCGGAAGGCAAGAAACCGATTTGCGTGGAATCCTGCCCGCTACGGGCGCTGGATTTTGGCCCGATAGACGAACTGCGTAAAAAACACGGTGAGCTGGCTGCCGTCGCGCCGCTGCCGCGCGCGCATTTCACGAAGCCGAATATTGTGATTAAACCCAACGCCAACAGCCGCCCGACCGGGGACACTACCGGTTACCTGGCCAATCCGAAGGAGGTATAAGATGGGAAGTGGATGGCATGAATGGCCGTTGATGATCTTCACGGTCTTTGGTCAGTGCGTGGTCGGCGCGTTAATCGTTAGCGGACTGGGCTGGCTGACGGCAAAAGACGATACCATCGCCCGTCAGCGCATCGTGCGCAGCATGTTTTTTCTGTGGCTAGTGATGGGACTGGGATTCCTCGCGTCGATTATGCATCTCGGCTCGCCGATGCGCGCGTTTAACTCGCTTAACCGCGTAGGCGCTTCCGCACTGAGTAATGAAATCGCCGCAGGATCGGTGTTCTTTGCCGTAGGCGGCATCTGGTGGCTGGTGGCGGTACTCGGTAAAATGCCCCCGGCGCTGGGTAAAGTGTGGCTGCTGGTCAGTATGGCGCTCGGCGTTGCATTCATCTGGGCAATGACGCTCGTTTATCAGATAGATACCGTGCCAACCTGGTATAATGGCTACACCACGCTGGCCTTTTTCCTCACGGCATTCCTGTGCGGCCCGGTGTTTGCAGCGCTACTGCTACGCATCGCGCGCGTCCCATTTTGCAGCGTGACGTTTGCCAGTATTAGCGGCCTGGCATTGGTGGTGTGCGTGGCGGTCATCGTACTACAAGGACTGTCTCTCTCAACCATTCACAGTTCCGTGCAACAGGCCAGCCATCTCGTACCGGATTACGGTATGCTACAGGTCTGGCGCATTGTCTTGCTTGCTGCCGGATTAGGCTGCTGGCTATGTCCGCTAATCCGTCGCCGCGAACCGCATACCGTTGGTTTGCTGCTCGGTGTCGTGCTGGTGCTGGCAGGCGAAATTATTGGCCGCGGACTTTTTTATGGCCTGCATATGACCGTAGGTATGGCCGTCGCAGGTTAATTTATGCGTGCGGGGCGACCCGCACCTTTCGGGATTGTTTGAATGACCACTTTTTTACAACGTGATGATTTTTCAGTAACGGCGCGTGTTCTCGGCGCGTTGTTTTATTATTCGCCGGAAAGCCACGAAACCGCTCCTCTGGTTCAGGCGCTATTAACCGACGACTGGCAGGCGCAGTGGCCGCTTGATGCCGAGGCGCTTGCGCCTGTGGCGGCTATGTTTAAGACCCACAGCGAAGAGTCGTTGCCACAGGCCTGGCAGCGTCTGTTTATCGGCCCTTACGCTCTGCCGTCTCCGCCGTGGGGTTCCGTCTGGCTGGATCGTGAGAGCGTATTATTTGGCGATTCTACGCTGGCGCTACGTCAGTGGATGCGCGAAAACGGAATTCAGTTTGAAATGCAGCAAAACGAGCCAGAAGATCATTTTGGGTCGCTGTTGCTGCTGGCGGCCTGGCTTGCCGAGAATGATCGTCATCATGAATGCGAACAACTCCTGGCCTGGCATCTGTTTCCGTGGTCGTCCCGCTTTCTGGACGTATTTATCGATCATGCCGGGCATCCGTTTTATCAGGCGTTGGGGCAACTGGCGCGTCTGACGCTGGCGCAATGGCAAGCTCAACTTATTATTCCCGTCGCTGTAAAACCGTTATTCCGTTAATCCCCACAAAAGGCAGGATTTTACCTGCCTTTTCTCCCATTGCGGCCTATTTTTATCTACAAAAAGTGACAACGTCACACTACGCTTCTATTTTTAAGATAATTCTTTATCGTGAATGTTCACGCTAAGCCGCATAAGGGCAAAACATAATTGTTAATAGATGTTTAACAGTGTTAAACATCACGCTCCGCTGGAATCCTTCCCAACCTGTTGCTATAGCTCAAAGCACCCTGCCGGAACATGGCATAACAACACGCGACTCTTAACGTCGCCATAACACATGCAAACAGGGAGACACACCGCAATGCACACCCTCACCCTAAAACGTGTACTTGGGTTCACTATCGTCATTTTGCTGTTACTGGCGCTGTTTATCTGGGGAATCGGTCTGGAGACGCTGAAAGCACGTCAGGTCGATCTGCTGTATCTCGGACAACGGCATTTGATGCTGGTCTTTACGTCCATGTTTTTTGCTTTACTGGTCGGTATCCCGAGTGGGATTTTACTCAGCCGTCCTGCGGCAAAAGGATTTGCTGAATATGTCATGCAAATCTTTAATGTTGGTAATACCTTGCCGCCACTGGCCGTCCTGGCCTTAGCGATGGTGATTATCGGGATCGGCGATACGCCCGCCATTGTCGCGCTATTTCTGGCTTCTCTTCTGCCTATCGTCCGCAATACCTATGCGGGCCTCTGTTCCGTTCCCGCCTCACTGATTGAAGCGGCGAACGGGATTGGGATGACAAAATGGCAGCGGCTTCGTCAGGTAGAGCTACCTAATGCGTGGCCAGTGATGCTGTCCGGTATTCGCATCGCGACCGCCATCAATGTCGGCACCGCGCCGCTGGCCTTTCTGATTGGCGCCAGCAGCTACGGCGAGCTGATTTTCCCGGGAATTTATCTCAACGATTTTCCGACGTTGATCCTCGGCGCAACGGCCACGGCGTTATTCGCGCTGATTCTTGACACTCTGCTTGCCTGGTTTGGGCGACGCCTTAGCCCTCATACCGTCTGAACGCATAAATAACAATAAGGAGCGTTAAATGAGATTCAAAAAACACCTGTTGGGATGGCTTGCCGCAACGCTGTTGTTCAGTAGCCAGACGCAGGCCGCGCCGCTGGTTCTCGCCACCAAAAGCTTTACCGAGCAGCATATTCTTTCCGCTATGACCGTTCAGTATTTGCAGAAGAAAGGCTTTCAGGTTCAGCCGCAAACCAATATCGCCGCGGTGATTTCACGTAATGCGATGGTGAATAAACAAATTGATATTACCTGGGAATACACCGGTACATCGCTGATTATTTTCAACCGTATCGATAAGCGCATGAGTCCACAGGAAACCTACGACACGGTAAAACGCCTGGATGCGAAGCTGGGCCTGGTATGGCTCAAACCGGCTGACATGAACAATACTTACGCGTTCGCGATGCAGCGCAAACGCGCCGAGTCGGAAAATATCACCACCATCTCGCAAATGGTGGCAAAAATCGAACAGGTCCGGCAGAACGATCCTGACCACAACTGGATGCTCGGCCTCGATCTGGAATTTGCCGGGCGCAGCGACGGAATGAAGCCCCTTCAGCAAGCCTACCAGATGCAGCTTGATCGCCCGCAAATACGACAGATGGACCCAGGGCTGGTCTATAACGCCGTTCGGGATGGGCTGGTTGACGCCGGGCTGGTCTATACCACCGACGGACGGGTGAAAGGGTTTGATCTGAAAGTGCTGGAAGATGATAAAGGCTTCTTTCCAAGTTACGCTGTCACGCCCGTGGTGCGTAAAGAGGTGCTGGAAGCCAATCCTGGCCTTGATGACGCCTTAAACACCCTTTCCGGCCTGCTCAATAACGATGTGATATCGACCCTAAACGCCCAGGTCGATATCGAGCATCGCACGCCGCAACAGGTAGCCCATCAATTTTTGCAGGACAAAGGTCTGCTGTAAGGAGCGCCTATGGATACGATACATTATATGCTGGATAACGCAGGCTATCTCGCCAGCCTTACCTTTCAGCATCTCTGGCTGGTCGCGCTGGCCGTCGGTCTGGCGATTATCATCGGCGTACCGTTAGGCGTTTTGATTGTACGCCACAAATGGCTGGCAACGCCGGTATTGGGCGCCGCCACGCTACTTCTTACCATTCCGTCTATCGCGCTGTTTGGGTTAATGATCCCGCTCTTTTCGCTGATCGGACATGGTATTGGCGTTCTGCCCGCCGTGACGGCTGTTTTTCTCTACTCTTTACTGCCGATTGTCCGTAATACCCATACTGCGCTTGATAGTTTGCCGCCCGGTCTGCGTGAAGCGGGACGCGGCATCGGTATGACTTTCTGGCAACGGCTGCGCTGGGTCGAAATCCCAATGGCCCTACCGGTTATTTTCGGGGGTATCCGCACCGCGGTAGTGATGAATATCGGCGTAATGGCGATTGCCGCGGTGATCGGCGCCGGCGGTCTGGGACTGCTACTGTTAAACGGCATTAGCGGCAGCGATATTCGCATGTTAATTGCCGGCGCGCTGATGATCTGTCTACTGGCGATTGTGCTTGACTGGCTGTTGCATCGTCTGCAAGTCGTACTGACACCTAAGGGGATACGATAATGATAAAACTGGAAAATCTCACCAAACAATTTGTACAGAAAAAGGGTCAGCCGCTAAAAGCCGTCGACAACGTCAACCTGAACGTGCCGGAAGGCGAAATGTGCGTCTTACTCGGTCCCTCCGGCTGCGGCAAAACCACCACGTTAAAGATGATCAACCGGCTGATCGCGCCCAGCAGCGGTAATATTCTTATCAACGGCGAGAATACCAACGATATGGATACGGTAACGCTACGCCGCAATATTGGGTATGTTATCCAGCAGATCGGCCTGTTTCCTAATATGACGATTGAAGAAAATATTACCGTTGTGCCGCGCATGTTGGGTTGGGACAAAGCGCGCTGCAAGCAACGCGCCGAAGAGTTGATGGACATGGTGGCGCTGGATGCCAGAAAATTTCTGCATCGCTATCCAAAGGAGATGTCCGGGGGACAGCAACAGCGTATTGGCGTGATCCGCGCTCTGGCCGCCGATCCGCCGGTACTGCTGATGGATGAGCCCTTCGGCGCGGTGGACCCCATTAACCGCGAAGTGATCCAGAACCAGTTTCTGGATATGCAGCGTAAGCTAAAAAAGACCGTGATGCTGGTCAGCCATGATATCGACGAAGCGCTAAAACTCGGCGACCGTATCGCCGTGTTCCGTCAGGGGCGAATTGTACAGTGCGCCAGTCCTGATGAACTGCTGGCCAAACCGGCTAACGAGTTTGTCGGGTCGTTTGTCGGTCAGGACAGAACGTTAAAGCGTTTGCTACTGGTCTCCGCAGGCGATGTGACCGACCAACAGCCAACCATTACCGCGCGGCCTTCAATGCCGTTAAGCGAGGCGTTCGGCATTATGGATGATCACGATATTCGCGCCATTACCGTCATTGACAACGACGGTAAGCCACTGGGATTTGTGAAGCGCCGGGAGGCTCGGAACGCCAGCGGAATCTGCGCCGATATCACCCATCCTTTCCGTATTACGGGCAAAGCGGAAGATAATCTGCGTATTGTGCTGTCCAGATTGTACGAAAGTAATACTAGCTGGATGCCGATCGTTGATGAAGACGGACGCTATAACGGTGAAATCTCTCAGGATTACATCGCCGATTATCTCAGCTCAGGCCGCACGCGTCGGGCGCTAAATATTCACGAAAACAGCTAACGCTGCCGCCGGATGGCCTCTCGCTATCCGGCAATATCATTATTGTACGCAATATTATATCGCACATAGTGCTTTTGCGTCTGACGCCATTTCCCCGCAGAATAGGCTATCCTGAAACTCCCTGTTTACCCGCTCATGCATCGTTTACACGCTTACCCGGATCTGCGCGCGATGTTTCGTCGCCTGCTGATCGCTACGCTCATCGGTATTCTCGCGGCGCTGGCTGTCGCCGCCTTCCGTCATGCGATGCAATTGCTGGAGTGGATTTTCCTGAGCAATGACACTGGCAGTCTGGTGAATGCGGCTGAGGGGCTTTCGCCCTGGCGACGGCTGATTACGCCAGCGCTTGGCGGCCTGGCCGCTGGTCTGTTGCTGTGGGGGTGGCAAAAAATGAACCAACAACGCCCCCATGCGCCCACTGACTATATGGAAGCATTGCAAACCGACGGGCAATTTGACGTTGGCGCCAGTCTGGTGAAATCGCTGGCCTCGCTGCTGGTCGTGGTCAGCGGCAGCGCAATTGGTCGCGAAGGCGCAATGATCCTCCTCGCCGCGCTGGCGGCATCCAGCTTTGCCCGACGCTTCACGCCGCGTGAGGAATGGAAATTATGGATCGCCAGCGGCGCCGCTGCGGGCATGGCGGGCGCTTACCATGCGCCGCTGGCGGGCAGCCTGTTTATCGCGGAGATCCTGTTCGGTACCTTAATGCTGGCTTCCCTCGGCCCGGTTGTCGTTTCCGCCGTCGTCGCCCTGCTAACCACCCATGTATTAAACGGTAGCGATTCACTACTCTATACCGTACATCTGACCGTTGATCTCCACGCGCGGGAGTACGTCATGATAGTCAGTACCGGTCTGGTCGCCGGTCTGTGCGGCCCATTGCTGATGTGGCTGATGACGGCCAGCCATAATAGTTTCTTACGCTTAAAACTGTCCCCGCCCTGGCAACTGGCGTTGGGCGGGCTTATTGTCGGATTACTGTCGTTACTCACGCCCACGGTATGGGGAAACGGCTATAGCGTCGTACAATCATTTTTGCTCTCTCCGCCGCTATTCTCGCTGATTGGCGGAATTTTTGCGTGCAAAATCCTGGCGGTGCTCGCCAGCAGCGGGTCTGGCGCGCCGGGCGGCGTCTTTACGCCAACATTATTTGTCGGATTATCCATTGGAATGTTTCTGGGTCGGATATGGGGATTCTGGCTGCCAGGCTCGGATGAAATAGCGATTTTATTGGGGCTGGTGGGTATGGCGACGCTACTGGCGGCGACAACCCATGCGCCGATAATGTCCACCCTGATGATTTGTGAAATGACCGGCGAGTATCAGTTACTCCCCGGTCTGCTGATTGCCTGTGTAGTCGCGTCAGTGCTCTCGCGAACGTTACGCCATGATTCTATCTACCGCCAGCACGCTGCCGAGCATTGACAAACGAATATACTGCCCCAGCTCACGCTGCTCGGCGCGCGGCAGGTACGGTAACTCGCCAATCAGCGGCGCTGGCAGTTTTTTCCCAAGCACATCAATAATTTCAGCATAATGCGCCAGGCCAGGATTGATACGATTCGCCACCCAGCCAATTAATGGCAGTCCATCGTTAGCGACAGCTTGCGCAGTCAGTAGCGCATGATTAATGCACCCCTCCTGAATCCCTACCACCATCAATACCGGTAACTGTTCCTGTACCACCCATTCGGACAATGGACGTAAATCATTCATCAAACTACGCCAGCCGCCAGTACCCTCCACAACCACGTGGTCCACTTTATCGCTCAGGCTCGCCAGACCGTTGGACAGCAAGGTGTAATTTATAGGACAGCTATGCGCGACGCTGCTTTCTTCTTCGCTTAACGCGATCGGATTAATCGCCTCATACGGCAACTCCAGCGAAGAGACGCTTTGCAATACCAGCGCGTCTTTGTTGCGCATCCCTTCTGCAGTCTCTTTGCTCCCTTTAGCGACAGGTTTATACCCTGCAACGCTCTTACCACCCGACGCTAACGCTTGTAGTAATGCGCGGGAAACCACCGTCTTCCCAACAGAAGTGTCTGTACCTGTAATAAAGAAACGCTTCAGCATCACTAACTCCACCGTTATGCTTCGAAAATATAAGCCAGGAAAATAATACAGTGGAGAAAGTCTAAGATATGGCAAGGGCAATCAGCTTGAGTTAGCGCAAATTTTTGTACAACAGTTAAAAAATGTTAACCCTGTAATAGACGAATCAACAAAGAGCCGTTATACATCGCGTCTTTTACCAACGCCGCCCCGGCCATCGTACCCTGGTTGGTAAACTGCGTGCTTTCCACAACCGTATTCCTGCTGTAGGCGGGCAGCGCCTGCTGACGGATACTGTCAGCAATGGCCGGAAAAAGGATATCAGCCGCTTTACTTAGCGGCGAACCAATAAGAATTTTTTGCGGATTAAATAAATTCACCATGATAGCCAGAATGCGTCCGACATGCGCGCCAACGCCGCTAATAATATCTTTTGCTAATAGATCTCCCTGCATCGCCGCCTGACACAGTGAATCTACCGTTAACGGCTGGCCGTGCAACATTGAACTCATTGACTGATTAAGCCGAAGCTGCGTAAGTTCCAGCACGCTATCGACGCTGGCTATGGTCTCCAGACAGCCATGATTACCGCAATAACAGCGCTTACCATAAGGATCGACCTGGGTATGCCCAATCTCTACCAGACTGCTACTGCCCGCATGAAGCAAATGACCGTCGGTGATAACGCCCGCCCCCACATTATGATCAATCACCACCTGGATAACGTCGCGCGCGCCGCGTGAAGCGCCAAAAAGCGCCTCTGCCATCGTCCAGGCGCTAATATCATGCTGAATGTAAACCGGTACGCCGGTGTGCCGCTCCAGCGCATCTCCCAAAGGCATCTCTTTGACATCTTCGTAATACGGCATTCGGTGCACAACGCCGTTTTCGGTATCGATAATGCCCGGTAACGTAATGGCAATAGAGGTCAGACGCTCCAGTTTCTGCTGATGGCGGGTAAAAAACCGATCAACGTGCGTAATAATTCGCTCAAGCAACGGCGTGGCTTCGTTTAACGGCAGCGGCAGACACTCTTCTACCACCAGTTTGCTGCTAAGATCGCGCAGCGCAAGGAAAATTTCGCCACGGCTAATACGAATAGATAAATAGTGCCAGGCCTCCGTTTCCACCATCAGCCCGACGGCGGGACGTCCGCGACTGCCCGCCTCTTTAATTTCAAGTTCCTGAACCAAATGCGCTTCCAGCATTTCGCGAACAATTTTCGTAATACTGGCAGGCGCCAACTGCGCCAAACGAGACAGGTCAATTCGCGATACCGGTCCGAGCTGATCAATCAGGCGATACACTGCGCCAGCATTGGTCTGCTTAATTTGATCGATATGCCCAGGCTGACTATCAGCAACCACCGCTCACTCCCTTTATTTTCGCGCTCCGAAATAATCTGTGTGCTATGGTGAAACACTTCAATACTCGCCGTCAACTTTTTGCTTAGCCGTGTGATTAACTGCACATTTTCACCCTTTTTAAGCGTAATTAATCCCGTCGGGCAGCCAGTAATAGCAGTTGGCAAAACCGCTGTACGGCATGACTCTGTTCATGATGCTTTGGCCATACCAGCCACATTTCAGATACGGCGTCCTCTTCTGCCAGGGGAACCCAGCGCATCTCGCTCATCTGTACACGCTTAAAGGATGCCGGCAGAATCGAGACGCCCAGTCCCGCCGCCACCAGACCGATAATAGTCATTGCCTCGCCAACCTCCTGCGTGATGGTCGGCGACAGGTTATAGCGCCGCATCAGGCCGAGAATATCGTCGTAGAGGCCCGTCCCGACATGTGGATCGAAAAAGACGAAAGGTTCTTCCGCCAGTTCTGTCAGACTGACGACCGGCTTTTGCGCCAGCCGATGTTCGCGCGGGATC
Source organism: Salmonella sp. SJTUF15570 (assembly GCF_043357055.1). Lineage (NCBI taxonomy): Bacteria > Pseudomonadati > Pseudomonadota > Gammaproteobacteria > Enterobacterales > Enterobacteriaceae > Salmonella > Salmonella sp. SJTUF15570. The sequence goes on along the minus strand of NZ_JBEUKJ010000005.1, from coordinate 155,691 downwards.
ATGGCCATAAGCGGCTCATGCAAAATCACCTCGCGATTAAGTGTGTCGGGCAGCGGCGTATTCCGCAGCAAGCCAATATCCAGTACGCCTTCGTTGAGCGGCGCGATTTGCTCACGCGTATTCATTTCACGCGTTTGCATATGCACTCCCGGATAGGACTGGCGGAACAGCGAAAAGGTATGCGATACCGCCCGAATAAAAGGCGCTGAAGACGTAAAGCCAATACGGATTTCACCCGCTTCGCCCTGATGCAACCGCTCGGCGCGAGCGGCGGCGTCGTTTACCAGACTCAGGATGTGTCGGCTATCCACCAGAAACTGTCGCCCGGCGGCGGTTAACGCTACGCTGCGGTTGGTCCGCGCCAGTAATCGCGCGCCGACCTGCTGCTCCAGAATTTGTATCTGCTGACTCAGCGGCGGCTGCGAGATATTGAGGCGCGCGGCGGCGCGACCAAAATGCAGCTCTTCTGCTACCGCCACAAAGTAACGTAAATGACGTAATTCGATATTCATATTTTTAACGTCTTATTTGAGACAATTAATATATTAGACAGAATATTTTGCTTTTTCTATGCTTTACATGTCGGTTATACCCGTCTCCTGTTGACGGAGATGTAAAGCAAGGATTTAACGTGAGTCGTACAACTATTCTCGATGACGCCACGGCGAGCGATATCGATGAACAACGCCATTCTCAGCCGGTTCAATTTATTAAACGCGGTACAGCGCCTTTCATGCGCGTCACGCTGGCTCTTTTTTCCGCGGGCCTGGCGACTTTCGCGCTCCTTTATTGCGTCCAGCCTATACTACCGGTACTTTCCCAGGAGTTTGGCGTCTCCCCCGCCAGCAGCAGCGTTTCACTTTCTATTTCTACCGCCATGCTGGCTATCGGCTTACTTTTTACCGGCCCGCTTTCTGATGCGATAGGCCGTAAACCGGTGATGGTCACCGCCTTGTTATTAGCCTCCTGCTGCACATTGTTATCAACCATGATGACCAGCTGGCATGGTATTCTGATTATGCGTGCGCTGATCGGTCTGTCGTTAAGCGGCGTCGCCGCGGTGGGAATGACCTACCTGAGTGAAGAAATCCATCCCAGCTTTGTCGCTTTCTCTATGGGACTCTATATTAGCGGTAATTCCATCGGCGGGATGAGCGGGCGTTTATTAAGCGGCGTCATGACCGACTTTTTTAACTGGCGCATCGCGCTGGCGGCCATCGGATGCTTTGCGCTGGCGTCCGCGCTGATGTTCTGGAAGATTTTACCCGCCTCGCAACATTTCCGTCCCACGTCGCTACGGCCTAAAACGCTATTTATTAATTTCCGTCTCCACTGGCGCGATCGAGGGTTACCTCTGCTGTTTGCGGAAGGCTTTTTACTGATGGGCGCGTTCGTCACCCTGTTTAACTACATTGGCTATCGCCTGATGCTCTCCCCCTGGGAATTAAGCCAGGCCGTGGTCGGACTGTTATCCGTAGCCTATCTCACCGGCACATGGAGCTCGCCGAAAGCTGGCGCAATGACCTCACGCTATGGCCGGGGGCCGGTGATGCTGTTCTCTACCGCAGTAATGCTGGGTGGGCTTTTACTGACGCTTTTTACCTCGCTTTGGCTGATTTTTGCCGGGATGCTGCTTTTTTCCGCCGGCTTTTTCGCCGCGCACTCCGTGGCCAGTAGTTGGATTGGCCCGCGTGCGCGCCGGGCGAAGGGACAGGCCTCGTCACTTTATCTTTTCAGCTATTATCTGGGGTCCAGTATCGCCGGGACGCTAGGCGGCGTATTCTGGCATAGTTACGGCTGGAACGGCGTAGGTGGTTTTATCGCGCTAATGCTGGTGCTGGCCATCCTGGTCGGGACGCGGTTACATCATCGTCTTCACGCCTGAAAAGAAATAATCCGGCGATAGCAACGTGCGCTATCGCCGGGCTGGTTTCACGCCACGACTCACTGTTCACCATAGACCTGTCAGGCTTGATACGCCCATAACTTCTCTGATTGCATCCAGCGCCAGAAGCGTAAATACCACCCAGATTATCGGATTCATATACAGTGTGCCTGTTATTCTGGAGGGCGGATATTACCGACTCTGCGACCAAAAATAACGGCCGGTAACGTAAAGCTACCTATTATGGTGGGGGCTTACATCGCGTTACCGGGGGATTGTACATAGCGTTACATGCCGAAACCAATCACTCACGGAAGCCTTTTGATAACAGCGATATAGTCATTTCACCGGCCCCGCAGTGGGGTTGAATGAAAACCAAATCGAGGGTATCAAAATGAAAAAAGTATTAGCTCTGGTTGTTGCCGCTGCAATGGGTCTCTCTTCCGCAGCATTCGCGGCTGAGACTGCAACGCCTGCGAAAACCGCAACGCCTGCCAAAACAACCCAGAACACCCAGCACCACAAAAAACAGCATAAAAAAACCGTTGAGCAAAAAGCGCAGGCGGCTAAAAAGCACCAGAAAAAAGATGGCAAAAAAGCCCCAGCCAAATCTACGTCAAAACCAACTACTCAACCGGCTGCGTAAGTCGTAACATGCTGCGGCGCGCCCCCGCGCCCGTTTTTACGGCGCTAAATTGTTCTGGTTTAGCGCCGCCTTCCGGGAGGGCAAAAAAGTGTCTCGCTACCGCTTTGAGCTCATTCTTATCGTGCTTATTTTATGCGCCGTTATTGCCACGCATTTCTATCTTTCCTGAGTGTAGTTATCTGATTTTACTCCCACTTTCTTACCGTCACGTCTATAGTAGTACTGAGGGTTTGTTGTTAATAATCATAATTACCCACCAGAGTGTGATATGCATAAAACCATTGCTGTATTACTGGGCATAGTGTGTTTTTTACCGGTTATGGCGAAAGCCAGGGGGGCTGAAACAGACGCCACGGATGCCAGCGACGTCAAAACGCTTTTTTTTAACCATGATGATCGGGTGCCCGTCGCCGATCCTACCCAATCGCCGTGGGATGCCATCGGGCAACTAGAGACCGCCAGCGGTAATTTGTGTACGGCAACGCTTATCTCCCCGCATATCGCCCTGACAGCAGGTCACTGCCTGCTAACGCCACCGAAAGGAAAACCAGACAAGGCGGTTGCGCTGCGTTTTGTGGCGCGAAAAGGAGTATGGCGCTATGAAATCCACGGCATTGAAGGCCGCGTTGAACCGTCGCTGGGCCGACGCCTGAAAGCGGATGGCGATGGCTGGATTGTGCCGCCTGCCGCGGCAAGCTGGGATTTTGGTCTGGTAATATTGCGCTACCCACCTTCCGGTATCACGCCAGTGCCTTTATTTACCGGCGATAAAGCGGCGCTTACTGCGGCGTTGAAAGCCGCAGACCGAAAAGTCACGCAGTCCGGTTATCCGGAAGATCATCTGAATGCGCTTTATTCCCATCAGGATTGCGTCGTGACCGGCTGGGCGCAGAATGCCGTACTCTCACACCAGTGCGACACGTTACCTGGCGACAGCGGCTCGCCGCTCTTATTGCACACGGATAGCGGATGGCAGCTCATTGGTGTACAAAGCTCCGCTCCTGCGGCTAAAGATCGCTGGCGCGCCGATAACCGCGCCATATCCGTCACCGGCTTTCGCGATAAGCTGAAAGCCCTGGCGCAGGACTAATACGCGAATCGCTGCCTGACCGGCAGCGATCGTCTCAGGCAAATTTTATCATGACCATTCCGGCGAGCAGTAATATCACGCCAACCCAGCCTTTGGGATTTAAGCGCTGGCCGAAGAGCACCCAGCCCGCCGCCAGCGTGGCGGCAATACCAAAACCGCCCCATAACGCATACGCCACCGACAGGTCTATCCCTTTTACCGCCTGGGAAAGCGCGCTGAAGGCGGCCAGAACAGCGGCAAGCGATAAGATGCCATAGCATTTACGGCGAAAGCCGTCCGAAAATTTCAACAGTACGTTAGCCGCGATTTCCAGCATTATTGCCAGCCCAAGCCAGGCGCCGTGTATCCATTCAAATTGTTGCACGAGTCGCCTCCTTCACCGGTTTGCCGGGTTTACGCGTCCCTGATTTGATCAATACGATGCCAGCGACCAGCGTCAGCAAGCCGGCAATCTTCATGGTTGATAATGCTTCATCAAATAGCAGCACGCTAAAAATGGTAATAAATAAAATGCCGATCCCTTCCCATAAGGCATACGCTACACCCAGGGCAATCTTTTTTACCGCAAAAGAAAGAAATATATATGACAGCGTGATCATCACCAGCATTAAAATAAAACCCGCATTGCCATTACCCACGCTAGCCCATTTCATTGAGAGCGTGCCGGTAATTTCAGTCGCGATAGCCAGAGCTAATAAAATCCAGTAAAACATGACACTTCTCCTGCATGAGAATATACTCTTTCGAGTCTGCTGCACGCAGCAAACTAAAAAATAAAATCAGTTAGCACAGCGCATTGCGCCAGCTCAGGCAGAAGTGAGAGACTAAAGTGCGTTACGCCAGTGCTGCTCGCCGATAAGCAGGAAAAAGGAGGTAGAGTGAAGATGCGTTTGCGTGGAGAAAAAAGCGCTGAACATATTGTCCATAATATTACAATTATCCGCAGTGTTGCTTCTCGTCATCGCGGATGATAATTGTCCTCGGTAGTTGAACACGCCTGATTTGTATCATAAGCCAGGAATTAACTCAAAATATTTTCACTTCTTTACCTGAAGTGTTTGATTTTAACCAGAACAGGTCGACCGACATCACATTATTATTCGTGTCGGCATCAGAAAACAGGGACTGATATGGCAAAACCGATCATCACGCTCAATGGTCTAAAAATCGTCATTATGCTGGGAATGCTGGTGGTTATTCTGAGCGGTATCCGCTTCGCCGCAGATATCATTGTTCCCTTTATTTTGGCGTTATTTATTGCAGTCGTTCTCAATCCCGTTGTGCAACGGATGACCCGATGCCGAATTCCGCGCGTTATCGCAGTATCATTGCTCATTGTGATTATTGTTATGTTAATGGTACTGCTACTGGCCTATTTGGGGACATCATTAAATGAACTGGCTCGTACCCTACCGCAATATCGCTCCTCATTGGTGATACCGTTGCAACGTATTGAACCGTGGTTACAGCGAGCAGGCATTGGCGTGTCGGTTGATGAGCTGGCGAAATATATCGATCCAAACGCCGCCATGACTCTGGTAACGAACCTGCTCACCCAACTGTCCAATGCCATGTCGTCCATCTTTTTATTGTTATTGACCGTGGTATTTATGCTGCTGGAGGTTCCACAATTGCCTGAAAAACTGCAGCAGATGATGAGCCGTCCGGTGGAGGGCATGGCGGCAATTCAACGCGCGCTTGATAGCGTTTCCCATTATCTGGTGTTAAAAACAGCGATCAGTATCGTGACGGGGCTGGTCGCATGGGGAATGCTGGCCGCGCTGGATGTCCGCTTCGCCTTTGTCTGGGGTCTACTGGCCTTCGCGCTGAACTATATTCCTAATATTGGATCGGTGCTCGCTGCCCTGCCGCCCATTATTCAGGTGCTGGTATTTAACGGGTTTTATGATGCGCTGCTGGTGCTGGCAGGCTATCTGCTGATTAATCTGGTCTTCGGCAATATCCTTGAGCCACGAATCATGGGACGTGGTTTAGGCCTTTCAACCTTAGTGGTATTTTTGTCGTTAATTTTCTGGGGCTGGTTATTAGGTCCGGTGGGCATGTTGCTCTCCGTTCCGTTAACCATCATTGTCAAAATCGCCCTCGAACAGACCACCGGCGGGCAGAGTATCGCCGTTCTGCTTAGCGATTTAAACAAAAGATAAAATGCAATACATACACAAAATCATTCAAGATGCCTCGCGGCGGCAAGGGAAGAAATCCCCGGGAGCATAGATAACGATGTGACCGGGGTTTCTGAGCGCAGCCAACAAAGAGGCAGCTTAAAGGATGAAGTGTATAAAAACGGCCTCCAAAGAGGCCGTCGCACGTTTAAAAGATTAAAGCGCTTTCAGAATTGCATCCACGCTGGCTTTGGCATCGCCAAACAGCATTTGCGTATTCTCTTTAAAGAACAGCGGGTTCTGCACACCAGCATAACCGGTATTCATTGAACGCTTAAAGACCACGACATTCTGTGCTTTCCACACTTCGAGAACCGGCATACCGGCGATCGGGCTGCGGGGATCGTCTTGCGCCGCCGGGTTCACCGTATCGTTCGCGCCAATCACCAGCACGGTATCGGTATCGGCGAAATCATCGTTGATCTCATCCATTTCCAGCACGATGTCATAAGGCACTTTCGCCTCCGCCAACAGCACGTTCATATGCCCCGGCAGGCGACCCGCCACCGGATGAATGCCGAAACGCACGTTGATACCGCGTGCACGCAGTTTTTCGGTGATTTCCGCCACCGGATACTGCGCCTGCGCCACCGCCATCCCGTACCCCGGCGTAATAATGACGGAGTGGGAGTTTTTCAGCATCTCAGCGGTCTCTTCCGCCGTGATTTCGCGATGTTCGCCAGCTTCCTGATCGTCGCCCGTTGAGGAGCCGTCAGTACCGAACCCACCAGCAATAACGCTGATGAAAGAGCGGTTCATCGCTTTACACATAATGTAAGACAGGATCGCGCCTGACGAACCGACCAGCGCGCCGGTCACAATCAGCAAATCGTTGCTCAACATGAAGCCAGCCGCCGCGGCAGCCCAACCGGAATAGGAGTTCAGCATTGAAACAACCACCGGCATGTCCGCCCCGCCGATAGAAGCGACCAGATGCCAACCAAACGCCAGCGCGATAATGGTCATCAGCAGTAGCGCCAGAACCTGTAGACCCACGCTTTCGGTACGAACAAAAACCAGCAGCAACAGGAAAGAAACAACCAGCGCCGCCAGGTTCATTTTGTGACGGTTAGGCAACATCAACGGCTTAGAAGAGATTTTGCCGCGCAGTTTACCAAACGCTACGATCGATCCAGTGAAAGTGACTGCGCCAATAAAGATACCGAGGAAGACTTCGGTCAGATGGATATTCACCAGCACCGGCGCCAGACTGGCGTCATGGTACAGATAGCTGTTAAAGCCAACCAGTACCGCCGCCAGGCCCACGAAACTGTGCAGAATCGCGACCAGCTCCGGCATCTCGGTCATCTCAACTTTTTTCGCCATGCGGATGCCAATCGCGCCGCCAATAATCATGGCGACCAGAATCCATGCCACGTTGCCGGTATCCGGCCCAAAAATGGTCGCCAGCAACGCGATCGCCATCCCGGCAATACCGAAGTTATTCCCCTGGCGGGACGTTTCATGCTTTGAAAGCCCGGCAAGACTGAAAATAAACAGGATCGCGGCAACAATGTATGCAGCTGTAACTAATCCTCCAGACATGTGTTACCCCTTAGTTTTTCCGGAACATTTTCAGCATACGCTGAGTCACGGTGAAGCCACCGAAAATATTAATGCTGGCGATAAGCACCGCGATAAAGCTCAGGAAGCTGACCCAGCCGCCCTGACCAATTTGCAATAATGCCCCGACAACAATAATCCCTGAAATTGCGTTGGTCACCGACATTAATGGCGTATGAAGCGCATGAGACACGTTCCACACCACGTAATAACCAACCACGCAGGCGAGCGCAAACACGGTAAAATGGCCGAGGAACTCTTTTGGCGCGACATCGGCCAGCCAGCCAAAAAGAATGATCGCCAGCGCCATTAACGCATACTTCCGCCAGGGTGAAGTGGGCTTTTCCGGCTCTTTTGGCGCAGGTGCTGCTTTAGGCGCGGCCTGTGGCTGCGCGGAAACCTGGATTGGCGGCGCAGGCCAGGTAATGTCGCCGTCGCGAATCACCGTCACGCCACGGATCACGACATCGTCAAAATCCACGTCAATATTGCCGTCTTTCTCTTTGCACAGCAGCTTCAGCAGGTTAACCAGGTTGGTGCCATAAAGCTGGGATGACTGCGTCGGCAAACGCCCCGGTAGATCGGTGTAGCCAATCACTTTCACGCCATTGTCCGTCGTCACAACCTGATTGGCGACGGTATATTCGCAGTTACCGCCATTCTGCGCGGCCAGGTCGACAATCACGCTGCCAGCCTTCATAGAATCGACCATATCGCGGGTAATCAGCTTCGGCGCAGGTTTGCCCGGAATCAACGCGGTGGTAACAATGATATCGACTTCTTTGGCCTGGGCGGCAAAGAGCGCCATTTCCGCTTTGATAAACGCCTCGGACATCACTTTGGCGTAACCATCGCCGCTACCGGCTTCCTCTTTAAAATCCAGTTCGAGGAACTCAGCCCCCATACTCTGGACCTGCTCTTTGACTTCAGGACGAGTGTCAAACGCGCGGACAATCGCCCCCAGGCTGTTTGCCGCGCCGATAGCCGCAAGACCGGCAACGCCCGCGCCAATCACCATCACCTTCGCCGGCGGCACTTTCCCGGCGGCAGTGATTTGGCCGGTAAAGAAGCGCCCAAATTCATGCGCGGCCTCTACAATGGCGCGATAACCCGCGATATTCGCCATTGAGCTTAACGCGTCGAGCGACTGCGCGCGGGAAATACGCGGCACGGAGTCCATCGCCATCACCGTGACCTTACGTTCGGCAAGTTTCTCCATTAACCCAGGATTTTGCGCAGGCCAGATAAAACTGACCAGCGTAGTTCCGGGGTTCAGTAAAGCGATTTCCTCTTCTTCAGGCGCATTAACCTTGAGAATAATTTCCGACTGCCAAATAGCATTGCCGTCTACAATATCCGCGCCAGCCTGCGCAAACGCTTTGTCGTCAAAACTTGCCAGTTGACCCGCCCCGCTTTCGATAGCGACGCTAAACCCCAGCTTCAGTAGCTGCTCTACCGTTTTCGGCGTCGCAGCGACACGGGTTTCATTGGGTAACCGCTCTTTTGGTATGCCAATTCGCATAAATGTTCCCTTCCATCGGTATTTTTAATGATGGTTTGTCAGTAAGCGCGAGAAGCGTACGCCTGCCCGCGTTTGAGGTAAATGTTACCCCAGCAGAATAAAACCGTTACAAACTCTCTATAACCTACTGAAAATAACGCCTGTGATCTAGCGCCAAAAAACAGAATTTTTTATCAAATTTGCAAAACATGAACGATTCAGCCGCTAAGCAGCCATAATGCCTTGAAAATGGCCTGCGAGGGCTGATAATTCGCTCAAATTTGACAGCAAAACATCATTAAACCCCTGGCGCGATCAAGAAATTAACATTAAATTAACTTATTAAATTTATGCGCTTCATTAGCTTAGCCGCCCGGACGCTGTTTTTTTCGACATATCGGCAAATGTTATCATCAAAGATAGGATACATGACACGATGCGTGAAAAATCCCGCAGACATCCATATGGTTTAAATGCAATAATCAGCCACGTTTCTAGTCAATAACAATACCAGTACCTGGTTTGCGCAAGGCGAAGGATTATTTTTATGAAGCTTAAGAACACTCTCCTGGCGTCGGCTCTGCTTTCTGCGGCTGCTTTTTCTGTCCATGCAGCAACAGAACTGACGCCGGAGCAAGCGGCTGCACTAAAACCTTATGACCGCATCGTTATTACCGGTCGTTTTAATGCTATTGGCGATGCGGTCTCCGCCGTGTCCCGCCGCGCAGATAAAGAAGGCGCAGCCTCCTTCTATGTTGTCGACACCTCGGAGTTCGGCAACAGTGGTAACTGGCGTGTTGTGGCGGACGTGTATAAAGCCGACGCGCCGAAAGCCGACGCGCCCAAAAATCGTGTCATTAATGGCATCGTGGAATTACCGAAAGACCAGGCCGTACAATTAGAACCGTATGATACCGTCACCGTTCAGGGCTTCTACCGTAGCCAGCCGGAAGTTAACGATGCCATTACGAAAGCGGCGAAACAAAAAGGCGCATACGCTTTCTATATTGTTCGTCAGATAGATGCGAATCAGGGCGGAAACCAGCGCATCACTGCATTTATCTATAAACAAGATGCGAAAAAACGCATCGTCCAGAGCCCGGACGCTATTCCGGCAGACTCTGAAGCTGGCCGCGCCGCGCTGGCTCAGGGCGGCGAAGCTGCGAAGAAAGTCGAAATTCCAGGCGTCGCCACGTCAGCCTCGCCGAGCGCCGAAGTAGGCCGTTTCTTCGAAACGCAATCCTCCAAAGGCGGGCGTTACACTGTCACACTACCGGATGGCACAAAAGTTGAGGAGCTGAATAAAGCGACGGCTGCGATGATGGTGCCTTTCGACAGCGTTAAGTTCACCGGCAACTACGGCAATATGACAGAAATCTCCTACCAGGTCGCCAAACGCGCGGCGAAGAAAGGCGCTAAGTATTATCATATTACGCGTCAGTGGCAGGAGCGCGGCAATAACATCACCATCAGCGCCGACCTCTATAAATAAGGCGCGCGTCGCCATCAGGCTTTCTCGCCGGATGGCGGCATACCTGCCTTATCAGGCCTACACTATCGTTCAACGGCAGGCCTGATAAGCCGCCATCCGGCACTTTCTCGCGGGATGCCAGTTCCGTCAAATATCGCGATGAATCTCACTTTTCGCTTTTTTGGCGATAAATCTTATCCAGGCCGTTGCATGCGGTCCCTTCTCTCCGTAAAATCCCGCGCCTTAGTGGCTTTCACCATTTTTATGCGTTTTGCCATAATAATTATTCTTCCAATTTCATTTTTATAGCTGGATACCAATGGAAAAAAAACTGGGACTGAGCGCGCTGACCGCGCTGGTTTTAAGCTCAATGCTTGGCGCAGGTGTTTTCAGTCTGCCCCAGAATATGGCCGCCGTTGCCAGTCCGGCTGCGTTGTTAATTGGCTGGGCCATTACCGGCGTGGGGATACTCTTACTGGCATTCGCCATGTTAATCCTTACACGCATTCGCTCCGAGCTTGACGGCGGTATCTTTACTTACGCCCGCGAAGGCTTCGGCGAACTGATTGGCTTTTGTTCTGCCTGGGGCTATTGGCTGTGCGCGGTCATCGCCAACGTATCCTATTTGGTTATCGTTTTTTCAGCGCTGAGTTTCTTTACCGATACGCCTGCCCTGCGTCTGTTTGGCGACGGTAATACCTGGCAGGCTATTGTCGGCGCTTCAGTCCTGCTCTGGATTGTCCATTTCCTCATCCTGCGCGGCGTACAAACGGCAGCCAGCATCAATCTGGTTGCGACTCTGGCGAAACTGTTGCCGCTCGGCGCGTTTATTGTGCTGGCTATCATGATGTTCAAACTGGATACCTTCACTCTGGACTTCACTGGTGTTGAACTCGGTATTCCCGTATGGGAACAGGTCAAGAACACCATGCTTATTACGCTGTGGGTGTTTATTGGCGTTGAAGGCGCCGTCGTCGTCTCGGCCCGAGCGAAAAATAAACGCGATGTAGGCCGCGCCACGCTACTGGCAGTACTCGCAGCGCTGGGAATATATCTCCTGGTCACGCTGCTTTCTCTTGGCGTTCTTGCGCGTCCGGAACTGGCGGAGATGCGCAACCCGTCGATGGCCGGACTAATGGTAAAAATGATGGGGCCGTGGGGAGAAATTATTATTGCAGCGGGACTGATTGTGTCTGTCTGCGGGGCTTATCTAAGCTGGACTATCATGGCGGCGGAGGTGCCATTTCTGGCGGCAGCCTATAAATCCTTCCCGGGCATCTTCGCGCGACAAAATGCGCAAGGCGCGCCTTCTGCATCGTTATGGCTCACCAATATCTGTGTGCAAATCTGTCTGGTGCTGATCTGGCTGACCGGTTCGGACTACAACACGCTATTGACGATTGCGTCAGAAATGATTCTGGTGCCCTACTTTCTGGTCGGCGCATTTCTGCTGAAGATTGCAACACGTCCCCTCCATCGGGCGGTCGGTATCGGAGCCTGTATTTATGGCTTATGGTTATTATATGCGTCGGGTCCCATGCACCTGCTGCTGTCCGTCGTGCTGTACGCGCCTGGATTACTGGTTTTCCTGTATGCGCGTCGGACGCACAAGCATGACAACGTGTTAAATCGTCAGGAAGTCGTGCTGATTGGTTTATTGCTGGTCGCGGCGGTTCCGGCTACGTGGATGCTGGTGGGTTGACAACCTCCCCATCGTAATATCCGTCTGTATTACGATGGGGAAACCACGGTCTTTGCCAATATTAATGCCATTTAATCCAGCAAAAAATCAGCAGCCACGCGCTTAGCCCCCAGCAGACCACCGCACCGCCAAGCGCGACGGGCAGGCGCATCACGCCGCTGAAATACCATAGCGTTGCAAGATAAATGAAATAAGGAATGATCGACCACATGCTAAAGACGATGGTGGTACGCATCGCGTCGATGCCCCGCTCGCTGGCCACGATATAGTGCGCGATAAGCGCAAACGTTGGAAACAGAGGAATTAATCCGGCGATATAATAATTTTTTGTTTTTGACAGCAGACCAATCAATACGACGACCAGCGCCCCCAGGGCAGCTTTAATCACGAGTCCCATTACCTTGCCTTAACACGCTAATAACAACAGCGTGTAGCATAACGGAACCGCTCTCGTTTAGAAAAGATTTATGGAAGGGAAAACAGAGGCGGTGTATGTTGGCGTTTTCTATTCTCCATTTATAATATGAACCGCATTGTATTTGTTGAAGACGACGCTGAAGTGGGTTCTCTCATTGCCGCTTATCTGGCGAAACATGATATTGATGTCATTGTTGAGCCGCGTGGTGACCGGGCGGAGGATCTTATCCTCACCACTCAGCCCGATCTGGTTTTACTGGATATTATGCTTCCAGGTAAAGATGGCATGACGATATGCCGCGATTTACGCCACCGCTGGCAAGGCCCGATTGTCCTGCTCACCTCGCTGGACAGTGATATGAATCATATTCTGGCGCTGGAGATGGGCGCCTGCGACTACATCCTCAAAACCACGCCTCCGGCCGTTTTGCTGGCGCGTCTGCGCTTACACCTGCGGCAAAGCGAACAAACGCAACAGGCAAAAAGTCTTCAGGAGAGCGCGCTTACGCCGCATAAAGCGCTGCGTTTTGGCGCGTTAACCATCGATCCCCTTAACCGGGCGGTCCAGCTCAATGGCGATTTCATATCGCTCTCCACCGCCGATTTTGAATTGCTCTGGGAACTGGCGACACACGCCGGACAAATTATGGATCGCGACGCGTTGCTAAAAACGCTGCGCGGCGTCAATTATGATGGTCTGGATCGCAGCGTGGATGTGGCGATTTCCCGCCTGCGTAAGAAACTGCTGGATAGCGCTGCTGAGCCCTATCGTATAAAGACCATTCGCAATAAAGGCTATCTTTTTGCCCCTCATGCCTGGGACGAAACGACGGGATAAGTTAGCCGACAAATTTTACCTGCCTTTATCAAGTCATAGTGGCGATGCTCATCACCGCCACTGTTCAAAAAACAGACATTGTATACATGGATGCTATTTTTATTAGTCGAAACGGCCCCTTTATTACCGTTTTCTCTGCGTTGTGGTTCATGATTACGTCTTTTTCGCTCAAGAAAGTTAAATTAAAAAAACTCGAAGCCAGTTCACAAAATTGATAACAGAATGTCTGCCCGCCGCTATATTGCCATCTTTTTTCGCAAATTGTGAAATAAAACAAATCACAACCATGAATATACAATAACAAATATATTCACCATAAATATATGCGTTTCCGATAGTAACTTTTGTATTAATTAATAACATATAAGAAAAGTTAGCATTTGCTGAAATAATATTATTCAGATTAGGATGCCTTTGATTCAACGAATCTGTAGAAGTTCAATCTTTTGCAAATAAGTTAAGTTTTTAAGGATAAAAAAATGAAAAGAAAAGTATTGGCACTTGTCATCCCGGCTCTGCTGGCTGCTGGCGCAGCACACGCCGCTGAAATTTATAACAAAGACGGCAACAAACTGGACCTTTACGGGAAAGTAGACGGCCTGCACTATTTCTCTGATGACTCTTCTAAAGATGGCGATCAGACCTATATGCGTGTCGGCTTTAAAGGCGAAACGCAGATTAACGACCAACTGACCGGTTACGGCCAGTGGGAATATAACGTTCAGGCTAACACTACCGAAGGCGAAGGTGCTAATTCCTGGACTCGTCTGGCATTCGCCGGCCTGAAATTCGGCGACTACGGCTCATTCGACTATGGTCGTAACTACGGCGTCCTGTACGACGTAGAAGGCTGGACCGATATGCTGCCTGAGTTCGGCGGCGACTCCTACACTTACGCTGACAACTTCATGACCGGTCGTGCTAACGGCGTGGCCACCTACCGTAACACTGATTTCTTCGGTCTGGTAGACGGTCTGAACTTCGCGTTGCAATATCAGGGTGCCAATGAAAACCAGGTTTCTCATGAGCAGGAAGGCACTAATAACGGCGGCGATCGTAACGTGAAGAACGCTAACGGTGACGGCTTCGGTATCTCATCAACTTATGATCTGGGTATGGGCGTAAGTTTCGGCGCGGCATATACCACTTCCGATCGTACTAATGGTCAGGTTAATTACTCTACCGCTGGCGGTGATAAAGCGGATGCATGGACTGTTGGCGCTAAATATGATGCTAATAATATCTATCTGGCCACAATGTATTCAGAAACCCGTAATATGACGCCTTACGGCAATGACGATTGTCGCTCATGCGTAGCAAACAAAACGCAAAACTTCGAAGTTACAGCCCAATATCAATTTGATTTCGGTCTGCGCCCGGCGGTTTCTTTCCTGATGTCTAAAGGTAAAGATCTGACCTATAACAACGTTAATGGCGATGATAAAGACCTGGTTAAATATGCTGATGTAGGTGCTACCTACTATTTCAACAAAAACTTCTCCACCTATGTTGATTATAAAATCAACCTGCTGGATGATGACGACCCGTTCTATAAAGATGCCGGTATCAGCACTGATGATATCGTCGCGCTGGGTATGGTTTACCAGTTCTAATTATTCATTAATTCTTCTCAAGCCCGCCGTTTCGGCGGGCTTTTCTTTTTTCATTACCACCGTTCTAAAAACAGAACGCACTGTTCCCTGGGCACAGATTGAACAATTCTTGTTCGCTCTCTATGGTTTGCTTATCGCCCGACAAAAGGAACATGCTAATGATCAGTCTCGTCCCGCCTCTGCTTTCCAGAACCGCGCTTCTCTTTCTGCTCACGGCCACAGGCGCAGCCACCGCCGCCCGCCCGGCAGCGGATATTATTTTGCATAACGGTAATATCATCACTCTGAATGATGCCCAGCCGCAGGCCAGCGCGCTGGCGATTTCCGGCTCGCGGATTGTGGCGATTGGCGATGATACGGCGACAAATGAATGGCGCGGCAACCATACCCGTACCATCGATTTACAGGGTAAAACCGTGATACCCGGCCTGACCGATACCCACATTCATGCCATTCGCGGCGGACAAACCTGGACATTCGAAACCTACTGGTACGACAGCCCTTCGCTTAAAGACGCGCTGGATAAATTACGCGCCGACGCTAACCGTCGTCCCCACGATCAATGGGTAGCCGTAGTGGGATCGTGGATACCGGCGCAATTTGCAGAAAACCGGGCGCCGACGGTAGCCGAATTGAGTCACGCCCTTCCCGATCATCCGGCTTATATTCAGTATCTGTACGACTATGCGTTAGTGAATCAGCGCGGTATAGACGTACTTGGCCTTAACAACACCCCTCCTCCTGATTTAGCGGGAATCCGCGTAGAGCGCGACGCAAAAGGTAGCGCCACGGGGAAATTATTTGGTGACATCGCCGCGTTTAACCAGCTTTTTGCCAGCATAAGTAGTAACGCCGATCGCGAGGGCGGTCTGCGACAATTTTTCGCTGATATGAACGCTCGCGGCGTGACCGGCATCATTGCCCCCTCTGCCGGGCCTGCCGCCGCTTATGAGCCTTTATTTGCAATGCGAAACCAGGGGGATTTACCGCTGCGCGTGGGGTATCGCATTCCGGTACAGCCAGAAGCGAAAGGTCATGAAGCGCAGTGGTTCAGCAACCTGATGGCCTTTCGCCCGGCGCGTGCCGATGACGGGCAACTGGCTTTTCTTGGCCTGGGGGAAAGCCTGGTGGCCGGAATGAATGACGGCGTGCGGATGGCCCCAGGGTTTTCTTCCTCAGAGCAGGACAAAACCGCGCTTCGCCAGGTCGCGACGTTTGCGGCAAAACGGGGAATACCGCTTGAGATCCACGCCTATACCGATGACAGCGCCGACGCGATATTGACGATTTTTGAGCAGGTAGCGCAGCAGTACGATCTGCGCCCTCTCCGCTGGTCTATTGCGCATCTGAATACCGGTTCGCCACAGACGCTTGAGCGGATGCGTAAGCTGGGCCTGGCATACACTGTGCAAATGGGGCCTTACTTTGAGGGGCTTGCCATCCGTGACGCCAATCCATCCGGCGCGACGGACAATTCGCCGCCGGTTCGACTGGCGCTGGATAAAGGGCTTGTCGTAGCTGGCGGCACCGATTCGACGCGTATTGGCATTGCCGGTGTCTGGCACGCTATCGAATATCATATCACCGGTATAGCGTCAGGCGGTTCCGTGCGTAAACCCGCCAGCGAGCGGCTCACGCGTCTGGAAGCGCTAGCGTTATATACACGTCATGCCGCCTGGCTCGCCTTTGCCGAACAACACCGGGGCCAGCTTAGCGTCGGAAAACAGGCCGATCTGGCGGTACTCAATCAGCCATTTATGACGATGCCGGAAGACAGAATTGATACCATTCGCGCTGTTTTGACGCTTGTCGATGGACGCATTGTTCACGAAAGTCCGGACCTTAACGCCGGACAATGAGGTTGTCAGTTGACGCAAAGCCTGCTTTTATAACCCACCAGCGGCGCTGACGGGAAATCTTTTTCGTCAGCGCGCGATAGAGCTAATGTATTGAGATCCGGTGGGCGTTGATGAAAAAGCTGTTTGTGCAGTTTTACCTTTTGCTGTTCGTCTGTTTTCTGGTCATGACCTTATTGGTCGGACTGGTGTACAAATTCACCGCCGAACGCGCGGGCAGGCAATCGCTCGACGATCTGATGAAAAGTTCGCTCTATCTGATGCGCAGCGAACTGCGGGAAATCCCGCCGCGTGAATGGGGGAAAACGTTAAAAGAGATGGACCTGAACCTCTCTTTCGATTTACGCGTTGAACCGTTAAATCACTATAAGCTTGATGCCGCCACCACGCAGCGACTGCGTGAAGGCGATATTGTCGCGCTTGACGATCAATACACCTTTATTCAGCGTATCCCGCGCAGCCATTACGTCCTGGCGGTTGGCCCGGTTCCCTATCTCTATTTCCTGCATCAAATGCGACTGCTGGATATCGCCTTAATGGCGCTCATTGCCTTTTCTCTCGCCTTTCCTGTGTTTATCTGGATGCGCCCGCACTGGCAAGAAATGCTCAGGCTCGAATCCGCCGCGCAGCGCTTTGGCGAGGGTCACTTGACTGAACGCCTGCACTTCGATAATGGCTCCAGTTTCGAACGTCTGGGTGTCGCGTTCAACCAGATGGCGGATAACATTAATGCCCTGATCGCCAGTAAAAAACAGCTGATTGACGGTATCGCCCATGAGCTTCGCACGCCGCTGGTACGTTTACGCTATCGGCTTGAAATGAGTGAAAATCTGACACCGCCGGAATCACAGGCGCTCAATCGCGATATTGGTCAACTGGAAGCGCTGATTGAAGAACTGCTCACCTATGCGCGCCTTGACCGACCACAAAATGAACTGATGTTGACCGAACCCGACCTCCCCGCCTGGTTGCTCGCGCATTTGCAGGATGTGCAGAGCGTGACCCCGGAACGTGCCGTAAACCTTGTCACATGTGTAATCGGCGATTATGGCGCGCTTGATATGCGGTTAATGTCGCGAGTGCTGGATAACCTGCTGAATAATGCGTTGCGCTACAGTCATACCACCGTTCAGGTCAGTCTGTTACTCGACGGCAGTCAGGCAACGTTGATAGTCGAAGATGATGGCCCCGGCATTGAAGCGGATGCGCGAGAGCGCGTATTTGAACCTTTTGTCAGACTCGACCCCAGTAGAGACCGGGCGACAGGCGGCTGCGGGCTTGGACTCGCCATCGTACACTCTATCGCACTGGCGATGGGCGGTAGCGTCGTCTGTGACGAGAGCGAACTGGGCGGCGCAAAATTTAGCTTTCGCTGGCCGGTCTGGCACGCGATGCCCGACATGACCGCTGCCTGACGCATTTTGCACGCTGGTTGAGCGGTGGGAACTGTGCTATACAGATAGTATGTTGTAACTAAAGTGAGTGATACCATGTCACGCTACGATCTCGTTGAACGCCTGAATGGCACTTTTCGCCAGATAGAACAACACCTGGCGGCGCTGACGGATAATCTACAGCAGCATTCGCTACTTATCGCCCGTGTCTTTTCACTGCCGCAGGTGACCAAAGAGGCGGAACATGCGCCGCTGGATACTATCGAGGTAACGCAACATCTGGGGAAAGAGGCCGAAGCGCTGGCGCTACGTCACTATCGCCATTTGTTTATTCAACAGCAGTCCGAAAACCGCAGCAGTAAAGCCGCCGTCCGCCTGCCTGGCGTCTTATGCTATCAAGTGGATAATGCGACACAGTTAGATCTGGAAAATCAGATACAGCGCATTAACCAGTTGAAAACCACCTTCGAGCAGATGGTTACGGTAGAGTCCGGTCTTCCCTCAGCGGCACGTTTTGAGTGGGTGCATCGGCATCTACCCGGCTTAATTACGCTGAACGCTTACCGCACGCTGACGCTTATCAATAACCCCGCCACCATACGTTTCGGCTGGGCAAATAAACATATTATTAAAAATTTAAGCCGGGATGAGGTTCTGAGCCAGTTGAAAAAAAGCCTCGCGTCGCCGCGCAGCGTCCCGCCGTGGACGCGCGAACAATGGCAATTCAAGCTGGAACGGGAATATCAGGATATCGCTGCCTTACCGCAGCAGGCCCGACTCAAGATTAAGCGTCCGGTTAAAGTACAGCCGATCGCCCGCATCTGGTATAAAGGCCAGCAGAAACAGGTGCAACACGCCTGCCCCACGCCGATTATCGCATTAATCAACACGGACAACGGCGCTGGCGTGCCGGATATTGGCGGGCTGGAAAACTATGACGCCGATAATATTCAGCACCGTTTTAAACCACAGGCGCAGCCGCTGCGACTGATTATTCCGCGACTGCACCTGTATGTGGCGGATTAACGTCCCGGCGTCATACTGCCAACCATTAACTCCGGACGTACCCAGGCGTCGAACTCCTCGTCGCTAAGGTATCCTAATGCCACGGCTGAGGCTTTGAGCGTCAGCCCTTCTTTATGCGCCTTCTTCGCAATCTCCGCCGCTTTATCGTAACCGATGTGCGTATTGAGCGCAGTGACCAGCATCAGCGACTCATTCAGCAACTGCGTAATACGCTCGCGGTTTGGCTCGATTCCTGACGCACAGTGTTGATTGAAACTCGCCATGCCATCGGCCAGCAGGCGCACCGTTTGCAGAAAATTATGAATAACCATCGGACGATAGACGTTGAGCTCAAAGTTGCCCGATGCGCCCCCCATATTGATGGCCACATCGTTACCCATCACCTGGCAACATAGCATCGTTACCGCTTCACACTGGGTCGGATTCACTTTACCAGGCATAATGGAACTGCCTGGCTCATTCTCCGGGATAGCAATCTCGCCAATGCCGCAGCGCGGGCCGGACGCCAGCCAGCGAACATCGTTGGCGATTTTCATCAGCGAGGCCGCCAGTCCTTTTAATGCGCCATGCGCCTGTACCAACGCGTCACAGGTCGCCAGCGCTTCGAATTTATTCGGGGCGGTAACAAACGGCGCCGCGGTAATCGTCGCCAGTTCCTCGGCCACGCGCCGGGCATATTCCGGATGGGTATTAAGCCCTGTCCCCACTGCGGTTCCGCCGAGCGCCAGTTCCGCAACGTGCGGTAAACTGTGCTCAATGTGCCTGAGGTTATGTTCCAGCATGGCTACCCAACCGGAAATCTCCTGGCCTAAGGTGAGCGGCGTCGCGTCCTGCAGGTGAGTACGGCCAATTTTGACAATATCGGCGAAAGCGTGGGATTTATCGCGAAGCGTATCCGTTAATGCGGATAATTGCGGGATGAGGTGTTCGCGTAACGCCAGTAACGCCGCCACGTGCATGGCGGTTGGGAACACATCGTTTGAGCTTTGACTCTTATTGACGTCATCATTGGGATGCACCTTGCGTTCCATACCGCGAACGCCGCCCAAAATTTCACTGGCGCGGTTCGCTAACACCTCATTCATATTCATGTTGCTTTGCGTACCGGACCCGGTCTGCCAAATCGCCAGCGGAAACTCATCAGCATGTTTTCCCGCCAGCACTTCATCAGCCGCCTGGATAATCGCGCTGGCTTTTTCCGCCGCCAACAACCCTAAGTCCTGGTTGACCTTCGCAGCAGCGCGCTTGGTCAACGCCAGAGCGTGAATGAGCGAGACGGGCATTTTCTCCGTGGAAATCCGAAAATGCTCCAGCGAACGTTGAGTCTGCGCCCCCCACAGTTTATCTGCCGGGACTTCAATCGCGCCCATTGAATCTTTCTCGCGGCGTACCGTTACCATTACCTGCTCCTTACTCAAGTTGATGAGATCATGTGTCGACATTGCTCACATGTTTGCGGTCTTATGAGTATTAACGATAACAACACAACGGTGTAGACCGGATAAGGCGCTTGCGCCGTTCTCCGGCAAAATAGCGAATCATGTTACCGCCCCGCAGGGCGGCGACATTACTTAACGCAGCGTGCGCACTGCGATGACTGAATCTGCTGGAAGAAATCGTTGCCTTTATCATCCACCAGAATAAAGGCCGGAAAATCCTCCACTTCAATTTTCCAGATAGCCTCCATACCCAGTTCAGGATATTCCACGCACTCCAGGCGCTTGATACTGCCCTGCGCCAGAACGGCTGCCGGGCCGCCGATACTGCCCAGGTAGAAGCCGCCATGTTTCTTACAGGCATCGGTCACCTGCTGGCTGCGGTTGCCTTTCGCCAGCATGATCATACTGCCGCCCTGCGACTGGAGCTGATCAACATAAGAGTCCATCCGTCCTGCGGTAGTCGGCCCAAGCGACCCGGAGGCGTACCCTTCCGGCGTTTTTGCCGGCCCCGCATAATAGATAGGATGATCTTTGATGTACTGCGGCAAACCTTCGCCGCTGTCCATCCGTTCTTTCAGTTTAGCGTGCGCGATGTCGCGGCCCACAATAATTGTGCCGTTCAGCGACAGGCGCGTTGATACCGGATACTGCGACAGTTGTTGCAGTATCTCGCTCATGGGACGGTTAAGATCAACGCGCACCGCCTCGCCCTCTCCCGCCTGGCGCAGCGCCTCTGGAATATATTTACCGGGATTGCGCTCCAGCTTCTCGATCCAGATCCCTTCCCGGTTGATCTTCGCTTTAATGTTTCGATCCGCGGAGCAGGACACGCCCATACCTACCGGACACGATGCCCCGTGGCGCGGCAATCGGATGACACGAATATCGTGAGCGAAATACTTGCCGCCGAACTGCGCGCCTAAGCCAAGATTTTGCGCCTCAAGCAACAATTCTTTTTCCAGCTCAATATCGCGGAAGGCCTGCCCGTGTTCATTGCCTTCGGTTGGTAGCGCATCATAGTATTTTGCCGAGGCCAGCTTAACGGTCTTCAGGTTCGCTTCCGCCGAGGTGCCGCCAATGACAAACGCGATGTGATACGGCGGACAAGCGGCGGTGCCCAGCGTACGCATCTTATCAACGAGATAATTTTTGAGCTTACCCGGCGTCAGAAGCGCTTTTGTCTCCTGATAGAGGTAGGTTTTATTCGCCGATCCGCCGCCTTTAGCGATACAGAGGAATTTATATTCATCGCCATCGACGCTGTAGAGATCGATCTGCGCCGGCAGATTAGTACCGGTATTGACCTCTTTGTACATATCCAGCGCCGCGTTTTGCGAATAGCGCAGGTTATCTTCGATATAGGTGTTATATACGCCGCGAGCCAGCGCCGCTTCATCACCTCCGCCAGTCCAGACGCGTTGGCCTTTTTTGCCGACAATAATGGCCGTACCGGTATCCTGGCAGGTGGGCAACACGCCCTTGGCCGCGATATCGGAGTTTCGCAGGAATTGCAGCGCGACATATTTGTCGTTTTCACTGGCCTGCGGATCGCGCAGAATATCCGCCACCTGCTGCTGATGCGCGGGACGTAACATAAAAGACGCATCGTGGAAGGCCTGACGCGCCAACAACGTTAGCGCTTCCGGCGCGACTTTCAGGATCTCTTGTCCTTCGAATTCGGCGACGGAAACATGTTCGCTGGTCAACAAGTAGTACTCGGTATCGTCCTTTTTGAGGGGAAAAGGGTCTTGATAAAAGAAGGGTTTGTTTGACATTGTGCTCTCACTTACCGCTCGGTATGGTTATTCTCTGGGCAGGTGTTCCATTGCCCGACTCAAAGCGAGTAACACTATCCTACACAATTTTTTAACAAAAACTGAGACAAGTACGACTTTTTACGCCCGGAGGTTACTTCATGCGGGTTTCTTGGTTTAATACCTCCCATTGATCTCCACATTGAAACAGGGCTTGATAATGCAAAAACTCATTAACTCAGTGCAAAACTATGCCTGGGGAAGTAAAACTGCGTTAACGGAACTTTATGGCATCGCCAATCCGCAGCAGCAGCCAATGGCTGAACTCTGGATGGGCGCGCATCCCAAAAGCAGCTCGCGAATCACCACCGCCAACGGCGAAACCGTCTCCCTGCGTGACGCCATCGAAAAGAATAAAACCGCCATGCTGGGCGAAGCGGTAGCCAACCGTTTCGGCGAACTGCCGTTTCTGTTTAAAGTACTGTGCGCCGCACAACCGCTCTCTATTCAGGTGCACCCGAATAAACGCAACTCCGAAATCGGTTTCGCGAAAGAAAATGCGGCGGGTATCCCCATGGATGCCGCAGAGCGGAACTATAAAGATCCTAACCATAAACCAGAGCTGGTTTTTGCCCTGACGCCTTTCCTGGCGATGAACGCGTTCCGCGAATTTTCTGACATTGTCTCTTTACTGCAACCTGTCGCCGGCGCGCATTCCGCTATCGCCCACTTTTTGCAGGCGCCGAACGCTGAACGTCTGAGCCAGCTTTTCGCCAGCCTGTTGAATATGCAAGGCGAAGAAAAATCCCGCGCGTTAGCCGTACTCAAAGCGGCGCTTAACAGCCAGCAAGGCGAACCGTGGCAAACGATCCGCGTGATTTCAGAGTATTATCCTGACGACAGCGGGCTTTTCTCTCCTTTGTTGCTGAATGTGGTCAAACTGAATCCCGGCGAGGCGATGTTCCTGTTTGCCGAAACGCCTCATGCTTATCTGCAGGGCGTTGCGCTGGAAGTCATGGCGAACTCCGATAACGTTCTGCGCGCTGGCCTTACGCCAAAATATATCGACATCCCTGAGCTGGTCGCGAACGTGAAGTTCGAACCTAAGCCTGCCGGCGAGTTGCTGACTGCCCCGGTGAAAAGCGGCGCGGAGCTGGACTTCCCAATTCCGGTTGACGATTTTGCTTTTTCACTGCACGACCTGGCGCTTCAGGAGACGAGCATCGGCCAACACAGCGCCGCGATTCTGTTCTGCGTTGAGGGTGAGGCGGTGTTACGTAAAGATGAACAGCGTCTGGTACTGAAGCCGGGTGAATCTGCCTTTATCGGCGCGGATGAGTCTCCGGTTAACGCCAGCGGCACGGGCCGTTTAGCGCGTGTTTATAACAAGCTGTAGCAACGTACTGAATTTTTTAACAACTCTTGCTAAGCTTATAACAGACGTAAAACTCCTCCAGGCGGTTTAATCCGCCTGGTTTCATTTTTATGGACAATTGATATGAAAAAAACACTGGTAGCTGCAGGTGTAGTAATTGCACTTGGCATCGTCTGGACAGGCGGCGCCTGGTATACGGGGAAAAAGCTGGAGAACCATCTTGCAGAAATGGTGACTCAGGCCAATGAACAGCTCAAGCGTACTGCGCCGGAGGCCGGTGTCGAATTAAGTTATCAAAACTACCAGCGCGGCGTGTTCAGTAGCCATCTGCAACTGGTTGTCAAACCGGTTGCCGGCGCAGACAATACCTGGTTGAAGCCCGGGCAAAGCATTGTGCTGGACGAGTCCGTTTCACATGGCCCCTTCCCGCTCGCCCAGCTCAAAACGCTCAATCTGATCCCTTCTATGGCGTCGGTAAAAACCACTCTGGTGAATAACGATGCGGCAAAACCCCTCTTTGATATCGCGAAAGGCGACACGCCCTTTGTTATCAATACCCGCATTGGTTATGGCGGCGATACCCGCTCCGATATCTCTCTCAAGCCGTTAAACTACGAGAATGCCGGTGAAAAGGTCGCCTTTAGCGGCGGCGAGTTCCAGCTTAACGCCGATAAAGACGGTAATGTGGTTTCGCTGTCGGGCGAAGCGCAGAGCGGCCTGGTCGATGCCGTTAACGAATATAATCAGAAGGTCCAACTCACCTTTAATAATTTGAAAACAGACGGTACCAGTAAGCTGGCAAGCTTTGGCGAGCGTGTAGGCGACCAAAAGTTAACGCTGGATAAACTGTCCATCGCCATTGAGGGTAAAGAGATGGCGGTGCTGGAAGGGATGGAAATTGCCGGCAAGTCCGATCTCGTCAACGACGGAAAAACCATTAACAGCCAGTTGGATTACTCGCTTAACAGCCTGAAAGTGCAGAATCAGGATTTAGGCAGCGGTAAATTAACGCTGAAAGTCGGTCAAATCGACGGCGAAGCCTGGCACCAGTTTAGTCAGCAATATCATGCGCAAACGCAGGCGCTGTTGAATCAGCCGGACGTGGCGCAGAATCCTGAGCTTTATCAGCAAAAAGTCACTGAAGCGTTCTTTAGCGCTCTCCCCGTGCTGTTAAAAGGCGATCCGGTACTGACTCTGGCGCCGCTTAGCTGGAAAAACGCCAAAGGGGAAACCACGCTGAATCTGTCGCTGTTCCTCAAAGATCCGGCAACCACAACGGCACAACCGCAAACGCTGGCGCAGGAAGTCGACCGCTCCGTGAAATCGCTGGATGCGAAACTGGCAATTCCGATGGACATGGCGGTCGAGTTTATGACGCAGATAGCAAAGCTGGAAGGCTATCAGCAGGATGATGCGGAAAAACTGGCAAAACAGCAGGTGCAGGGGCTGTCCGCAATGGGTCAGATGTTCCGACTGACAACGCTGAAGGATAATACTATCGCCTCCAGTTTGCAGTACGCCAATGGCCAGATCACGCTCAACGGACAAAAAATGCCGTTGGAAGACTTTGTCGGCCTGTTTGGAATGCCAGCGCTTTCCGTACCGGACGTTCCGGCGCTGCCTCAACAATAATCGCCTTGCCGGGTGTCGCGACGCTGCACCCGGTCTGCGCCGAACGACGCGCAGCCTCTACTTTTGCGTTACCAGGCGAGCGGCTATCGTTTGACTCCGCACATGGTGCTCGTCGTGAGCAATACGCTGCAATATTCGTTCGGCCAGGGTATAGCCTATTTCTCGCGCCGGCGTACTGGCCCAGATAATCGGCAGGTCGTCGAGGGCGTTCTCCGCCACATCAGCAAACGCCGCCAGCGACACCTGCTGCTCGAAATAACGATCGACACCGCTCTCGCCACTCTGTCGTCCGGCTCTCAGCAGTCCAAACCACGCCCCCATCGCAATGGTTTCGTTGTAACAAACGACAGCGCTAATGGTCGGATTGTATCGCAACAGCGCGGTAATGCTTTCTGCTGCCTGTTTCTGACTGGAAGCGCATTCCACGACCCACTCGCTGTGAAACGGTAGACCGTATTTTAACAACGTCGCGCAATAGCCGCCCACGCGCTCCGCGCGGGTTAAAGATGCGCTTTGTCCTCCCAGCCAGGCGATGCGCTGATGGCCCTGACGAATAAGGTACTCCGTCAGGAGTTGCGCCGCCTGCATGTTGTCAGGCCGAACGGTATCCGCATCATCAAGATAGCTGGCGCGTGACGCAAACACCACCGGAATACCTTGTGCGTCGGCCTGCGCTCTTCTTCGCCAGCGGTGCTCTCGCTCACGGCGCATATTGCCGCGTATCAGCACGGCGCGCCGTGGCTGGATGCGTTACGCGCCTCGCTGGCGGCTAATATGCGCTATATTGAGCAGGCGCTGAATGGCGCCTTTCCGACGTTGAACTGGCAAGCGCCGCCATCGACCTATCTGGCCTGGATTGATCTCCGTCCACTCGGCATCGACGATCAAAAATTACAGCACACGCTCATTCATCAGGAGAAAGTCGCCATTATGCCCGGCGATACCTATGGCGCCGAAGGCCGGGGATTTGTGCGTCTGAATGCCGGATGCCCTCGCCTGAAACTTGAAAAAGGCGTCAACGGATTGATTAACGCTATCCGCACCGTTCGCTGATACTGTCTACAAGCGGGGGGTTGACCCTTTATCCTGAGAGGCGATAACAGAGACGGCCCCCGTGAGCTGACCGGGGGCGCGTTAAAGAGAATGATACAAAATTTCTCCCGCGCTCTCGCGAAGTTGCAACGTAATGACTCCGTTTTTGCAAAATTTCCAGAGCATTATCAATCTGTAGTATAATGGTGCGCACTTTTATTAAAAATTGAGTGCGCCCATGATTGATATTACGCTTCCTTTGACTGACATCCACCGCCACCTTGATGGCAACATTCGCGCCCAAACAATTCTGGATCTTGGTCGGCAGTTCAACATCGCCCTTCCCGCCCAAACGCTGGAAACGCTGATTCCGCATGTCCAGGTCACCTCAACCGAACCCGATTTAGTGAGCTTTCTCACGAAGCTCGATTGGGGAGTAAAAGTCCTGGCGTCGCTTGACGCCTGCCGCCGTGTGGCCTTTGAAAATATTGAAGATGCCGCACGTAACGGCCTGCATTACGTCGAGCTTCGCTTTTCGCCCGGCTATATGGCGATGGCGCATCAGTTACCGATCGCAGGCGTGGTTGAAGCCGTTATCGACGGTGTACGCGACGGCTGTAATACGTTTGGCGTCGAGGCACGACTCATTGGCATTATGAGCCGTACCTTCGGCGAGGCGGCATGTTTACAGGAGCTTGATGCGCTGCTGGCGCACAGAGAGAAAATCACCGCGCTGGATTTAGCCGGTGATGAGCTGGGCTTTCCCGGCAGTCTGTTTTTATCACACTTTAATCGGGCGCGCGATGCGGGCTGGCATATTACCGTTCACGCTGGCGAAGCCGCAGGGCCGGAAAGTATCTGGCAGGCGATTCGCGAACTGGGGGCCGAACGTATCGGACATGGCGTAAAAGCTGTCGAAGATCGCGCGTTAATGGATTTTCTTGCACAGCAGCGTATCGGTATTGAATCCTGTCTGACCTCGAATATTCAGACCAGTACCGTCGCATCGCTGGCAGATCATCCGCTCAAAACCTTCCTTGAGCATGGCGTTCTCGCCAGTCTTAATACGGACGATCCGGCTGTTCAGGGCGTAGATATTATCCATGAATATCACGTCGCCGCGCCAGCGGCAGGATTGAGCCGCGAACAGATTCGCCAGGCGCAGATTAACGGTCTGGAAATCGCCTTTCTGAGCGATGGCGAAAAACGTGCGCTGCGCGAAAAAGTGGCCGCGGCGTAAAATTGCTTTATTGATGCTAACGCCCTCTCTCCGCCTGCGGTTTAATGCTATCCCAGGCGGAGAAATGCGACATCTCAGGCAAGACACAGCGTCGCGCGATGTTTTGCCGATTCCATGCCCAGTTCAATCAACTCCATAATTTGAATCGCCTGACTTGCCGGCACGGGATTTTCACCGTTACCGTTTAACGCATCGCGGATGGCGGCATAATATGCCGGATAGTTACCCGGCAACGTAAGCCAGTTTTCTTCTTTGCGCGTCTCTCCCTCAACCAGGGTCAATACGCCGTCACGCATGTCGTATCCCCAGTCTTCCTGCGGTAAACGCTCGCCGTTTTTTAACCGTTCTTCCTGGGGATCGAGGCCATATTTTACATAGCTACCGCGCGAACCATGAACGATGTATCGCGCGGATTCCGCCGCGGCCAGCATCGTACCGTGCAAAATCACGCGGCGCTGGGGGTAGGATAAAATCGCGTGGAAATAATCTGTAGATTGCGCGCCCGGACGCAGTTGCGCTAAATCCACCGTCATGCTGACCGGCAGGCCAAAAAGTTGAATGGCCTGATCCAACAAGTGCGGCGCCAGATCGTACCAGATACCACTTCCTGGCCCGCCTTGCTCGCGCCAGCGGTCGCGCACCTGGGGACGGAAACGATCAAAGTGGGATTCAAACAAGGACACCTCGCCGAGCACGCCATCCGCCAGTAAGGCCTTCAGCGTCAAAAAATCGCTGTCCCAGCGTCGGTTGTGGAAGACGGAAAGTACCCGACCAGTGCTCCGCGCAAGCGCATCCAATTCTCGCGCCTGTGACAGTGTCACGGTAAAGGGTTTATCAACCACCACATGCTTACCGGCTTCCAGCGCAGCTTTCGCCAGCGGGAAATGGGTATCGTTGGGCGTCGGGATCACGATCAGGTCGATATGCGGATCGTTAAATAAATGTCGGGGCTCAGAGACCACGGAAACCGCCGGCCAGTCTGCTTTCACTTTTGTTTCATCGCTGCTGGATACCGCCGCAAGCTCTAGCCCTGGCGTTCCCATAATTAAGGGCGCATGAAAGGTTTTACTGGCGTAACCATAACCGATTAACCCAACGCGGATTTTGTCATTCATCTCACTGCCTCCGGTTTTAGATATCGCTATTCCACACCATCGTGCGATTAGCCGCAATAGCGTCCTGACCATCAACGTAGCATCAAATGATTAACTTGTTACAGAACAGAGGCTGAAAACGTTTCCCTCCCTCTTGCCGACCGTTCGCCAGGAAAGTAACATTTACCCCCTGTGTTTATGGATAAATCAAAGCAAATGTCGTCAATAATGAATCGTCTTATTGAATTAACTGGGTGGATAGTTCTCGTTATCTCAGTCATTCTTTTAGGTATTGCCAACCATATTGACAATTACCAACCACCAGAGCCCACGGCTTCCGTTCAGAAGAAGTAAGCGTCAGATAATGTAAAGGCATTTTCGCGTGGTACGGTAAGCGGCGCCCCGGGGGGTGCAAAGAAAAGTCAAAAACCGGCAAAAAAAACGAAATATGTCCTATCTGGTCTGACGTTTATTGCCTGTTGTAGGAAAGCGCGTTAACCTTTCGCCCCAGGCGCCATGTGGCGCCTGACTCTTTACCGGTAAGAATATTCCCTTTTTACCTGCACCCCTGACCTCTCACTGGTGCAGTTTTGTTTATTTTTTATCAGTGACTACTCCGTTGGCATTATATTTAATATGGATCAACTTTATATGACTGTTCAGGATTATCTATTAAAATTCCGCAAAATTAGTTCGCTCGAAAGTCTGGAAAAACTGTTCGACCACCTTAACTATACCCTTACTGATGACATGGACATTGTTAATATGTATCGCGCTGCAGATCACCGCCGTGCCGAACTGGTTTCCGGAGGACGCCTGTTTGATGTAGGTCAGGTTCCGCAATCCGTCTGGCGCTATGTGCAATAAAGAAAGTAGCGTTTAACATCAAAAACCTTATAATATTTGCCCCAAAATGAGCGGCATGACCGTTAATGCGCGTAACCCCGGAGAAGATATGACTACAACACCGCCACAACGAATTGGAGGCTGGCTTCTTGGCCCGTTAGCCTGGCTGTTAGTCGCGTTGTTGAGCGCCTCGCTGGCGTTATTACTCTACGTTATGGCGCTTGCCACACCGCAAACGTTCAAGACGCTTAGCGGACAGGAAACCGGTAATTTACTGCTATGGGGCATTTCATTTATTACCGCTATCGCCATGTGGTACTATACCCTGTGGTTGACGATCGCATTCTTCAAGCGCAGACGCTGCGTGCCGAAGCATTACATTATCTGGCTGCTGGTGTCTGTGTTACTGGCGGTTAAAGCATTTGCCTTTTCGCCCGTCTCAGATGCCTTTGCCGTGCGTCAGTTACTCCTCCCACTGTTGGCGACGGCGCTCATTGTGCCTTATCTCAAACGTTCAGCGCGCGTTAAAACAACGTTTGTTAATCCGTAATAACCCTACAGTTAACCTGTTGTCGCCTGTGGTAGTTTGACAGATAATAGGCGGCTTTTTTATTTCAGGCCGAAACATGACTGATTACCTGCTGCTCTTTGTCGGAACTGTACTGGTCAATAACTTTGTACTGGTCAAATTCCTGGGCCTTTGTCCCTTTATGGGCGTATCCAAAAAACTGGAAACCGCCATGGGGATGGGCCTCGCGACGACCTTTGTCATGACGCTGGCGTCGATATGCGCCTGGCTTATCGACACCTGGATACTTATTCCGCTGGATCTGATTTATCTGCGGACGCTGGCCTTTATCCTCGTCATTGCTGTGGTCGTGCAATTTACCGAAATGGTTGTGCGGAAAACCAGCCCGGCGTTATACCGCTTGTTAGGCATCTTCTTACCACTGATTACCACTAACTGTGCGGTTCTGGGCGTAGCGTTACTGAATATTAATCTCGGTCATCACTTTCTTCAGTCGGCGCTGTACGGATTTTCCGCCGCCGTCGGTTTTTCATTAGTGATGGTTCTGTTTGCCGCTATCCGCGAACGCCTTGCCGTGGCGGATGTGCCCGCCCCTTTTCGTGGTAACGCGATAGCATTGATTACCGCAGGATTAATGTCTTTGGCCTTTATGGGCTTTAGTGGTTTGGTGAAGTTGTAATGAATACTATCTGGATTGCCGTTGGCGCCCTGACCCTTCTGGGTCTGGTGTTCGGCGCCATTCTGGGTTATGCCTCCCGCCGATTCGCGGTTGAAGATGATCCGGTTGTTGAAAAAATCGATGCGATTTTGCCGCAGAGTCAGTGTGGTCAGTGCGGCTATCCCGGCTGTCGCCCCTACGCCGAAGCCGTGGGTCTCCAGGGCGAGAAAATCAATCGTTGCGCGCCCGGCGGCGAAGCCGTCATGCTGAAAATGGCAGAGTTGCTAAACGTAGAGCCGCAACCATGCGATGGTGAAGAACAGCAGGCCGCGCCAGTACGTATGCTGGCAGTTATTGATGAAAATAACTGCATTGGCTGCACAAAATGCATTCAGGCCTGCCCGGTTGACGCCATCGTTGGCGCAACGCGCGCCATGCACACGGTCATGAGCGATCTCTGTACTGGCTGTAATCTGTGCGTCGATCCGTGTCCGACGCACTGCATCGAATTACGTCCGGTGAATGAGACGCCCGACAGTTGGAAATGGGATTTGAACACCATTCCCGTTCGCATCATTCCCGTGGAACAACATGCTTAAACTATTTTCCGCTTTCAGAAAAGATAAAATCTGGGATTTCGACGGTGGTATTCATCCGCCCGAAATGAAGTCCCAGTCAAACGGCACGCCGCTGCGCCAGGTGCCTTTGGCGCCGCGCTTTGTTATCCCTTTAAAACAGCACATTGGCGCTGAGGGCGAGCTGTGCGTTAGCGTCGGCGATCGCGTGCTACGCGGCCAGGCGCTTACCCGTGGACGTGGGAGAATGCTGCCGGTACACGCGCCCACCTCCGGGACGGTTATCGCTATTGCCCCCCACTCGACGGCACATCCTTCGGCGCTGGCGGAGTTAAGCGTCATCATTGATGCCGACGGCGAGGACCGCTGGATTGAACGCGAGGGCTGGTCTGATTACCGCGCCCACAGCCGTGAAGCGCTCATTGAACGCATTCATCAGTATGGCGTTGCCGGGCTTGGCGGCGCAGGGTTTCCCACCGGCGTTAAATTGCAGGGTGGCGGCGATAAAATCACCACGCTTATTATCAATGCCGCAGAGTGCGAACCTTACATTACGGCGGACGATCGTCTGATGCAGGACTGCGCCGCGCAGATTGTGGAAGGTATTCGCATCCTGGCGCATATTCTGCAACCGCGTGAGGTATTAATCGGCATTGAAGATAACAAACCGCAGGCTATTTCCATGCTGCGCGCCGTACTGGCTGACGCTCACGACATTTCGTTACATGTTATCCCAACCAAATACCCTTCCGGCGGCGCAAAACAGCTCACCCAAATACTGACGGGAAAACAGGTTCCCCACGGCGGGCGCTCCTCTGATATTGGCGTGCTGATGCAAAACGTCGGTACGGCTTATGCCGTTAAACGCGCCGTGGTTGACGGCGAACCGATCACAGAACGCGTCGTCACCTTAACGGGTGAAGCGGTAAGCCGTCCGGGTAACGTCTGGGCGCGGCTCGGCACTCCCGTTCGTCATTTGCTTAACGATGCCGGGTTCTGCCCTTCCGCTGACCAGATGGTCATCATGGGCGGCCCGTTGATGGGATTCACCCTTCCCTGGCTTGACGTACCGGTCGTAAAAATCACCAACTGCCTGCTGGCGCCATCCGTGACTGAAATGGGGGCGCCTCAGGAAGAGAAAAGCTGTATTCGTTGCAGCGCTTGCGCTGACGCCTGCCCTGCCGACCTTTTACCGCAGCAGCTTTATTGGTTCAGCAAAGGGCAGCAGCATGACAAGGCTACCGCTCACCATATTGCTGATTGTATAGAATGCGGCGCCTGCGCCTGGGTCTGCCCCAGTAATATTCCGCTCGTCCAATATTTCCGTCAGGAAAAAGCGGAGATTAATGCAATCAGGCTTGAAGAAAAACGCGCCGCCGAAGCCAAAGCACGTTTTGAGGCTCGTCAGGCAAGACTGGAGCGTGAAAAAGCCGCCCGCCTTGCACGTCATAAGAGCGCAGCGGTACAACCAGCGGCAAAAGATCAGGATGCCATTGCCGCTGCACTGGCGCGGGTAAAAGAGAAACAGGCGCAGGCCACGCAACCGGTGGTTATTCAGGCGGGTAGTCTGCCAGACAATACCGCCGTCATCGCGGCCCGTGAAGCGCGTAAAGCGCAAGCGCGCGCTAAACAAGCCGCTCATCCGGTGGCTGACAGCGCGATACCCGGCGACGACCCGCGTAAAGCCGCAGTGGAGGCGGCTATCGCCCGCGCCAAAGCCCGCAAACAGGAGCAGCAGGCCGGAAGCGAACCTGCCGAACCGGTCGATCCGCGCAAAGCCGCGGTGGAGGCGGCCATCGCCCGCGCCAAAGCCCGCAAACAGGAGCAGCAGGCCGGAAGCGAACCTGCCGAAGCGGTCGACCCGCGCAAAGCCGCGGTGGAAGCGGCTATCGCCCGCGCCAAAGCCCGCAAACAGGAGCAGCAGGCCGGAAGCGAACCTGCCGAAGCGGTCGACCCGCGCAAAGCCGCGGTGGAAGCGGCTATCGCCCGCGCCAAAGCCCGCAAGCAGGAGCAGCAGACCGGAAGCGAACCTGCCGAACCGGTCGATCCGCGTAAAGCCGCGGTGGAAGCGGCCATCGCCCGCGCCAAAGCTCGTAAACAGGAGCAGCAGGCCGGAAGCGAACCTGCCGAACCGGCCGACCCGCGTAAAGCCGCGGTTGCTGCGGCTATCGCCCGCGTTCAGGCAAAAAAAGCAGCACAGCAGCAGGTTGTTAACGAGGATTAAATGGTATTCAGAATCGCAAGCTCGCCTTATACCCATAACCAGCGCCAGACATCGCGAATCATGTTGCTGGTAGTCATCGCCGCTCTGCCGGGGATTGCCGCGCAGACGTGGTTTTTTGGTTGGGGAACGCTTTTCCAGATCGTTCTGGCTGCTATCACGGCGCTCGTCGCAGAAGCCATTGTCCTCAGGCTGCGCAAACAATCGGTCGCCAGTCACCTGCAGGATTATTCCGCGTTATTGACGGGGCTTTTGCTGGCGGTCAGCATCCCTCCGCTTGCGCCCTGGTGGATGGTCGTGCTGGGAACCGGATTCGCCATTATTATCGCTAAACAGTTATATGGCGGGCTGGGACAAAACCCCTTTAATCCGGCCATGATCGGTTACGTGGTGCTATTAATTTCCTTTCCGGTACAAATGACAAGCTGGTTGCCGCCTTATGAAATAGCCGCAACAACGCCCGATATGCTGGACACGTTACGGATGATTTTTAGCGGGCATACCGCCAGCGGCGGCGATATGACGCTGCTACGTATCGGTATTGACGGTATCAGCCAGGCGACGCCGCTGGATACGTTTAAAACGTCCTTGCGCGCCGGGCACTCCGTTGAGCAAATCATGCAGTACCCGATATACAGCGGCGCGCTGGCTGGCGTGGGCTGGCAGTGGGTTAACCTCGCCTGGCTTGTCGGCGGCGTATTCCTGCTGTGGCAAAAAGCCATCCGCTGGCATATCCCGGTCAGTTTTCTGCTGACGCTGGCGCTATGCGCCGCGTTAGGCTGGCTTTTCTCGCCCGCTACGCTGGCCTCGCCGCAGCTTCATCTGCTGTCAGGCGCCACTATGCTGGGCGCATTTTTTATCTTGACGGATCCGGTTACCGCCTCCACGACCAACCGTGGACGTTTAATTTTCGGCGCGCTGGCTGGGGTATTAGTGTGGCTGATTCGTAGCTTCGGCGGCTATCCGGACGGCGTTGCTTTTGCTGTCCTGTTGGCGAATATCACGGTTCCTCTGATCGACTACTACACGCGCCCCCGCGTCTATGGACATCGCAAAGGATAAACCATGCTGAAAACGATTCGTAAACACGGTATTACGCTGGCGCTTTTTGCCGCAGGCTCTACGGGATTGACCGCGGTGATTAATCAGATGACAAAATCAACCATCCACGAACAAGCGCTGCAACAACAACATGCCCTGTTCGATCAGGTATTGCCGCCAGATCGTTACAATAATAATCTGCAAGAGAGCTGTTATCTGGTCGATGCGCCCGCCCTCGGCAAAGGCACACACCGTGTTTTTATCGCTCGCAAGGATGATAAACCCGTAGCGGCCATCATTGAGGCCACCGCGCCAGATGGCTATTCCGGCGCTATCCAGCTTATTGTTGGCGCAGATTTCAACGGTACCGTCCTGGGGACGCGTGTGACGGAACATCATGAGACGCCAGGGTTAGGTGATAAAATTGAGCGCCGTTTGTCTGACTGGATTACCCACTTTAGCGGTAAAACCATCAGTGGTGAAAATGATACGCACTGGGCGGTGAAAAAAGATGGCGGTGATTTTGATCAATTTACCGGGGCGACAATAACGCCGCGTGCCGTAGTGAATGCGGTTAAACGCGCCGGGCTGTACGCCGAATCACTGCCCGCTCAGCTCCCCCATTTAACCGCCTGTGGAGAATAACCATGAGCGAAATAAGAGACATTGTTGTTCAGGGGTTATGGAAAAATAACTCTGCTCTGGTGCAGCTACTTGGCCTGTGCCCTTTACTGGCGGTGACGTCTACGGCAACCAACGCTCTGGGGCTGGGTCTGGCCACAACGCTGGTATTAACGCTGACCAACCTTACGGTGTCCGCACTACGTCGCTGGACGCCGGCAGAAATCCGTATCCCGATTTACGTCATGATCATTGCCTCGGTGGTAAGCGCAGTACAGATGCTGATCAATGCGTATGCGTTCGGTTTGTATCAGTCTTTAGGGATTTTTATTCCTCTGATTGTAACGAACTGCATTGTTGTTGGTCGCGCCGAAGCGTTTGCCGCGAAAAAAGGACCGTGGCTTTCCGCGTTGGACGGTTTTTCCATCGGCATGGGCGCGACAGGCGCGATGTTCGTGCTGGGTTCGCTGCGCGAGATCCTCGGGAATGGTACGCTTTTCGATGGCGCGGATAGCCTGCTGGGAGGCTGGGCAAAAGTATTACGGGTCGAGATATTTCACACCGACTCGCCTTTCCTGCTGGCGATGCTGCCGCCAGGCGCGTTTATCGGCCTGGGGCTCATGCTGGCGGTAAAATATCTTATTGATGAAAAAATGAAGAAACGCCGCGCCGAAACCGCGCCTTCCGCAGTTCCGGCAGGTGAAACAGGGAAAGTCTGATGAACAAAGCAAAAAGGCTGGAAATTCTGACGCGCCTGCGCGACAGCAATCCGCACCCCACAACGGAACTCAATTTCACGTCGCCGTTTGAGTTGCTGATTGCCGTGTTGCTTTCCGCGCAGGCAACCGACGTCAGCGTGAACAAGGCGACCGCCAAACTTTACCCGGTCGCCAATACGCCAGCCGCGATGCTGGAACTGGGCGTTGAAGGCGTGAAATCCTATATCAAAACCATCGGCTTATTTAACAGTAAAGCGGAAAACGTGATTAAGACCTGCCGTATTTTACTGGACAAGCATAATGGCGAAGTGCCGGAGGATCGGGCGGCGCTGGAAGCGCTTCCCGGCGTGGGGCGTAAAACCGCTAACGTAGTACTAAATACCGCCTTCGGCTGGCCGACCATCGCCGTTGATACGCATATATTTCGTGTATGCAACCGAACGCAGTTCGCGCCGGGTAAAAATGTCGAGCAGGTAGAAGAGAAGTTGCTGAAAGTGGTGCCGAATGAGTTCAAAGTGGACTGCCATCACTGGTTAATTTTGCATGGCCGCTATACCTGTATCGCCCGAAAACCCCGCTGCGGCTCCTGCCTCATTGAAGATCTTTGCGAATACAAAGAAAAAGTCGATATTTGATATGGTCGGAGTGCGTCCGTCACGCCAGCGCGCTCCCACCTTCGGCCTGGATCTATTTTAGCCATCAATCATTCCAGTCTCTGTCCTTTTTCTGATGTAATGTGCTTTCGTTTTCACTCCACGTCAGGTTAATCATTTTTTTAATCGCAAAAAATTCTATCTATCCGTGATCAGGATC
The DNA here is from genome assembly GCF_043357055.1 of Salmonella sp. SJTUF15570. NCBI lineage: Bacteria > Pseudomonadati > Pseudomonadota > Gammaproteobacteria > Enterobacterales > Enterobacteriaceae > Salmonella > Salmonella sp. SJTUF15570. The sequence goes on along the minus strand of NZ_JBEUKJ010000005.1, from coordinate 118,917 downwards.
ACTTTGATAACTTCATGTGAAATTTAATGACATCTAAGGTTACATTTACAACCGGATAGACTGACGCCCCGTTTTCACTACAAAACATTACTCTGCCATTTTTTCAGATAATGGCCTATATCACTGCTTTTCACCTTAAATAGCAGAAGATATCGCCTTTCACCCAAACCAATGGCCTTTTTGCAGTGTAAAAATCTGCCATTCTTCAAATGAAGAAATTTAACGCTGGATAACATTTCTGACATCGGACGATTCAACCAGAAGAGTTATATGTAACAGATTATTACAAAGCTCTTGTCTGGAGAGGAAAGATAGTGAACATTACCTGCCGTTTCCCCTCCAATATAACAATCGGACGGATGAGTCTGACTCATCACGCGCCAGACAATCCCTGTTAATACGGGGCGTAAAAAAGAGGTAAAAGTGTCTACTGCAAACAAAAAACCAACTGAAAGCGTCAGTTTGAACGCTTTCAAACAACCGAAGGCGTTCTATCTCATCTTCTCGATAGAGTTATGGGAGCGTTTTGGTTATTACGGCCTGCAAGGCATTATGGCCGTCTACCTGGTAAAACAACTGGGTATGTCAGAAGCGGATTCCATCACCCTTTTCTCTTCCTTCAGTGCGCTGGTGTACGGCCTGGTCGCCATTGGCGGTTGGTTAGGTGATAAAATTCTGGGCACCAAACGCGTTATTATGCTGGGTGCCGTGGTGCTGGCTATCGGTTATGCGCTGGTCGCATGGTCTGGTCATGACGCTGGCATCGTCTATATGGGCATGGCGGCTATCGCTGTGGGTAACGGTCTGTTTAAAGCTAACCCGTCTTCCCTGCTGTCTACCTGTTACGCGAAGGACGATCCGCGTCTCGACGGCGCATTTACGATGTATTATATGTCCGTCAACATCGGCTCCTTCTTCTCTATGCTGGCGACGCCGTGGCTGGCGGCGCGTTATGGCTGGAGCACCGCGTTTGCGCTTAGCGTCGTCGGTATGCTGATAACCGTCGTTAACTTTGCTTTCTGCCAGCTCTGGGTGAAAAGCTACGGTTCCAAACCCGACTTTGAACCGATCAACTTCCGTAATCTGCTGCTGACAATCGTGGGTATTGTCGTTCTGATTGCGGTCGCCACCTGGCTGCTGCACAACCAGGATATCGCGCGTATGGTGCTGGGCGTAATCGCTCTTGGCATCGTCATTATCTTCGGTAAAGAAGCGTTTTCCATGCACGGCGCGGCTCGCCGTAAAATGATCGTCGCCTTTATTTTGATGCTGCAGGCGATTATCTTCTTCGTACTGTACAGCCAGATGCCGACGTCGCTGAACTTCTTTGCCATTCGTAACGTCGAGCACTCTATTCTCGGTATCGCGTTCGAACCGGAACAGTATCAGGCGCTGAACCCATTCTGGATCATTATCGGCAGCCCGATTCTGGCCGCTATCTATAACAGGATGGGCGATACGCTGCCGATGCCGATGAAATTCGCCATTGGTATGGTGCTGTGTTCCGGCGCGTTCCTGATTCTGCCGCTGGGCGCCAAATTTGCGAACGATGCCGGCATCGTATCCGTAAACTGGCTGATCGCGAGCTACGGCCTGCAAAGTATCGGTGAGCTGATGATCTCCGGTCTGGGACTGGCAATGGTCGCACAGTTGGTTCCGCAGCGTCTGATGGGTTTCATCATGGGTAGCTGGTTCCTGACAACGGCAGGCGCTAACATCATCGGCGGTTATGTCGCCAACCTGATGGCTGTGCCGAGCGACGTGACTGACCCGCTGATGTCCCTGGAAGTCTATGGTCGCGTATTTATGCAGATTGGCATAGCAACTGCCGTTATCGCCGTCCTGATGCTGCTGACAGCGCCTAAGCTGAACCGTATGACCCAGGACGATGATACCGCTGAAAAAGGCTCTAAAGCCGCTACAGTTTAATTTTCCGGGAAACAACATTCAGGCCGCTAACTGTGCGTTAGCGGCTTTTTTTTTGCACGTCCCCGCACTACCATACTTTAAACCTCAGCAAAAAGGAGTTACCGATGAAACTGTTCTACAAACCGGGTGCCTGCTCTCTTGCTTCCCATATTACCCTGCGCGAAATTGGCAAAGACTTTACGCTTGATGGCGTCGATCTCGCAAAAAAACGCCTGGAAAACGGTGATGATTACCTGGCAGTCAACCCTAAAGGACAGGTTCCGGCTCTGCTGCTGGATGACGGCACACTGTTGACTGAAGGCGTCGCCATTATGCAGTACCTCGCCGACAGCGTTCCCGACCGCCAGCTTCTGGCGCCGGTAAGTAGTCTTGCTCGCTATCATACGCTGGAATGGCTCAACTATATTGCAACGGAACTGCATAAAGGCTTTACCCCGCTGTTCCGCCCTGACACGCCGGAAACACTCAAACCCGCCGTTCGCGCCGGTCTGGAAAAGAAATTGCAGTATGTGGATGAGTCGCTTTCAGACGACCAGTGGATTTGCGGCCAGCGTTTTACCATTGCAGACGCTTATCTGTTTACCGTATTGCGTTGGGCCTATGGCGTAAAACTGAATATGGACGGGTTAACGCATATTGAAAGTTATATGCAGCGTGTCGCAAAAAGACCGACCGTTGCGGCAGCGCTTAAAGCGGAAGGACTGAATTAATGTCATGTTGCCGGATAGCTCGCTGTACCGCCATCCGGCCTCTTTTTAGCAGCAATAATTACAGCCGCGTTGCGCTGAAGTAATGTTCAGGGTTAGCGATCCTGTCCTGGGCCGCCACGACCTGCAGTTCGTACTCCTGCATCGTTTTGGTGGCGATCATAATCTCATAGACTGCCGCCGTAACGTGCTCCAGCGCCTGCTGCAACGTCGCGCCCTGCAAAAGTTTGACCAGCAATAAACCACTGGTGACATCGCCAACGCCAACCGGCTGACGTGAGCCGAAATCCACCAGCGGACGGCTAATATGCCAGGCTTCCTGCGCTGTCACCAGCAGCATTTCAAAGCGTTCTGAACTGTAACCGGCGCGGGCGAGATGTTTTACCAGTACAATTTCTGGCCCCTGAGCAATCAGTTCGCGCGCCGCCTGCACGGCGTCATCCACACTATTCACGCTATGTTTGCTGAGAATTTCCAGTTCAATCAGGTTAGGCGCGATAATATCGCTGGCGGGTAGCGCATAACGCACATGGAACTCTGCGACGCCAGGCGCCACGATACAGCCCTTTTCCGGATGCCCCATCACGGGATCGCAGAAATATTTTGCCTGCGGATTTGCCGCTTTAACCTGGCGCACAATACCGAGAATGTGTTCTCCCTGCTCGGCAGATCCCAGGTAACCGCTAAGTACGGCGTCGCAGTGCGCTAACTGGCCAATGTCCGCAATCCCCTGGACAATCTCAGTCAGATGGCTGGGCGGCATGACACAGCCGGTCCATTTACCATATTGCGTGTGGTTAGAAAACTGAACGGTATTCAGCGGCCAAACATTCGCGCCAAGACGGCGCATGGGAAATTCGGCGGCGCTGTTGCCCGCATGTCCGAAAACAACATGGGACTGGATAGCGAGGATATTCTTCATTTTTTTACCTGAACATCAAAAATAAGGGAGTGATTTCTCACTCCCTGTTACTTAATGCCTTATTTCCAGCAAATCAGACAATAGTTCTTTTTGCCGCGACGTAATAAGGTATAGCGGCCAAACAGACGGTCCTCATCGTTAAAGATGTATTCAGGATCGGATTGTTTTTCACCATTGATAGTGACAGCGTTGGAGGCGATAGTCTTACGCGCCTGACCACGCGACGGCTGGAGTTCGGCGTCTACCAGCGCCTGCATCAGGTCGGCGCCTTTTTCCATTTCAACCATCGGTACGCCGTCCTGCGCCAACTGCTCAAAGTCAGCTTCGCTCAGCGCGCTCAGTGAACCGCTGAACAGGCATTCGGTGATCCGTTTCGCCGCGACCAGCCCCTCTTCACCATGAACCAGGCGCGTCACCTGCTCGGCCAGCACATACTGCGCGCGCGGCGCTTTACCGCTGTTTTTATCTTCTTCTTCCAGGGCATTGATCTCTTCAATGTCCATAAAAGTGAAGAATTTCAGGAAGCGATAAACATCGGCATCTGCGGTGTTAATCCAGAACTGGTAGAATTTGTACGGACTGGTTTTCTTCGGATCCAGCCAGACAGCGCCGCCTTCGGTTTTACCGAATTTCGTGCCGTCAGCTTTGGTGATCAGCGGAACGGTCAAACCAAATACCTGATTCTGGTGCAGGCGACGGGTCAGGTCGATACCGGAAGTGATGTTCCCCCACTGGTCAGAACCGCCAATCTGTAAGGCAACGCCGTGCAGTTTATTCAGACAAGCGAAGTCGTACCCCTGTAGCAGGTTATAAGAGAACTCCGTGAAAGAGATACCCTGATCGTCACGGTTCAGACGCTGCTTCACCGCTTCTTTGTTGATCATCTGATTAACGGAAAAATGTTTACCGATATCGCGCAGGAAAGTCAGCACATTCATGCTGCCGAACCAGTCATAGTTATTGGCCGCGATGGCGGAGTTTTCGCCGCAATCAAAGTCCAGGAATGGGGCAACCTGTTTACGAATTTTCGCCACCCACTCCTGAACGGTCTCTTCAGTGTTCAGTTTACGCTCGGCGGCTTTGAAGCTCGGGTCGCCAATCAGACCGGTCGCGCCGCCTACCAGCGCAACAGGTTTGTGCCCTGCCTGCTGGAAGCGTTTCAGGCATAACAATGGAACCAGATGCCCCAAATGCAAGCTGTCAGCGGTAGGATCGAAGCCGCAATAGAGCGCGATCGGGCCTTGCGCCAGTCGCTCTGCCAACGCGTCTTCGTCCGTCACCTGGGCTACCAGCCCCCGCTCTTGCAATTGTTTAATCAAGTTACTGCTTGCCATCAAAATCTCCATGTATAAAACGACTGCACCTTTGCCGGTACACGACTTTTCGCCAGACGCGAAAGAGACATAGCATAAAACGGCGGATTCATCCGCACCAGTGCTTAAAACAAGATTTTTGCATCTTTAGGGCGCAAGACGGTCGATTTTCCATGCGCCGTCGTCGCGTTGGTATAAAAAGCGATCGTGCAGACGATGTTCGCCGCCCTGCCAGAACTCCATCTGTTCGATACTCACGCGAAAACCACCCCAGAAGCTGGGTAACGGCACTTCGCCCTGTTGAAACTTCTGCTTGAGCTCCAGGAATTTGCTTTCGAGGATACCGCGCGCGGAAATGCGGCTGGATTGTTTAGAGACCCATGCGCCGATCTGGCTGTCGCGCGGACGGCTGTGGAAATACCTCACCACCTCAAGAGTGGAGAGACGCTCGGCTTTGCCTGTCACCATCACCTGGCGTTCAAGCATATGCCAGGGAAATAACAGGCTGATACGCGGATTGTGCTCAATTTGATGCGCCTTGCGGCTTCCCAGGTTGGTATAAAAGACCAGGCCTTTTTCATCGTAATGCTTGAGCAATACAATACGCTGGTACGGTTGCCCCTTGTCATCTACGGTCGCCACGACCATTGCCGTCGGATCGGCCAGTCTGGCGTCGCACGCTTGCCCAAGCCAGCGCTCAAATAAGGTTAACGGTTCAGCGGGTAAATCGCGGCGACGCAAGCCGCCTTTCGTGTATTCACGGCGCAGATGCGCGATCTGCTGCAATTGGTCGTTATCAGACATGGCGTTGATCAGAAATAATCAGTGGGTGGCGCTATTGTGCGCCCCCATACTGAAAATCTCAACGCTTCGGATTTTGTAACTGACAGTTATTAAGCACAATTCTGTCTCGCTTATAGACCGTGGCGCTCTCGCCTTGCGACCAGAAAACATAAATCCCGTCGGTATAACGCGCGCCCGAGGCCGAGATTCCTTGCTTCAGGGTCAGCAGCTTATTGTCATAAACAAAACTGACCTCTTCACGCGGGTTATTGACTTTAACGGTAAGCGGCTTCTCATCACACTGGTATTCCAGCGTATCCGTTTGCATACGTTCAACAAATTGTTGATAAACGCTACAGCCGGTCAGCAGCACAGGTAAACACATTATTGCGATCTTTTTCATAGGCATATCCCGAAAGCTCTCCTGCTTCTGGAAGGGCAAACGCCCCTTCCTGACCTTGCTAGTTTACTGATATAGGGTCCGGGAAAAATTCAGTTAACTCTGAGTTATTGGGTTAGCCGGGTAAATAGCGCCTAAAACACTGGCTTCTGTAGCCCCCGTCACGGAAGGTAAATTTCCCGGCAGGCCCGCGAGCGTTCGCCAGGCAAGCCATGCAAAGGCCAGCGCTTCCATATCATCGCCGCTGATCCCCGCCTTATCGGTGGTCGAAACCTCGATACCGGGCAACAGCGCCGCCAGACGGGCCATCACTAACGGATTCCGGCTTCCGCCGCCACAGACCATCAGCCGCTCGCAGCCGCCATTGAGCAGCACCTGTTGGGCGATGGAGACCGCCGTCAGCTCCGCCAGCGTGGCCTGTACATCGCGCGCGTCTGCGCCAGGGAAAGCCGTAAGATGGCGCTCTAACCAGCCATAGTTGAAATATTCGCGTCCTGTACTTTTGGGCGCCGACGCAGCAAAGTACGGATCGCGCAACATCTTTTGCAGCAATGGAAGAATAACCTGACCTTCTTTCGCCCATGCCGCGTCTTTGTCGTAGGGCTGCGCGCATTGTCGCCAAATCCACGCATCCATCAACATATTACCCGGCCCCGTGTCGTACCCGCGCACCGCCTGTCCGGGGAAAAGCAGAGATAAATTGGCGATGCCGCCGATATTCAGGACCATACGTTTTTCCGTCGGATGTCCCAACAGCGCGTGATGGAAAGCGGGCACCAGCGGCGCGCCTTGTCCGCCCAGCGCAATATCCCGCCGCCGAAAATCGCCGACCACTGTAATCCCCGTATGGGCGACGATGTGATTATTATCGCCAATTTGCAGCGTATGCGGGGCCTCGCCGGTCGGCTCATGCCAGACCGTTTGCCCATGACAACCAATGGCGACGATATCCCGCGGCTGCAAACGTTGTTGCGCTAACAGCGCATTAACCGCCTGTGCAAAAAGCCGGCCTAACTGGGTATCCAGCTGGCCGAGTTGCGAGAGCGTAAGCGGTTGTCCCTGGCAAATATCGAGAATGCCTTTTTTCAGATGAACGGGAATGGGCCAGGTGAGACTTGCCTGTTGCGCAACCATGGTTTCATCAATTGCCGCCAGTACAACATCCACGCCATCAAGGCTGGTCCCGGACATAACGCCAATAAAACGGCCCGATTTCATACCTCTTCCTTATTAAGCTGGGTTAAGCCTTAACACTCGGCATAACGTATTTTGCAATGCGATGCCCGCGTCACGTTTTTTGCCGTGCCGTCCACGGATATCAATAACCTATCTTTTCTTGCTTCCCACTTCGTTTAAGATTAGTTAATTAACTTCTGATTATGATTTTTACATTCTTTCGGCAGAAGATATGACCTTAACTGCATAAATGCCATATAATTTAGCTATAGGGATGCTGAAATAGCGTTTCGTGAAGAACAGGAGATGGGTAAATGATTAAACGTGTACTGGCCGTTTCACTGATGGGGTTATCCTTAGCTGGGTGTGTTAACAATGATAGCCTTTCGGGTGATGTTTATACCGCATCCGAGGCTAAACAAGTTCAGAATGTAACGTACGGTACTATCGTTAACGTTCGTCCGGTTCAAATTCAGGGCGGTGATGATTCTAACGTGATTGGCGCTATCGGCGGCGCGGTGTTGGGCGGATTCCTCGGCAACACTATCGGCGGCGGTACGGGTCGTTCACTGGCGACCGCGGCAGGCGCGGTGGCTGGTGGCGTAGCGGGCCAGGGCGTCCAGAGCGCAATGAATAAAACCCAGGGTGTGGAACTGGAAATTCGTAAAGACGATGGCAACACCATTATGGTTGTGCAGAAACAAGGAAATACGCGTTTCTCGGCAGGTCAGCGTGTCGTGCTGGCCAGCAACGGCAGCCAGGTTACTGTCTCTCCACGCTAAACCAGGCTTTACGTGTGGTCACATGGCCACACGTATGCCCCTGCACCTCAATCGTGAGAGTGCAATTCCATAATGTTGTGTTCAAGTTTAGCGACAAGTTTAATCAGAAGCTCAATCTCCTCTGAAGAAATCCCAGCCAAAATTTCACCGCGCGTTTTATGAATGACCTCTTCCATCTCAGCGATCAGCGGCTCCGCTTTTTCGGTCAGTTTAATCCGCTTAGCGCGACGATCGCTGGCGCAGGTTTGCCGCGAAATTAGCCCCTTATCTTCAAGTTGATCCAACGTGCGTACCAGCGATGGCTGCTCAATGCCTATCGCTTTAGCCAATTGAATCTGCGACTGGTCAGGCGGCAATTGATGAATATTGTGCAACGTGACCCAATGTGTCTGCGTCAATTCCAGAGGCTTGAGGCGATGGTCAATCAGAGCACGCCAAATGCGCACCAACCGTGCCAGATCAGAACCTAGTGGCGATTCCAATTTCATCTCCTTATAATTAGCTTGCTAAGTTATTATGCTGATTTTAGAATAGTGTGCAGTATTTGTATTCTCAAAACAAATGTATTGCTAAATTTGCTTACCAATAGACATTTTTTCAGACATAGTGCGCACCTGGCACCTGTAGCTTCAGTTTTGGCTAAAACTAAAGCATCGATGTCTGACGCAAAGGAACATTGCTTGTGAAGTGTATACTCAACGCCACAGGATTGCCCTTACAAGATCTCATGTTGGGAGCATCTGTTTACTTTCCGCCATTCTTTAAAGCCTTTGCGCTTGGGTTCGTTATCTGGTTGTTTATTCACCGACTCCTGCGTGACCGGATATACTCTGATGAAATCTGGCATCCCCTGTTAATGGATCTCTCCCTCTTTACGCTTTGCGTATGTCTGGGCCTCGTTTTACTGATCGCGTGGTAAATATGTCGTTAAAAACAATAAAATATTTTTCTACTCTCATTGTCGCCGTCGTCGCCGTTCTGGCCGCATGGTGGTTATGGAATTACTATATGCAGTCACCGTGGACGCGCGATGGTAAAATCCGCGCGGAACAGGTCAGCGTAACGCCGCAGGTTTCTGGCAGCATTACCCAACTCAATATCAAAGATAATCAGTTCGTCAACGCCGGGGACGTTCTTTTTGTCATTGATAAAACGCCCTTCCATATTGCAGAACTTAACGCGCAGGCGCAGTTGGCCAAAGCGCAGTCCGATCTGGCAAAAGCGAATAATGAAGCCGATCGACGTCGACATTTATCGCGTAACTACATCTCTGCTGAAGATCTGGATAGCGCCAATCTGAATGTTAAAGCGATGCAGGCCAGCGTAGATGTCGCACTGGCGACGTTAAAACAGGCGCAGTGGCAGCTTAGCCAGACGGAAGTAAAAGCGCCGGTATCCGGCTGGGTGACCAACCTTTCCACGCGTACCGGTGATTATGCCAGTACCGGTAAGCCGCTTTTCGCCCTGGTAGATAGCCATTCATTTTATGTAATGGGATATTTCGAAGAAACCAAACTACGCCATATCCGCGAAGGTGAACCTGCATTAATAACACTGTATAGTGGCAATATTAAGTTACAGGGTCACGTTGGCAGTATCGGGCGCGCTATTTACGACCAAAGCGTGGAAAGCGACTCCGGTTTAGTGCCCGATATCAAACCCAACGTACCGTGGGTACGTCTGGCGCAACGCGTACCGGTACGTATCGAATTTGACGCTTTGCCGCAGGATATCACGCTCGTCTCCGGCACTACCTGCAGCGTAGCCATTGGACAGCGGTAATGAAACTCTCCCTGCCGGCCCTGCGAAATACGCCCTGGTTTAAAGCGACCTCCGGCCAGTGGCGTTACGCGTTGCGCAATACCATTGCCATGTGTCTCGCGCTGACATTCGCTTATTATCTCAATCTGGATGAGCCCTACTGGGCGATGACTTCGGCCGCAGTGGTGAGCTTTCCGACCGTAGGCGGCGTAATCAGTAAAAGTCTGGGGCGTATTGCCGGGAGTTTACTCGGCGCGACCGCCGCGTTAATTATTGCTGGCCATACGCTGAATGAACCCTGGTTGTTCTTATTTAGCATGGCCGCCTGGATCGGTTTTTGTACCTGGGCCTGCGCGCATTTTACCAATAATGCCGCTTATGCTTTCCAGTTGTCCGGCTACACGGCGGCGATCATCGCGTTCCCGATGGTTAATATTGTAGAAATCACGCAGTTGTGGGATATCGCCCAGGCACGTGTATGTGAAGTTATCGTCGGCATCCTCTGTGGCGGCATGATGATGATGATCCTACCCAGCACATCGGATGGCACTGCCCTGCTCACCGCGTTGAAAAACATGCATGCACGCTTGCTGGAACATGCCAGTCTACTGTGGCAGCCGGAGACTACCGACGCTATCCGCTCCGCGCATGAGGGCGTGATTGGGCAAATCCTGACCATGAACCTGCTGCGTATTCAGGCCTTCTGGAGTCACTACCGTTTTCGCCGCCAGAATGCATTGCTAAATGCATTGTTACACCAGCAATTACGGCTAACCAGCGTGATCTCCAGTCTGCGTAGAATGCTTTTAAACTGGCCGACGCCGCCGGAAAACAGCCGCGAAGTTATTGAACAACTCTTAGCCGCGCTAGCGAAACCGCGCGCGGACAGCTACACCGTGGCGCGGATTATTGCGCCGCTACGCCCGCAGGATGAACAGGATTATCGTCACCTCGCGTTCTGGCAGCGATTACGCTATTTTTGCCACTTATATCTGCGCAGCAGCCGCCAGTTATATCTGATCGAAAGCGGCGCGCCGGTGGATCAAATCCATATCCGCCGCACTCCCGGCCTTGCACGGCATACGGATAACGCAGAGGCCATCTGGAGCGGCGTACGTACCTTTTGCACGCTCACGGTGATTGGCGCCTGGAGTATTGGCGCGCAATGGGAATCCGGGCCCGGCGCATTAACCCTGGCGGCGATCAGTTGCGTTCTCTACTCCATCGTCGCCACGCCGTTTAAGTCGCTCACCTTATTGATGCGTACTTTAGTGCTGCTGTCCTTATTCAGCTTCGTGGTGAAATTTGGCCTGATGGTGCAAATCACCGATCTGTGGCAATTCTTGCTTTTCCTTTTTCCGCTGTTCGTCACGATGCAACTGCTTAAACTGCAGATGCCTAAGCTGGCGGGACTGTGGGGGCAGCTTATCGTTTTTATGGGCTCATTCATCGCCGTGACCAATCCGCCGGTGTACGACTTCGCCGACTTCCTTAACGATAATACCGCCAAGATCGTCGGCGTCGCGATTTCCTGGCTGGCGTTTGCGATTTTGCGCCCCGGTTCCGATGCCGTAAAAAGCCGCCGCCATATCCGCGCGCTACGCCGGGATTTCGTCGATCAGCTTAGCCGTCACCCTTCCCATAGCGAAAGCGAGTTTGAGTCGCTGACCTATCATCACGTCAGTCAGCTCAGCAATAGCCAGGATGCGCTGGCGCGCCGGTGGTTATTACGTTGGGGAGTGGTACTGCTGAACTGCTCGCATGTGGTGTGGCAGCTGCGCGCCTGGGAGTCGCGTTCCGATCCGCTTTCCCGGGTGCGGGATATTTGTATATCCCTGCTGCGCGATGTGATGAGCGAGCGCGGCGTGCAGCAACGCCCGCTTGCCGTCACGCTACAGGAACTACAGCGTATCTGCGACACGCTCGCACATCATCATCAACCCGCCGCGCATGAGCTGGCGGCGATTATCTGGCGTTTACACTGTTCGCTGTCGCAGCTGGAACAGGCTCCAGCACAGGGAACGCTGTCTCCGGGTTATTTAATGACGCCGCAGGCGTAACGCATTCCGCCGCCGCCGAGCGGTTTCGGCTGATCGGACATGTTATCGCCGCCCACATGGATCATGAGCGCTTTATCTTTCACTTCATCAAGAGACTTCAGACGCGGCGCAGTAACCGGTTCGGTGGCGATACCATCATTATTAACGACTAACACCGGGAGGTCGCCCAGATGCCCCTGGCCTTCCGGTCCTTCATGCTTACCGGTATTTTGTGGGTCCAGATGACCACCAGCGGCTTCTGCGGCAACCGCTTTGCCGTCTTTAATCGCGGGCTGGCAGCTACCGTTGGCATGAATGTGAAAACCATGCTCGCCCGGCGGCAACGCTTTAAGGTGTGGGGTAAATTTTAAGCCGCCTTCGGTTTCATCGATGACGACGGTGCCGATAGACTGTCCTACGCCTTGCGCCGTCACCAGGTTCATCTCTACTTTCTCGCTGGCGGCCTGCGCACCCGCGCAGGCCAACAGCGTTACTATCGCTAAACTTAATCGCTTCATAAAACCTCCGTTACATGTGGTCGCCTGTTAAGTGTAAACCACTGGCGAAAACATGAACGGAAAGTCAACGAGTTGGCGATTACGGCACGTCATAACCCAGTGCCGCCTTGCGGATTCGGAACCACTGTTGACGCGACAATGACAGCGTTTCCGCTTCTAGTGCGGCGCGTACGCGTTCGATTTTACCCGAGCCAATAATCGGCAGCGGCTGCGACGGCAAACGTAAAATCCAGGCATAGACCACCTGTTCAATAGAACTGGCGTTGAGTTCTTGCGCGATAACGGAAAGTTCCTGGCGCAACGGCTGATAAGCCTCATCATTAAACAGACGACCGCCGCCAAGACATGACCAGGCCATCGGACGAATACGCAGTTGCTGTAATTGATCTAATGTGCCGTCCAGCAACAAAGGCTGGTGAACCGGCGAGATCTCCACCTGGTTGGTCGCCAGGGTGAACGGCAGGCGCGATTGCAGTAACGTAAATTGCGCTGGCGTAAAATTAGAAACGCCAAAATGGCGCACTTTGCCGCTTTGGTGCAGATGTTGAAACGCCTCGGCGACGTCATCCGCATCCATTAACGGATCGGGACGGTGAATTAACAACATATCCAGATAATCTGTCGCCAGATTTTTTAATGACTGTTCGGCGCTCAGAATAATATGGCGGCGATCGGTAATATAATGACCGAGCCTATTTTCCGCTCTGGCGGTGGTCGCAATACCGCATTTGGTAACGATTTGCAGTTTTTCCCGCAAATGCGGCGCCAGCGTTAGCGCCTCGCCAAACGCCGCTTCGCACTGATAACCGCCATAAATGTCCGCATGGTCAACGGTGGTGACGCCCAAATCCAGATGTTCTTCGATAAAACTCACTAACTGACGCGCGGAAATATTCCAGTCCATCAAACGCCAGTAACCCATGACAAAACGCGAAAACTCCGGGCCTTGTGGAGCGATGGTGACACGCTGAACCATAACAGATTCCTCATAGAGAATAATGAGGTTGAGTATACGCAATTCCGCGTTTAAAAGAGTGAAGGTTGTTGAGGATCTTCCGATGGGAGAGGCTTATTTGCGCGTATTTTACGCAAGAAACGCTGGCGACAAAGCCGCAGTACATTTTGTTTCTCGGCATCGCTCATTTTTTGCCAGTTAAAGCGTTCGTCGCGGCTGCGCATACATCCCCGACAAAAGCCACGCTCATCAGACTGACAGATACCGCGACATGGGCTTGCTACAGGAAAAAACTCCAACTGCTCGGCCACATCCCCTCCTCAACGTTTGGCGCTTATGACTATTGAAGACGCTAACTGACATTATGGCAACTCTGCTTGCAGTAGACCGACTGGTCTACTATACTGCCTGTCATGAATAAGCAAACCGAACACGATACCCGCGAACATCTGCTGGCCACCGGCGAGCAGCTTTGTATGCAACGGGGTTTTACCGGCATGGGGCTTAGCGAGTTGCTCAAAACCGCCCAGGTGCCTAAAGGGTCGTTTTATCACTACTTTCGCTCGAAAGAAGCCTTCGGCGTCGCCATGCTTGAGCGACATTACGCCTGCTATCATCAGCGTCTTACGGCGCACTTCACCTCCGGTCCCGGTAATCATCGCGATCGTCTTCTCGCCTGGTATCAGGAAACGTTAAAGCAGTTTTGCCAGCAAGGCGCCATTAGCGGTTGCCTGACGGTGAAACTGTCAGCGGAGGTCTGCGATCTGTCGGAGGATATGCGCTCTACGATGGATAAAGGGGCGCAGGAGATCATGGCACTGCTTGCACGCGCGCTGGAAGATGGCCGTAATAGCCACTGTTTACATTTCACCGGCCAGCCGTTGCCACAGGCGCAGGTACTTTATGCCCTGTGGCTGGGCGCCAATTTGCAGGCCAAAATATCCTGTAGCGCCGCGCCGCTGGAAAATGCGTTGGCGCATGTTAAGACCATCATTGCAACGCCTGAGCAGTAACGGGCGTTTTTATTTCCTTTATTACAAGACGACCGGTCTACTTATATCAGGAGCCACTATGTCATCAGCAAAACTGTTTACCCCCCTCAAGGTGGGTGCCATCACGGCGACAAATCGCGTATTTATGGCGCCTTTGACGCGTTTGCGGAGTATTGAACCGGGCGACATTCCTACGCCGTTAATGGCGGAATATTACCGTCAACGCGCCAGCGCCGGATTGATCATCAGCGAAGCCACACAAATCTCCGCACAGGCGAAAGGCTATGCCGGCGCACCGGGATTACACAGCGATGAGCAGATCGCCGCCTGGAAAAAAATCACTCAGGGAGTCCATGCCCAGGGCGGCCATATGGCGGTGCAACTGTGGCATACGGGCCGTATTTCACACGCCAGCCTGCAACCAGGCGGACAAGCGCCCGTCGCGCCATCCGCTATCAATGCGGGAACCCGCACCTCTTTGCGTGACGAAAACGGCCAGGCCATCCGCGTAGAAACTTCCACGCCGCGCGCGCTGGATACTCATGAGATCCCCGGGATCGTCAACGATTTCCGCCTGGCTATCGCCAATGCCCGAGAGGCAGGCTTCGATCTGGTGGAGCTGCACTCCGCGCACGGTTATCTGCTGCACCAGTTCCTCTCACCGTCTTCTAATCACCGTACCGATCAGTACGGCGGCAGCGTAGAGAATCGCGCCCGTCTGGTGTTGGAGGTGGTTGATGCCGGCATTAAGGAATGGGGCGCGGACCGTATCGGCATCCGCCTTTCTCCTGTCGGCACTTTCCAGAATGTCGATAACGGCCCGAATGAAGAAGCTGACGCCCTTTATCTGATTGAAGCGTTAGGCAAACGCGGCATTGCTTATCTGCATATGTCTGAACCAGACTGGGCGGGCGGCGAACCGTACAGTGACGCGTTCCGTGAAAAAGTGCGCGCGCGTTTCCACGGTCCCATCATCGGCGCGGGCGCCTATACGCCAGAAAAAGCGGAAGATCTGATCGAAAAAGGGCTGATTGACGCCGTGGCGTTTGGTCGCGATTACATCGCTAACCCGGATCTGGTAGCGCGTCTGCAATGTAAAGCGAAACTCAATCCACAGCGTCCCGAAAGTTTTTATGGCGGCGGCGCGGAAGGCTACACTGACTACCCTACTCTGTAATTTCATTGATAGCGGCCGCACATCGCCGCTATACTTTGAATATCTTGACTATTTTAAGGACAACGAAAATGCGTTTATTGCATACTATGCTGCGCGTCGGCGATTTGCAGCGTTCCATCGCTTTTTACACTAACGTTCTGGGCATGAAATTGCTGCGTACCAGTGAGAATCCGGAATACAAATACTCGCTGGCCTTTGTGGGATATGGTCCGGAAACGGAAGAAGCGGTCATCGAACTAACTTATAACTGGGGCGTTGAGAGCTACGACATGGGCAATGCGTACGGGCATATCGCGCTGAGCGTTGACAATGCTGCTGAAGCCTGTGAACGCATTCGTCAGAACGGCGGTAACGTGACCCGTGAAGCGGGGCCGGTAAAAGGCGGTTCGACCATCATCGCCTTCGTTGAAGATCCGGATGGCTATAAAATCGAATTGATTGAAGCTAAAGACGCAGGCCGCGGTCTGGGTAACTGATCCCCCGCCGGGCGCAGGTCACTGCGCCCGTTGTTTTACTGCATCCCGGCGTAAAATTTGCCATAATACGCGCTGCATTTTTTCGTATTAAGAGACTCAGATGTCCGATAACGCTCAACTTTCCGGTCTGTGCGACCGTTTTCGTGGTTTTTATCCTGTCGTCATCGACGTTGAAACTGCAGGATTTAACGCTAAAACCGATGCGCTGCTCGAAATCGCCGCCATCACGCTGAAAATGGATGAACAAGGCTGGCTGATGCCGGACACGACGCTGCATTTCCATGTGGAGCCGTTCGCTGGAGCCAACTTACAGCCGGAAGCGCTTGCGTTTAACGGTATCGATCCCTCTAACCCGCTACGCGGCGCGGTGAGTGAATATGAGGCGCTACACGCTATTTTCAAAATGGTGCGTAAAGGTATCAAAGACAGCGGTTGTAGCCGCGCCATTATGGTCGCGCATAACGCCACTTTTGATCACAGTTTTATGATGGCCGCCGCAGAGCGCGCCTCGCTGAAACGTAACCCGTTTCATCCGTTCGTCACCTTTGATACTGCGGCATTGAGCGGACTGGCGCTGGGACAAACGGTGTTATCAAAAGCGTGCCTGGCGGCAGGTATGGAGTTTGACGGTGAAAAGGCCCACTCCGCTTTGTATGATACCGAGCGGACAGCGGTGCTGTTTTGTGAAATTGTCAATCGCTGGAAGCGCCTGGGCGGCTGGCCGTTACCTTTGCCGACGGACAAATAACGAGGCTAACAACGCCGCTCTTGCTCACGATGGCGGTAAAAAAGCGACCTTTACAGGTCGCTTTCTCCTTGCACAGATTACTCTGCGTCCGGCTCCTGAGTTTTATATTTTGCCGCAGTTTCTTTAATAAGCTGCTGCAACTCACCACGCTGATACATTTCAATCACAATATCACACCCGCCGACCAGCTCGCCGTCCACCCACAGTTGTGGGAATGTCGGCCAGTTGGCGTATTTCGGTAATTCAGCGCGAATATCCGGGTTTTGCAGGATATCAACATAGGCAAAACGTTCCCCGCAGGCTGAAAGCGCCTGAACGGCCTGCGCAGAGAAACCACAGCTTGGCAGTTTCGGTGAACCTTTCATATACAGGAGAATCGGGTTTTCAGCGATCTGGCGCTGAATTTTTTCGATAGTGGTGCTCATTGTCTCGCTTCCTTAAACTACTTTTACGACTGAAGCCTGTCATTGTAACGGGTCAGGCTGGCAACGGAAAATAACATTTTCATCATGCCTTATTATTTTACCGTCTGCGGGAATAAGTTGTATACAAAATATCTTTTAAGCGGGTTGCCGCGCAGTGATTTGTAGATAACGCGTTCGTGTTTAGCATTAATTGCTATTTTTTTACATCTGTTAACGAAACATAGCTTCAGAAACCAAAAGCAATTACCAATCTGTGCTTTTGTAGATTAGAATTATCAGGTTTTGTAAATCATACGCAGGCATGAATTGCCTGCCTTTAACAGAGGATTGCTCAGTGGCGCGGATAAACAAAATCTCGATCACGCTCTGTGCTTTACTTTTTACTACTCTCCCCTTTACGCCAATGGCCCATGCTTCCAGGCAAGCCAAAGCGACGCCTGCTGTTTCTCATGTCACGAAAACGGCAGATAAAAAGAAAAGCACAACTAAAAAGATCAGTAAAACCAGCAAAAAAAACGTAAAAAAAACCTCAAAAACCAGCCATTCTTCTTCCGCTTCTACGCCAAAACGTACCACCGCCTCCACAAAATCTCGTCATACGACGCATCGTCGTAACAGAACCGCGCCCACGTCAATCGCCGCCCTCGACGTAACGGAAAAATGCACGACGCGTAAAGGCCGTAAGCCGCACTGCGTGAAGGGGAAAGGAACATTGCCGGTCTCTATTGCCGATGCGCATCGTGCAAAAGTACAAAAAGCGACGAAAACCGCGATGTCCAAGCTCATGAATCAGATTGGTAAACCGTATCACTGGGGAGGCGCATCGCCGCGCACCGGTTTTGATTGCAGCGGTCTGGTTTATTATGCCTATAAAGATTTAGTGAAGATCCGTATCCCCCGAACGGCGAATGAGATGTATCACCTGCGTGACGCGGCGCCCATTGAGCGTAGCGAGTTGAAAAACGGCGATCTGGTGTTCTTCCGTACGCAGGGGCGCGGCACCGCCGATCACGTTGGCGTCTATGTCGGCAACGGTAAGTTTATCCAGTCTCCGCGCAGCGGTCAGGAAATTCAGATCACCTCACTGAACGAAGAATACTGGCAACGTCATTATGTCGGCGCCCGCCGGGTGATGACGCCTAAAACAATTCGCTAATATTTTATCCTGTCGTTTAACGACAGGATAACTTCTTCTTTTGCGCCACCTCTCAATTTGCTACCCTATCCTTACGCGCACCAGGGTTATTGTGCGTGCGCAATATTAATAATAAGGAGAGAAGCAATGTCGTTCGAATTACCTGCATTACCGTATGCCAAAGATGCTCTGGCGCCGCATATTTCTGCTGAGACGCTGGAATATCACTATGGCAAACATCATCAGACTTACGTGACCAATCTTAACAATTTGATCAAAGGCACGGCGTTTGAAGGCAAATCGCTGGAAGAGATCGTGCGCACTTCCGAAGGCGGCATCTTTAATAACGCCGCTCAGGTGTGGAACCACACCTTCTACTGGAACTGCCTGGCGCCAAACGCCGGTGGCGAACCGACCGGGAAACTGGCTGATGCTATCGCGGCATCTTTTGGCAGCTTCGCGGAATTTAAAGCGCAATTCACCGATGCCGCTATCAAAAACTTTGGTTCCGGATGGACATGGCTGGTAAAAAGCGCTGATGGCAAACTGGCTATCGTTTCTACCTCAAATGCCGGTACGCCGCTGACTACGGATGCAACGCCGTTGCTGACGGTTGATGTGTGGGAACACGCGTATTACATCGACTACCGCAACGCCCGTCCAAACTATCTGGAGCATTTCTGGGCGCTGGTTAACTGGGAATTTGTTGCGAAAAATCTCGCCGCATAAGTCTGAGTACGCAGAAGGTACGCCTTCTGCGTTTTAGAGAGGGATAGAATAGAGGAGACGCCCCCCTCAGAAGAGAGGAAATCAGTGCAGAGCGGCCGTTAATCCACCTGCGACAATCACGCCCAGAACAATCAGCGTAGTAATCAACGAAAATTTCAGGTCGGTACTCATCAAGTTTTCTCCTTTTTATTCCCACACAAAAAGTGATATAGCGCATTTTTGCACATTCCCGCCCAAAAATCTCTCATGTTTTATATTGATAACTGTTTTTAACGCTTCCCCTTTTCCTCAAGATCAGACAAAATTCCAGGCTTACTGAATTAGCGTAACGGCCATTGACCCCTTCCTGACGTTCCGTGTCGTTTTTCCGGCGTGCCGCAACCCTGATGTTGCGATTAGGGTGTGTGTAGGCAAACGTTTACCTGGCGTTTCTCAGGAGCTTAGCGAGGGTCTGGAGTGAAATGTAATGGCAACAATTAAAGATGTAGCGAAACGAGCAAACGTTTCCACTACAACTGTATCACACGTAATCAACAAAACGCGTTTTGTCGCTGAAGAAACGCGTAACGCGGTCTGGGCGGCAATTAAGGAGCTGCACTACTCTCCCAGCGCCGTCGCGCGTAGCCTGAAGGTTAACCATACCAAGTCGATAGGCTTACTGGCGACCAGCAGCGAAGCGGCCTATTTTGCCGAAATTATCGAGGCAGTTGAAAAAAACTGTTTCCAGAAAGGCTATACGCTGATTTTAGGCAACGCCTGGAATAACCTGGAAAAACAGCGCGCCTACCTGTCCATGATGGCGCAAAAGCGCGTGGATGGCCTGCTGGTGATGTGTTCTGAGTATCCAGAACCTCTGCTTTCCATGCTGGAAGAGTACCGCCATATTCCGATGGTGGTGATGGACTGGGGTGAGGCGAAGGCCGATTTTACCGACACGGTGATTGATAACGCCTTTGCAGGCGGCTATATGGCGGGTCGTTATCTGGTTGAACGCGGCCACCGGGATATCGGCGTTATTCCCGGCCCGCTGGAGCGCAACACCGGCGCGGGCCGGCTGGCAGGCTTTATGAAAGCCATGGAGGAGGCGCTGATCAACGTGCCGGACAACTGGATTGTTCAGGGCGACTTCGAGCCGGAATCCGGTTACCACGCGATGCAGCAAATCTTATCGCAGTCACATCGCCCTACCGCCGTTTTCTGCGGCGGCGATATTATGGCGATGGGCGCGCTTTGCGCGGCTGACGAAATGGGGCTTCGCGTACCGCAGGACGTTTCGGTGATCGGTTATGACAATGTGCGTAACGCCCGTTTCTTTACCCCGGCGCTGACGACGATTCACCAGCCCAAAGACTCTTTAGGCGAAACCGCATTTAATATGCTACTGGATCGCATCGTCAATAAGCGTGAAGAGTCACAGTCTATTGAAGTTCATCCACGCCTGGTTGAGCGTCGCTCGGTCGCTGACGGCCCGTTCCGCGACTATCGGCGTTAATCCCCGCTGTCGGGAGCCTCTTCTGGCTCCCGCAGCCACTCCCGATTCAACGTTTCGCTATCGCCCAAATAGTCCAGCAGCCATGCCAGCGCGGGCGAGGCCTCGTTTTGCTGCCACGTCACGCAACAGGCCGCATCGGGAAACGGATTCTCTAACGTCAGCGCCACCCATTTTCCGCTGTCTATCCACTGTCGGGCAAAATGCGTCGGCACCATTCCCACGCATAGTCCTGCCGACAGGCAGGTTGCCGATGACTCCCAGTCCGGTACGACGACCCTTTTTTGGTTATCCAGCAGCCAGGTAATCCGTTTCGGTAAGGTTCGCGAAGTGTCCTCCCTGACCAGCGACGGCCAGTTGCGCAGGGTATCATCGCTTAACGGCCCAGGCATCGACGCCAGCGGGTGATCGCTTGCCACTACGCAGCTCCAGCTCAGGGTCCCCATATCCCGAAAAGCGTAACGCCCCCCTACCGGAATCGCCTGCGTCGCCCCAATCGCCAGTTCGACACGCCCGTCGGAGAGCGCGTCCCAGACGCCGTTAAACACCTCCTGAAAAACCAGCAGTTCAACATCGTCAAAATGACGATAGAAATCGACGATCATCTGCCGGGTACGTTCTGGTCTGACGATATTGTCCACCGCAATAGCTAACTGCCCGCGCCAGCCATTAGCAATTTGCTGACACTGCTGGCGAGTGATCTGCATTTTTTTGATAACAGAACGCCCTTCTTTTAAAAACCAGATGCCAGCAGGCGTTAGTTCAACATCACGGTGACGTCGTACAAAAAGCGGTACGGCCAGCCACTCCTCTAACTGACGAACGGTGTAACTGACTGCTGAAGGCACACGGTGCAGTTCTTGCGCCGCCGCGCTAAAACTGCCATTGCGCGCCACGGCGTCAACCACTTCAAGCGAGTATTCCGACCACATAATTTGCCTACAAAAATTTTGAATTCACTGGACAAATATTAACGTTTCACAACCGTAATTTCACTCCCTACACTCTGCGACAATGTCTGTTTGATAAGAAAGAGAAACAAATATGCAACCTGGAAAAGGTTTTTTAGTCTGGTTAGCCGGCCTTAGCGTGCTGGGGTTTCTGGCTACGGACATGTACCTGCCCGCGTTTGCCGCCATACAGGCGGATTTACAAACGCCTGCCGCCGCGGTCAGCGCCAGCCTCAGCCTTTTTTTAGCTGGCTTTGCCGTCGCGCAACTCCTCTGGGGACCGCTATCGGATCGTTATGGCCGTAAACCGATTTTACTGCTGGGGTTATCTATCTTTGCGCTCGGAAGTCTGGGGATGCTGTGGGTAGAAAGCGCGGCAGCACTGCTGACGCTGCGCTTTGTGCAGGCCGTCGGCGTTTGTGCGGCAACGGTAATCTGGCAAGCGCTGGTGACCGATTATTATCCTTCGCCAAAAATTAACCGTATCTTCGCCACTATCATGCCACTGGTGGGATTATCCCCGGCGCTTGCGCCCTTACTGGGAAGCTGGATACTGACGCATTTCTCATGGCAGGCGATTTTCGCCACCCTGTTCGTGATTACGTTGTTGCTGATGTTGCCGGCGCTGCGCTTAAAACCATCGGTAAAAGCGCGTACCGAAGGACAGGATAAACTCACTTTCGCGACGTTGTTACGCTCTAAAACCTATCGCGGTAATGTGCTGATTTATGCCGCCTGTTCCGCCAGCTTTTTTGCGTGGCTAACAGGGTCCCCGTTTATTCTCAGCGCGATGGGTTACAGCCCGGCAGTGATTGGCCTGAGCTATGTTCCGCAAACCATCGCTTTTCTGATTGGCGGATATGGTTGCCGCGCGGCGCTACAAAAATGGCAGGGCTACCAATTGCTTCCGTGGCTGTTAGGGCTGTACGCGCTGAGCGTTATCGCCACCTGGGGAGCGGGCCTTCTGAATAATGCCTCACTGGTGGAGATCCTGATTCCTTTCTGCGTAATGGCGATTGCTAATGGCGCCATCTACCCTATCGTCGTCGCGCAAGCGTTACGCCCTTTCCCTCAAGCCACGGGGCGCGCTGCGGCGCTACAAAATACGCTGCAACTGGGGTTATGTTTCCTGGCAAGCCTGGTGGTTTCATGGCTCATCAGCACGCCGCTGCTGACCACCACCAGCGTAATGCTCTCTACCGTTGTTCTGGCGGCGTTAGGCTACAAAATGCAGTCTCATGCAGAGTGCGCTGAGACCGGGTTTCCACATGCCAATGTCGCCCACGACAAGTCTCACTAAAAGCTTGTTAACCGCTGGTAATTAGCACGCTAACAATTTTCGGTTGAATCATCAAAAATTGCGGCCTATACTGATTCACGGTTGTTTATATTACGATAATTATTAGGCATTAACGGGAACCGGAGCGTTCCCGATTCACCATGGATGGCCTTTTCGGCAAGGGTTCCTCCCTTCCTCTGTTCTACGTCGGATAACTGGCTCACGGAATTGCCCGTGGGATTTCTCACAAAGCCAAAAAAGCGTCTACGCTGTTTTAAGGTTCTGATCACCGTCCAGTGATGGAGAAACTATGAGTTCATCGTGTATAGAAGAAGTCAGCGTACCGGATGATAACTGGTACCGAATCGCCAACGAATTGTTAAGTCGCGCGGATATTACAATTAATGGTTCCGCCCCGTCTGACATTCGTGTTAAGAATCCCGATTTTTTTAAACGCGTCCTTCAGGAAGGATCGTTGGGGTTAGGTGAGAGTTACATGGATGGCTGGTGGGAATGCGAGCGTCTGGATATTTTCTTCAGCAAAGTCTTACGTGCCGGTCTTGAAAATCAACTCCCCCACCATGTTAAAGATACGCTCCGTATCCTCGGCGCGCGTCTGATTAATCTACAAAGTAAAAAACGCGCCTGGATTGTCGGCAAGGAACATTACGATCTTGGTAATGACCTTTTTTCCCGTATGCTCGATCCCTATATGCAATATTCTTGCGCCTACTGGAAAGATGCCGATACGCTGGAAGCGGCACAGCAAGCCAAGCTGAAATTAATTTGCGAAAAGCTACAGCTACAACCGGGGATGCGTGTGCTGGATATCGGCTGCGGCTGGGGCGGCCTGTCGCAATATATGGCGACCCATTATGGCGTTAGCGTGGTGGGCGTAACGATCTCCGCTGAACAACAAAAAATGGCGCAGACGCGTTGCGAAGGTCTGGATGTCTCCATTCTCCTGGAAGATTATCGCGACCTTAACGATCAGTTTGACCGAATCGTCTCCGTCGGCATGTTCGAACATGTCGGGCCAAAAAACTACAACACCTATTTTGAGGTTGTTGACAGGAATTTAAAACCGGATGGTCTTTTCCTGCTCCATACTATTGGTTCTAAAAAAACCGATCATAATGTCGATCCGTGGATCAATAAGTATATTTTCCCCAACGGTTGTTTGCCGTCTGTTCGTCAAATCGCCGAGGCCAGCGAATCACACTTTGTAATGGAAGACTGGCATAACTTTGGCGCCGACTATGACACGACTCTGATGGCGTGGCATGAGCGCTTTATCAATGCCTGGCCAGAGATTGCGGGCAATTATAACGAGCGCTTTAAACGTATGTTCAGCTATTATCTCAACGCCTGCGCGGGTGCGTTTCGCGCGCGTGATATCCAGCTTTGGCAGGTGGTATTTACGCGCGGCGTTGAAAACGGTCTGCGCGTTCCTCGCTAATCATCACCCCCGCATTTCATGCGGGGGAATCTTATTTTCCGTTAGCCAATGTCGGCCTGATTTCTGACCGCATTTTCTCGCGCAGCCAGTACGCGTTCTACGGTATCGACAACCGCCTGCGTTTGCGGATCGATCTCGATATTCACACGCTCACCCAGTTTTTTTCTGCCAAGCGTAGTACGTTCCAGCGTTTCCGGAATGAGATGCACGCAGAAGCGCGTTGGCGTTACCTCGCCGACGGTCAAACTGATACCGTCAACGCCGATAAAGCCTTTGTACAGGATATACTTCATCAGGGACGCATCCTGCACTTTAAACCACACCTGATGGTTATTTTCGGAGGTCAGGATTTTCGCGATCTCCGCCGTCGTAATAATATGCCCCGACATCAGATGTCCACCGATTTCATCGCTGAATTTGGCGGCGCGCTCTACGTTGACCTCATCACCTACCCTCAACGCGCCCAGATTGGTGATGCGCAACGTTTCTTTCATCAGATCAAAGCTTATCTGGTTGCCGTTTATTTCAGTCACCGTCAAACAGCATCCGTTATGCGCTACCGACGCCCCCGTCTCCAGCCCCTCCAGCATGTAGTCCGGTAACGTCACCACATGGGTGCGAAAGTTGGGTTTTTCATCAATCGATACCAGTTTCGCGGTACCCTGTACGATCCCCGTAAACATATCTTCAACTCCTGAAATAAATAAAAGCAGAACTGTTCAGCACAATAGCAGGTGGAAAAACAGCTTGCCAGCAATGCGCCGTTAACAACTGTTTTTTCGCTGGAGAAATAGTAATACCCCGCTACAATAGACTGAAATTTCCCCTGCTATTTCTTTTGGCTGCCACTACGGCGGCTTTTTAGTCTTTCATATAACAACAAAATAAAAGGTGAATACGTGCAGAAGTATACCAGTGAAGCGCGTCAGTTATTAGCGTTAGCGATACCGGTGATCCTTGCGCAAGTGGCACAGACCGCAATGGGATTCGTCGATACCGTCATGGCGGGAGGCTATAGCGCTACGGACATGGCTGCCGTCGCTATCGGCACCTCTATCTGGCTTCCCGCCATTTTGTTTGGTCACGGCTTACTGCTGGCCTTGACGCCTGTGATTGCGCAACTCAATGGCTCCGGCCGTCGTGAGCGTATCGCGCATCAGGTTCGACAAGGGTTCTGGCTGGCGGGCTTTGTCTCCGTGCTGGTGATGATCGTCCTGTGGAATGCCGGATACATTATCCGCTCTATGCATAATATTGATCCGGCGCTGGCCGATAAAGCCGTGGGTTATCTTCGCGCGCTGCTGTGGGGCGCGCCAGGATACCTTTTCTTTCAGGTAGCGCGAAACCAGTGCGAAGGTCTGGCCAAAACCAAACCGGGTATGGTGATGGGATTTTTGGGCCTGCTGGTAAATATTCCGGTGAACTATATTTTTATCTATGGCCATTTTGGTATGCCGGAACTCGGCGGTATCGGCTGCGGCGTTGCGACCGCGGCGGTCTATTGGGTGATGTTTATCGCCATGCTTTCTTACATTAAACACGCGCGTTCAATGCGTGATATTCGTAATGAAACAGGCTTTGGCAAACCCGATAGCGTCGTCATGAAGCGCCTGATTCAACTGGGGTTGCCGATTGCGCTGGCGCTGTTCTTTGAAGTGACGTTGTTTGCGGTCGTTGCGCTGCTGGTTTCACCATTAGGTATTGTGGATGTCGCGGGTCATCAGATTGCGCTTAACTTTAGCTCGCTGATGTTCGTGCTGCCGATGTCGCTGGCTGCGGCGGTAACAATTCGAGTGGGTTATCGTCTGGGCCAGGGCTCAACGCTGGATGCGCAAACCGCAGCGCGTACCGGTTTAGGCGTCGGCATTTGTATGGCTGTGGTTACCGCGATCTTTACCGTTACTCTGCGTAAGCATATTGCTTTGCTCTACAATGACAACCCTGAGGTCGTGGCGCTTGCCGCGCAATTAATGCTGCTCGCTGCGGTTTACCAGATTTCCGACTCTATACAGGTTATCGGCAGCGGTATTCTGCGCGGTTATAAAGATACGCGTTCCATCTTTTTTATCACCTTTACCGCCTACTGGGTGTTAGGTTTACCCAGCGGTTATATCCTGGCGTTAACGGATCTGGTGGTGGAGCGTATGGGACCGGCAGGCTTCTGGATGGGGTTCATCATCGGCCTGACCTCGGCGGCGGTGTTAATGATGCTACGGATGCGCTATCTACAACGTCAGCCGTCCGCCATCATTTTGCAGCGCGCTGCGCGATAATACGACGATAGCCGTCGCATGGCGGCTATTTTCTCGACATGTTGCATATTTCCACCGCAATCAGGTGATTTCAGGAAGAAAATTGCGATTTCCCTCTTGCCTCATTGCAGTTGTGACGCTAATATTCGTCCCCGTTGTCACCTACAACGTTGCGTTCATAGCTCAGTTGGTTAGAGCACCACCTTGACATGGTGGGGGTCGTTGGTTCGAGTCCAATTGAACGCACCATCATTTTAATGCGTCTGTAGCTCAGTTGGTTAGAGCACCACCTTGACATGGTGGGGGTCGATGGTTCGAGTCCATTCAGACGCACCAATCCATTATTTTGTTTAATTTTATAATACGCTATCTGGCGCTTGTGCCA
Source organism: Salmonella sp. SJTUF15570 (assembly GCF_043357055.1). Taxonomy (NCBI): domain Bacteria; kingdom Pseudomonadati; phylum Pseudomonadota; class Gammaproteobacteria; order Enterobacterales; family Enterobacteriaceae; genus Salmonella; species Salmonella sp. SJTUF15570. The sequence goes on along the minus strand of NZ_JBEUKJ010000005.1, from coordinate 92,136 downwards.
GGCTAAAAGCGATTATTTTCAGTCTCTCACCTTTATCGTCAAGCGCTGCTCTATACGCTATTACCCCTCTTAACCTTCGCAGTGTCTTGAAGAAGCATACCAAAAGCATTTATGGTGTTTCGGTAGAATGCGCATAATCTATCTTCATCACCATACGTAACAAGGCTGCAACGGGTTCAAATAACGTTTCAGGAATTTTATCTCCGCGTTCCACTTCAAAAAATAATGAGCGGGCCAGCTCAACATTTTCAACAACGGGGATGCAGTTGCGTTCAGCGATGTTAACAATATAGTTAGCTTGAGCATCACTGCCTTTTTCCAGGACGCGTGGTATTGGCATATCGGTGGGATGATAGCCAAGACAAACCGCAATATGCGTTGGATTACGCACTACCGCAACAGATTGTTTAACAGATTGAGCTAAACTCCCACTTTGTATTTCACTCTGCATTTCCCGACGCCGTGTCTTCATTTGAGGGTCGCCCTCCAGATCTTTATGCTCCTGTTTTACGTCATCTTTACTCATTTTTAGATCTTTTCTAATCTTATAATATTGAAAAGAATAGTCCAGTATGCCAACGACGATATAAAAAGCCATCACCCCTACCCATAACCATTTTATTAAAGAAGAAACCACAAGCACGCCACAGGCTAACCCACAGTACGGTAGCGCCCGAAAAGTACTGGCATAATAATAAAAGAAAAAGGCAAAGATAAGAGATAACATGATAACTTTCAGGCTGGATTTACATAATTCTACTACGCTATGTAAAGAGAATATCTGCTTAAAATTACTTACCGGATTTATGTGCTCGCTTTTAAAACCAATGGCCTTGCTGGCAATAACCACCCCCACCTGAAGAAACACGCTACCCACAGTAGCAACTATTACCCCAGCGCCCAGAAACAGCAGTGCAGAAGTCAATGACTCTATTAAAGCATGACTCAATTGCGTTAATGCATAAGAAAATGGTTTATTTACTAATTGTAATGTGAAAGTTATTGACTCAATCAGTATCAAAATCATCTTTTCAGTAAAGAAATGAAAATACAAATAAAGCGCAATCAGCTGAAATAATGATGTTATTTCGATACTTTTGACGACCTGCCCTTCCTTACGACCATCACGTAATTTCTTTTCTGTAGGCTGTTCTGTTTTCTCGCTCATACAGATGGGAACCAGTCTTTCAGATAAATATAAAACTTATCACTTTCAACCAAATAGTAATGAAGAGCATAAGGGAATGAGATCAGGAGCGTGAGTAGAACTAATATACTTTTGAGCGGCATTGAGAAGAAAAACACATTCAATTGTTGTGCCGACCGATTTAAAAGACCTAAAGCCAGATCGGCTAATACCATACATATTATGGCAGGAACAGAGAAACTGACACATAATTGATAAAGCGTTCTCCACTCTGCCTGGATATATTTTAAAAATTGCCGGTCAAATAATAAAGTACGCCCTGGTGGTAAATATTGATATGACCCATACAGAATATTTAATATAAACTCCATGCCGCCGCTTATAAAGAAAATAACACACAAAAACTGGCTGAAAAGCAAGCCAAAAAGTGAGGTTTCAGCTTCCATTGTAGAATTGAATATCGTACCCATTGTCGCGCCACGTAAAGTATCAAGCAGAAACCCCGCCATATCAACGGCCCAAAAGGGAACCGCCGCACAAAACCCAATTAAAAAACCAATAATCACCTCTCCGGTAACTAACCCTAACCAACTGTAATCTTTACCAATATGCATCATAATCTTCTGCTGGTAAATGATTGGTAATATCGGAAAGGTAAGTGACATAAGCACGCCATTACGTAAAAGTGCGGCCCCTAAACTGCCACTTTTTAATAAGGGAAGTAATAAAGAAAGGCTCAATGGTCGAATAAAAGCCACAGCCAATGCAATAAGCCACTCATTTACCTGTTGTGCCATTCAACCATGCTCTCCAATTCGTAACATTATCTGCCGGGTATAATTCAACAGGATACCGCTAAGCCATGGGTAGCTGACCATTAAGGTTATTGCAATTGCCAATAATTTAATCATAAACTGTAGCGTTTGGTCCTGTATTTGAGTCAAGGCCTGAACAAGGCTTACGATGACACCAACTACCGATGCCACCAACACTACCGGCATAGACGTAAAAAGGACGATCCATAAAAGTTGCGTTACAAATTGCGTCAATTCAGAATCATTCATGAAAAGCTCTGTACCAATTGCGCCAGTGTCAGATCCCAACCACCTGCCAGTAAAAATATTAGCAGCTTAAACGGTAATGAAATGGTCATCGGCGACACCATCATCATCCCCATAGCCAGCAGTATATTTGAAATAAGCAGGTCAATAGCCAGAAAGGGAAGATAAATAAGTAATCCAATCCGAAATGCCTGCGTTAACTGACTCACCGTAAATGCCGGAATTAATATGAGCAAAGAATCAGGTTTTATCTTTCTTTTTATGTCTTCAGGCCAGGTTCGTTTTATCAAATTCCGAAAATAATTGGCTTCCTTCTCTTCAGAGTTTTTTTGCAAAAACTGTCGATAAGGCGCTAATGCTTTACTGTCCCACTCAGACGTCCAGAAAGGAGCGCCAGCGACCTGAACCGGATGCCAGCGCTCTTTTACAGCTAATAGCGTCGGCCCCATAATGAATAAGGAAAGTACAAGCGCAAGGCCATACAGTGCGATATTTGGGGGAACTTGTTGAATACCCAGAGCATTTCGTAAAATCGAAAATACCACCGCCAGTTTAAGGAAAGAAGTTCCCATGACGATAATGAGAGGCAGTATTGAAAGCAGAAACAATATACCAATCAGTTGCAAAGGCGAATCGGGTAAAGACATACTGTATCTCTCATGACACGACCTGGAACGCTATTATATTGTTCGCATATTATTTTTCTTATCAGGTTTACGCTGTATTTTTGGAAAGATACCAACGTGTAATACGCACCATAAATTCATTGCCACAGGCAATCAACTCACCTTGCCCAATAATACGGTCATTTACTCTTATCGTCACCTCTGGCGCAAAACATCCCCCTACAGGCAAAACGTCCCCCGTTTTAAGTTGTCGTAATTGTCCAATTTCCAGACTCGCACGTCCGACCTCAAAGAGCACCTGTTGTGGTATCTGCTCAAGTTCGACTGAAGACGTTCCGTCACTCTTTGACATTGGGCTCCCTGACGCAAGTAGCGTTTCGATATCCTGGACTAATTCGTCAAATTTCATCGTGTTATCCTCTGTCAGCAACACCCTTGCGTAGATTCCCCCAGGTAGTTGAATAGCAAAAAAACCGAGTCTGATGTCGCCGAAGCAATGAATCCGAACGCCCATGCCGATTTCGATAGACTCAAGTTCAATTAATGTAAGCTGGCACCAGCCTGAATATACAGGGACTACCACAGGAGGGGCAGGATAAATCTGTTGACGCTCAGCAGAAAGCTCTCCGACTATATTGCGCAGAAAACCCGTTGGCCATGTAAAAATAATGCTATGGAACTCATGTTCTTCAACTATCCATTTAATATGCAACGCTAGCTGATGTGGTAGATTACTGCAGGATGTTGGCGGTTCGTTCTGACAGAGGGTTGCATCACTGGCTTGCAATAACGGCGCCAGCCCCCATTCAGCTATTCCATATAGCAATTCAGGATCGATAACCGATCGATTAGCGGTGCCAATTAACCCTTCACACCAGCGCTGCCAGCATTGTTCTGCAATCCACACCCTACCCAGCTCATTATGATAATGTATGGTAAATAATGTCCCTTGCTGTGCTGGATATTGTTGCATACTCAATGTCAGCTCACCAATGGTAGCGCCTTGCGTTGGAAGCATCTCCATCCACGGACGCTCTTCATTCGCTATTCTTAACATAGAATATCTCCAGGGAAATTATATACCCCATATGCAACAACTGAGACTCCAGCCACTGCTTTAGCGCTTTCATCGAACGGTAAATTTCATGATGAGGGACATTGACTCTTAACTGGATTAGCCCCCCTGATTCACATACTTCACACTCTACACCGTCAAGATAACCACCACTAACACGATAACGTTGCGTGAAAACCACGTTCTTGTTCAATGCTACAGGAGGATTATTCTCACCAATGGGCAATACCTGGTGCATGAGTTGTTCAAAGTCCATACGTTCCGCCTCCGCCTCGTTATCATCCTGATAAGACTGGCATGGCAACCCAAGACTTCCCTCAACTTTGGTAATACGCATCGCTTAATACCATAGTAATTTTTTCTTTCTTTTTCATAAGCGCATTAAAATTCTTCTGTAATTCGCTTCGCCGGGAGACAAGCTGCTGATACTGATTCTCTAACTGCTGCCGTTGCGTCAAAAAGCTCTGCGCCTGAGTGAATAACCCGGCCATTTGTTGTTTCTTATCCAACAATAAATGACAAGATAACGTACCTTGCCAGCCCATTAATTCTTTCAGTCTGGTAGACACTGCTAAAGCGCGCGTCTGGCAAATCTGCTGTTCCGTAATAATCGCCTGTTGCTGCTGATCAAGTACGGTAAGTTTGCCGCATAATTGCTTTTCACGCCGCGCGATTATCTCCAGCAAAGTTTCCATGATCACTCGGTGAGTATTTGGTGTAATTTTTCTATGAGTAGCTCGGGTCCGCATACTTCATCCTTACTTTGTCGCAAAAATGTGCAAATATCCGGATAGGTATCAATGGCTTTGTCAGTATCAGTATCAACTCCTCGCTGGTATTCCCCAATGCGTATTAATAGTTCAACCTCCTGGTAAAGCGCCAGGCACCGTCGCAATATCGCCGCCAGTTGACGATGCTCATGGCTGGTAACGACTGGAAAAACGCGGCTGAGCGTTGCCAACACGTCAATGGCAGGATAATGCCCCCTCTCTGCAAGCCGTCGGGATAGCACAATATGTCCGTCAAGCAGTGAACGGACTTCATCCGCCAACGGCTCATTCATATCATCGCCTTCCACCAGTACCGTATAAAATGCGGTAATACTGCCTTTTTCCCCCATTCCTGTACGTTCTAAAAGTCGTGGCAATGCACTAAATACGCCTGGCGGATATTCTCCAGAAACTGCGGTCTCTCCGGCGGCCAGAGCGATTTCCCGCGCGGCCCTGGCATAACGCGTCAGTGAGTCGGCAAGCAAGACGACTCGCTTTCCATTATCGCGAAAAAATTCTGCTATCGTGGTGGCCACAAACAGCGCCCTCACGCGCTCTAAGGCGGGTCTGTCAGAGGTTGCGACAACAATGACACAACGTTTTCGGGTCTCTTCAGACAGTGTAAAATCGATGAATTCGCGGACTTCTCGTCCACGCTCACCAATTAACACCAGAACATTGCTGTCTGCGTCTGGAGCATTACACAGCATCGCCAGAAGCGTGCTTTTCCCCACGCCAGGAGCAGAAAAAATACCCACTCGTTGCCCTTCGCCACAGGTCGCAACGCTATCAATAGCGCGAATCCCCGTCATTAATGGTTGAGTGATAGGCTGTCGAACCATTGCGGGAGGAGGCATTGCATCATAGTCTTTCCAGCAGACGTCGGGCAGTTCGCAGCCATCAAGGGGACGCCCAAAACCATCAATGACTCGCCCTAATAACGCTTCGCCCACGGGAACCTGATGGCGTCGCCTTAAGGCCATCACTTGCTGCCTGCAGTGAAGCCCGATAGTACTCGTAAAAGGAGATAGCAAAGCTTTGCTGCCATTAATCCCCACGACTTCAGCAAGTTCTTCTCCAGGCTTTATACAGCACAACTCGCCCATAAATACCCCAGGCAACCACGCATTTAACAACGTTGCGCTGACATCCTGAATTCGGCCCCATCGACAATAACCATCGGGGGGCGGATATTTCAGCCTCAGACGTTGCATCAATTCATTCTTCATTGTCCGCCAACTCCTCTTCGCTAAGGTCAATACTTTCTACCACTTGTATAAGGCTCTCCTCTCCTAATTCCTGCCATGACAAAATCGGTACGTCGAACAAGGTGGCTTCTGTAATTTTTCGCAAGAAACGTCGGGTGTCGACAGAAGTGACAATGAATAATTTGGCTGACTGCTTCAGCGCCTGCTCGATAAGTTGCAGGATCTGCGTCTTATGACGAGACGACAGCGCAGTATAGGTCCCCATTGCCGTCTGGCGAATGGATTCACGCACGAGGTTCTCAATACCTTCGCCGATCCGCAAAATCGGCAGCGGTTTTCCTTCCGGATTAAGACGACGCAGAATATGACGGCGAAGCGCGATACGGACATATTCTGTCAACATCAGGACATCTTTTTCACGTGGCGCCCAATCAATTAAGGTGCCGAAAATAAGACGTAAATCTCTAATAGAAACCCGCTCTGATACAAGCCGTTGCAAAGTTTCAGCGATTTTATTAATGGGTAACTGGCGCTGAAGCTCTTTCACCAGCTCAGAGTAGTTTTTTTCCATCGCATTCATTAGATAACGCGTTTCCTGAACACCAATAAACTCTCCCATATGCCGAAGCAGGACACATTTTAATAAGACAGAGATACGTTGGCTGCCTGCGAAAACGTCCAGTCCAAAACCTTGCGCCTTATGGGCCATATCTTTTGTAAGCCAACAGATCTGTCCCATCCCGTTCGGTAACGTCTGGCTGTCACCCACCACACTAGCGTCCGCGCCTATCAATAAATAATCCGCCTGGGCGGGAATAGATAAACTAAATACGGGTTCCTGATATAGCAGTACCGTTAATTTTTCGGTGGGTTCAGGCAAAACTTCAATATTCACCTCAGGGAGAGGAACGCCGGTATCCTCAAATAAAAACCATCGCATGGCGTCAATATCACGAATCAGGTCGGCAGAATGTAACGTCGGGGTAAGACGTAAGATTAGAGGACATGCGCCGGGAACCATACTATCTTTTTCCGGCGCTTCGACGCCATTTGCGGAAACCACAGACTTTTTGCGGCGAATGAGGATAATTGGCAATGCTAACAACGCTGAAAAGAAAGCGAGAGTGATAAAAGGAAAGCCAGGAATTAAAGCGAGGAGCATTAAAACAACAGCGGTTAATATGAGCGACTGAGGTTGTCTGGCAATTTGAGAACTCAACTCTGTCGCCAGGTTCTGGCGTTTCTCACCCGGAACACGGGTGACAATAATTCCCGCGCTAAGGGAAATCAGCAGCGATGGAATTTGCCCACATAAACCATCTCCGATTGACAGTACGCTATAAGTGTGAATAGCCTCACTCATCGACATATCATATTGCACGATAGCGATAATGATACCGCCGATAATGTTCACCAGAACAACAATAATACCGGCAATCGTATCGCCTTTAACGAATTTCATCGCACCGTCCATCGCACCGAGAAAGCGGCTTTCCTGCTGGACGTGCTGTCTTAATGTACGGGCATGGTCTGCATCGATAACTCCGGCACGCAAATCGCCATCGATACTCATTTGTTTGCCTGGCATCCCATCAAGCGAGAAACGTGCGCTAACTTCCGCCACCCTCTCGATACCTTTTGTAATGACAATAAACTGCACGATAGTAATGATGGTAAATACGACCAACCCAACGGTGAGATTTCCTCCTACGACAAACTTACCGAAGGCATCCACAATATTACCGGCATTATGTTGTAACAGTACCAGCCGTGATGTGCTGATTGTGAGTGACAAACGATATAATGTAGTAATAAGTAATAAAGACGGGAATACCGATAAATCGAGAGGGTCACTAAGATAAATAGCAATTAAGAGCAGGATCACTGAAAACATAAGGTTGATAGTAATCAGGATATCAACCATCCAGGTCGGTAAAGGTAACAGCATCATCACAATAGCGATTAATAACACCGTCGCCAGAACCATATCCTGCCGACCCGCGCATACACTGAGCCACTGTTGCGCCCTGATTCCCTCACCTAACCATGAACGCATTGCGACTCCAGAAATTTTATTTGTCGATGATGTAATCGTAACCAGAGCTCGGCGGAGCTGGAAAGAGGAGGAGAACAGCTCATTGCAAGCCCATCGCGCAACAAAAATAATCGCTGAGGAATACCCTGGAACGCTGCAGGTTTCCAGTGAGTTAAGGCTTTAAAAAGCAGATCTTCGTCTAAGAAGGTTTGCTTGAGTATCTGACATAAGTGAATACGACCGTTATGATAGTTTAGATAGGTTTCATATTGTCCTTGCCGCCAGAACATATTGGTTGCTAAAGGCCGTTGAGCTAATCCTGCTAATTGAATAAAAAGCTGAATATTACGTTCAGTAATGAGATCCCAATCCATCCTGCCGCCTCATGATGAGCCAGAACGCCAATTTACCTAAATATTGAAAGCCAGGTATCAGAATAAAACCTGATTTACCTTTACTTCACGAAGCGTTTCGAGAATTTGTTCACGTTGATCTTCGTCGTTAAAACAGTTATCGGGTATCAGCATAAACTGCGCATCAAGTTGTTGGAGTAACCGATTGAACATCTTCGATGAAGAAACTATAGCGGTAAGTCTATCAAGCAACCAATCACTGAAAAGCCAACGCTCACAAATGATATCGAGTAGTAGCGGCAGTAATGTATTAGGCGGCAACTGGCAAATCCACTCCTCACGCTGGCACTCTTTTTCAAGGCCAAGGAATAACAACAAACGACGCAAACGTACTAATGCTGCGGCCAAACGACTTTGCTCCGAGGGTTCGATGCATATGCTAAGTTCAAAGGCTATTGCTCTTAGCAAAATACGGACCCGTTCACAGCGATCCGGCCAGTCTGCCACTCGTCTGAACCACTGCGATAAGGGCATTTCATCGTTGTCTATCGCCTGTTGCATAAAACGCTTCAGCGAGGACAGCGTAGCGGTATCCACTTCGCCAAGTTCCAGTAAACTAAAAACGGCAAGTTCCCATCCCTCCTCCGCTGTAAGCGTATCCAGTTGCGATTGCAAATCGCGTTTTTTCTTTTTTGACAACCCGCCGGCAGTAAGCGCCATTGCAAGAGCGATAATTTGATACGCATTCTGTAAATCAGGATCACTATTCTCTTCAGTAAGCGGACGCAACGTTGCCCCATTATCCTCCTGTATTTGTTTTATCAAACGCAGCAAAGCCTGCTGTCTGCGCTCCAGTTTCTCAGCATCCGTGAATTTATAACTTTCGCGCAGTTTACCACTCAACGCCATTCCTATTTCTTCCATCGTCTCATAGAGCGCTGCCCCCGTCGTTTCCTGTAACTCCTGGAGAGCTAACATTGAAGGCGAAATAACCTCTTGTTCCTCTATAACCTGACCAGGGGTAAATGCTGTAGGGGGCGTCATTTTTATCTCATTAATTTTAATATTCATCGCTACCTCTTTTATCTTCACCATTACGTAACCATTTCAGTAACGCGTTGAAATGACGAGAAAGTGAAAATTCAACGGCATATCGTGTTGAGGAAAGTTCAGCCTGATCGGGAGAGAAACCAGGCTCGATAATCAACGTAAACCGCTTGCCAAAAGTTTCACGCATCAATGCCTCTTTTTCAGGATGAATACGCAAATAAAGCGCTCCCTCTTCCGCCATAGCCGTGGCCTGGCGTGCCAGACGATGGCACATAACACTGTCTACCGACTGTTGGTCGAACCAGGCCAACAGAACCTGTTCTATACTATTTTTAATATGATGCGCGGCGTGATCGACCAATGAACGAAATTGATTTTCATCGTCTTGTAAATGTTTTACATGCTGTTCCAGCCATTCCACTTCCATTTTTTCCAGCGTATTTTTACGCAACCACGCTAGTTCTTGTTGCTGCTCAACTTTCTGTTCACGCTGATAACGATAGGCGTCTCGGATGATTTTTTCAGCCTTACGGTAAGCGGAGCTCACAATAGCATGTGAAACTCTCTTAGCTTGTTGCTCTTGTGCAAATAAAGTTAATTGTAATGTTATCCACGGTGACTCAATAATATTTCGAGCGGGTAGCTTATGGTTAATTTCCGTCAGCGGAAGTGAAGTAAAACTCATAGCAAATGCTCCATGAAGATAATCTCGGTAAGAGAAGTCTTCGGCCAAAGTATACGCTGCGGAGGGGGTAATAATACTAATAGCGCATGTAAAACCGCATCATCATGCGCTTCCCGATTAAGAATGGCGGTACCGATCTGCAATGCAGTTTGTTGCATCACTTGCGGAGGAAGTAATTTGCCATCTTTTTGCCCCAACCAACCATATAGCTGCCAGATCTCATCCTCGCTAAACCACTGTAGAAGCAATTGCCGATACTCTGGTAGCATAAAATAGTCACTACACCTGAGTTTGAATAATCCCAGCCCAAAGGCAAATGCCGATATACGCGGCGCAAGACGAACCTGCCTTTTTTGCCTGTCATTTAAACAGGCTGGAATAACAGAGCTTCCTCTTAGTCTATTTAACGCTCTGTCAAGAAGACGATCCAACTCGGGCCGATCGCCATAACGCCAGCAGTTTGAAAGATGAAAGCCCAGCTTATCCAGCCATTCCGGTACAGCGTAACGAGCAGGTTGCCAGAAATAACGATAAAGTTGCAACACCTCGGGATCAGGTCGGCTCAAAAACGGCGTCTCAGGCAAAAATAGCCGATCAGGATGCCCACTCCTAATAACAGTCCTGTCAACGATAACATCAACTGATAAGGGTATTTCATCAACCACTTCTCCACCTTCCCTTTATTGGCGTTGATCACGTCCATAATCCAGAATGTTTGTCTCGCGGGTACATCAGGTACCATTCTGAATTCAGCAGGCTGCATCAAGATACTAATCTTACTGTATTGCAACCCAGGGATTGACATCTCTATTAAATCTTTAATTTTTACCCGAAAGGCCTCCATATTGACCTGAGGTGAATATTTTATAAATACGGCAACTGAGCTCGGAGAAGCGTTACTTCCCTCATCATAAGTCGGTAGCGCAATGGTCACTTTTGCATTAATCACGCCCTCCATCTGACTCAGCATTCCTTCAATTCTTTGTTCTTTTAAAAAATTAATCTTCTGCTGTTCTTCCTGGGGTGATACCACTAACTGATTAGCCGGAAACATCTTATCCGCCGTTGTAAACTGCCTATGCGGATAACCGTTAAGTCTAAGTAGCTCAACCGCATTAATAAACTGCGACTGCTCGACACGTAAGGTTACACCATCCTCTTCCTGTTTTTTTTCCGCATCAATATGATGCTGCATAAGTAATGCCAGCATTTGATTCGCCTCATCTTCTGGCAATGAGCGATAAAGATCCACATCACATGCCGTAAGAAAGAACGTAAGGACAGTAAGAAATACTATACGATGAACCTTCATGTCATATTATCCAGCTTATTAAGCGCTTGCGATGCTGCGCCTGATATTCTGGCAAGATAATCGACGCCTACCGTTAACTGCATATAATCCATTTGTCTGGTCAACATAACCTGCGGTAATAAAGCACTGGCGTTACTGGTGGATGCATCATCTTTCAGCAATTGTTCAAAAAAATTAATTTGCTCCTGGCTCGGTTCTGCAGAGGACTTTACATAAGATTGAGTGCTTACAGGCACTACGCTCATATCAGAAATATTCAATTTTCAAACCCCTCATTCGGTGCAGGAAATAACAGACGCAGCGCCATAGCCTCTGGCAAATCAATATCCGATAAAATTTTCGCGGCTTTTAGCGGCTCATTTAAACCCGCCAATAATAATGCCAGACATACCAACTGTAATTTTTTATCCGGAACAATAACCGTTAGCGCTGGTAACATCGCATGTACCTGGGAAATCAGGCTATGGTTAACGCCCGCAAACATGATTTCCAGCAGCAACCGTCGAACATCGTCGCTAATAACTTCAGATTTTAGCAATGATTCCACTAAGCATATCCTTGATCATTTTGATCAGTGAACTTTCGTAATTAATAAATGTAGAATACTGCTGTAAGGCAAATTGCGCTTTAATCATCGATTCTGGGTTTAGCAAATCATTACCATTCATTTTGTCATTAATGGCCTGACCTGCCTGGTGCGCCATATGGGAGAGCATATCCACTAATTGTGCAATATCCATAATGCTTTTCCTTAAAATAAATACATCGTAAGGATACTGGCAACATAGCAAAATTTTGAAAGCAATGAACATCCGGTATATACCTGAAAACGATTACTCCGGCGCACGTTGTTCTGGCGTCACCTGAGCCAGCAAACGATATAATGGGCTGCTGACCTGCATACCGGTCATTGCCATCCCATCCATACCGAAGCGAGTAAAACTCATTAGTCCATAGGTAATATCATTAAGACGCTCTAATAAATGAGGCTGTAATCCCAAACTACCACTCCAGTATGAATGCGTCATTACCGTCGCGGTTAAGGCTAATCTACCGCCCAGGGAGACGGCTTTAGCAATCGCCATACTTTTGCGTTGATTGGCGAAACAATTAGCAATATAAAAAACGGCATTGCCTATACTGTCGTGAGCCATAGGCAAATGATGTTTATGATGGTAGATAAGACAGGCGACATCCGCGATGGCAATAGCAAGGCCAATCCCTGCCAGGGCTACGAGCGGCGCGCCTCCACCACTTAGCACTGTTAATGCTATTCCAGCGGAACAGCATAAAATCTGTCCGCCCAAAATAACCGTTTGCCAACTAAAAATTTCTTTTGGAAAACACTCTATCACTCGTTTCGCAAGTCCGGCCAATAACCGCTCTTTTCCTTGTTGAGGACCTATTCTACCACTCTCCATATTGGTTTCCGGATGTGGCAATGAAGGACATGGAGGTGATTCCTCAGGCGCGTTAACAGGACGTTGCCCTGCTACCTGAGCATTTGGGCTAACAGGTTTCATGGTTCTCCCCGAGATGTATGACCAGAACTGTCCATTAATGCAGGTGCAGTAGCAGATTGACAGAGCGCTGCCATTTGTTCTGCCAATAACACACTGGAATCGGTATGAAGTTCATCAACAGAATTTTCCTGATCGTCGCCAGAGGGGCGGGCAAGGCAATAATCCAGTACCGCACCTATCGCCGTCAGGCTAACGGAGGTAATTACACTCCCCATGTCCAAAGAGGCCGCAATATTTTCAGCGGCGGGCAGCGGAAACTGTAGGTGTATAACCAACGAAGAAATAGCGATTCCTGAACGTATTAATAAAGAAAGACAATTAGCAAGGGTGTTAGCGCAGTTAAGACTTGCCCCACATTTTAAGGCCAGCGCACTGACCACAAGAGCAACGCTATCACTGGCGGTTTGTAACGGCTCCTTTTGCTGACATATCAATTGATAATTATGATACGCACAGCAAGCATCCCCAATAGCAATCACGAGCGCCGCCCCCGCAAGGATAGCAATGGGTAATCCTGCTCCGCCAGAAATTACCGCTGCAGCAACCGATAATCCAAACACGACTGTCGCACCCAGCGCACGAATAGTGTATTGCATAAAATGTATCGCATAATCCCTCTGCTGCCTTATTTGTTCAGGCGTAAGCAGTACTGGGGCTGCGGGGGTGCCAGGGGCTGGAATTTCAGGGGGAGGAAACGATGCCTCCTTCGCTTGTATATCGGAAGGAGGACTATTACCATCGACTATATTGCTTGCCGCTGACGGAATATGAATTTTCATATTTCGTTCTGTTATTTAAGCAATAAGAGTATCAACCATTATTTGCGCATTCTGGCGAATCTCACTCCATGAGGCATCCGCATAACTCATCTTGATTGCGGTTTGAAAAGCCTCTCTCGCCAACCCGGGTTCCCCCATCATTTTGAGACAGACGCCCGTTTGGTAAACCGGTTCTGGATGGCTGGCATCCAGCATCAAGGCATGTCCATAGAAATTAATGGCTGTCGTGTATTCTTTAAGCATCATCCAGGTGCCAGCCAATGCAATATGGGCACGCCAACTCCATGGCTGGGCCATCACCAGCCAACTAAAATCGATTACGGCGCGCGAATAATCCCCCTCCTGCCATGAGGCGTAACCACTGGCATAAACGCTTTCCGGATCAACGGATAAGAGCTGTTTCAGAATGTCTTCGGGTATTTTATTTTTCTGATCTTCTTTCATCATCATACCTATTGATTGTTATTTTCACGTGATAATGATTTACGTCAGGAAGGTTATTTAAAAACGTCGCTGGATAAGATGCTCGGCGGATAAAACTGTCCAGTTATCGCCATCAAGCTGTGTAAAGGTCGCTCCCATTACTGTCAGGATGCGCAATAATTTCCTGCGTAGCATGGCTTTTTTTTCATCCAGAACGTCGGTGATTATCAACATCTTTAAACATGTTAACTGCGGGTGATGCACAAATATCCCGCGTAAAAGTCCCAGTAAGTGAAACAATTGCTGTGGTCGAGGTTGCCCGGGCGTCAGGCGCCTGAACTCACAAATAATCATTTCTTTTGCCTCAATACGATAGATCACCAGGTAAGGCGATAATATAAACTGTTGCCCAAGTAATATGGCGGTCTCCCCTAAATATGCAGGCTCAGTAAACACCTGATGCCGACGCAACCATTGCTCTATTTCTTGCACCATGTTTACCTCGTTAATGCCCGGAGTATTTCAGCAAGAACCGCGACCATTGACGACCCCACGCCCATGATTTGCTGCATAATTTCAGCTGCTTTCTCCATAATTTCCGTCAGGGATTTATTATAAGATTGGGCCCCATTTTGTTGCAGGTCGGCAATCGCTTTATCCTGATCACTTTGACGTTGCGCTGCACCGGCCCCCAGGCCCATGACTCCCCCAGCTGTGTGGCCTACGGCTTGACCCGCTATAAGACCGGTCTCCCCGCCTACGGCCCCTAATCCTATCGTCAGCACGCCCGACAATATTGCGCCACCCGCAGTAATCATTGATGCTCTAAACGCTTCATCAATTGTTTTCATTTGCGTCTGTAAAACATTGACCTGTAGCCCCCAGGCCAGCTGTTGTTTTACTACGTTATAGTCGCGCATGATATTGCGCAGCTTTTTGGCAAGCTCCATTAGCTTCATCCAGATATCATCAAATAACAGAAGCATTGATTCAGTACCCATTCCCTCCCCGGAGGGAGATGGAGTGGAAGAAGGCGTTAACAAGGAAGGTGCTGGTAATACCAGTGCTACGTTACTCGCTTCCATATTTTTATCCTCAGATTAAGCGCGACAGCCAGCTATTCTCGACTGAACGCTACTATAGTGATCAATGGTATCTAATACATCTCTAAGCGCGGCACCGCTACTCTTATAAAGCTCCTCTAAGCGTTTTTGTTCTAACTTTTTTTGGTCTTCCGTTTGTTGCATTATGAAATCCAGAAACCGTTGCTGAGTTATTAATTGCTCTATTTTCTTTTCGAGCTTCGCTTTATCTGCGTTAACCATGCCAGTATTCATCTGATTGGCACCCTCGGTTGCACATCTGATAGCCTGTAAGCCTTTAAATGAACAATCACTCAGTAAGGCATACAGGATTTTTTTGAACATATTCCAGAGAACTTTATTACGAAAATTTTTTAACAGAAACTTTCCCCCTTCCTGCGCATATTTTTCCAGGGCTTCTTTTGCCGCTTCTTTTGCCATGGCTTTCACCCCCGCTTTCGTAAAACTTTTTCCCGCATTTTTTGTCATATTTTTTTCTACGTTACGAGAAAATTCGGCAGACTCCTCTTCCATCTCACCCGGCGAAACCATTTCACGTTCAATCGCCTCAAATTGTTTGGAAAAATTTTCGCTCACCTCTTCGCCAAACTTTTCAGCCAACTCCTCTATTTCTGCTTCCCCTGCACCTACCATACGCTCAACCATTTCTTCGCCTAAGCCGGAGTCAAGCACTTTTTCAGCTGCGCCAGATAAGCCTCTCGTCGCCATAAAAGCACGACCAATCTGGAAAACATCCAGTGCCATCGCGACGACTTCACAACCAACTTGAATTTTACTTGCCACGTCAATAATCGCCTGACAGGTATCGTGGTCAGCACCGCACATCATTGCCGTTTCAGCTCCGGCTTTAACCATTCCTGCACAACCTGCGGCTATATAAGCTACGCCGCTAGCCATTTCTGCGGGATTACCGGACAGAAAACCTTCCACAACTTTTAAGGCGCCAATCACGGTTTCAAATATGCCGGTAAGCCAGTCAAAAATAGCGCCAAAAATGCCCGCTTTACGCGCTTTATCCTCCTGCTCTATCGCTTTCTGGATCTGCTCCTGATACTCCTTTACCTGCTTATTACGCAATGCATTTTGCACCTCAGTTGCCCGCTCAAGCTGTTGGCATAACGATTGGGCGTTATTACCAAAGACGTTGAGTATTAATGTCGTCATCATCATTGATAAAACAGTGGGATTGATATGCAAAAAGTCAGGCAATGATGGACGCTTATGATTTCCGGGTACGGCATCAAGCAGTTGCTTCAACGCATTGCTTGCCTCCTGAAGACTAATTTTCCCTGATAGCAGAGACGTGGCGTTGCCATCGCCAAAAGTAGAATTCACACGATGCTGGCGCTTTCCCAGCGAACCTGAGGAAACGCAACTGACATTGCTTAAGTGATGATGTGTTAAGGCGGTTACTCCTGCGGCGCTATCGCTATTACTGTGAATTCGATTCATTTTTAGCTCCTGTCAGAAAGTTGCTGTAACATCTTTTCTGCACGCAATCGGAGGATTTGATGTTCACTGACCTCGCCGCAAATACGCACCACGGCCTTTAACGCTTTTATTGCATAACAAACGTTATCACACGCGAGGTAGCATTCCGCTGCGGCCCATGGCGCCTGCGGCGCATCAATCTTAATTTGTGCCGCGCGTCCATAAGCGTATATCGCTTCCCCCCAATGTTTTTGAGCCTGGCAGCATTCCCCTAACCGAAACCAGTAGTCAAATGACCAGGCATCATATATCGTCAGCAATTGAAAAAGTCGCGCTGCGCCAGCGAATTCTTTTACCTCCATAAGCTGCATGGCATAGCGATACAGAGTATTAAGCGGCTGTGTAACATCGTCATCCAACAACATACGCAGCGAGCCGCCACGCCGGAAAAACCGCATCGTGTCATGTGCCTGTTGTAGGGTCGGGTCTTTTTTCATGAATACGTTTTCTGCGCTATCATACTGGAAATCTCCCCCCACTTACTGATAAGCCCCGTCAGTTGGGTAAGGACAGCGTTAAGCTCCTGAGACATTTTTTGAATTATTATCTGCCCCTGACTCATAAGATCGGTATTCCGGTTGGCGTCATTATCCAAAGCCGCTTTGATCGCCTGTAGGCCACCTTTATCCAGCTTCCCATGATCGCCATATTTAGCCATGTATTCATCAATGGTCAGACCATCGATGAGAATACCATTATCACGCATGTATTTAATTACATCCTCAGGTACCTCCTCTTTGGTTTTAGCATCCCCTTTGGCTGCTTTAGCAATCACCTCATCCATCTCATTTGACTTTTCCTGGGTATTTCTGGCACGTTCAGCGTTCTTCTGGACTTCAATAAATTTATCGTTTGCAATAGCCTGAATAACCATAAGGAGAATAAGCAAAACACCATACCCTTCGGCAAACGGATTTTGCTGGGATAAGTCATCCTGCCCCCCGGTATCAGTGTTGCTAACGCCGAAACTATTTTTAAACACAATAGGGTTTTGACTTCCCCATAAGATGTTTCCTGAAGACATTATGCTTTACCTTTTTGTTTTTCCTGACGGTATCTCCATCGGGGCTTGAGCATTAAGTTGTTTCAGTCGTACTTCAAGTTGTTTAAACAAACTTACTATTTTCTTTAAATCCTTCTCGGCCTCCTGGTTAACCCCGGCAACGCCTTGTGGAAATAGGTTATGAAGAATACTCTCTGTCTCTCTGCTTTTTTTGGGGCTCTCTGCCCTTTCAGCAAGCTGTTGACTCACCTTAGCCCGGATTTGGTGAAATTTTTTAAGACAGTGATTTAGCTGCATGTAACTTTGCTCTAAATCACGATATTCACTAAACGCAGCCTTTTTCTTTATCATCATTCCCCTCCATATACACGATAGATAATTAACGTGCTAACTAAGAGCCTATCCCATTAGGGCTATTTTACTTGCCATTTTGGTCCTGGGCAGTGCTCGCCAAAACGCGTTAGCGTTTTGAACGCCGCTAGCGGCGGCCCGAAGGGCGAGCGTAGCGAGTCAAACCTCACGTGCTACGTGTACGCTCCGGTTTTTGCGCGCTGTCCGTGTCCAGGCTGGCTGCGCCAATAACGCCTGGTGGGATAGGCTCTAAGATATTTTTACTTTACTCTTGCTCACTCACTACAAGTGCGCTGTTATGGTAACGATAATAAATAATGTTGATGATATTTTCGGCCTGCTCGATCGCTTCAAGCAATAAGGTGTTTTGCTGATATTGCTGCGGATCCTGTAACCTACCGTTGTTCTCTTCTAACTGTTTCCGGGCAGCCCTTAATTGTAAAATTATGCCTTTGGCCTCTTCATGCGAATGAAGCAGCAAATCTTCTAACCGGGTCAGAGTTGTCATTTTCCACTCACTTAAAATCTAATGGATAGTTAATCAAAGTATCATAATGTTTAATCGTTACCACATCGGCACTCAGATGGACAATTTCTCCCCCATTGGGTAACAATGCCCCTACACGTAAACGCTCTTTATTCGTCAGTAATAAGTAATTACCATGGCGACTCTGTACAAAGCCAGCCACTGGCGCAGGCAGATACTTGCTTTCATCATGAGAAGGCGCAATATCCTGATAAATTAAAGAAAGAGCGGGGTCCTTTTTCTTTAATGCTGCTAACGTTTCTTGCAAAATGCGTTGATGAGATTCATCCAGTACACCACTGATAACAAAAGAGCGCCGCATTGGCGTAACATTGACAAGGCCCACTAAACCGTTCTCTATTATCGCAGAAATAATATCATCCCCCTGAGACTGATGAGAATGACTAATCTGCCAGTGCAATAACCCGGGAATATCTGCAAGTAATGGTTGAACCTTACGCCATTGCTGATCCATTTGTATATCATCATGAATTAACACGCTTCCCGGCCCTTCGCTGGATACTTCAGCATGCGGGTAACCCATTTTTATCAAAACATCCTGCACTTCTCGTATCAATAAGTCATCACAGATTACACCATCCCGATACATGACCCCCCATGATTCGAGAGTCGCTCTCACCTTTTGCATCTGTTCGCTTGACGAGCAATAACCGGACAACTGCAGGCTTCCATCTTCTTTCCATTGCGCCCGCACATAATGAATATTGCTTTTGTCTAATAAAAACTTAACCCGCAAAGGTAAATCATTTACCGTTTCAGGCTGACCGCCAATACTTAACAGGACACCCATTCCACCGATGAAAATCAAGAATACGCCAGCCAACCACCAGTACCCTGATCTGGAAACGGGTATTTGATAATCAGCAAGTTCACAATCCTGTTTACCAAACGCGATAGCCACTCCCGCAACCTGCAAAACCCCACTGGATGGTAGCGGCTTATTTGGATTAAATCTGCGGCCATTAACTCTAACTCTGGCTTTCCCGGCATCAACAAATAAACTATCTGCCTGTTCTCTCAGAATAATTTTTTCATTTATAGTAAGCGGAATACAAATATCGCATCCTTTCTCCCCCAGTGACAGGTTACCTTCATTCAGCCATACTTCCCGGCCTTGTAAAACGTGACCTAAAAAACGTATTTTCCAGGAGCTCTTTGGATTAACCATGAGATATGCCATTATTTACTACTGAGGCTTTAATCAAAAACAGCCTGATTACACTATGTACTTGAGTCGTATCATTGCGAAACAAATGGCCTACGACAGGAATATCGCCCAATAAAGGGATTTTGTTTTGCGAGTGGATTTGTTTACCTTGTTTAAATCCTCCCAGCAATAGACTCTGTCCGGCTAATAATGTGGCTTGCGAAGCAATTTCAGAATTTTGCACTTCGGGTAGCGGATCTGTTTCGCTTTGCGTATCACTTTGTTGTCCATCCTGAATATTAAGATTAAGCATTATTTTTTGCGTGCCATTGTCATTTAACAAGCGAGGTGTAATGCGCAACAAAGAACCCGTAGTGATGGATTCAAGTTTAGCCACTTTTTCTCCCTGCAGTTTGGTATAGAAAGTAATATTTTTATCCAGCACAGCCTGGATATTATTTAAAGTCACCACAGATGGCTGGGAAAGTACATAAGCCTGAGAGCTTTTTTCCAGGGCATTCAAACGCACCATAAAGTTTGAGGTATCGCTGATTACCGTTGAAAAACCGCTAGCAGCGCCGTCATTCAAACCTGTATTGAACGCAATTTTCTTGCCACCCAGCGACACTGCCGTTCCCCAGTCGATGCCTAACTGGTTAATATCTCCAGCATTAACATCGATAATTTTCACCGAAATCTCTATCATCTGCTGGCGTTGATCTAATTCTGTGATGAGTTTCCGATACCCGGCCATATTGGCCGCATAATCACGAACGATCACTGCATTCTGGCGTGGGTCGGCAGCAAACATGGGCAATGCCTGTGTAGCGGGTGAACCATTGGTCGTCGATGACGCCGGTACGCTGGTTTTACTCATCTCACGCAATACACTCACGCCCCCTGGAACCACGACGGACTGATCGCGATATTGGTATTGGGTATCCATCGCAGTGGCATACTTAAGCGTGTATATACTTACACTCACCGCACTGTCTTTTCGTTTGATTAACGCATTATCCAGCACTGAAGCTAATTGACTAATACGAGTCAGACAGCTGGGAACACCACTCACCTCCACAGCTCTGGTACCGGTAATTTCTTTAACCTCGCATCCCGGTGATGAAAGGATATTCTGGCTGCGTAAGTAATGAATGAACCGTCCAGTAGATAAAATATTGAAAGTGATAACCTGATGTTTTAATAACGATGCAGGATATACATATAACATGCTACCATCAAACCAGGTTAGCAAATCATATTGTGCTGCCAGGTTATTCAAAATATCGACCGGTGGTCCAGGCGGAATTTTTCCACTAAATGTAGCTGTTATCAATGGGCTAATAGTAATAGCCGTATCATAGTTCTCTGAGAGCAGATGTAAAACCTCTGCTAATGGCATTTGTCTGGCATAAAGGGTGAAGTCATTACCTTTCCATGATAACTCATCACTCTTTGCTGTATTGAGTATAAATAGTAAAATTAAGATTAAACGTTTATTTACTACCATTTTATACCCCACCCGAATAAAGTTTATGGTGATTGCGTATTACATTTTTTAAAATGCAAGTTAAAGCCAGGTGTTTTTCTATCTCAATAGCAATAAGCTCAGAGCTACTACTTGTGGTATAATAACCGTTTAACCATCCCCCATCCGCTGTGAGCTGTATAGCATAATCATGGACGTCCGGGTGTGCTGCAAGCAGTAGTGTCACATAGGCAAGACAAGGCTTAGGTAAGCTTTCCAGGTCATTTAAGAACAAAGAAATAGAAAATGCTTCTGAGAAAATTTCTCCTCTGGCAGGATGCCCATCAATAGTCATTATCCAGGATCGGCTATTACCTTCGGCCTTGATATCCTGAATTAATGGAATACCTTTTAAAACTGCCAGCATGAATCCCTCCTCAGACATAAATGGGAGTTTCTATCAAATTCGCTCACAACCACATCCGTAAAAAGCCTGATTCACATTTATTTCGACTATACTCTTCTTGTACAATATCAGGATGCTGTCTACATATACCTTGTCACAGGCGATTCTATCATTCGGATTTTCCGATAAATTCACAATTACACTTTCAGCATTGACATAAAAAATTACAATTTGAAAAATTATTTATTAAATAAACTGTTACGATGTTTTTACATCGCCACCTTATTAAAAAGTAATTGTAGTCATCGACTGGGTTATATATGAAGAAATTTATCTTCCTAATGATAACACCATCGATTAATCTTCTGATGAAACTATATGTACTGCGATAGTGATCAAGTGCCAAAGATTTTGCAACAGGCAACTGGAGGAAAGCATTATGAATTTGCTCAATCTCAAGAATACGCTGCAAACATCTTTAGTAATCAGGCTAACTTTTTTATTTTTATTAACAACAATAATTATTTGGCTGCTATCTGTGCTTACCGCAGCTTATATATCAATGGTTCAGAAACGGCAGCATATAATAGAGGATTTATCCGTTCTATCCGAGATGAATATTGTACTAAGCAATCAACGGTTTGAAGAAGCTGAACGTGACGCTAAAAATTTAATGTATCAATGCTCATTAGCGACTGAGATTCATCATAACGATATTTTCCCTGAGGTGAGCCGGCTTCTATCTGTCGGTCTTTCAAATTGCACGCCGACGCTAAACGGAGAGAAGCATCGTCTCTTTCTGCAGTCCTCTGATATCGATGAAAAAAGCTTTCGTCGCGATAGTTTTATTCTTAACCATAAAAATGAGATTTCGTTATTATCTACTGATAACCCTTCAGATTATTCAACTCTACAGCCTTTAACGCGAAAAAGCTTTCCTTTATACCCAACCCATGCCGGGTTTTACTGGAGTGAACCAGAATACATAAACGGCAAAGGATGGCACGCTTCCGTTGCGGTTGCCGATCAGCAAGGCGTATTTTTTGGGGTGACGGTTAAACTTCCCGATCTCATTACTAAGAGCCACCTACCATTAGATGATAGTATTCGAGTATGGCTGGATCAAAACAACCACTTATTGCCGTTTTCATACATCCCGCAAAAAATACGTACACAGTTAGAAAATGTAACGCTGCATGATGGATGGCAGCAAATTCCCGGATTTCTGATATTACGCACAACCTTGCATGGCCCCGGATGGAGTCTGGTTACGCTGTACCCATACGGTAATCTACATAATCGCATCTTAAAAATTATCCTTCAACAAATCCCCTTTACATTAACAGCATTGGTGTTGATGACGTCGGCTTTTTGCTGGTTACTACATCGCTCACTGGCCAAACCGTTATGGCGTTTTGTCGATGTCATTAATAAAACCGCAACTGCACCGCTGAGCACACGTTTACCAGCACAACGACTGGATGAATTAGATAGTATTGCCGGTGCTTTTAACCAACTGCTTGATACTCTACAAGTCCAATACGACAATCTGGAAAACAAAGTCGCAGAGCGCACCCAGGCGCTAAATGAAGCAAAAAAACGCGCTGAGCAAGCTAACAAACGTAAAAGCATTCATCTTACGGTAATAAGTCATGAGTTACGTACTCCGATGAATGGCGTACTCGGTGCGATTGAATTATTACAAACCACCCCTTTAAACATAGAGCAGCAAGGATTAGCTGATACCGCCAGGAATTGTACACTGTCTTTGTTAGCTATTATTAATAATCTGCTGGATTTTTCACGCATCGAGTCTGGTCATTTCACATTACATATGGAAGAAACAGCGTTACTGCCGTTACTGGACCAGGCAATGCAAACCATCCAGGGGCCGGCGCAAAGCAAAAAACTGTCATTACGTACTTTTGTCGGTCAACATGTCCCTCTCTATTTTCATACCGACAGTATCCGTTTACGGCAAATTTTGGTTAATTTACTCGGGAACGCGGTAAAATTTACCGAAACCGGAGGGATACGTCTGACGGTCAAGCGTCATGAGGAACAATTAATATTTCTGGTTAGCGATAGCGGTAAAGGGATTGAAATACAGCAGCAGTCTCAAATCTTTACTGCTTTTTATCAAGCAGACACAAATTCGCAAGGTACAGGAATTGGACTGACTATTGCGTCAAGCCTGGCTAAAATGATGGGCGGTAATCTGACACTAAAAAGTGTCCCCGGGGTTGGAACCTGTGTCTCGCTAGTATTACCCTTACAAGAATACCAGCCGCCTCAACCAATTAAAGGGACACTGTCAGCGCCGTTCTGCCTGCATCGGCAACTGGCTTGCTGGGGAATACGCGGCGAGCCACCCCACCAGCAAAATGCGCTTCTCAACGCAGAGCTTTTGTATTTCCCCGGAAAACTCTACGACCTGGCGCAACAGTTAATATTGTGTACACCAAATATGCCAGTAATAAATAATTTGTTACCACCCTGGCAGTTGCAGATTCTTTTGGTTGATGATGCCGATATTAATCGGGACATCATCGGCAAAATGCTTATCAGCCTGGGCCAACACGTCACTATTGCCGCCAGTAGTAACGAGGCTCTGACTTTATCACACCAGCAACGATTCGATTTAGTACTGATTGACATTAGAATGCCAGAAATAGATGGTATTGAATGTGTACAATTATGGCACGATGAGCCGAATAATTTAGATCCTGACTGCATGTTTGTGGCGCTATCCGCTAGCGTAGCGACAGAAGATATTCATCGTTGTAAAAAAAATGGGATTCATCATTACATTACCAAACCAGTGACGTTGGCTACCTTAGCTCGCTATATCAGTATTGCCGCAGAATACCAACTTTTACGAAATATAGAGCTACAGGAGCAGGATCCAAGTCGCTGCTCAGCGCTACTGGCGACAGATGATATGGTCATTAATAGCAAGATTTTCCAATCACTGGACCTCTTGCTGGCTGATATTGAAAATGCCGTATCGGCTGGACAAAAAATCGATCAGTTAATTCACACATTAAAAGGCTGTTTAGGTCAAATAGGGCAGACTGAATTGGTAAGCTATGTCATAGACATTGAGAATCGCGTAAAAATGGGGAAAATCATCGCGCTGGAGGAACTAACCGACTTACGCCAGAAAATACGTATGATCTTCAAAAACTACACCATTACTTAATATTATCTTAATTTTCGCGAGGGCAGCAAAATGAAAGAATATAAGATCTTATTAGTAGACGATCATGAAATCATCATTAACGGCATTATGAATGCCTTATTACCCTGGCCTCATTTTAAAATTGTAGAGCATGTTAAAAATGGTCTTGAGGTTTATAATGCCTGTTGCGCATACGAGCCTGACATACTTATCCTTGATCTTAGCTTACCTGGCATCAATGGCCTGGATATCATTCCTCAATTACATCAGCGTTGGCCAGCAATGAATATTCTGGTTTACACAGCATACCAACAAGAGTATATGACCATTAAAACTTTAGCCGCAGGTGCTAATGGCTATGTTTTAAAAAGCAGTAGTCAGCAAGTTCTGTTAGCGGCATTGCAAACAGTCGCAGTAAACAAGCGTTACATTGACCCGACGTTGAATCGGGAAGCTATCCTGGCTGAATTAAAGGCTGACACGACCAATCATCAACTGCTTACTTTGCGCGAGCGTCAGGTTCTTAAACTTATTGACGAGGGGTATACCAATCATGGGATCAGCGAAAAGCTACATATCAGTATAAAAACCGTCGAAACACATCGGATGAATATGATGAGAAAGCTACAGGTTCATAAAGTGACAGAGTTACTTAACTGCGCCCGAAGAATGAGGTTAATAGAGTATTAACCAGGGGCATCCGATGGTATTAAGCATTGGTCATATTTTGATGAGCCTTACGCCACGCAGTATTGCTCATCATCGACAAAATCCATACGGATGCCCTGGTATGCCGCACCATTTATCACTACCTTAGTCTTCATTTAATCATGATATAGTAGAATCCCCTTATTTAACGGGCTTTACCATGTCGTATTCTATCGGCGAATTTGCCAGACTATGCGGTATCAATGCCGCCACGCTAAGGGCATGGCAGCGACGCTATGGTTTATTGAAACCGCAGCGTACTGATGGCGGGCATCGCTTATACAGCGATGACGATATTCGACAAGCGCTTAGCATCCTCGACTGGGTGAGAAAAGGCGTACCGATAAGTCAGGTCAAACCCTTACTGTCGCGTCCGGTCATTCGCCTGGGCGATAACTGGATAACGATTCAGGAGACGATGCTTCAACATCTCCACGAAGGGCGAATTGACGCGCTGCGGCAGTTGATTTATGACTGTGGCCGGGAATATCCCCGCGCAGAACTGGTGACCCATTTATTGCGTCCGTTGCGCAGCAAAGTGTCCGCGCATCTTCCCGCCGTGATGACGCTGCGCGAAATACTGGATGGCATCATTATTGCCTACACCTCTTTTTGCCTTGAAGGCGACAGAAAAGCGCCTGGCAACAATGCCTTTATTAGCGGATGGCATCTCTCGGATCACTGTGAAATCTGGCTGGAAGCGTTGACTCGTACCGGACAAGAGCTGCGGCTCAATGTGCTTCCCTCTCCACCAGCCATGCTGGCGCCCGAGCTGTTCGCCCAGAGAAAATGGTTCCTGGTGACCACCGGAAAGCTCACTGCCGGGCAGAAAAAACAGCTTGCCCAGTGGCGCAACGTGGTCGCTTCGCTGGAGGTTATCACACTATAAGCGCTGAAATAGATTTCTTCCCCTCATTCTATCTTATTGATATTTAACTACGTCAAAAAAATCTCCGCGAAAACTTAGACAAAAAAACAAAGTTGTGTAAGTTTTAAATCAGCGTGAGATAACATTTTGCGCCATTGGCGTCAGTCGTCGTACTTTCAATAAGGGGGAATCATGAATAACAAACCCGTAGTCGGCATTAGCGGATGTCTGACTGGCGCCGCGGTACGCTTTGATGGCGGACATAAGCGTATGGATTTTGTCATGAACTCTCTGGCGCCGTGGGTGGACTACAAACCGATCTGCCCGGAGGTGGCGATCGGCCTGCCCGTTCCTCGCCCTGCGCTGCGTCTTATCCAGACGACCTGTGGCGACATTCGGATGCGCTATAGCCATGCCCCGCACGATGACGTCACCGAGCGAATGAATGCCTTTGCCGATCGGTTTCTGCCAACAATAGGCGAACTGGCGGGGTTTATTGTGTGTGCAAAATCGCCCAGTTGCGGAATGGAGCGCGTTCGCCTGTATGATGAAAAGGGTAACAGGGGCCGCAAAGCTGGCACGGGGCTGTTTACCGCCGCGATGATGGACAAATATCCCTGGCTGCCGATAGAGGAAGATGGTCGCCTGCACGATCCGGTACTACGCGAGAATTTCATCGCACGTATCTTCGCGCTACATGAATTAAATGCGCTACGCGCGCAGGGCTTGAGTCGTCACAGTTTGCTCGCGTTTCATAGCCGATACAAACTTCAGCTTCTCGCCCACCACCAGGCCGGCTACCGCGAAATTGGCCCTTTCGTCGCGCGTCTGCATGAGTGGGACGATCTGGATGCCTTCTTTGTCCGATACAGAGAAAAACTGATGGCTATCCTGCGACACCCCGCTTCACGTAAAAATCACACCAATGTGCTGATGCATATCCAGGGCTATTTTCACCGCGCGTTGAACAGCAGGCAACGCGCGGAATTACGCGAGGTGATTCTCGGCTACCGGGCGGGCCGACTACCTATCCTGGCACCGTTAACGCTGCTGAAGCACTATCTGGCGGAACATCCCGATGACTATCTACGCAGCCAGAATTATTTTGAGCCGTACCCTGATACATTAGGGCTGCGCTTAGCCATCACCTGATAACCCTGCGCATCGCTAACGGCGGGCAACCCGCCCGCCATGGTGACAATCGCGACAATTCAAAGGCGATGTCGTTATTGCCACCCTGATAGCGGCTATGACCGCGCCAGAGCGTTAATCACGGTTTCCATAGCCTGTTTTTCTAACGCGCTACGTTGGATGCGTTGATTCGCCAGCGCGGTTCTTAACACGCCCGCAATAACAATATATTTAGGCTCCTGCCCCAGATCGCGCATTTCCAGCACGACCTTGCCCACCACCCGGCACATCTCGCGGTACAGTTCGTCATCTTTTGTCGGTTTTGTCATACGTTTTACTCGTCGCCAGCTCAAACCAACAGAATATAACAGTCTTCTCAATTAAACAAAATTTGATGCAAATCAAAGAAATAACGCAGTTTATTATTCATGGCTCATACGTTGTTCGTATTCTGGTCTCTGGCGAGGCCATTTTTTCGAAACGCCTAATCAGTTCCGCCAGGCTACCGGCCTGCATTTTTTCCATGACTCTGGCGCGGTGCACCTCTACGGTGCGCACCGCGATATTCATCGCTTCCGCAATTTCACGGTTCATAAATCCTTTTGCCACCAGGCTGGCCAGCTCACGCTCTTTCGGCGTCAACTGCTGGTAACACAGTATAATCTCACGGCGCGCCACCGCTGCCGATGAAACCGTCAGCGCACGCTCCAGCGCCGCCTGTAGCGGTTTTACCGATACCGGTTTTTGCAGAAAATCGACGGCGCCGCGTTTCATCTGCTCCACGGCCATCGGTACATCGCCATGCCCGGTAAGAAAAACAACCGCCAGGGTACTTCCGCACTGGCGCAACGCATCATGAACGCCCTGCCCATCCAGTACCGGCATTCGCATATCCAGTAATACGACTCCGGCCTGATACAGACTGGCCTGCGCCAAAAAATCCGCCCCCTGCGTCCAGCATTTTACGTCATATCCCAGACTTTCCAGTAAAAACGCGCACGCGTTAGTGACCGCCGTATCATCATCCAGTAGATGAATTGTCGCCATCCCTGCCCCCATGTTCATGTAAGAAATGTATCGTGACCACCGTTCCCGACAGACCGTCCGGCGCGGTCTGGTTCCTGATGCTGATATCGCCCCGCCCATACCGCACCAGCCGCTGGCAAATCGCCAGCCCTAAGCCCATCCCCTCTTTACGGGTGGTCATAAACGGCTGAAACGCCTGACGTAATAGTGCCTCATCGATTCCCCCGGCGTTATCCTGTAAAACAATACTGATGCCGTTTTCAGTGCGTTCAGCAACGACCCATAAATGGGTGGCGCCCGCCTGAGCCGCATTAAGAATGATATTCGCCAGCACCTGTTCCAGCAGCATTGACGGCAGCGTTACGCGCAGCGCAGCGCTAACCTCGGTATGCAGAGTCACTGTCGGAAACTGTTGCGCCATACGCAACAATTGCCAGACATGATCAATCGCCTCGCGAATGGCTATGGCCTTCCACGCTTCGGTTAGCACCGGGTTGCCCTGCGCCTGGCTAACCCAGTGACGCAGGTTACGCAGAGTATCCGCACCGCGTTGCGCCTGCTGGTCAATCTGCTCCAGCGCCGGCAGCAAGGGATGCTGTTCATCTGCAGCGCGCAGTCGAATCAGGCACCCCTGGGCATAATGTCGAATCGCGGAAAGCGGCTGATTAAGCTCATGGGCAAACCCGGAGGTCATTTCACCCAACACGCTCATTTGCCGGGCGGTTTCCAGCGCCCGCTCATGCTGATGAAGAACTACGCTATTACGTTCCAGTTGCTTTCCACGTCGACGCACCAGCAGCATGACCCAAATATAATTGAGCGTGAGCAACAGGAACGCCAGAATCACGCCGCCGACCATTAGCTGGTGCTGGATTAACCAACTTTTGACATCCAGCCACAGTCGACGCTGCTGAGGGTGCTGACGAACATCACGCAGCAACGCTTCTACCTGACTGGTCGACGCTGGCGCGCCCCAGTGAAATGACGCGGCGGCGGGCGCGTTGAATAGCGCTCGCGTTACGCGATCCGCCAGCGCATCGCTTACCGCAGGTAGCGCCGCGAACGACCAGTCAGGATATAACGGCGTACTGGTTAAGCAAGGCAGGGGCGTCGGTCGGGCAAGCAGCGCGATAAAGTCCTTTTTATTAATCAATCCTTCCTGATCCATATTTTCTAACAGGCACACTGGCACAATTGCCGCCTGCACCGCTTTTTCGCGCAGCATATAGATTAAGGCATCGCCAGGAAATCCGGTAAAACGAAGATGAAAATCGCGCTCCGGGCGTAAGCCCGCGTCGCTGAGCGCTTTATAGCCTAATAAATAGCCGCCAAACGCCTGAGCATCAATCGCGCCGACTGTCTTACCGATGAGATCATGCGCCGTGGTGATGCCGCTATCGCGCCGGGTCAAAATCACGCTGCCAATAACATTACTCACCGCTTTCCCATCGCGCGTGGAGCGCAGGGAAGCTAACCAGCGGAGCGGCGCATGGCTGTTCAGTTGGACAAATTGCGCCGGGTTGGTTATCACAAACTGCACGGTTCCCTGGTTAACGGCCTCCTGCATTTGATGCAGATCCAGCGGCTGGATGTGAAAGGTTTCGCCTGGAAGCTGTTGGCTTAATGTCTTTGCCAACGGTTGCCAGTGGCTACGCGTAGACGCCTCGCCGCGCATGGCCAAAATACCGATATTCCACGTCCCTGCCCACGCGCCATGACAAAGTAGCCCTACTGCCGCCAACACCGCCAGGCGCCTTACGGTTTTACCTCTCACCCCAATATCCCTGTCAATTATGTTGTTTTAGATCAACAACAAGCCGGGTATGTGGTTAACCACAATAGAGCGCACCCCGCCTCGATTTTTACACTGTAAATCATCGACATTTTTTATTCATTACACATGAACCAACATCGTGACAAATGTTTCATTGTTGGCAATGTGGACGGGAGTCAATATGGACAGCAGTAAACGGCAATTTCTCCAGCAGCTCGGCGTCCTGACCGCTGGCGCCTCGCTGGTTCCGCTGGCTGAAGCGAAATTTCCTTTTTCGCCGGAGCGGCATGAAGGCTCTCCCCGACACCGTTACGCCATGCTTATCGACCTGCGGCGTTGTATCGGCTGTCAGTCCTGTACCGTAAGTTGCACTATTGAAAACCAAACGCCGCAGGGCGCGTTTCGTACGACGGTGAACCAATACCAGGTCCAGCGTGAAGGTAGTCAGGAAGTCACGAATGTGCTATTGCCGCGTCTGTGCAACCATTGCGATAACCCCCCCTGTGTGCCGGTCTGCCCGGTACAAGCCACCTTTCAGCGGGAAGATGGCATTGTGGTGGTGGATAACAAACGCTGCGTCGGCTGCGCCTATTGTGTCCAGGCGTGTCCTTACGACGCCCGATTTATCAATCATGAAACGCAAACTGCCGATAAATGCACGTTTTGCGTCCATCGTCTGGAAGCCGGGCTGTTACCCGCTTGCGTAGAGTCCTGCGTCGGCGGCGCGCGTATTATTGGCGATATCAAAGATCCCCATAGCCGCATCTCCACCCTGCTTCATCAACATCGCGACGCTATCAAGGTATTAAAGCCGGAAAACGGCACGTCGCCCCATGTTTTCTACCTGGGTCTGGACGACGCCTTTGTCACCCCATTAATGGGCCGTGCGCAGCCCGCGCTTTGGCAGGAGGTCTGAATGACGCATTCACTCATCATTGAAGAAGTGCTGGCTCACCCGCAGGACATTAGCTGGCTGCCGTGGGCGGTACAATATTTCTTTTTTATTGGCATTGCCGCCTGCGCCGCACTGTTTGCCTGTTATCTTCACTGGCGGAAAAAAGACGCCGCAACAGAAGAAAATCGGGCATTACTGATTGCCATTACCTGTGCGATTACCGCACCGCTGGCGTTGACGGCGGATCTGCACCAGACCGCCCGCGTCTGGCATTTCTATGCCTGGCCGACGCCCTGGTCGTGGATGCCCTGGGGAGCGTTGTTCCTGCCGCTGTTTACCGGATTTCTCGCTCTGTGGTTCCTGGCGCAGCAAATAAAACGATTACTCAATAAAAGTTACAACGTCACTAAATGGTTGGCGTTAGCCAGCGCGCTTTGCGCGGTGGGCCTGTTGATTTATACCGGCCGCGAAGTCTCCATTGTGCTGGCGCGCCCAATCTGGTTTAGCTACGCCTTCCCCGTGGCGATGTTTCTTAGCGCCTTACAGGCGTTCTTCGCGCTGATGATTGTCGCCGCCCGACGCGACTCGGTAAGGCTGCCAAAAATATTGTGGGGACAACTCTGGACGCTGGCGGCGCTGGGACTGGTGGTGGCTATGTGGGTTAGCGGCGATACGCTTTCCGGCACGGCAATCCGTCAGTGGATTACCGTCGCCCTGTCAGCCAAATATTACGCTGTCGGCTGGGTGGCGCTGTGGGTATTCACACTGCTGTTCTGTAGCCTGGCGCTACGCCATCCGTTATCGCAGCTAAGACGCGTCCTGCTGGTTCTGAGCGCGCTGGCGCTATGTTGGCTGATGCGCTGGACATTGTTGATTCAGGTACAAACCGTCCCCAAGTTCAACGCGCAATTTAACCCTTACTCGTTACCAGGCGGAACGGATGGCTGGCTGGCTATTCTCGGCACCTTCGGCCTGTGGATAGCGCTACTGATTATTATTCGTGAAACGCTGAACGGACTCACCAGGAGATTACAACATGGCTAATTTAACCCGTCGTCAGTGGCTAAAAGTCGGTCTCGCCGTCGGTGGGATGGTCACTTTTGGTCTGAGCTACCGTGATGTGGCGAAACGCGCAATTGATGGCCTGTTAAACGGGACGTCCGGCAAGGTAACGCGCGACCGCATCTTTGGCAACGCGTTAATTCCGGAGGCGCAGGCGCAAACACACTGGCAGCAAAATCCACAACAAACCATCGCCATGACGCAATGCTTCGGCTGTTGGACACAGTGCGGTATCCGCGCCCGGGTTAATGCCGATGGCAAAGTGATACGCATCGCCGGCAATCCCTATCACCCCTTGTCGCAGGAACACCCGATTGACTCGTCCGTCCCTTTTAGCGAAGCCATGGAGCAACTGGCGGGAGAAAGCGGTCTTGACGCCCGCTCAACCGCCTGCGCGCGCGGCGCCACGCTGCTGGAAAGCCTGTACAGTCCGCTACGACTGCTTGAACCGATGAAACGCGTGGGTAAACGCGGCGAAGGGAAATGGCAGCGCATCAGCTTTGAGCAACTTATTGAAGAAGTCGTGGAAGGCGGCGATCTGTTTGGCGAAGGTCATGTGGACGGACTGCGCGCTATTCATGCGCCGGATACGCCAATTGACGCAAAGCACCCCAGTTTCGGGCCCAAAACCAATCAGTTACTGGTCACGAATACCAGCGACGAAGGCCGCGATGCGTTTCTGCGTCGTTTTGCGCTAAATAGCTTCGGCAGCAAGAATTTCGGCGCGCATGGCGCCTACTGTGGACTGGCTTACCGGGCCGGCTCCGGGGCATTGATGGGCGATCTGGATAAAAACCCGCATGTCAAACCCGACTGGGAAAACGTGGAGTTTGCGCTCTTTATGGGCACCTCCCCGGCACAGTCCGGCAATCCGTTTAAACGCCAGGCACGTCAGTTGGCGAGCGCCCGACTGCGTGAGAATTTTCAATACGTCGTGGTCGCCCCCGCCCTCCCCTTATCAACGGTGCTCGCCGATCCTCGCGGTCGCTGGCAACCGGTCATGCCCGGCAGCGATTCGGCGCTGGCAATGGGGATGATCCGCTGGATCATGGATAATCAACGTTATAATGCTGATTATCTGGCGATTCCCGGCGTACAGGCGATGCAGCAGGCCGGCGAGCAAAGTTGGACCAACGCCACGCACCTGGTCATTGCGGATGAACTGCCGACGCTTGCCGGACAACACCTGACGCTGCGCCATCTTACGCCCGATGGCGAAGAGACCCCCGTCGTGCTGAATACCGACGGCGAGTTGGTCGATGCGTCCACTTGCCGACAGGCACGGCTTTTCGTGACGCAGTACGTTACGCTCGCCGACGGCCAACGGGTCACGGTGAAGAGCGGGTTGCAACGCCTGAAAGAGGCGGCAGAAAAGCTCTCGTTGGCGCAATACAGCGAACAGTGCGGCGTACCGGAAGCGCAAATTATCGCGCTGGCGGAAACCTTTACCAGTCACGGACGTAAAGCCGCGGTCATCAGTCACGGCGGCATGATGGCCGGCAATGGGTTTTATAACGCCTGGTCGGTCATGATGCTTAACGCGCTGATCGGCAACCTCAGCTTGTCCGGCGGCGTCTTTGTCGGCGGCGGCAAATTCAACGGCGTTAGCGACGGCCCCCGCTACAACATGAACAGTTTTGCCGGAAAAGTGAAACCGTCCGGGTTAAGTATTGCCCGTAGCAAAACCGCTTATGAAGCATCGGAAGAATACCGCGACAAAATTGCCGGCGGGCAATCCCCTTATCCAGCCAAAGCGCCGTGGTATCCCTTTGTGGCAGGCCAGCTTACCGAACTGTTGACCTCCGCGCTCGAAGGCTATCCTTATCCGCTTAAAGCCTGGATTTCCAATATGAGCAACCCGTTTTACGGTGTTCCCGGTCTACGCGCCGTGGCGGAAGAAAAGCTAAAAGACCCTCGCCGACTGCCGCTCTTTATCGCGATTGACGCCTTTATGAATGAAACGACGGCGCTGGCGGATTACATTGTGCCGGATACGCACAATTTTGAGAGCTGGGGCTTTACGGCGCCCTGGGGCGGCGTAGCCAGTAAAGCCACTACCGCCCGCTGGCCGGTTGTCGCCCCCGCCACTCGCCGAACGGTGGACGGGCAACCTGTCTCAATGGAAGCATTTTGTATTGCGGTAGCAAAACGGCTCCGTCTGCCCGGCTTCGGCGACCGGGCGATAACCGATCCGCAGGGCAATACTTTTCCACTGAACCGGGCGGAAGATTTCTATCTGCGCGTAGCCGCTAATATCGCCTTTATGGGCAAGACGCCGGTCGCGCTGGCAAATCAGGAAGATATTTCGCTTACCGGCGTCAGCCGCATTCTGCCAGCAATTCAGCACACGCTTAAAGCTGATGAGGTCGGTCGCGTGGCGTTTATCTACTCGCGTGGCGGCCGGTTTGCGCCCGAGGATAGCGGCTATACGGAGCAACGGTTAGGTAACGCGTGGAAAAAACCCTTACAGATCTGGAATGCAGATGTCGCCGCCCACCGTCACGCCATCACCGGGGAGCGCTTCAGCGGTTGCCCGGTCTGGTATCCGGCGCGTTTGTCAGATGGTCGTGCGATTGACGACCAGTTTCCCATTGGGCAATGGCCGCTGAAACTGATTTCATTTAAATCAAATACCATGTCCAGCTCAACAGCCGTCATCCCGCGCTTACACCATGTGAAGCCAGCAAACCTGGTGGCGCTGAATCCGCAAGACGGCGAGCGTTATGGACTGCAACATGGCGATCGGGTACGGATCATTACGCCGGGCGGTCAGGTCGTGGCGCAAATCAGTTTGTTAAATGGCGTGATGCCAGGCGTCATCGCCATCGAACACGGATATGGCCACCGCGAGATGGGCGCAACGCAGCACTCTCTGGATGGCGTGCCTATGCCGTATGATCCACAAATCAGGGCAGGCATAAATCTTAACGATCTGGGCTTTGCCGATCCGACAAGAACCATTACCAACACCTGGCTCGACTGGGTTTCTGGCGCGGCGGTACGTCAGGGGCTGCCGGCAAAAATCGAGCGTATATAACCCCAGGGCCGGAGAGCGATATCGTCTTATTTCGTCGAGGGTAGCGACTGATAAGCGAACGCTGTCCGGCTGCATATACTCACTGAATCGTGCAAGCCCAACTATTTTACGTTCACCCTGTCATATTACATAGAAAATATATGACAACACTCACAAAACTATTTTCCCCTTCTGTAAGCAATTAATATTTAACACATTGGCTGCGCTTCTGATTATTGACATTCATTTGGGGTTACTTCCGGTTGACCGCATAATCTGTGATTGAATTCACCGCATGACAACATTGCCATAAATACAATTCAACTCACTACCCGGAGGCAATATGTTTAAAGAAGAAAGACGTCATGCCATCATCAATTTACTGATAAAGGATAATAGTGTTAGCGTCAGTAAACTTTCAGACCTTTATAAGGTTAGCCAGGAGACTATTCGTTCCGATCTACGCTATTTCCAGAAATCAGGTATGCTTCAGCGTTGCTATGGCGGAGGAATTTTAAACCGTGACGCGCTGAGTAAGCTTATCACTGAAAATAAGATTGATATTTCCAGCACTATCGCCACGCCAATCCATCAGGATGCAAAACTGCGCCGGGAAAACACAAAAAAAGCAGGCAAGGTGTGTGTTTTAGGCTCATTCAATATTGATGTTTCAGCAACCGTGCCGTGGTTTCCACAAAGCGGAGAATCCATTCTGGCCAGTCAATTTGGATTCTATCCTGGCGGTAAAGGAGCCAACCAGGCTTTAGCGGCAAACAACGCTGGCGCTGCGGCACATTTTATTTTTAAAGTGGGCAAAGATCAGTTCAGCGCATTTGCTATGAATCATATTATTCAATCAGGCATCACCTCATACAGCGCGTATCAAACAGATAAAGCACCCACCGGTAGCGCATTGATCTATGTCTCCGCCGTAGATGGCGATAATATTATCGCCATCTACCCTGGCGCCAATATGATGCTCACCACACAAGAGATTAACGAGCAACACCGTTATATCGCCGAGTCTGACGTTATGTTAATGCAGCTCGAAACGAACATTGAAGCGTTGACTGAATTTATTCGCCTGGGCAAACAAGAAAATAAAATGATCATGCTGAATCCTGCCCCCTATACGAAACAGGTGACGCATTT
This sequence comes from Salmonella sp. SJTUF15570, assembly GCF_043357055.1. Classification (NCBI taxonomy): domain Bacteria; kingdom Pseudomonadati; phylum Pseudomonadota; class Gammaproteobacteria; order Enterobacterales; family Enterobacteriaceae; genus Salmonella; species Salmonella sp. SJTUF15570. The sequence continues at coordinate 55,763 of NZ_JBEUKJ010000005.1, read as the reverse complement.
ATTATCTGATATTGACATCATCACGCCGAATGAAACTGAAGCCTCTTTTTTATCCGGCGTAACCATTACTGATATTAATGATGCGAAAAAAGCCGGAAATATTATTCTGCAATCCGGGGTGAAAAAAGTCATTATTACCCTTGGCGCCCGTGGTTCTCTGCTCTGTGAGCACGCCCGCACGTTGTATATTCCTGCGTGGAGCGCCGTGGTAAAAGATGCCGCCGGGGCCGGTGACGCTTTTAATGGCGCCTTAGCCGCCGCGCTGGCGCGACAAGCAGATATGGTCGCAGCCATTCAATATGCCTCCGCTTTCGCTTCTCTGGCGGTGGAACAAGTCGGTGCGTCGAGTATGCCTCAGCACTTGCAGGTTTTACATCGAATGCGTACCCAATCTAATAAAGTCATTCACATTAATTAACAGGTGACATAATGAAAATTTTATTTATTGGCGAATCCTGGCACATTCATATGATTCACTCTAAAGGTTTTGATAGCTTTACATCGAGCAAATATGAAGAAGGTGCAGACTATTTATTATCCTGCTTACGCCAGGGTAATATCGATGTGGACTACATGCCTGCCCATATTGTGCAAACTCGTTTTCCACAAACCGCCGAAGCATTAGCCTGCTATGATGCGATCGTCATCAGTGATATCGGTAGCAATACGTTCCTGCTACAAAACAGAACGTTTTATAATATGGACATTATTCCTGATGCATTACAACTTATCGCCGATTATGTTGCTGAGGGCGGCGGTCTGTTAATGATCGGCGGGTATTTATCCTTTACGGGAATAGAAGCAAAAGCCAATTATAAAAATACGGTTCTGGCGGAAGTATTGCCGGTTGATATGCTGGATGTAGATGACCGCGTAGAACTACCGCAAGGATGTAAAGCAGTAAATACTGCGGTAGAGCATATTATTACCCAGCCATTTAGCGAATGGCCGCCGCTGTTGGGCTATAACAAGCTTATCGCCAAAGAAAATAGTCAGGTCCTTGCTGAAATTAATGGCGATCCACTGTTAGTTATGGGTACTTACCATAAAGGGAAAGTATGTTGCTTTGCCAGTGATTGTTCACCGCACTGGGGAAGCCCGCAGTTTCTGCAATGGGAACAGTACGCCACCTTCTGGTGTAATGTTTTACACACAATAAAAAAATAATATTACCCAGGCGAATATAAATTTCGCCTGCCCTGCCACACACTGAGTCATTAAGAATATGAATGATACTTATCTCTATGGCGAAATGTTTTCTGAAAACATATTGACAAGCTATCGGATTTATGGAGACAGAAAATCATTACTCACGCCGCTCATTATCCTTCATGGCGGCCCTTCTGGCGGCTTTGATTATTTATTAAATTATCGCCGTCTGGCTGATGACGGGCGCATGGTAATATTTTACGATCAATATGGCTGCGGTCGTTCAACGCATTTTCCTCATGCTGACGCGTCTTTCTGGACTATTGCGCGTTATCTCCGTCAATTAACCCAATTAATTCATCACCTGGGTATTGGACACGGGTATTCGATACTGGGACATTCCTGGGGCGGAATGCTTGCCGCAGAGCACGCCTGCTTACAGCCTGCCGGGCTTCGCGGGACGATACTGGCCAGTTCGCCGGCCAGTATCGCCCTGTGGCAACAGGAAGCCATACGGCTCTTTAACGCTCTGACGCCAATGTCCGATGACGATATCAAAAACGTCATTATGCCCGCCGTCATTTATCAAAACCCACCGGAACAGCTGGTCGCTTATTATGCCAGGCACGTTTATACCCTCGCGGAAGAAGCCGTTCATGTTCAGCGATCTAATGCGCAGTTCGCCGCCGACCCTACGGGTTATCACATTTTATGGGGAACCAATGAACTGGCGGCAAATGGCAAACTTGCCGACTGGGATATTACGCCCCATTTGTGCCAGATACGCTGTCCTGTTCTGGTACTGCGCGGCGAAAACGATCAGGCAACCGAGCGCGTCGTCTCTCCGCTGCTCTCTCACATTTCAGACTGCCGCGCGGTCACTATTCCCGGCAGCAGCCATAACCCGCATGAAGAAAATATCGCGCCCTGCCTCGCAGCGGTAAGCGCGTTTTTACGCGATCTGGCATAAAAAGCCATTAAGGTATTTATCATGAAAAAAGTCAAAAAATTGTCTCTTACCGATTTAGTGCTTTATGGTCTGGTGTTTATGGTGCCTATCGCGCCAGTCTCTCTTTATGGCGTCGTTTATAATCTTTCGCACGGTATGGTTGCGCTGGTTTATATTATTGGCGCGATCGCGATGTTTTTTACCGCGTACAGCTACTCTACCTTATCGCAGCATATCTCCTCGTCGGGTTCGGCCTATGCGTATGCTGGCGTATGCATTAATCCCGCCGTAGGGTTTCTGACCGGATGGATATTACTGCTGGATTATCTTTTGTTCCCTACGCTCGTGGCAGTGCTGGGCGGCGTCGCGGTCCACGCTATTTTACCGCAAATCCCGGTCTGGGTCTGGCCGTTGATTTATGTGGCTATTGGCACCGGAGTCAACTATCTCGGGATACAGCAAACGGCGAAATTCGATAAGTTACTGGTCTTTATTCAACTCGGTATTCTGGCGATTTTCGTGCTACTCATTGTCCGTCTGATGCTGCTGGACAGTAGTCAGATAACGCTTTCCTTCCGGCCTTTTTTCGATTCACAGTGGTTCACCCCAGGGCTCATCGCGACGGCGATTTCGGTGGCTGCGCTGAACTTTCTCGGCTTTGACGCTATCAGTACATTAAGTGAAGAAAGCGAAGGCGGGGGACGCGCCGTCAGTAAAGCAACGCTGTTGGCGTTAGTTTTGGCGACGGTACTGTTTATTATCGTTGTGGCGTTTGCGGCGTTCGCCACCGGTAATGTCGACCGCTTCGCGGAAGGCAATGCGACGAATGAAGCATTTTTCACCATTGCCGGCAACGTTGGCGGTATCTGGCTCAAAGTGGCATTTTCCATCATTGTGGCGTTTGTGTGCGCCGTCGGCAACATTATTACCGCGCAAACGGCGGTGTCCAGAGTGCTATTTTCAATGGGGCGCGACCGAATGTTGCCCGCCTTCCTCGCTCACGTCCATACCACGCGTAAAACGCCGGATTATGCCATTCTGTTTACCGGCGGCGTCACCCTGCTGCTCAGCTACCTGTTTTCCGGCAAGATTGAATCTATCTCCACGCTGGTGAACTTTGGCGCGCTTTTCGCTTTTTTTGTCGTGAACCTGTGTGTGTTTATCCTGTTCAATTTCCGGATGAAAGCCCAGCGGCGCATTTTCGCCCATGTCATTTCGCCGATCATGGGGATGATCGTCATCGGCTACGTCTGTTTAAACATGAACATTCACGCTCTGATACTCGGAATTAGCTGGGCGGCGATCGGGATAGCGATTCTGTGCTATCGAAAAGCACACAACCAAAACATCGCCATCGACCTGGAAGGCAAAAAGTTGCTCGATTGACATTATGCGCAACAACACCCACTGTTGCGCAACGCCGCCCCTGTTCGGGCGGCGTTATCGCCAGCGACATCGTAAACAGCGTAATAACAAACCGTTGTGGATCTGCACAGATGTCTTTTGAAACAGGGTTTTCATTTTCCTTTTTTGTAAATTTCAGCGTATAATGCGCGCCAATTGTCTCTTGAATGGTTTCAGCGCATTGGACTGTAAAACTCAACGACTAAAATTATCCCCTTCCCGTTGGGCTGAAACGCGAGCACACATTCCTCTGCACGCTCTTTCGATGTCACCTATCCTTAGAGCGAGGCATCATCACTTTAGCAACACAGGCTTAGCTTCCGGGCCGTGCGCGCCCGAAGCCAGATTTCCATATCCTCCTCAACTTAAAGACTAAGACTGTCATGAAAAAGACGAAAATTGTTTGTACTATCGGTCCGAAAACCGAATCCGAAGAGATGTTAAGCAAAATGCTGGACGCGGGCATGAACGTGATGCGTCTGAACTTCTCTCATGGCGATTATGCAGAACACGGTCAGCGTATCCAGAACTTGCGCAACGTGATGAGCAAAACTGGTAAAAAAGCCGCTATTCTGCTTGATACTAAAGGACCAGAAATCCGCACCATTAAACTGGAAGGCGGTAACGACGTTTCGCTGAAAGCGGGCCAAACCTTCACTTTTACCACCGACAAATCCGTGGTCGGTAATAATGAAATCGTTGCCGTCACCTATGAAGGCTTCACCAGCGACCTGAGCGTTGGCAACACCGTCCTGGTTGACGATGGTCTGATCGGTATGGAAGTGACCGCCATCGAAGGCAATAAAGTCATTTGTAAGGTGCTGAACAACGGCGATCTGGGCGAGAACAAAGGCGTTAACCTGCCGGGCGTTTCTATTGCTCTGCCGGCGCTGGCTGAAAAAGACAAACAGGATCTGATCTTCGGTTGCGAACAGGGCGTTGACTTTGTTGCGGCATCCTTTATCCGTAAACGTTCTGACGTTGTCGAAATTCGCGAGCATCTGAAAGCCCACGGCGGCGAAAACATCCAGATTATCTCTAAGATCGAAAACCAGGAAGGCCTGAACAACTTCGATGAAATTCTCGAAGCTTCCGACGGCATCATGGTTGCGCGTGGCGACCTGGGCGTAGAAATCCCGGTTGAAGAAGTGATTTTTGCGCAGAAAATGATGATCGAAAAATGTATCCGCGCACGTAAAGTCGTGATCACCGCGACTCAGATGCTGGATTCTATGATCAAAAATCCGCGTCCGACCCGTGCAGAAGCAGGCGACGTTGCGAACGCCATCCTCGACGGTACGGATGCGGTTATGCTGTCCGGCGAATCCGCAAAAGGGAAATACCCGCTGGAAGCCGTTTCTATCATGGCGACCATCTGCGAACGTACCGACCGCGTCATGAACAGCCGTCTGGACTACAACAACGACAGCCGTAAACTGCGCATTACGGAAGCAGTATGCCGCGGCGCGGTAGAAACCGCCGAAAAACTGGAAGCGCCGCTGATCGTGGTAGCGACCCAGGGCGGTAAATCCGCTCGCGCCGTGCGCAAATACTTCCCGGACGCCACCATCCTGGCATTGACCACCAATGAAGTGACCGCCCGTCAGTTAGTACTGAGCAAAGGCGTGGTATCGCAGCTGGTGAAAGAAATCAATTCTACTGATGATTTCTACCGTCTGGGCAAAGATGTCGCCCTGCAAAGCGGCCTCGCCCAGAAAGGCGACGTCGTAGTGATGGTCTCCGGCGCGCTGGTTCCAAGCGGCACCACTAACACCGCCTCTGTTCACGTACTGTAATAATTGTTGTGTGAATTAATTTGTTTAAAAAAGCGCCCTTCCGGCGCTTTTTTTATTTAATCGATAGCCACTATTAATAAAAAAATCAAATCGGATTTTACTATCTAATTGCGGATTATCTAAGAAGAATCCGATGGAAGCCCCCTGTTTTCTTTCGGTTTTTTAGGGACTTTCATGCATTTCGATGCTTCTTTGAGCGAACGATCAAAAATAAGTGCATTCCCATCAAAAAAATATTCTCAACATAAAAAAGTTTGTGTAATACTTGTAACGCTACATGGAGATTAACTCAATCTAGAGGGTATTAATAATGAATCGTACTAAACTGGTACTGGGCGCGGTAATCCTGGGTTCTACTCTGCTGGCTGGTTGCTCCAGCAACGCTAAAATCGATCAGCTGTCTTCTGACGTTCAGACTCTGAACGCTAAAGTTGACCAGCTGAGCAACGACGTGAACGCAATGCGTTCCGACGTTCAGGCTGCTAAAGACGACGCAGCTCGCGCTAACCAGCGTCTGGACAACCAGGCTACTAAATACCGTAAGTAATAGTACCTGCGTAATAAAAATGGCGCACATCGTGCGCCATTTTTTTTACCTATATAACCACACAAAATACAAGGTTATTGTTATGAACCGCACTAACAAACTGATCTTAGGTGCAGTAGTTCTGGGTTCCACGTTACTGGCAGGTTGTTCCAGCAACGCTAAAATCGATCAGTTGTCTTCCGATGTACAGACGCTGAGCGCTAAAGTTGAGCAACTGAGTAATGACGTAAATGCAATGCGTTCCGACGTTCAGGCTGCTAAAGACGACGCAGCTCGCGCAAACCAGCGTCTGGACAACAAAGTAGTATCCCACGTCCGTTAGTAATTTGACGCACGATATAAAATGGCGCACATCGTGCGCCATTTTTTTGTCCGTCGTTTGCGCGAAGGCTACTGCGTGACGCGCGTTTGCCCCTCTTCCCCGACAAAACCGTTCTGAGCGGATTCGACTGCGGTCGTATTTACCGCTGGCGTCTGCCCGGCGCTCACGCTGACTGGATACCCGGCTCGCCGGTATAGCGCCTTATCGACCAGGCGACTATCCACCCCTTGTGCGTTTCTGAACGCGGTAAATTCCGCAGGCAACACATAGGGCATTGTCTGCACGTTTTGCTCTTCTTCCGGCGATAGCGGCCTGTGTACCTCTACATAACGAATGCCATTCGGCTCGACAGAGAATTTCACCGGCTGGTTAATCACTTTTACCGGCGTCCCCGTTCTGACCTGCGCAAATAACGCCTTGATGTCCGGCGCGTTCATGCGAATGCAACCGGAACTCACGCGCAGACCCACGCTATCCGGCGCGCTGGTGCCATGAATGAGATATTCCCCATTACCGTGCGCCAGACGCAGCGCATAGCGTCCCAGCGGGTTATTTGGCCCGGCAGGGATCACCGGTGGCAGCGTGATCCCCCGCTCAAGCGAACGTTGGCGTATGCCCGCCGTCGGCGTCCACGTCGGGTTGGGGATCTTTTGCCCTATCCGGGTGTCCATGACGGGAGTTTCCAGTCCCTGCAAACCGATGCCGATGGGATACACCTGAACGCGGTTTTCTCCCGGCGGGTAATAATACAACCGTAGCTCCGCGAGGTTGACGATAACGCCTTCCCTGGGCGCATCCGGCAATAGCATCTGCGAGGGAATGGTAATTAGCGTACCGGGCTTAGGCACCGGCGCAATCGTATTGTTCGCTTCAAGAATGAGCATCGCCGCCGTATCAAAACGCCGGGCGATAGCCTGCAGGTTTTTATCACCTTCCTGTACGGTATAGGTTTGATTCTGACCAATAAGACGGCTGCCTTCGGGCGGTAATGGATAATCAACCGCCCAGGCTGCCTGTAACGCGCTATACGCGCCGATAATAGTTAGCGTAATGAAAGACGCACGTTTCATACCAAACCTCCTGTATTCCTGGTGATGCCCTCTGCGACGACTGGTAGCGCTTCGCTTATCAGAACAACAAAATATACGCTCTGTCCACTCTGGATAAAGCGACGTCGCCGTCCGACAAAGGATTTGACATCAGGTAGAACGCTGTCTGTACAGTTTAGCTAAGAGTGGCGGCCTTAGCGCGAATTGCGCGAATCATTGCTTCCAGCCCCTGAGAACGAGAAGGCGTGAGGTGCTGCGTAAGCGCCATTTTTTCGAACCATGGCCGGACATCAAAATGTACAATATCCTGCGCCGTCATCTGGTGGTACAAAATAAATACCACCGCCATAAGGCCTTTAACGATCGCCGCGTCGCTGTCGCCCTGCAATTCGATAATGCCGTTGGCGTTTCGCCGCATCACGATCCACACCTGGCTCTGACAGCCATGAATCGTATTTTGCGGATTGCGATCCTGCGGATTTAACTCCGCCAGGCGCTGCCCCAACTCAATAATATATAAATATTTCTCTTCCCAATTAGCGCAACGCGTAAAGTTACGCAGCAATTTTTCTTTATCCGGTAACGCAGCCATAAAACCTCACTGTTATCCCAACAAGCGGTGGATACGCGTTAATCCTGCCACCAGTCGGTCCACTTCTTCATGGGTGTTATACATCGCCAGCGAAGCCCGGCACATTGCCGGCACGCCATACCAGGCCATGAGCGGCATTGCGCAGTGATGTCCCGTTCGTACCGCGATACCGTAATTATCAAGAAAGCTGCCGACGTCGTAAGCATGGTGTTTACCCAGATTAAACGCGATGACGCCCAACCGCTGCGCCGGACCATACAGCGTGATATCAGGCACCTGCGCCAGTTGCTCCAGCGCATAGCGCATCAGCATCTGCTCATAATCGCCAATCTTATCCAGTCCCAGCGACGTCACATAGTCAATCGCCGCGCCGAGACCGATGATGCCGCCAGTATTCGGCGTTCCCGCCTCAAAACGCCAGGGCGCTTTCGCCCATGTCGTTCCCTGTGTCAGGCTGACGGTCGAGATCATCGACCCGCCCCCTTCCCACGGCGGCATTTCTTGCAGCAACGCCTCTTTAACATACAGAATGCCGATGCCGGTCGGCCCGTAAAGTTTATGGCCGGAGAAAACGTAAAAATCGCAGTCCAGCGCCTGGACGTCAACAGCATGGTGCATCACGGCCTGGGCGCCATCCACCAGCACTTTCGCCCCATGCTGGCGCGCCAGCGCAATCATGTCCGGCAGTGGGTTTTCCGTCCCCAGCACATTGGAAACATGGGTAATGGCCAGCAGTCGGGTCCGGTCATCGAACAGCGCAGCTAAGGTCTCCAGCCGCAGCGTACCGTCAGGATGCAATGGGATCACGCGCAGTTCGGCGCCTTTGCGCTCGCACAGCATCTGCCAGGGAACGATGTTGGCGTGATGCTCCATCTCGCTGATAATAATGTTATCCCCGGCGCGAATATTTTCCGTTCCCCAACTGTTGGCGACAAGGTTAATGCCCTCCGTCGTACCGCGCACGAACACCAGTTCTTCTGCGGAGCGGGCGTTAATAAACCGCGACGCCTGCTTACGCACATTCTCCATGCTTTCGGTCGCCTGCGCGCTTAACGTATGGATACCCCGATGTACCGCAGCATAGCCGTGACGGTAGAAGGCAGATTCAGCATCAATCACCTGATTAGGTTTTTGAGCGCTGGCTGCGCTGTCCAGGTAAGCCAGCGGCAGGCCGTTAACTTCACGCTGCAGTATGGGAAAATCCGCCCGTACTTTTTCTACAGGAAATGTCATACCAGGCCTCCGGGCAGTCGCTGGCCGATTCGCGCCAGCACCTGCTGTTTAAGGGCGCTATCATGGATAGCTTCCGTTAACTCTGCGGCAAACGCGTAAAGAATCATGTGCCGCGCCTCCTGCTGTCTGATGCCGCGTGATTGCAGATAAAACATCTGCTCATCGTCAATACGCCCGATCGTCGCGCCGTGGCTGCACTTCACGTCATCGGCATAGATCTCTAATTGCGGTTTGGTATCGACTTCAGCCAGTTTCCCCAACAACAGGTTATTATTGGTCATCTGGCCGTCGGTTTTAATGGCGTGTTGCGCCACGTTAATCAGGCCATTAAAGACCGCGCGTCCTTTGTCGCTGACGATGGTCTTGTGCAACTGGCGGCTGTTACAGTAGCCTTTGTTATGTTCCAGCCATGTCCGCGTATCGCAAACTTCATTTTTCACCGGCATCGCCAGACTATTCAGTCGAAGCGTCGCGTTTTCACCATTCAGTTGTGAGCTGCTGTGGTGACGTAGTACTGCGGCGCCCAGCAGAAAACTGTGGCTAAACGCCGAGGCGTCTGTCGCCAGCAGAAGATCGTTATGCGCAAAGTGATAGCTGGACGCATTTTCAAACGCCAGTTTGATATGACGCAGTTGCGCATTGTCTGCAACGTTCATCGTCAGACGCGCGCCGGTAAAATGTTTTGCCGCTGTAAGGCTGACATAATGCTCAATAACCGTCGCTTCCGCGCCTTCCGCCAGCGCCAGATGGTGGCGATAATGCGCGGTGTTCAGCTCGTCGCCATCCACGCCCTGCGTGATATGCATTAACAGTAGCGGCCTGGTCGGACGCTGATTTCGCCGTACCTGTATATACGTGACACATTGTGCCAGGCTTTCCGTCAGATGCAGAAAAACCTCGGGATGTACCGGCGCGGCAAGCGTCTGGCGCTCATCCCTGACTCTTACGTCAAATCCGCTGTTTTGCGTGCTATCACTGAGCTCTGGCATAAACCGACCATCGACAAACACCAGCCGCACGGCATCGATTTGCAGCGCCAACGCATCACGCTGTGCGGCGCTGATAGTCGCACACTGCTGGATAAACTGGCTATGGGTTAAGCCCTCCAGCGGCGTGTATTTCCAGTCTTCATGTTTACGCGTCGGCAATCCCAGACGTAACATCTGTTGTAAATGTTGTCTTGCCTGCTCAGTTCGACTTTCTCCTTTTTCTTCAAAGAGATGTTGCCATTGCTGTAGCGCTTTACTGCTGTTCGGTAAGCCAGCCATAACCCTGCTCCTCCAGTTGTTTGACCAGAGTAAAATCGCCGGAACGGACAATTCGCCCCTGATAGAGGACATGGACGTAATCAGGCTTGATGTAGTCCAGTATGCGCTGATAGTGGGTCACGATAATAAAAGCGCGTTTATCGTCGCGTAACGCGTTGACGCCTTCCGCCACAATTTTCAACGCATCGATATCCAGTCCGGAGTCCGACTCATCAAGGATGCACAGTTCCGGCTCCAGCACCGCCATTTGCAAAATATCATTGCGCTTTTTCTCCCCGCCGGAAAAACCGACGTTTACCGAACGGGTCAGCAAATCTTCCGGCATTTTCAGCAATGCGATCTTCTCTTCCATCAGATCCTGAAAATCAAAGCGATCCAACGACGCCTGCCCGCGGTAGGCGCGCACGGCATTCAGCGCGGTTTGCAGGAAAAACTGGTTACTGACGCCGGGGATTTCTACCGGGTACTGGAAGGCCATAAAAATCCCTTCGCCCGCCCGTTCCTCCGGCGACAGTTCAAGCAGATCTTTACCTTTGAACGTAACCGAGCCGCCGGTGACCTCATAATCTTCACGTCCCGCCAGAGTGGCGGAGAGCGTGCTTTTCCCGGAACCGTTCGGCCCCATAATGGCATGAACTTCGCCGGGGCGAATCTCCAGATTCAGGCCACGCAAAATCGCTTTTTCTTCCACACTGACCTGTAAATCTTTAATGCTTAACATGGTTTTTCCTTCATCATTAACCGACGCTGTGCTCAAGGCTAATCGCCAGCAGTTTTTGCGCTTCAACGGCGAACTCCAGCGGTAGTTCCGAGAAAACGTCTTTGCAGAAACCGTTGACGATCATCGAAATAGCGTCTTCTTCGCTGATACCGCGTTGCAGACAATAGAAAAGCTGATCTTCACCGATGCGTGATGTTGTCGCCTCGTGCTCCAGCTGCGCGCTGTTATTGCGGCATTCAACATACGGGAACGTATGCGCGCCGCAGTCCGCGCCAATCAACATGGAGTCGCATTGGGTGAAATTTCGGGCGTTGGTTGCCGTCGGCATAATTTTTACCAGCCCACGGTAGCTGTTCTGGCTGTGGCCGGCAGAAATGCCTTTTGAGATAATGGTTGAGCGCGTGTTTTTACCGATATGGATCATTTTGGTGCCGGTGTCAGCCTGCTGATGTCCACTGGTCAGCGCAACGGAATAGAACTCGCCGATAGAATTATCACCGCGCAGGATACAGCTCGGGTATTTCCAGGTAATCGCCGAACCGGTTTCCGACTGGGTCCACGACATCTTGCTGTTTTCCCCTTCGCACAACGCCCGCTTGGTCACAAAGTTCAGAATGCCGCCCGTGTTGTTGTCGCCCGGGAACCAGTTTTGTACGGTGGAATATTTTACTTCAGCATCTTTATGGATGATGACTTCCACTACCGCGGCGTGGAGCTGATAACTGTCGCGTACGGGCGCGGAGCAGCCTTCGATATAACTCACATAGCTGCCTTCATCCGCCACCAGAATCGTGCGCTCAAACTGACCGGTTTTCTCGGCGTTAATGCGAAAATAGGTGGATAACTCCATCGGGCAACGCACGCCTTTGGGAACATAGATAAATGTCCCATCGGAAGCGACTGCCGCATTCAGCGCGGCAAAAAAGTTATCGTTCCCCGGCACGACGGTGCCAAGATATTTCCTGACCAGGTCAGGGTGATCGTGTATCGCTTCGCCAAAAGAACAGAAAATAATGCCCTGTTCCGCCAGTTTTTCACGGTATGTGGTCGCTACGGAGACCGAGTCAAAAATCGCATCGACGGCGACCTCTTTCCCTTCGCGAACCGGAACGCCAAGCTGCTCGAAGGCGTCTTCAACCTCTTTACTCAAAAAGGTATTCGCGCCCGTTTGCTGTACGGCTCCCGGCTGGGAAACGCAGCTATCGTCGCAGTTTCCGCATGATGGCGCAGAGTAATAGCTGTAGTCCTGATAGTTCAGTTTATCGTAGTGCGCCTTCAGCCAGTGCGGTTCATCCATGTCCAGCCAGGCTCTATAGGCATTGAGACGAAATTCCAGCATCCACTCAGGTTCGTTACGCTTTGCGGAAATCGCGCGCACCACCTCTTCGCTGATGCCTTTTGCCAGTTCATCAGTGGGTAGTTGCGTGAAAAATCCTTCTTTGTAATTAAGGCGTCCGCCTGTCCAGATGCCGACCTCTTCCGTTGCTTCAGTGTTACGAGACATAGTACCGCCTATACCCCAAAACTTTCGCCGCAGCCGCATTCATTCTGGGCTTTGGGGTTATGAAATTTAAATAACTGGTTCAGCCCTTCCTGTACGTAATCCACTTCTGTTCCGTCAATAAAAGGCATCGCCTGTAACGGTGCGAAAAGCTTTGCGCCTTCGGCTTCAAAAACCAGATCGTCTTTATCCGGCTCCCGAACGGTATCCAGAACATAGCCAAATCCGGCACATCCCGTCTGTTTTACGCTTAACCGCACGCCCAACATGCCCGGCTGCTTTTCTGCCAGCTCACGTATGTGCGCTGCCGCCGCTGGCGTTAGCGTCAGCCCTTGCCAGGGGAAGTCCTCCGGGTTAAACGTGTCTGAATGCAATTCCATAGAGTTACCTCGCGTTCTAAATCACCAGGATATAACAGCATGTTAGTGATAATGATTATCACTTCAACCCCTTAACCGCAGGGGCTTTCCAACAAATGGTCATATTGAGCGCCTTTTATTAAGCATAGACCCTGTCCGCCAGGTCATACGACAGACAAAAAACAACTTAACTTTTTGATAAGTAATGATTTATAAGATATTAACCGTTCTGACAGGTCAAAAACGAAAAGATGTATAGAAAATGACTATTTAATTAATAGGCTGTCGACATTGCCGGGCGGCGAGGTCAGAACCCCATTTTTTGTATGGATACCTGGCGTTGCGCTCTTTATAATCCGCTGCGGTTCTATAACTCAGTTTGAGCTATAGGTTTATGTAAACTCTTTCCGGCATTTCAGGTGCTGAATGAGGCAAGAGGCTTAAAATATGGTTGTTACGCTCGCGTATATCGCACTTTTTTTGGTTTTCTCGTGGGTCATCTTGAGAATTAATCAAAAAAGCGATTCCCTGTCGAAAAGCGTTTTTATCGCTATCTTTTTAGGGGCTGTTATTGGTTTATCCCTGCATTTTATTTCAGCAAATCACACTAAAACTATTATCGAATGGTACAGCATCGTCGGCAATGGTTACGTCCATCTGTTGAAACTGGTCGCTATACCGCTAATTTTTATTTCTATTCTTTCCGCCATCAATAAACTGGAAAATAGCGCCGGCATCGGAAAAATGTCGCTGACGATCGTCGGATGCATGTTATGCCTGGTGATGGTTGCCGGTTTTATCGGATTACTGACCGCTCATGTGCTGGGGCTTGACGCCAGCGCTTTTGTGCACATGCCGTCAATGTTAACTACAGAAGAAGTCAATAAGACTGCCGCGGTGTCGATTCCCCAGTTAGTGACATCGCTGATTCCGACTAATATTTTTCTTGATCTTACGGGGGCCAGAAGTGTTTCCGTTATCGGCATCGTTATCTTCACGCTAATAGCGGGGATCGCCCTGTTAAAGGTCAAAAAAGAGGCGCCGGAAGAAGGTCAGAAATTAAGCGCGGGCATTAACGCTATTCAGATCTGGGTCATGAAGATGGTACGTATCGTTATTGCATTAACGCCCTATGGCGTCATGGCATTAATGACTACCGTATTTTCATCATACCGCCTTGAACAATTCGCCAGCTTACTTGGTTTTATCTGCGCCTGTTATATCGCGATTTTCATGATGTTTATCGTGCATGCCATCTTGCTGATCCTCAGCGGTAATAATCCAGCGCGTTATTTCAGAATGGTGTGGCCCGTCTTAACCTTTGCGTTTGTTTCCCGCAGCAGCGCAGCCTCTATCCCGCTGGCCATTTCCGCCCAGGAAAAATTTGGCGTACAAAGCACCATTGCCAATATTTCCGCCTCGTTTGGCTCCAGTATGGGGCAAAATGGCTGCGCCGGGATTTATCCGGCTATTATGGTAGCGATGATTGCGCCCACCATCGGCATTGATCCGCTCTCGCTGCATTTTCTGGCCGCGATGTTGCCTGCCATTGCGCTAGGGTCTATTGGCGTAGCCGGCGTCGGCGGCGGTGGTACGTTCGCGGCGCTGATTGTCCTGTCGACGTTGAATTTTCCCGTTGCGCTGGTCGGTATTTTTATTGCCATCGAACCTATCGTTGATATGGCCCGCACGGCACTGAACGTTAACGGATCGATGATGTCAGGTGTGCTGGCTAACCGTATTTTGAATAATCATACGGCTGACGACATGCCAGCGGTTATTGACAGACCTTAGTTTTTTACGCGCCCGGAAAAGAAAAACCCTTAAGTCTGTTCAATACAGGCTTAAGGGTTCCGGCCCCATCCGGCGCTTATCTCCGGCACTCTTAATGGCTTAGCTCTTGAAGGGGCATAAGAATAATCTCATAAAGAGCGCGCGCCTTTTTAGCACAAATGGCGATCTGTATTTTTTTTAAACAAAATCAAGGGGGTTATCTATTACCTGGGGACAGGGTCTGGTGAGATTGCCTGGTAACATAGCCGGATGGCGGCTAACGCCTTATCCGGCCTACACAGACTTTATTAATGCACGCCCAACCGCCAGGCGAAATAGATCTCTTCTTTCAGTTCGGTTGCAGAGAGGGTGAGGAGATCGGCAAACTCTAACTCCAGCTGTTTTAAACGCTTCAAATACTGCGCGGGAGAAAGTTCGGTTTTATCACGGCGTAAAAATTCAATCGCCAGTTGGGTTGGGTCTAAATCAGTAGACATATCATCCTCGCTTATGTGTAAACGTGCACAGTATATCACCTTTTTCTGCGCACATTTTGACCAAAAGCAATATGCATCACACTTTTATGGTGACAACGTCACACAATCGCCGTAGTAAGGCGCGAAGAACAGCACAGACGTCCCTGTTCATCAAAGATCTCTATCTGCCAGACCTGATGGCGAGCCCCGGTATGCAACGCTTTACAGACGCCTCGTACGCGCCCCTGACGCGCCGACCGTACATGGTTGGCATTCACCTCCAGCCCCACCACCTTTTGCTCCCCCTGCGTACACAGATAGCCTGCGACCGAGCCGATACTTTCCGCCAGCACCACAGACGCTCCGCCATGCAGCAAGCCGAACGGCTGTTTGGTGCGATGATCGACGGGCATTGTCGCTTCCAGCGTATCGTCCCCAATACGCTCAAAGCGGATATCAAGCAGGCCAACCATATTCCCTTCCCCCATCGCATTAAGCGCATCGAGGGTCACTTCACGTTTCCAGATCAACCTATAATCTCCAGTAATGCCTGCAACGGGTGACGCACGCCCGTACCTTCAATGCGTTTAACCTGGCTTCGGCAGGAATAGCCGGTTGCCAGGCAGCGGTTTCGCGGTAGACGTTGCATCGCCTGATGCCAGGATAGCTCATAAATTCCCAGCGAATTTTTATGATTGGTGAGTTCATGTCCATAAGTGCCCGCCATACCGCAGCAGCCTACGCTGACATTTTCCAGCTTCGCGCCAAAATGGGCAAAGATGGCGGCCCACTGCGCAGGCGCGCCGGGTAAAGCCGTGACTTCCGTACAATGACCAAAAAAGTACCACGGTTCGCCGCTCACCTCGACGGACAGTCTTGCATTTATTTCCTGCGCCAGCCATTCATTCACCAGCAACACATGAAAATCGCCGCGCTGTTCGCCCAGAGCCAGTTTGTATTCGTCGCGATAACACAGGACCAGCGCCGGATCGACGCCCACCATTGGCATCCCCAACGCGGCGATCCGATTAAGGAATTCAGAGGTTTTTTTCGCCGTTTTCGCAAAGCGATTAAGAAAACCTTTAATATGCTGCGCCTTACCATTCGGCGAGAACGGTAACAATACCGGCCTCCTGCCCAGTTTTTCCGCCAGGCGGATAAAGTCCGCCACGACCCGGGCGTCGTAGTAGCTGGTAAACGGATCCTGAACCACCAGTACCGTTTTCGCTTTTTGCTCGGCGCTCATGCGCTCCAGTTGCTCAAGCGTCATATTAGCGGACGGATGGCCCACCAGTTGCTGTTGCAATGAAGGGGCAGAAAGCAGAGGTAAATCCACCATACCGATATGTTTTTTCGCCAGATTACGAACTACCGGTTGGTTAATAAAAAAGTTAAAGGTCTTTGGCGCACGCGCCATCAGCGGCGCGTAGGTCTCGACCGTCGCCACCAGATGATCGCGTACCGGACGCAGATAACGCGTATGGTAAAGCTGTAAGAAACGTGAACGAAACTCCGGAACATCGATTTTAATCGGACACTGGGTCGTACAGGCTTTACACGCCAGACAGCCGGACATGGCCTCTTTAACTTCATGGGAAAAGTCATACTCGCCTTTGCGTTTGTGCCAACTATTCCGGGTGCGGGCAATCAGCGTGCGTAAGCTGGCGCGTTTTTCTGGCAACTCCTTTTCCAGCTTCAACGGATCGACGCCGCGATCGGCCAATAGACGGAGCCATTCCCGCACCAGCGTCGCCCGCCCTTTCGGCGAGTGGATCCGGTTAAGGCTAATTTTCATCGACGGGCACATCGGGCTTTTCGCATCGAAATTAAAGCACAGGCCGTTACCATTACACTCCATAGCGCCGCGCCAGGTCTGCCGTACCGCCAGCGGGATTTGCCGATCCCAGGTGCCGCGTTTTACCGCATCCACCTTCATCATCGGCGCCTCTATCCCCTGCGGCGGACAGATTTTACCCGGGTTAAGTCGATTATGCGGATCAAAAGCCGCTTTTATTTTGCGCAGCTCGCCATACAGGACTTCGCCGAAAAAGGCCGGGCTGTATTCCGCACGGAAACCTTTTCCATGCTCGCCCCACAACAGCCCACCGTATCTGGCGGTCAGCGCGACGACCTCATCGGAGATCTGTTTCATCAACAGTTCCTGCTGCGGATCGCACATATCCAGCGCCGGACGCACATGCAGCACCCCGGCATCCACGTGGCCGAACATGCCGTAACTTAAGCCATGACCATCCAGCAGGGCGCGAAATTCGGCGATGTAATCGGCCAGATGTTCAGGCGGCACGCAGGTATCTTCCGCAAAAGGAATCGGTTTGGCAGCGCCTTTCGCATTACCCAGCAGCCCTACCGCTTTTTTACGCATCGCGTAAATACGCTCAATACCCGTCAAATCGGTACAAAGTTGCCAGCCGATCACGCCCGCTTCCGCTCGCGCCATCAGGCCATCCAGCCGGTGGCACAGCGCCTCGACCTGTCCGTCAATAAGCGCTTCATCGTCACCCGCGAATTCCACGATATTCAGGCCAAGCATCTCTTTATCCGGCACATCGGTAATCAATTCGCTAACGGAGTGCCAGACAATATCTTCCCGCGCGAGGTTAAGGACTTTGGAATCGACCGTCTCGACGGATAAGGCGCGCGCATCAACCATAAAAGGGGCGTTACGCAGCGCGGAATCAAAGGAGTCGTATTTTACATTTACCAGACGGCGGACTTTGGGTATCGGGGTAATATCCAGCCGGGCTTCAGTAATAAACGCCAGCGTCCCTTCCGACCCCGTTAAGATGCGGGTAAGATCGAAGCGGGTCATGTCATCGTTAAAGACGTGGCGTAAATCGTAGCCTGTCAGGAAGCGATTGAGCTTTGGAAAGCTATCGAGGATAAGTTGACGGTTTTCCAGGCAGGACTGATAGACGGTCTGATAGATGCGGCCTGGCATCGTCGTGTTTTCACCCAGCGTCCGGGCAAGCTCTACGGGCATCGATTGCGTGTCAAGGATATCGCCCCCCAACAATACGGCCCGTATGCCTAAGACGTGATCTGACGTTTTCCCATAGACCAGCGAACCCTGACCAGAGGCATCGGTATTAATCATACCGCCAAGCGTGGCGCGATTACTGGTGGAAAGTTCCGGCGCAAAAAAATAGCCATACGGCTTTAACGCCTGATTAAGCTGATCTTTTATCACCCCCGCCTCTACCCGCACCCATCCCTCTTCAGGATTAATTTCAATAATGCGGTTCATATAGCGGGACATATCAACAATAATGCCCTGGTTTAGCGCCTGGCCATTCGTGCCAGTACCGCCGCCTCGCGGGGTAAATATCAGCGACGTAAAGCGCGGCTCCGCCGCCAGACGGGCAAGAAGCGCGACATCCGCCGTAGAACGGGGAAACACAACAGCATCGGGAAGAAGCTGGTAGATACTGTTATCGGTCGACATTGTCAGACGGTCGGCATAGCTGGTTGCCGTATCGCCCGTAAACCCTTGCTGCTCCAGCGCCTGCAAAAAATTGAGCACCAGCTGAACGACGCCGGGTGCCTGAGAAATTTGTGGAATCATTATATTGACCTTTTCCTGCGGTCTATGTTGTGAACGGTGGCGCCCAACCCGGCGAGCGCGAGCGGTCTACGCACAGGAAGGGATGCTTAATCGTTTGCGTGTTGCGTTATTTGTTGTATCACATTTTTTTCCTGTGCGCCCAACAGAATTACATGCAGAATCGGCCTGTTAAAAACCGCTGAAATTGCTCATCATTATAGGGTGTGGTTTGCATGTTCACGTCGCGCCAACGTTCTGGCGCAAAGACAAAGGTGAAAAGTATTTATGGTAAATGTTCGTCAGCCCAGGGATATTGCGCAAGTGCTGCTATCGGTGCTGTTTTTAGCCATCATGATTGTGGCCTGTTTGTGGATAGTACAGCCTTTTATTTTGGGGTTTGCATGGGCAGGTACGATTGTTATCGCGACCTGGCCCGTTTTGCTGAAATTACAAAAAATATTGTGGGGCCGCCGCTCGCTTGCCGTACTGGTCATGACGCTGCTGTTAGTGCTGCTCTTCGTTATTCCCGTCGCCTTGCTGGTGAACAGCATTGTCGACGGTAGCGGCCCGCTCATCCATGCAGTGACCGGCGGCGATATGACGCTACCCGATCTGGCATGGTTAAATAATATTCCGTTGGTTGGCGCCAAACTGTATGCCGGATGGCATAGCCTGCTGGATATGGGCGGTAGCGCTATTATGGCAAAAGTGCGGCCTTATATCGGCACAACCACGACCTGGTTTGTCGGTCAGGCGGCGCATATCGGACGCTTTATGATGCACTGCGCCCTGATGCTGTTGTTTAGCGCCCTGCTTTACTGGCGCGGCGAACAAGTGGCGATGGGAATACGCCATTTTGCCTGTCGTCTCGCGGCTAAACGCGGCGATGCGGCGGTTCTGCTGGCTGCCCAGGCGATCCGCGCCGTGGCGCTTGGCGTGGTGGTCACCGCGCTGGTACAGGCGGTACTTGGCGGCGTCGGGCTGGCGATTTCCGGCGTGCCTTACGCTACCCTGTTGACGGTAGTGATGATCCTTTCGTGTCTGGTTCAGTTGGGGCCGTTGCCGGTATTGATTCCAGCCATTATCTGGCTTTACTGGACAGGCGACACCACCTGGGGCACCGTGCTGCTGGTTTGGAGCGCCGTCGTCGGCACTCTGGATAACGTGATTCGCCCGGTACTCATCCGCATGGGCGCCGATTTACCGCTGCTTCTGATCCTTTCCGGGGTAATCGGCGGCCTGATTGCATTCGGTATGATTGGTCTGTTTATTGGACCGGTGCTTCTGGCCGTGACCTGGCGTTTGTTCTCCGCATGGGTACATGAAGTTCCGGCGCCGACGAATGAACCAGAGGAGATCCTTGAAGAGCTGGATGACATCGAGGAAGCCAACAAGCAGTCATAATCCCGTCGGGCGGCATTGCCGCCCGATGCTTTAGCGACGTTTATAAATTCAACGCACACCCCATTTTGATTCGCCCGTCTGTTCCCCGCCGCATCTCATTTCTGTCGCAAATCCGTTACAGTTTTTAAACTATTGAGACGAATCTGATCGACGCAAAAAGTGCTCATGCCTACTATTAGCACACGGTTATAAATCAACACATTGATTTATAAGCATGGAAATCCCCTGAGTGAAACAACGAATTGCTGTGTGTAGTCTTTGCCCGTCTCCTACGATGGGCTTTTTTTTTAACTTTTTTCGCCGCATTGTTACATAAGCCAGCTCCCGTTTTCCTTCAACACCGCGATATCTGCAACGAACAAATAATATTGCACAAAATAGTGTGATTCTGTTCAAGTCGAAACGGTGTCGGTGGTGCTATTTATAGCATCACTTTTTTTATATAAAAGCCTAAAAAATGATGAACGCGTTAGAACTACAAGCACTACGGCGTATTTTTGATATGACGATTGAAGAATGCACAATCTATATCACCCAGGATAATAATTCGGCAACCTGGCAACGATGGGAAGCTGGCGACACTCCCATCTCTCCAGAAATCATTGCCAGGTTAAAGGAAATGAAAGCCAGGAGACAGCGACGAATTAACGCCATTGTTGACAAAATAAATAACCGCATCGGCAATAATACAATGCGTTACTTCCCTGATTTATCTTCTTTTCAGTCCATTTATACAGAGGGGGATTTTATCGAGTGGAAAATTTATCAATCTGTTGCTGCCGAACTTTTCGCACATGATCTGGAGCGGCTGTGTTAGACGTAAACTTTATCGCCGCATCGTATTGATACCGGATAGAAAACCACACAATCACGACATTGACTTGTCACCCTATCCAATATGCTTCCTGCCTGTGTATACCACTGTAACGTTCAGGCGGCATCTCTGAGTCAGATAATATGAAAAATCGTTATTTCCCTACCGCTGTAGGGTTGTATTTTAATTACTTTGTACATGGCATGGGGGTTATCCTGATGAGCCTGAACATGTCATCGCTTGAACAGCAATGGCATACCAGTGCCGCAGGCGTATCTATTGTGATCTCTTCGCTTGGTATTGGCCGGCTAAGCGTTTTGTTAATCGCCGGTATGCTTTCCGATCGCTTTGGTCGCCGTCCTTTTATCATTCTGGGGACCGCCTGTTACCTGATTTTTTTCATTGGCATTCTTTATGCTCAGACGATTTTTGTCGCTTATGCCT
This sequence comes from Salmonella sp. SJTUF15570, assembly GCF_043357055.1. Lineage (NCBI taxonomy): Bacteria > Pseudomonadati > Pseudomonadota > Gammaproteobacteria > Enterobacterales > Enterobacteriaceae > Salmonella > Salmonella sp. SJTUF15570. Next base: position 34,400 of record NZ_JBEUKJ010000005.1, on the reverse strand, counting down.
GTGGCTTTTTAGCGGGTATGGCCAACAGTTTTTTAGATGCAGGTACCTATCCCAGTTTGATGGAAGCCTTCCCTCGCTCCCCCAGTACGGCAAATATTCTGATCAAAGCATTTGTCTCTGGCGGGCAATTCTTGTTGCCCATTATTATCAGTTTATTAGTCTGGGCTAATATGTGGTTTGGCTGGTCCTTCCTGCTTGCCGGGGCGATCATGCTTATTAATGCTCTGTTTTTATTACGCTGCCCTTTTCCACCCTATCCTGGTCGGATATTGAAACCCAAAATCTCGCAAGCGCCTGTTGCAGGCGTACATCATTGCTCCCTCATCGATCTGATCAGCTACACCCTTTATGGCTATATCTCGATGGCAACCTTTTACCTTATCAGCCAGTGGCTGGCGCAGTATGGACAGTTCGTCGCAGGAATGTCGTATACCCAATCCATCAAACTGTTAAGTATTTATACCTGCGGCTCGCTACTGTGCGTTTTTATAACCGCCCCGCTGGTCAGAAAAACAATTCGCTCTACCACATTATTGATGTTTTATACCTTTATCTCTTTTATTGCGCTTCTGACGGTCTGCCTGCATCCTCAGGCCTATGTTGTTATGATCTTCGCATTCGTCATTGGATTCTCTTCCGCCGGTGGCGTAGTACAAATCGGCCTGACGCTGATGGCGGCCCGTTTTCCACAGGAGAAAGGTAAAGCGACCGGCATTTATTACAGCGCCGGCAGTATCGCGACGTTCACTATTCCGTTGATCACAGCGCGGATTTCAGAAATGAGCATTGCACATATTATGTGGTTTGATACCGGTATCGCCGCAGCGGGATTTCTCCTCGCACTGTTCATCGGTTACCGAAGTCGGGCTGAATCACAACATCACGCTGAAGCAGCGTCAACCGCGCAATAAATGTTAGCGTGCCAGTTGCAATATTATTGCCTTGCTATGCAAAATAAAACGTTAGCCATTATCACCGGGAAACAAAAAATGTAATTTTCGTGTTAATTATTATTCATTATCTTCACACTTATCAGAAAAATTGCGATGAGCATCACGAGTTATATGTGTTAAACAACAAATTCGCAGCAATTTTTATATTTCCTGGCTAACAAATGAAATGCTATCAATGCAATAAACCTGGCATTTTAAACGCCATGTTATGTACATATAACGACAGTACCGACTTATAGTGTTACTGAACAATCGCTGCATGTAGTAAAGCAGTAATAAGCAGGACATTGAATCAAACCATCAGCAAGGAGCTGTGAACAAATGTCTCAGAACAAGGCTCGCAACATGCCATATTTGCTGGCTGTTATCTGCATTTATTTTAGTTATTTTCTCCACGGCATGAGTGTTATTACACTAGCCCAGAACATGACCTCCCTTGCACAGAAATTCTCCACGGATAGTGCCGGTATCGCCTATTTAATCTCTGGCATTGGTCTTGGTCGTCTGGTCAGTATTTTATTCTTTGGCGTACTGTCCGATAAATTTGGCCGTCGGGCAATAATACTGCTTGGCGCCGTACTATATATGCTATTTTTCTTCGGTATTCCCGCCAGTCCTAGCCTGATGATCGCTTTCATATTAGCGGTGTGTGTCGGCGTGGCGAACTCCGCGCTGGATACTGGCGGATACCCTGCATTAATGGAGTGTTTTCCCAAAGCATCGGGCTCGGCAGTTATTCTGGTTAAAGCGATGGTCTCTTTTGGGCAAATGATTTATCCCCTTATCGTCAGCGCCTTGCTAGTCAACCATATCTGGTACGGCTACGCGGTGGTAATCCCCGGTATCCTTTTCGTCCTCATCACGTTGATGCTGTTGAAAAGCCGCTTTCCCAGCCAACTTGTCGATGCCAGTATTGCGAAGGAATTACCCCAGATGAACAGTACTCCCCTCGTCTGGCTGGAAGGCGTAGCTTCCGTTTTATTTGGCGTCGCCGCGTTCTCAACCTTCTATGTGATTGTGGTCTGGATGCCTAAATATGCGATGGCCTTCGCCGGAATGGCGGAATCCGACGCGCTGAAAACCATCTCTTATTACAGTATGGGATCGTTGGTTTGCGTGTTTATTTTTGCCGCATTGCTGAAAAAAATGGTTCGCCCCATCTGGGCCAATGTTTTCAATGCCGGGCTGGCGACACTCACCGCTGCGGCAATTTATCTGTATCCCTCTCCACTGATCTGTAATGCTGGCGCCTTCGTGATTGGTTTTTCCGCTGCTGGAGGTATTTTACAATTAGGTGTATCGGTAATGTCGGAATTTTTCCCTAAGAGTAAAGCTAAAGTCACCAGTATATATATGATGATGGGGGGCGTTGCTAACTTTCTTATCCCACTGATTACCGGTTATCTCTCTACTATTGGCCTGCAATATATCATTTTGTTAGATTTTGCCTTTGCACTACTGACATTTATCACCGCCATTATTGTATTTATTCGCTATTATCGCGTATTTAAGATCCCGCAAAACGATGTCCGATTTGGCGAGCATTATTTCCAGTAAAAATGTTAACGATGCGCAACAGGCATGCGCCCTGCTCTGCACTGTCCACTTATTAAGGAGTATAAAATGGATGTTACCGCAAAATATGAATTAATTGGTCTTATGGCGTATCCTATCCGTCATAGCTTATCGCCCGAAATGCAAAACAAAGCGTTAGAAAAAGCGGGGCTACCGTATACCTATATGGCTTTCGAAGTGGATAACACGACGTTTGCCAGCGCCATTGAAGGACTGAAAGCATTAAAAATGCGCGGTACGGGCGTCTCCATGCCAAACAAACAGCTCGCGTGTGAGTATGTCGATGAATTAACGCCAGCAGCAAAACTGGTTGGCGCTATCAACACCATTGTTAACGATGACGGCTATCTACGCGGCTACAACACGGATGGTACGGGCCATATTCGGGCAATTAAAGAAAGCGGTTTCGATATTCGGGGAAAAACCATGGTGCTGCTCGGCGCGGGAGGCGCGGCTACCGCCATTGGCGCCCAGGCAGCCATTGAAGGCATTAAGGAAATTAAACTGTTTAACCGTAAAGATGACTTTTTCGAAAAAGCGGTTGCCTTTGCGAAGCGGGTGAATGAAAACACCGATTGCGTCGTTACCGTCACCGATCTTGCCGATCAGCACGCTTTTACTGAAGCGCTTGCCAGCGCAGATATTCTGACGAACGGCACCAAAGTTGGCATGAAACCATTGGAGAACGAATCCCTGATCGGCGATGTTTCCCTGCTCCGCCCTGAATTGCTGGTCACCGAATGTGTTTATAATCCGCATATGACAAAGTTATTGCAGCAGGCGCAACAAGCTGGTTGCAAAACAATTGATGGTTACGGCATGTTGTTATGGCAAGGAGCCGAACAGTTTGAACTGTGGACAGGAAAAGCATTTCCATTGGACTATGTGAAGCAGGTGATGGGATTCACAGCCTGACCGGTAAAATTATAATTGCGACGAATGACAATGAAGGGTACCAAATGAAAACCGTAACTGTAAGAGATCTCGTGGTTGGCGAAGGCGCGCCAAAGATCATTGTGTCGCTAATGGGAAAAACCATTACCGATGTGAAATCGGAAGCACTCGCCTACCGTGAAGCGGATTTCGATATTCTGGAGTGGCGCGTTGACCATTTTGCCAACGTGACGACGGCAGAAAGCGTACTTGAGGCCGCCGGCGCCATCCGGGAGATTATTACCGATAAACCCTTGCTATTTACCTTCCGCAGCGCGAAAGAAGGCGGCGAACAGGCGCTAACCTCCGGACAGTATATCGCTCTGAATCGTGCAGCGGTTGACAGCGGTCTGGTCGATATGATCGATCTTGAGCTTTTTACCGGCGACGATGAGGTGAAAGCCACCGTCGGCTATGCTCATCAACACAATGTTGCGGTGATCATGTCTAACCATGATTTTCATAAAACGCCCGCAGCGGAAGAGATTGTTCAGCGTCTGCGTAAAATGCAGGAACTGGGCGCCGATATTCCGAAGATCGCCGTCATGCCGCAGACTAAAGCCGATGTCCTGACCTTACTTACCGCCACTGTAGAAATGCAGGAGCGCTATGCGGATCGTCCGATTATTACCATGTCGATGTCGAAAACCGGGGTAATATCTCGTCTTGCCGGCGAAGTGTTCGGTTCTGCAGCAACGTTTGGCGCGGTGAAAAAAGCATCTGCGCCGGGACAAATATCGGTAGCCGATCTGCGTACCGTATTAACTATATTGCACCAGGCGTAATACTTTATCGTGTGGCGGAATATTCTCTTTCTGCCACAATAAAATAAATAGTTATCTGATATGAATATGTTCCATATTCATTGAAAGCCGCTGTCTTTATTACCTTAACACGGTTATATCGATATTGCTTTCAGGGATAATAGTGGAGTAAATATGAAAATCAATAAGCCATCACGCATTAATGGCCGCGTTCCCGTGCTCTCTGCACAAGAAGCAGTAAATTATATTCCAGATGAGGCCACTTTATGTATTCTGGGCGCAGGCGGCGGTATTCTCGAAGCGACAACATTAATTACCGCACTGGCAGATAAATATCAAACAACCCAGTCACCACGAGATTTATCTATTATTAGCCCTACCGGATTAGGTGACCGCGCCGATCGCGGCATCAGCCCGCTGGCGCAGGAGGGATTGGTAAAATGGGCGCTATGCGGACATTGGGGGCAATCTCCCCGTATTTCTGAACTGGCTGAACAAAATAAAATCGCCGCCTATAACTACCCACAAGGCGTATTAACCCAGACGCTGCGCGCCAGCGCCGCACACCAGCCGGGTATTCTGAGCGATATCGGTATTGGTACCTTTGTCGACCCTCGCCAACAGGGCGGAAAATTAAACGACGTGACTAAAGAAGATCTCATTAAGCTGGTAGAGATCGATAATAAAGAATATCTCTATTATAAAGCGATAGCGCCTAATGTGGCTTTTATCCGCGCCACCACCTGCGACAGCGAAGGCTATGCATCATTTGAAGATGAGGTGATGTATCTTGATGCGCTGGTGATCGCCCAGGCCGTTCACAATAATGGCGGTATTGTAATGATGCAGGTGCAGAAAATGGTAAAAAAAGCCACGCTGCATCCAAAATCCGTGCGTATTCCCGGCTATCTGGTGGATATTGTGGTTGTCGACGCCGACCAGACGCAACTCTATGGCGGCGCGCCGGTGAACCGATTTATCTCCGGAGATTTTACTCTTGATGATAGTACCCAGCTTACCCTGCCTCTTAATCAGCGCAAGCTGGTAGCCCGACGCGCGCTGTTTGAAATGCGTAAAGGCGCGGTAGGCAATGTGGGCGTAGGCATTGCCGACGGTATTGGTCTGGTCGCTCGCGAGGAAGGCTGCGCCGATGACTTCGTGCTGACCGTAGAAACTGGCCCGGTGGGCGGTATTACCTCTCAGGGCGTGGCCTTCGGCGCTAATGTCAACACCCGCGCGATCCTTGATATGACCTCACAATTTGATTTTTATCACGGCGGTGGGCTCGATGTCTGCTATTTAAGTTTTGCCGAAGTGGATCAACACGGTAATGTCGGTGTACATAAATTCAACGGCAAAATTATGGGCACCGGCGGGTTTATCGATATTAGCGCAACGTCGCAAAAAATTATTTTCTGCGGAACTCTGACGGCCGGAAGTTTAAAAACTGAAATTACCGATGGCAAATTAAATATTCTGCAGGAAGGTCGCGTGAAAAAATTCGTCAGCGAACTGCCGGAAATTACGTTCAGTGGAAAAATTGCGCTTGAGCGCGGGTTAGACGTGCGTTACATCACTGAACGTGCGGTTTTCACTCTCAAACAAGATGGCCTGCATTTAATTGAAATTGCGCCTGGCGTCGATCTGCAACGGGATATTCTTGACAAGATGGATTTTTCACCGGTTATCTCACCAGATTTAAAACTGATGGACACAAGATTATTTACCGATAGCACTATGGGATTCACGCTTCCTGACGCAACACATTAAAAGGAGTACAAATATGGATTTTTCATTAACTGAAGAACAAGAACTATTACTGGCCAGTATTCGCGAGTTAATCACCAGCAATTTTCCGGAAGAGTATTTCCGTACCTGCGATCAAACGGGCACCTATCCCAAAGAATTTATGCAGGCGCTGGCGGAAAACGGTATTTCGATGCTGGGCGTCCCGGAAGAATTCGGCGGCATTCCGGCTGACTATGTAACGCAAATGCTGGCGCTGATGGAAATCTCAAAATGCGGCGCTCCGGCCTTTTTGATTACCAACGGCCAATGCATTCACAGTATGCGCCGTTTTGGTTCCGCAGAACAACTGCGTAAAACAGCAGAAAGTACTCTGGCCACCGGCGATCCAGCATATGCGCTAGCCTTAACAGAACCTGGCGCGGGCTCTGATAATAATAGCGCCACAACAACCTGGACGCGTAAAAACGGCAAGGTTTATCTTAACGGCCAAAAAACATTTATCACCGGTGCAAAAGAATATCCTTACATGCTGGTTCTGGCGCGCGATACGGAGCCAAAAGATCCTAAAAAAGCGTTCACGCTTTGGTGGGTGGACTCAAATAAACCGGGCATAAAGATTAATCCGCTGCACAAAATTGGCTGGCACATGTTGAGTACATGCGAAGTTTATCTCGATAATGTCGAGGTGGACGAAAGCGACCGGGTCGGTGAAGAAGGCATGGGTTTCCTCAATGTCATGTACAATTTTGAGATGGAGCGTTTGATTAATGCGGCGCGCAGTACAGGTTTCGCCGAATGCGCATTTGAAGATGCCGCCCGTTACGCCAACCAGCGTATCGCCTTTGGTAAACCCATCGGCCATAACCAGATGATCCAGGAAAAGCTGGCGTTAATGGCCATCAAAATCGAAAACATGCGCAATATGGTGTTGAAAGTCGCCTGGCAGGCCGATCGGGAAGAGTCACTGCGTACCAGCGCCGCGCTGGCTAAGCTGTACTGCGCACGCACAGCGATGGAAGTGATTGACGATGCGATTCAGATTATGGGTGGGCTTGGTTATACTGACGAAGCCCGTGTCTCCCGCTTCTGGCGCGATGTTCGCTGCGAACGTATCGGTGGCGGCACGGATGAAATTATGATCTATGTGGCAGGACGCCAAATTCTGAAAGACTATCAGAACAAGTAAGGATCGTACCGGAACGTCTTATTCGGCCTGACTGCTTTACGGCATCAGGCCGAATAAATCAGATAAATTTCGCCGTCAGGTATTTGGCAGCAAATACGCCTGCTCAACCAGACTATTTTTAAATTGCTTACGATAATCGTTGGGAGAACATCCTACATGCCGCATAAACAATTTGGCAAAATGGTCCACATTTTCATATCCTACCCGCCATGAAATTTCTGCCAGTGGCGACTCAGTGTTTGTCAGCGCAAACTTGGCCTCGGTCATACGTCGTTGAATAACATAGTTGATAGGGGATATATGATATTCTTTGGCAAATTCATGGCATATATAACTGACGCTGGCGCGAAATTTTTTCGATAGCTGGTCAAGCGTGATTTTTTCACGATAATTATTATTGAGATAAACAAGCACATCCTTAATTAATACATCTTTTTTAATGTAGCCTTGTTCAGAACGATAGGCATTTTTAAAATTTTCATAGTAAAGTGCGGTCAGAGTGTAAGCAAATGCATCGTATACAGAGGAAGCCAATACGTTTTTCCCCTGCGGAAGTAACACGCTTAATTCATTAAAGATACTTTTAATGACCTCTTTCCCCTGAACCACGGAAACCACCGGACAGGAATGACTCTGCAATAGTTGGTTTTCTTCCCAACCTGGAAAACAAAACCCATACAGCGCACAGGTATAGGTGGTAGCCGGCGAATTGCTGTCGGATGCTACAGCGTGTAGCCGCCCCCGCTCAACGACGACAATATCGTCCGCATGCGCGACGTAGAGTGAAGAGTCAATAATTAACCTGGCTATCCCTTTTTTGACGTAAATAAGCTCTGTTTCATTATCATGCATATGATGGCCAGACTCCCAGTTTGGATCATCGCTAATGACAAAACGTGAAAATCGAGGGGTCTTGTCCTGTTCAAAAATCGTCTCCGCGGCGGAGTCAAAACAGCGCTGATACATAATAACCTCTGTCAGGTTTAAAAAGATAACCAAGATAAAATAAAGCGAGCGTCAGTGTTGTACAACCGTGGAGATTACCAGCAAAACAAGATTATTCGTTCCGAATGCAAGATATTATGTTCTTTTGCAGACAGCTCAGATTACCTGTCGATAGCGTATTATCAGACAAAAATACATAGCCGACATATCTTTGATGTTTTCTTTTAACCTCACAGAAACAACATCGCACGTTTCATGTTAAAAAATGATGATATGCTTCGCACTTATTATTCTCACTACCGTATTTATATTTTTATGACGCCTTTTTCAGATGGTTGCTAACGATTCTCTGTTCGCAGATTTTTCGTGCAAGATTGTTGGCAAGGAAAACAGATTGACCCATCGAAAACCTCTTCAGACTGCCGCAGACTATTTTCAGTCAGATTTACGTTACTTATCCGCACGCGACTCACTGGAGATGCAATGAAAATAATAACCTGCTTTAAGTTGGTGCCTGAAGAACAGGACATTACCGTGACCCCGGAGCATTCGCTCAATTTTGATCGTGCCGAGGCCAAAATCAGCCAGTTTGATTTAAATGCAATTGAGGCCGCCGCGCAGTTAGCTGGCGATGGCGACGAGATCGCCGCGCTCACCGTCGGCGGCTCTCTGTTACAAAATTCAAAAGTCCGCAAAGATGTGTTATCCCGCGGGCCAGATGCGCTTTTTATGGTTCAGGATGCGCAACTGGAGCACGCCCTGCCCAAAGAAACCGCGCTGGCGCTAGCATCCGCGGCGGAGAAAATCGGCTTTGACCTGCTGCTCTTTGAAGAGGGCTCCGGCGATATTTATGCCCAACAAGTGGGCCTGCTGACTGGCGAACTCCTGAAACTCCCCGTCATCAACGCAGTAAGCCATATTCAACGCGACGGCGACAAAATCATCGTTGAACGCACACTGGAAGAAGACGTTGAAATTATCGAGCTCACGCTGCCCGCGGTGCTTTGCGTGACCTCAGATATTAACGTTCCACGCATCCCGTCAATGAAAGCCATTCTCGGCGCCGGGAAAAAAGCCGTTACGTCGTGGCTGGCGAGCGATATCCACTGGACCCCAACCACGCCAATGGCGGAACTGGTCGCCATCTCGGTACCGCCGCAGACAGAACGCAAGCATATCATTCTCGATAACGATTCGCCGGAAGCCATTACCGCACTGGCCGACCATTTGAAAAAATCCCTGAACTAAACCCAACGGAGAAAAATTATCATGAATCATTTAGCTAACGTATGGGTATTTAGCGATAACGTAGAGCGTTATGCCGAATTAATGACCGGCGCGCGGCAGTGGGGAGAAAAAGTTTACGCCATCGTGCAAGGAAACACGGAGATCGACTACGTGAAAGCGCTTGGCGCTGATGAGATAGTCATTCTTGAATCGCATACGGATTTGCAGCGCGTGGAAAACTATGCCGAAACGCTGGCCTCGTTATTAGGCGACCAAAATGGGCTGCTGCTCATGGCGGCGACCAAGCGCTGTAAAGCGCTGGGCGCCCGGCTGAGCATCCAGCTTGACGCCGTGATGGTGAACGACGCGACGTCTATTGACCTCCTCGACGGGACGCTACACGCAGAGCATCGCATGTACGGCGGACTTGCTTTCGGCAAAGAGAAATTAAACAGCCCGCAGGCGATTATTACGCTGGCACCCGGCGTGCTGGAACCCGCCGCCCCTCTCCCCGGTCATACTTGCCCGCAGACCACGCTGGCATATATTGCCCCACGCCACGAGGTATTGTGCCAGCAGCGGCGCGCGAAATCGTTAAGCAGCGTCGATTTGAGCAAAGCCAAACGGGTCATCGGCGTAGGACGAGGCCTGGCGGCGCAAAGCGATCTGGATATGGTGCATAAACTGGCGACCGTCCTCGGCGCAGAAGTGGGCTGTTCCCGCCCCATTGCGGAAGGTGAAAACTGGATGGAACGCGAGCGTTATATTGGCGTATCCGGCGTTCTGTTGAAATCCGATCTCTATCTGACGCTGGGCATTTCCGGCCAAATTCAACATATGGTGGGTGGAAACGGCGCAAAAATTATTGTCGCAATTAACAAAGATAAAAACGCGCCCATTTTCAATTATGCCGATTATGGTCTGGTGGGCGATATCTATAAGGTTGTTCCTGCCCTCATCGACCAGTTAAGCCGCTAATTCCTTTTTCAACGCACATCTCCCGTCGTCGATACGGCGGGAAAGGAGCATAAAGCATGTCGGATGATAAATTTGACGCTATTGTGGTGGGCGCAGGCGTAGCAGGAACGGTCGCCGCGTATGTGATGGCAAAAGCGGGACTGGATGTACTGGTTATTGAACGCGGAAACAGCGCGGGCAGCAAAAATATGACCGGTGGGCGGCTCTACGCTCACAGTATCGAAAGTATTATGCCGGGATTCGCAACGTCCGCCCCCATCGAACGTGTCGTTACCCGTGAAAAAATCTCCTTTTTAACCGAAGAAAGCGCCGTCACACTTGATTTTCACCGCGCGCCCCCTACTCCGCCCCTTACGTCATATACCGTACTGCGCAACAAACTGGACCCGTGGCTAATGGCGCAGGCGGAGCAGGCTGGCGCGCAGTTTATCCCAGGTGTACGGGTCGACGCTCTGGTACGTGAAGGCAATCGCGTCACTGGCGTTCAGGCCGGGGATGATATTCTTGATGCGAATATTGTGATTCTCGCGGACGGCGTGAATTCCATGCTGGGCCGTTCACTGGACATGGTGCCTGCCTCTTCTGCGCATCACTATGCCGTCGGCGTAAAAGAGTTGATTGGGCTCTCTCCGGCACTTATTGAAGAGCGCTTTAATCTGGCGTCCCATGAAGGCGCCGCCTGGTTATTCGCTGGCGCGCCCTCCAACGGGCTCATGGGCGGCGGATTTCTTTATACCAACCGCGATTCGGTTTCTCTGGGGCTGGTATGTGGCCTGGGCGACATTGCTCACGCGACCAAAAGCGTACCGCAAATGCTGGAAGATTTTAAACAGCATCCGGCGATACGCCCTTTGATTCAGGGGGGAACGCTGCTCGAATACTCCGCTCATATGGTGCCCGAAGGCGGCATAGCAATGATGCCGGAGCTGGTAAATGACGGCGTGATGATTGTCGGCGACGCCGCCGGTCTTTGTCTGAATCTCGGCTATACCGTCCGCGGCATGGATTTAGCCATCGCGTCCGCGCAAGCGGCCGCTCAAACCGCCATTGACGCTAAAGCGCGGCAAGATTTTTCCGCCGCGAGTCTTGCCGGTTACAAACGCGCGCTGGAGAAAAACGGCGTGTTACGCGATATGCGGCATTTCCGCAAACTCCCCGGATTAATGGAAAACCCACGGCTTTTTACCGAGTACCCGCGAATGGCGGCAAACATTGTGGGCGATCTGTTCACCGTTGATGGCGGTCCAGTCCCACCGTTGCGTAAAACTATCCTGTCACATGCGAAAAAAATTGGACTGGTGAATCTATTAAAAGACGGCATAAAAGGGGCTACGGCATTATGAGTTCGGACAATAAGGTGAATGTTGACGTCAAATTGGGCGTAAATAAATTTTACGTAGATGAAGGACACCCACATATCATTTTGCGCTCCTCGCCTGACATGCTGGAGTTTAATAAATTAATAAAAGCCTGCCCTGCCGGACTCTATAAGCTGGACGATGCGGGAAATATTCATTTTGACTCCGCGGGCTGCCTGGAATGCGGGACCTGCAGGGTTCTCTGCGGCAATACTCTTCTCGAAAAATGGGAATACCCGGCGGGAACGTTCGGCGTTGAGTTTCGCTACGGCTGACGCTCTGAAACACCGGATAACGACGCTACGGCGTCTTATTCGGTTTGCCCCCGGAGATTACGTCATTTGTATTAATAGAGAACAAGTCAATGAGTGTTACATTAACGTTTGACGCCGCAAGGCGGAAAACCTATCGCGAGTCCGGCTACTGGGGCGATGCTTCACTGGGCGACTACTGGCGGCAAACCGCACGCGCCGTACCCGATAAAATCGCCGTGGTCGATAATCATGGCGCGTCCTGGACCTACGCCGCGCTCGACTGCGCGGCAAGCCGCCTGGCAAACTGGTTACTGTCTCAGGGGATTCAACCGGGCGATCGCGTGGCCTTTCAGCTTCCGGGCTGGTGTGAGTTTACCCTCATTTATCTGGCCTGCCTGAAAACGGGCGCGGTATCTGTCCCGCTGCTTCCCGCCTGGCGAGAAGCAGAGCTGGTTTGGGTGCTGAACAAATGTCAGGCTAAAATATTCTTCGCCCCCACCGTATTCAAACAGAATCGTCCGGTCGATCTTATCCTTCCGCTACAAAATCAACTGCGCCATCTGACGCATATTGTCGGCGTGGATAAACTGGCGCCTGCCACCACAGCGCTTGCGCTTAGTCAAATCATCGACCGCAGCGAACCGTTGCAGTCAGACATTAACATTCACGGTGATGAACTGGCGGCAGTGCTGTTTACCTCCGGCACAGAAGGAATGCCGAAAGGGGTGATGTTGACCCACAATAATATTCTTGCCAGCGAACGGGCGTATTGCGCGCGGTTGAATTTAACCTGGCAAGATGTGTTCCTGATGCCTGCGCCACTGGGCCACGCCACCGGATTTTTACACGGCGTCACCGCGCCCTTTTTAATCGGGGCGCGTAGCGTATTGCTGGACATCTTTACCCCAGAAGCCTGCCTTACCTTATTAGCGCAGCAACGCTGTACCTGTATGTCAGGCGCGACGCCGTTTATTTACGATCTGCTTTGTGCCGTTGAGCAACAGCCTGCCGACCTCTCCTCACTGCGATTCTTCTTATGCGGCGGCACGACTATTCCCAAAAAGGTTGCCCGCGACTGCCAGCAGCGCGGTATCAAATTATTGAGTATTTACGGTTCTACAGAAAGTTCTCCACACTCGATGGTTAATCTGGGTGATTCGACTTCACGCATGATGAATACCGATGGTTATGCCGCCACCGGTGTAGAAATTAAAATCGTGGATGAAGATCGCAATACGCTTCCAGCAGGCCACGAAGGCGAAGAAGCCTCGCGCGGGCCGAACGTTTTTATGGGATACCTGGACGAGCCGGAACTTACCGCCCGCGCACTGGATAACGAGGGCTGGTATTACAGCGGCGACCTCTGCCGCATGGATGAAGACGGTTATATCAAAATTACCGGGCGCAAAAAGGATATAATTATACGTGGAGGTGAAAATATCAGCAGTCGCGAGGTGGAGGATATTTTATTGCAACACCCCCGCATACACGATGCTTGCGTCGTTGCTATGCCTGATGAACGCTTAGGCGAACGTTCATGCGCGTATGTAGTCTTAAAACCGCCGCACCTTTCGCTGACGCTGGAAGAGGTGATCGCTTTTTTCAGTCGAAAACGGGTAGCGAAGTATAAATATCCGGAACGGATCGTCATCGTAGAAAAACTGCCCAGAACCGCCTCTGGCAAAGTGCAGAAGTTTCTGTTGCGGCAGGATATTATTGAGCGGCTGCGCCAGGAGCACACCGCGGTATAAATTGCCGGATGGCGACGTTAACGCCGCCATCCGGTATCACATTACTTCTTCAGTTCCGCCAGACTCAGCCAGGTCTGAACCACGGTGTCCGGGTTCAGCGACAGGCTGTCGATCCCCTCTTCCATCAGCCAGGCGGCAAAGTCTTCATGGTCGGACGGACCCTGACCGCAAATTCCAACATATTTGCCCTGTTTTTTCGCCGCGCGGATCGCCATCGACAGCAGCGCTTTCACCGCGTCGTTACGCTCGTCAAACAGTTCAGACACCACGCCGGAATCGCGATCCAGCCCCAGCGCCAGCTGCGTCATGTCGTTAGAACCAATCGAGAAGCCATCAAAATACTCGAGGAACTGTTCAGCCAGCAAGGCATTGGACGGGATCTCGCACATCATGATGATCTTCAGCCCGTTCTCGCCGCGTTTAAGCCCCTGGCGCGCCAGCTCTTCGATGACCGCTTTCGCCTGGTCGACCGTCCGCACGAATGGGATCATGATTTCGACGTTGGTAAGGCCCATATCGTTGCGCACGCGTTTCACCGCTTCGCATTCCAGCGCAAAACAATCGCGGAAACTTTCTGCGACGTAACGACCCGCGCCGCGGAAGCCCAGCATCGGGTTTTCTTCATGCGGCTCATAACGTTCGCCGCCGACCAGGTTGGCGTATTCGTTGGACTTAAAGTCAGACAGGCGAACGATAACGCGTTTCGGGTAGAAGGCGGCGCCTAACGTCGCGATCCCTTCCGTCAGTCGACCAACGTAAAATTCACGCGGCGAGTCAAACCCTTTCATCATCTCACGAATGTCGTTTTGCAGCGCGGCATCCTGGTCGTCAAACTCCAGCAGCGCACGCGGGTGAACGCCAATCATACGGTTAATGATGAATTCCAGTCGCGCCAGACCTACACCTTCATTCGGCAGGCAGGCAAAGTCAAATGCCCTGTCCGGGTTGCCGACGTTCATCATGACCTTCAGCGGTAGCTCTGGCATGGTATCTACGCTGGAGCTTTTTACGCTGAAATCCAGCATGTCGGCATACACATAACCGGTATCACCTTCTGCACAGGAGACGGTTACTTTTTCGCCATCTTTCATGCGTTCGGTGGCGTCGCCGCAGCCGACTACCGCCGGAATGCCCAATTCGCGGGCGATAATCGCCGCGTGACAGGTGCGCCCGCCACGGTTAGTGACAATCGCCGCCGCTTTTTTCATGATCGGTTCCCAGTCCGGGTCGGTCATATCGGTGACAAGCACATCGCCAGGCTCAATACGGTTCATTTCGCCGATATCGTGAATAACTTTTACCGTACCTGCGCCGATACGATGACCAATGGCGCGACCTTCGGCAATGATTTTCCCCTGCGCATGTAGCGTATAACGCTCCATCACCTGGCCACGGGAGCGCACGGTTTCCGGACGTGCCTGCACAATAAAGAGCTTACCGGTATGACCGTCTTTCGCCCATTCGATATCCATCGGACGACCATAGTGCTGCTCAATCTGCACCGCTTGTTTCGCCAGTTCCTGCACTTCTTCGTTGGTGAGCGAGAAAATGTCGCGCTGTTCCTGCGGCACATCTTCAATCTTCACTTGCTTGCCGTGCTCCTGGGTGGCGGCGTAAACCATGCGGATTTTTTTCGACCCCATGGTGCGGCGTACGATGGCCGGACGGCCTGCCGCCAGGGTTGGCTTATGGACATAAAATTCATCCGGGTTAACCGCGCCCTGCACCACCATTTCACCCAGTCCCCATGCCGAGGTGATAAAGACCACCTGGTCAAAGCCGGATTCGGTATCGATAGAGAACATCACCCCTGACGAGGCGAGATCGGAGCGAACCATCCGCTGCACGCCAGCGGAAAGCGCTACGCCGCGATGATCATATCCCTGGTGAACGCGATAAGAGATGGCGCGATCGTTAAACAGAGAAGCAAATACGTGTTTCACTGCCACCAGTACCGCATCGAAGCCCTGAACGTTAAGAAACGTTTCCTGTTGACCCGCAAACGAAGCATCTGGCATGTCTTCCGCCGTGGCGGAGGAACGCACGGCAAAAGAGGCATTTTCATCATCCGACGAAAGCTGCGCATAGGCATCGCGGATGGCGTTTTCCAGCGCCGGCTGGAAAGGAGTGTCGATAATCCACTGGCGGATCTGCGCGCCCGCTTTCGCCAGCTGGGAGACATCATCAATATCTGTCTTATCCAGCAGCTCATAAATGCGCTGGTTTACGCCGCTTTGATCCAAAAACTGGTTAAACGCATCGGCAGTGGTTGCAAAACCATTCGGAACGGATACGCCCATGCCGGAAAGGTTAGTAATCATTTCACCCAGGGAGGCATTTTTGCCCCCAACTCTGTCTACATCATTCATGCCGAGTTGGTTATACCAAAGCACCAGCGGTGACGAGCCATTGTTGGACATCGAACAATCCTTTTGTGATAAATGAACGAGTTTAAGAAACACATAGTTGCGTATTTATCCTGGCATACTTAAACCCGCGAAAAAAACGGTGAATCGTTCAAGCAAATTTATTTTTTCATTTTTTCAGATTGTTTACGTAGTTGCGCAAACCCGCGCATAGCACGGCATTCCCTGAATAACCCCCGGTATAAACTGCGTTTCCAGGAAATGAAACACACTTTTCATTAATTATAAAAAGCGCCTGTCATTTTATAAAATAAGCGACAAGTTATACGTTTCCCGTTACTTTTAATTTATGCTTTCAGATAATTATGTTTACTCTTCAGGATGAACAGAATGGATAATGTTGTTGATCGCCATGTTTTCTATATTTCTGATGGTACCGCCATCACCGCCGAGGTCCTGGGTCACGCGGTCATGTCGCAGTTTCCGGTGACGATCAGCAGCATCACGCTGCCATTCGTGGAAAACGAAAGTCGCGCCCGCGCCGTCAAAGACCAAATTGACGCCATTTATCAGCAAACCGGCGTTCGCCCGCTGGTGTTTTACTCGATTGTTTTACCTGAAATTCGCGCCATCATCTTACAGAGCGAAGGTTTCTGCCAGGATATCGTCCAGGCGCTGGTGGCGCCGCTTCAGCAGGAGATGAAACTGGATCCGACGCCGATCGCTCATCGTACTCATGGGCTTAATCCGGGTAACCTGAACAAGTATGACGCCCGTATTGCCGCTATCGATTATACCCTGGCGCATGATGATGGCATTTCATTGCGCAACCTCGATCAGGCTCAGGTCATTTTGCTTGGCGTTTCGCGCTGTGGAAAAACGCCCACCAGCCTCTATCTGGCGATGCAATTCGGTATTCGTGCGGCTAACTACCCTTTCATCGCCGATGATATGGATAATTTGACGCTGCCCACATCGTTAAAACCGCTACAACATAAACTGTTCGGCCTGACAATTGACCCTGAACGCCTGGCGGCAATTCGCGAAGAACGCCGTGAAAACAGTCGCTATGCCTCGTTGCGTCAGTGCCGCATGGAAGTGGCGGAGGTCGAAGCGCTGTATCGTAAGAATCAGATCCCCTGCCTGAACAGCACCAATTATTCCGTTGAAGAGATAGCCACCAAGATTCTCGACATTATGGGGCTTAACCGCAGGATGTACTAGCAAACTAGTTTAATGGGTTGGTTTTTGTTATCATGCCGTTCTGCCTGCGAGGTGTGACACGCCTCGCACTTGAAATCAGCAGGGATTGGTTTATCGTGATGCCCATCACTTCCCGGTAGTCCTGCCGTTGAAGCAACAAATTTCTGAGACTTGTAATGAACAGAACCGACGAACTCCGTACTGCGCGTATCGACAGCCTGGTAACACCGACCGAACTCGCGCAGCGGTATCCTGTATCGTCCTCCGTCGCCAGTCACGTTACCGACTCCCGACGCCGGATAGAAAAGATTTTAAATGGTGAAGATCCACGGCTACTGGTCGTCATTGGCCCCTGTTCGATTCACGATCTGAATGCCGCCATGGAATACGCGACGCAGCTCCAGGCACAACGCCAAAAGCATCAGGCGCGTCTGGAGATCGTCATGCGCACCTATTTTGAAAAACCGCGCACCGTTGTGGGATGGAAAGGCCTGATTTCCGATCCCGACTTGAATGGAAGTTACCGCGTCAATTATGGGCTTGAACTGGCGCGTCGCTTGCTATTGCAGGTGAACGAACTGGGAGTACCGACCGCCACAGAATTTCTTGATATGGTCACCGGCCAGTTTATTGCCGATCTGATCAGTTGGGGAGCGATTGGCGCGCGTACCACCGAAAGCCAAATCCATCGGGAAATGGCTTCTGCGCTCTCTTGTCCGGTCGGCTTTAAAAATGGTACGGATGGCAATACTCGCATTGCCGTTGACGCTATTCGCGCCTCCCGCGCCAGCCATATGTTTCTCTCGCCGGATAAAGACGGACAGATGACCATCTACCAGACGAGTGGCAACCCGTATGGGCACATCATCATGCGCGGCGGTAAAAAACCGAACTACCACGCTGAAGATATTGCCGCCGCCTGCGACACGTTGCATGAATTTGATCTGCCGGAACATCTGGTCGTCGACTTCAGCCACGGCAACTGTCAAAAACAGCATCGCCGCCAGTTGGAGGTATGTGATGATATTTGCCAGCAGATTCGTAATGGCTCCACGGCAATTGCCGGGATTATGGCCGAGAGTTTTTTACGGGAAGGCACGCAAAAAATTATCAGCGGTCAACCATTAATCTATGGTCAGTCCATTACCGATCCTTGCCTGAACTGGGAAGATACGGAAGTTCTGTTGGAAAAACTGGCCGCAGCGGTAGACAGCCGCTTTTAATAGCTCGCCCATCCTGCCGGGATGGGCGTTTCTTCGATGCGTTACCCGCCCTTTTCTCTCCCCGCGCGTATATCACTCCGCAGAATTAGCACTTGCTGTTATCGCATTAATTATTGATAATAATAATCATTGTGAGTTTGATTATTAATAAATAACATGTCGCGTATGGATAACACCGAGCTGCCTCACCCTAAGGAAATGGACAATGAAACGCTTCTCCCTGCCGCTGAACGGCGCGTCAACAGTCAGGCGCTATTAGGTCCGGACGGCAAAGTCATTATCGATCACAACGGTCAGGAGTATCTGTTGCGCAAAACTCAGGCCGGGAAGCTACTGTTAACCAAATAGCGCTCCCGCCAGCAGACGATGCTGCTGGCGTCAGGCTAACTTGAACAACTGACCTCCAGCCGCTTTCCCCACTCCGGCGGTCGGCTGGCATAGTCATCATCTCGATCGGTAAAAGGTTGACGTAAAACTTCATGCAACCGATGCAGTTCCGCCATGTCTCCCTGTTCAGCCGCATCTATCGCGCGTTGCGCCAGCCAGTTGCGCAACACAACCGCAGGATTCACGCGTTGCATCTGCTGCTGGCGCAGCGCGTCATCCACCGCCTCTGTGCGCAATCGCGCCCGGTAGCGGTCGAACCAGGCATCGAACGCCGCGCGATCGATAAACGTATCCCGCAACGGCGAGGAAGCGCTCTGTTGCTCCGTATGGCTTAACATCCGAAATGTACGGGTATAGTCACTCCCTTCGTGCGCCATCAGACTAAATAATTCATTCAGTAAAGCGTTATCGTCTTTTTGCTCGGTAAAGAAGCCCAGCTTCTGGCGCATTCGCTGCCCATAGTGCGTTAACAACGCGTCCTGGTAGCGATCCAGCGCTCTGTTTAACGCGTCGATCTCAATAAAAGGGGTTAACGTCTGCGCCAGACGTTGTAAATTCCACAGCGCCACCGACGGTTGATTATCGAAGCGGTAACGTCCCTGATGATCGGAATGGTTACCAATGAAGCCGGGATCGTAGTCATCGAGAAAACCAAAGGGACCATAGTCGATGGTCAGCCCCAGAATCGACATGTTATCCGTATTCATAACGCCGTGCGAAAAACCGACGGTTTGCCACTCGGCGATGAGTCTTCCGGTACGCGCCGCCACCTCTTCAAACCACAAAGCATATTTTTCCGGGACATCCTGCCATTGCGGCCAGTAATGACGAATAGCGAAATCAGCCAGTTGCTGAACTTTTTCCGGCTCACGGCGGTAGTAGAAATGTTCGAAATGACCAAAACGCATATGACTTTGCGCCAGACGCATTAACATCGCGCCCGTTTCCTGCGTCTCTCGCTGAACCGGCGTATCGCTGGCTACGATAGATAACGCGCGCGTCGTGGGAATACCCAGATAATGCATGGCTTCGCTGGCAAGACTTTCTCGTATGGTTGAACGCAGGACGGCGCGCCCATCCCCCATTCGCGAATAGGGTGTTAATCCGGCGCCTTTCAGATGCCAGTCGAGGGTCGAGCCATCCGCCAGGAGCTGTTCGCCCAGCAAAATACCGCGTCCGTCGCCGAGTTGCCCCGCCCAGACGCCGAACTGATGCCCGCTATATACCTGCGCGACAGGCGACATACCGGGTAATAAGGTTTCGCCGCCCCAAACGCC
Organism: Salmonella sp. SJTUF15570; assembly: GCF_043357055.1. Taxonomy (NCBI): domain Bacteria; kingdom Pseudomonadati; phylum Pseudomonadota; class Gammaproteobacteria; order Enterobacterales; family Enterobacteriaceae; genus Salmonella; species Salmonella sp. SJTUF15570. Next base: position 14,271 of record NZ_JBEUKJ010000005.1, on the reverse strand, counting down.
AGCGCCATTGGTAGCGTCAAATAACGAAGCGGGAATGGCTAACTGCTGCACCAGTTCGTCGTTATACCAAATCAGTCGCGCATTTTTTAACGGTGTGGGTAAAAGCGCGGTATACGTTGCTGGCAATTCATCGCGCCAACGGGCAGTAAAAGACAGGGTCATAGGGCCTCCTGTCTTCAGTGTAGACGGTTAATCACCGGTTAAACACCGGCAAACAGAAAGGTTATCGCTGAACGAGTTTAATGAGCTGGCTTACCGGCACCGAAGGCCATAGTCCGCCCTGGAATGCGCTAAACCCCAATGGCGCTGCGCGCGCAAACATCGCCTCAGTATCAATACCGGCAATCATCAGCGACTCGCAGCTGGAGGAGATCTGGGCAACAATAGCGTGCATGAATGGTTCGAATGAGATCATTTCAGCTCGCTGCTGAATAAAATTTTTATCCAACATGACTCGTTTGAAAAGCCCATCGAAAATAGCTTTAGTCGACGCCTCGCCTGCCCCAAAATTTGCCAGCATTAATGGGAAATGCATTGCCAGATTAGCTAACGTTTCATTGTTTTTGCCCTGGTTTAACCCAGGATAATTCTCATTTATAGCTAATTCAAGAAACGGAAAGCGCGCTGCCCGGGAAAAAAGTTCGCTATCTAATAATAATAAGTCACTAATTGCAGGCGGTAAATTAAGCCATGCAATAAGTTTATGCTGAATAAAAAAGTGCTGACAGGTTTCTAACAACGCCAGTTTTTCAACAAACAGACAGTATTGTTCCTCCACCGAAAGGCGAGGCGATACCAACTCAGTCGGCATCCGCACGGCGCCGTCTTCAGCGGCAAACGTTGCAATAATCTCTAAACCAACAAGCCGAGCGTTTTCATCCATGACGGGAAGGAAAAAGAGTTCGGAATGGTAAAGCTCATCAAGTGAAGCAATCATTACGCCAGTCCCATGGTTAGGGCGCTATTCGCCATCCAGTCACTACGGACGGAAACAGACGTAACTTCAGATACTAATTGAAGCGTCATCATTTTTCTTGTTTACCGGTGAACCGGTTCCTTTTTTTAACTTACTCTGATTATAAACCAATATCCAATGTTGTACTTTTAACAGGGCGTGAGCACGCCCGTTTTTAATAAAAGTACGTTTGTAAATGCTACGGTTATATCATTATATATGATGACAACAGATGTCATAAGTTCAACCGGCGATATGTTAAAAATAGACTATAAAATTTATATCGTCTGCGAGGTTAAATTCGCCGTGCCTGCCAGAAGTTTTTTCGCCAGTACACATTATCCAGCGATGAACGCATCACGCCACGACTGGTAGAGGCATGAATAAACTCATTATTTGTATCGTAAATACCAACATGTAAACCACTTTCGCCCGAACCGGTTTTAAAGAAAACCAAATCTCCGGGCAGCAATTCATCTTTATCGATTCTGGTGCCGATTTTTGATTGTTCACGCGTATCACGAGGCAACTGCAAATCAAACTTGTCGCGCATAGTGACTACCACAAAGCCGGAACAGTCCACGCCTCTGCGACTCATGCCGCCGTAACGGTATGGCGTACCGCGCCAGGACTGCAACTGATCGTTCAGACCCGCAATGACGGTAATGGAGTCTGATAATCTGGCATTTGGCGCCGGTGCCCGATGAGTACTGCATCCTGCCAGGAACAATGCTGTGATAACAAGAAGCCAAAAACGCATGCCGCAACAATCCTCTGTTTTTATTTTGGTATTAATTTAGCGTCGAAATTACCTGCTTTTCAAGAAACGATTTTACTTAAGTGGCCGAAATGAGCATTGGATGCCCCTCGACGTCGAGTCGTCGAAAGCGCAGACCGTAGGCTTGCGCCAGATAAGAGGGGGTGAGCACCTCTTCCCGGCGGCCGCAGGCAATGAGTTTACCGCGCTTTAGTAACCAGGCTTTATGCGCATGGCGCAGCGTGTGGTTCAGATCGTGACTACTCATCACAATCGCGATTCCTGCCTGACACAAATGATGTAATACCCGATCCAGAGCGTTTTGTTGCGCAACATCGAGACTGTTCATCGGCTCATCAAGCAGCAATAATTGACCGACCGGATTAGCGTCGGGATGAATTTGTAGTACAACGGCAGCAAGGCGAACACGCTGCCACTCGCCACCGGAAAGCTGATTCACGCTTCGCCCCAGTTTGTCGCCCAATCCAAGCATATCGGCTACCTCGTTAAGCTGCCCGGTTCGCGTTTTATCAGGTTGATGCAATGTCAGGTAATGCCAGACCGGCATGGCGAACGGCGGATTTTGCTGTTGCGCAAGATAAGCGCGATGTTGGGCAAGCGTTGCCGTCGCCCATGCCTCCAGCGGCGCTCCGCCAAACCTGATGCTCCCCTCGCCGGAGGTTAACCCCGCCATACGCGCCAGTAGCGTGCTTTTCCCGGCACCGTTCGGCCCGACAAGATGAAGGATCTCTCCTGCGCTTACTTCGCCGGAAAGCGGCCCCAGGCGGGTGCTCTCGGCGACATCCTTTAATTGCATCAATTGAGACATTATTTTGCCAACGCGATTTTTATGCTTTCCATCACAATAGGATCTTCAGGCGTCATATCCGGCGAAAAACGCTGTACCACCTGACCATCCCGGCCTACCAAAAATTTTTCAAAATTCCACAGAATATCATCCGGATAGAGTGGCGTACGGCCTTTGCTTACCATCCGTTCGTAAAAGCCGCTCTTCTCCGGCGCGACTGCCGTTGGCGCAGCGGCTATCAGTTTTTGATACAGCGGATGGCGCGCGTCGCCATTCACATCAATTTTACTGAACATCGGGAACGTGACGCCCCAGGTGCTGGCACAATAGGTTTTAATCTCCTCTTCGCTGCCTGGCTCCTGCCCCATAAACTGGTTGCAGGGAAAACCCAACACGACAAACCCCTGATCTGCCCACGCCTTCTGGATATTTTCCAACTGTTCATATTGCGGCGTCAGGCCACATCTGGAGGCGACGTTTACAATGAGCAGCACTTTTCCGGCGTATTTTTCAAGTGTAGTGACCTCTCCATCAATCGTCGTAACGTGAGTATTAAGAAGCGAGTTTTGCATGGTGTCTCCCTGATGTCGGTAGAATAGCGGGTTTCATCGTTAGCCTTTAATCATAGACTGCGAATGATGAAAGCAGTTGTTTACCGATGCGCTAACGCGCGGATTTGAGTAGCAGCCAGATAAACACTGGTGCCCCCAATGTGGCGGTGACCACCCCGATAGGCAGTTCAGCCGACGCCAGCGCCAGTCGGGCGACCACATCTGCCAATAGCAGGGCGATAGCCCCGGCCAGCGCGCAGCCGGGAAGTAAAACCCGGTGATCGGTTAAACCACATAAGCGCAGGATGTGCGGAATAACCAGACCGATAAAACCAATCGCCCCCGCCATCGCCACGCTGACGCCCACCATCCAGCCGGTGGCGACGACCAACAAATTGCGCCAGAACCACAGCGGCAGGCCAAGCTGCCGCGCCGAGGTTTCCCCTAGTGCCAGCATATTCAGCGGTTGCGACTGGCAACATATCCAGATCAGTACCGGGATGAGCGCAATCATTAGCCAGCTCTGCTGCCAGTCAACGCCGCCAAATCCTCCCATCATCCAGTACATTAATTGCCGCAGATCGAAAGAGGTGGAAAAATAGATAGCCCACGTCATCAGCGCGCTACAGATAATGCCTAGCGCGACGCCCGCCAACAACAAGCGGCTGGTAGAAAGATGGCGACGCGCAAAACGCAGCAGGATTAACGTAATAATGAGCGCGCCGGCTATAGCGCACAGCCCCAGCGCCCATCCTGGCAGTTGCCCCTGCCCCAGTAAGACGGCGGCAATAAGCCCAACACCGGCCCCATTCGAAACGCCGAGCAGACCCGGTTCAGCAAGTGGGTTTTCAAACAGCGCCTGCATCACGGCGCCAGATAGCGCCAGCGCAGCGCCAACCAGCAATACCGCAAGCGTGCGGGGAAGGCGAATTTGCCAGACAAACAGTTCCCCCCGGGCGCTTAACCAGTCACCGGGGGCAATCCACTGTTCGCCTGCGCATAAGCTCAGAAGTGTAGCCAGTAGCACCAGCAGTGACAGGCTCAGAAGCCAGCGAACGTTTCGTCGCTGTTGTTGGCGGGCAAAAGTCAGCATGTTATCCATTCAGCTGAAAAGAGGTAGCGTGATTTTACGGTGGGTATCCTTTACTTGAAAGAAAAAAGGCCGCAATGCGGCCTTTTTAGTTATACGGGTCATCTTTCAGGCTGACAGATACGCTGTCATCCCGCTGATCTACTTTCGGGATGGCAGCGTATCTGCCGCAATACACCCTGATGGATGTTATGCCTGGATCTGATTACTCTTCTTTGGGCGAAGCGTTTTCGACCCGGCTCTTTAACTTCTGCCCGGGTCTGAAGGTCACCACGCGCCGTGCTGTAATAGGAATATCTTCACCCGTTTTCGGGTTACGCCCCGGACGTTGATTTTTATCACGCAGATCGAAGTTACCAAAACCAGAGAGTTTCACCTGCTCACCGTTTTCCAGAGCACGACGGATCTCTTCGAAAAACAGTTCAACCAGTTCTTTGGCATCCCGCTTGCTAAGCCCAAGCTTATCAAACAGATATTCTGACATTTCAGCTTTTGTAAGCGCCATAGGTTCAATCCCTCAATGATGCCTGGAATCGCTCTTTTAATGCCTCTACACATTTGGCGACGGTAGCGGCAATCTCCTCTTCTTCGAGTGTACGGTTGGTATCCTGAAGGATCAGGCTGATAGCGAGGCTCTTATAACCCTCCGCAACACCCTTACCGCGGTACACGTCAAATAAGTTTACGCCAACTACCTGATTTACGCCAACTTTCTTACATTCGGATAAAATATCCGCTGCGGGAACGTTTTCTGCAACAACAACCGCAATATCGCGACGGTTAGCCGGGAAGCGTGAAATCTCCCGCGCCTGCGGCACGATACGGTCTGCGAGCTTATTCCATTCCAGTTCAAACACCAGCGTACGACCATTCAGATCCAGTTTACGTTCCAGTTCAGGGTGAACAACCCCAATAAAACCAATACGTTCATCTTTCAGATAAATCGCCGCAGACTGTCCCGGATGCAGAGCCGGATTCATCTCCGCCTTAAACTGGATATCACCCAGTTTGCCGGTTAAATCCAGTACTGCTTCCAGATCGCCTTTCAAATCATAGAAATCAACGGTCTCTTTTGCCAGGTTCCAGTGCTCATCATAGCGGTTACCGCAAATCACGCCAGCCAGCATCAGATCCTGTCGAATACCCAGATTGGCTTGTGTATCCGGAACGAAACGTAAACCGGTTTCAAAAATACGCACGCGATTCTGCTGACGGTTTTGGTTATAGACCACCGTCGCCAACAATCCGCTCCACAGAGACAGACGCATCGCCGACATCTCAACGGAGATAGGGTTTGGCAGCAGCAGCGCTTCTGCGCCTGGATGGATGAGCTGTTGTACTTTAGGATCGACAAAGCTATAGGTAATCACTTCCTGATAGCCTTTGTCGTTCAGCATGGTTTTAACCCGCTTCAACGACAGATCGGCTTCACGGTGCGTCCCCATGATTAAACCGGCCTGGATTGGCTCGTCCGGAATATTGTTATAGCCGTAAACGCGGGCAACCTCTTCCACCAGATCTTCTTCAATTTCCATATCGAAACGCCAGGTCGGCGCTACGGCTTTCCACTCGTCCTGCCCTTCGGTCACTTCACAGCCCAGACGACGCAGAATATCACTGACCTGCTCATCCGCAATATGATGCCCGATCAGGCGATCCAGTTTACTGCGACGCAGAGTAATGGTGGCGCGTTTCGGCAACGTTGCTTCGTTGCTCACATCAATTATCGGACCCGCATCACCGCCACAGATATCAAGAAGCAGACGAGTAGCGCGCTCTATCGCTTTATATTGCAGCGCTGGGTCCACCCCGCGCTCGTAGCGGTGAGACGCATCGGTATGCAGACCGTGGCGGCGAGCGCGACCGGTGATAGACAGCGGATTAAAGTACGCACACTCCAGCAGCACATTTTGCGTTTCGCCGTTCACGCCGGAATGTTCGCCGCCAAAAATACCGGCTATCCCCAGCGCCTTATGGTGATCGGCGATCACCAGCGTGTCCGCATTTAACGTCGCTTCGCTACCGTCCAGCAGGACGACGGTTTCACCCTCTTTTGCCATCCGCACGACAATACCGCCATCAATGCGATCTTTATCGAAAGCATGCATTGGCTGACCCAGTTCGAGCAGCACATAGTTCGTGACGTCAACCACCGCATCGATGGAGCGAATACCGCAGCGACGCAGTTTCTCTTTCATCCACAGCGGCGTCGGCGCGTTAACATTGATGCCTTTTACCACCCGGCCCAGATAGCGTGGACACGCATCAGCGGCCTCTACTGTAATCGGCAGCGTATCGCTGATGGTTGCCGTAACCGGCGCCATTTCAGGCTCCTGGAGCGGCGCTTTGTTCAGTACCGCCACATCGCGCGCAACGCCGATGATACCTAAGCAATCCGCACGGTTCGGCGTGACGCTAATTTCGATGGTATTGTCGTCAAGCTTCAGGTATTCACGGATATCGGTACCCAGCGGCGCATCCGCCGGCAGTTCGATAATGCCGCTGTGATCGTCGGAAATCCCCAGTTCGGAGAAGGAGCACAGCATCCCTTCAGACGGTTCGCCGCGCAGTTTCGCCGCTTTAATTTTGAAATCGCCCGGCAGGATGGCGCCAATGGTGGCCACCGCTACTTTCAGCCCCTGACGACAGTTTGGCGCGCCGCAGACGATATCCAACAGGCGTTCTCCGCCAACGTTGACTTTCGTTACACGCAATTTGTCAGCGTTCGGATGCTGGGCGCACTCAACCACTTCCCCAACCACAACGCCATTGAAGCTTCCCGCGACCGGCTCAACGCCGTCTACTTCCAGGCCAGCCATCGTAATCTGGTTAGCCAACGCATCGCTATCAATTGCCGGGTTAACCCACTCGCGTAACCACAGTTCGCTGAATTTCATTGTTTTATCCTGCCTTTATTTAAACTGTTTAAGGAAACGCAGATCGTTTTCGAAGAATGAACGCAGGTCGGTGACGCCGTAACGCAACATGGTCAGACGTTCCATCCCCATACCAAAAGCGAAGCCAGAATAGATTTCCGGATCGATACCGACATTACGCAGCACATTCGGATGCACCATCCCGCAGCCCAGCACCTCCAGCCATTTACCGTTTTTACCCATCACATCCACTTCCGCAGAAGGTTCGGTAAACGGAAAATAAGAAGGACGGAAGCGAATCTGCAGATCCTCCTCAAAGAAATTACGCAGGAAGTCGTGCAGCGTACCTTTGAGGTTGGTGAAGCTGATGTTGGTATCAACAATCAGACCTTCCATCTGATGGAACATCGGAGTATGCGTCTGGTCGTAGTCATTACGGTATACACGGCCCGGCGCAATAATACGGATCGGCGGTTGCTGCGCTTTCATCGTCCGGATCTGGACGCCAGACGTCTGGGTCCGCAGCAGACGGGTCGCGTCAAACCAGAAGGTATCATGATCGGCGCGGGCCGGATGATGACCCGGAATGTTTAACGCATCGAAGTTATGGTAGTCATCTTCGATTTCCGGGCCAGTCGCCACGGTAAAACCAAGCTCGCCGAAGAAACTTTCAATACGGTCAATGGTACGCGTGACCGGATGCAGACCGCCGTTCTCAATACGGCGCCCCGGCAGGGAGATATCGATGGTTTCAGCGGCCAGACGGGCGTTAAGCGCTGCGCTTTCCAGCTCGGCTTTACGCGCGTTAAGAGCCTGTTGTACCTGCTCTTTCGCGGCGTTAATGACTGCCCCGGCTGCCGGACGCTCTTCCGGCGGCAGATCGCGTAGGGTCGTCATCTGAAGGGTTAAATGCCCTTTCTTGCCCAAATATTCGACGCGTACATTGTCTAACGCGGCAACATCTGACGCCTGGTTAATGGCGGCCGCTGCATTGGCAACCAGCTCTGCGAGATGTGACATGGTTTTCCTCATTGTGTCGGTGAAGACACCGGTTCATTGGACGTAATCTCTCGATTTCAGATACAAAAAAAGCCTCCATCAGGAGGCTTTTTTGCGCTGTTTTTCGTTTCGTTTTTCACGCGCTAGCCTCCTGGGATCAGGTGCTAAAGTAAAAAAAGAAACGGAAAATAGCAGCGTTCATGCTTGCGTTACCTTATGTGGTAAAACCGAATATCCTTTATTGAAAAGGGTTACAGGTCAATTGTCAACTCACTGAACAGTAAATAAAAGAGAGGGAGCCAGGCTCCCTCTTTTCACTGGCTTATGCCAGAGCTGCTTTCGCTTTTTCAACCAGCGCGGTGAACGCGACTTTGTCGAATACGGCGATATCAGCCAGGATCTTACGGTCGATTTCAACAGAGGCTTTTTTCAGGCCGTTGATGAATTTGCTGTAAGAAATACCGTTCTGACGTGCTGCTGCGTTGATACGCGCAATCCACAGTTGACGGAACTGACGCTTACGTTGACGACGGTCACGGTAAGCATACTGACCAGCTTTGATAACTGCCTGGAAGGCAACGCGGTATACGCGAGAACGCGCACCGTAGTAGCCTTTGGCTTGTTTCAAAATTTTCTTGTGACGTGCGCGTGCAATTACACCACGTTTTACGCGAGCCATATGTGCTCTCCTGTATCTATTCTAATTAAAAAGTTAAAAACGTTAACGGCTTATGCGTACGGCAGGCACGCGATAACCAGGCCCAGATCGCCTTTAGAAACCATGGCTTTCGGACGCAGGTGACGTTTACGTTTAGTCGCTTTTTTGGTCAGAATGTGACGCAGGTTAGCGTGCTTGTGCTTAAAACCACCTTTACCGGTTTTTTTGAAGCGCTTAGCAGCACCGCGTACGGTCTTAATTTTTGGCATTTTAATAACTTCCACTTCGCATTGTTAATAAACGAAACATAGGCGAACAAAACCTGTGAAGCCCGAAGGCTTCACAGAATTGTTACTTGAAGGCCTTACTGTTTCTTCTTAGGAGCAAGCACCATGATCATCTGACGGCCTTCGATCTTCGTTGGGAAGGATTCGACCACTGCCAGTTCTTGCAAATCGTCTTTCACGCGATTAAGCACTTCCATACCGATTTGCTGGTGGGCCATCTCACGGCCGCGGAAACGCAGCGTGATTTTGGCCTTATCGCCCTCTTCGAGAAAGCGAATCAGGCTGCGGAGTTTTACCTGATAGTCGCCTTCATCTGTCCCAGGACGGAATTTAATTTCCTTCACCTGGATAACTTTTTGCTTTTTCTTCTGTTCCTTAGAAGACTTACTCTTTTCATAGAGGAATTTGCCGTAATCCATTATACGACAAACCGGCGGCTCGGCGTTAGGGCTGATTTCGACTAAGTCTACTCCGGCTTCTTCAGCTTTTTCCAGAGCTTCTCTCAGACTCACAATACCAAGCTGCTCGCCTTCCAGACCTGTTAAGCGAACTTCTTGCGCGCGAATTTCGCTATTAATACGATTCGGACGCGCCGTTTGAACTCGTTTTCCGCCTTTAATACTTTATTCCTCCAGTTGTTGAAGACTGCGGCTGCGAATCTCTTGTTGCAGCTTCTCAATCACGTCATTTACGTCCAGACTGCCCAGGTCTTTACCGCGGCGGGTGCGAACGGCAACTTTGCCTGCTTCCACCTCTTTATCACCACAGACCAACATATAAGGGACACGACGTAAAGTGTGCTCGCGGATTTTAAAGCCAATCTTCTCATTTCTCAAGTCTGCTTTTACACGAATGCCCGCATTTTGTAGTTTCTGCGTCAATTCGTTAACGTATTCAGACTGCGAATCGGTAATATTCATCACGACTACCTGAACAGGCGCGAGCCATGTCGGGAAGAAACCAGCGAACTCTTCGGTCAGGATACCGATGAAGCGTTCCATCGACCCAAGAATCGCACGGTGAATCATTACCGGCACCTTACGCTCGTTGTCTTCGCCTACATAGGAGGCGCTCAGACGAGACGGTAAGGAGAAGTCCAGCTGTACTGTACCGCACTGCCATGCACGATCGAGGCAGTCATATAAGGTAAATTCAATTTTCGGACCGTAGAATGCGCCTTCACCCAGTTGATACTCAAACGGGATATTATTTTCTTCCAGCGCAACCGCCAGATCCGCCTCAGCACGATCCCACATCTCATCGCTGCCGATACGCTTGTCAGGACGAGTGGAAAGCTTGACGACGATCTTCTCGAAGCCAAAGGTGCTGTACATATCGTAGACCATACGAATACAAGCGTTAACTTCATCGCGGATCTGCTCTTCGGTGCAGAAGATATGCGCATCATCCTGCGTAAAGCCGCGTACGCGCATCAGACCATGCAGCGCGCCTGATGGCTCGTTACGGTGGCAGCTACCGAATTCCGCCATACGCAGCGGCAAATCACGATAGGATTTCAGACCCTGGTTAAAGATCTGAACGTGGCCCGGGCAGTTCATCGGCTTGATGCAATATTCGCGGTTTTCTGAAGATGTGGTGAACATCGCATCTTTATAGTTGTCCCAGTGCCCGGTTTTTTCCCACAGCACACGGTCCATCATGAACGGGCCTTTAACTTCTTGATACTGGTACTCTTTGAGTTTAGAACGAACAAAGACCTCCAGCTCGCGGAAGATAGTCCAGCCGTCGTTATGCCAGAACACCATGCCCGGCGCTTCTTCCTGCATATGATACAGGTCGAGCTGCTTACCAATTTTACGGTGGTCGCGTTTTGCGGCCTCTTCCAGGCGCTGCAGATAAGCGTTCAGGGCTTTTTTATCTGCCCATGCCGTACCGTAAATACGTTGCAACATCTTATTATTGCTGTCACCGCGCCAGTATGCGCCGGCAGTTTTCATCAGTTTAAAGTGATGGCAGAAACGCATATTCGGCACGTGCGGACCACGACACATGTCGACATATTCTTCATGATGGTACAAGCCTGGCTTGTCATCATGAGCAATGTTTTCATCAAGAATGGAAACTTTGTAGCTTTCACCACGCTTCACGAAGGTTTCACGCGCTTCGTGCCAGCTGACTTTCTTCTTGATAACGTCGTAATTTTTCTCGGCGAGCTCATGCATCCGCTTTTCGAGCGCTTCGACATCTTCCTGAGTTAGCGTGCGGTCAAGATCAACGTCATAGTAAAAACCGTTGTCGACAACCGGGCCGATCGCCATTTTCGTGTGCGGCCAAAGTTGCTTGATAGCGTGACCTAACAGATGCGCGCAAGAGTGACGAATGATCTCCAGACCCTCTTCATCTTTTGCGGTGATGATGGAAAGCGTCGCATCATTTTCAATCAGATCGGAAGCATCAACCAGCTCGCCATTCACACGGCCCGCAATGGTGGCTTTCGCCAGGCCAGGACCAATGTCCAGAGCAACATCCATCGGGCTTACAGGGTGGTCATAATGGCGTTGGCTGCCATCAGGAAGAGTAATAACAGGCATGTAATATCCTTATTTGCAGTGGTGACCCATACGCAAGATCACATACAAAGAGAAAATGAATTTATTGACAGTGAGTTGTGTATCCATCTAGCCAACCATTGCTAAATTGGCGCACAACCTTCGACACAGACGAAAATCGCTATTTTCGTCCGGCATGACGATGGTAACACTAAAAAAAGGGAGATTGCATCTTTCTGTTCTACAGAACCTGAATCCCAACACACTACCCAGCACGCGTATCGTTAATGATGTACATGGTCACTCTGAGTCTCGACTTACTGCCACCGTATGAGTCATTCACATCAGATAGCTTTCGACGACCGCTATCTATATTCTTCAGATGGGGACCTGGCAGCATGCGATAACGCACAATACGAAACCCACTTTCCAAAGCACATACCAGCAAAGAGCCATTACATGCTGCTATGAAGCTTCTATAACTAGCAACGTCTCCCTTATGATGCCGTACTTGTAATTCGTCTGTGTTGCTTGAAGTATGTCGCGGCACGATGTGAGATGAGTTACTCGTCGAGTGATAGCCCTTTCTCTGTATAGCCTTTTACAGGACTCGGGAACCTCATGATGAACCTTCGAATACTGCTGTATATAAACACAGTAACAATCATGCGTAATTATCAAAAGCATTTACATTGCTTGATGTTTGTGCTGCAAACGCTTGATAGCTTCATGCTATCGGAGGCGCAGTAGATAGGAGTGTTAATGAGTGTTAATATGTCAATAACACGGTTTTGATATCGGGAAGATAGTGATGAGTAATGATTATAGACTACCAGATTCAGAATATCTTGCCAGAAGATTTTCCGTACCACACCTTGTTTGCCTGATGGCAATATTATTAATATTTTCAATACTAAGCATTTTTTCTAAAGGCTCTATATGCTTATAATTTCATACATTGTATTATGCTTATTATTTATAGTTTATCTCTATACTCTTTCCGTAAGAATTGAGGGGAAAATAATAAATGTAATGGTCCCATACCTGATAATAACAGTGCCTACACTGTACGTGTTTGAAGGTATATTTGTATACCTCTCAGAGGTGCGGAAGTATACAGTGGAATATTTGTTTTTCTATACTTGCTATATAACATACATAGCATCATTTGTTATTTCTTATCTTTACACACAAAGAAAACCCATATACAACAAATCAAACACAAAAAATAAACCAAGGTATGTGTTTACTTCATTGTTATTCACCTTCCTTGCTTTTATCATTTACCTTCCAGTGTTGATGGAGTTCAGAGAGTACATACTTAGCCCAAGAAGAATATACGAATTAACCAGAACAGGGTATGGTATATACTTCTATCCTTCATTAATGTTTTCTCTTGTCGCTTCTATTTGCGCGTTCTTTACATACAAAAAATCAAAGTTATTTTGTATTTCCATAGTTTTATTTAACTGTATACTTATTTTCTTGCATGGTAACAAAGGACCAATATTTAGTATATTTATAGCATTCATCCTTTACCTTTCATATATTGAAAATAAAAAAATTAAATTTATGTTCCTGGTGAAATCGTTTGCTGTTATAGCAGTCATTGTAACGGCATTCTTTGCATATACGTTTACTGATGGGAATCCGATAGAAAATATGGCGAATTACTCGGATTATACCCGTAATGCTGTTCTTGTTGCTTCCTCAAACTTTGACTTTATGTATGGAAAATTACTAATGGAGAGCGAGGTTTACTCGAGGATTCCGAGGGCTATTTGGCCTGATAAGCCTGAAGATTTTGGCGCATTGTATCTGGCAAAAGTATTTTTCCCTGATGCATTCTACAGAAATCAGGGCGCTCCTGCTTTCGGGTATGGTGAACTATACGCAGATTTCGGGCTTTTTACACCAGTTTGGTTAGTTATATCTGGAGTATTTAAAGGCGTCCTGGCTAAGTATTTCTCCAATAAAACTCAGGAAACAAAGTCAGCGCATTATTTCATAATGTTCCTATTTTGCATTGGAATAAGTGTGATTCCTGTTAGCATGGGATGGTTGTTCCCTGAGCATTTGATGATTGCCTTTATGGTATACATTGCATCTTCCTTTGTTTTTTCAGCGCATATAAGATTCGTTTTACTAAGAAGCGATAAATAATTTATACGGCGGCAATGCCGCCGTTTTATTTAGTTTTGGAGCGTAAATCTTGTTGGGTTTGCTGAACAGCATTACCAACGTAAATTACTTTTGATGCATTCATGATAGTGCTTGAGTTTCCTAATAATGATTTATGAATAGCCCCTCAATTATGTATTTCTCGCCGCCGGTTATTATTAGTCCTGCCGCTACTCCGCCCTAATCCACATCTACTCATATGCGGATCATCCCGATGATTATCACCGTAATATAATCTACCATTGATACCAATAAACGCTGTGTTATGAATGACAGTTCCCTGCTTAAGTTAGATTAGGTACACACATCTTACGGCACGAAAGGGATCAATGTGAAACGGTATGAAACATATATATGCGTTATTACTAGTAATAACGCGGAACTGGTGAAACAGGTTTAAACGAACGTGAATGGATGTGAATGAAGGATAGTACTTATACGCAAGATCACATACAAAGAGAAAATGAATTTATTGACAGTGAGTTGTGTATCCATCTAGCCAACCATTGCTAAATTGGCGCACAACCTTCGACACAGACGAAAATCGCTATTTTCGTCCGGCATGACGATGGTAACACTAAAAAAAGGGAGATTGCATC
>NZ_JBEUKJ010000004.1:0-467316 GCF_043357055.1 Salmonella sp. SJTUF15570 | reverse complement strand
AACTGGTCGCTATGGGCGGTATCGGTCACACCTCCTGCCTGTACACTGACCAGGATAACCAGCCAGAACGCGTTGCTTACTTCGGTCAGATGATGAAAACTGCGCGTATCCTGATCAACACCCCTGCTTCTCAGGGGGGTATCGGTGACCTGTACAACTTCAAACTCGCACCTTCCCTGACGTTGGGTTGTGGTTCCTGGGGTGGTAACTCCATCTCTGAAAACGTTGGTCCGAAACACCTGATCAACAAGAAAACCGTTGCTAAGCGAGCTGAAAACATGTTGTGGCACAAACTTCCGAAATCTATCTACTTCCGCCGTGGCTCTCTGCCCATCGCGCTGGATGAAGTGATTACTGATGGCCACAAACGTGCGCTCATCGTGACTGACCGCTTCCTGTTCAACAACGGCTATGCAGACCAGATCACCTCTGTGCTGAAAGCGGCTGGCGTTGAAACCGAAGTCTTCTTCGAAGTTGAAGCCGACCCGACGCTTTCCGTTGTTCGCAAAGGCGCTGAGCTGGCTAACTCCTTCAAACCAGACGTGATTATCGCGCTGGGCGGTGGTTCCCCGATGGACGCCGCGAAAATCATGTGGGTCATGTACGAACACCCGGAAACCCACTTTGAAGAGCTGGCGCTGCGCTTTATGGACATCCGTAAACGTATCTACAAGTTCCCGAAAATGGGCGTGAAAGCGAAAATGATCGCCGTCACCACCACTTCCGGTACCGGTTCTGAAGTCACACCGTTTGCGGTTGTGACCGACGATGCAACCGGTCAGAAATATCCGCTGGCTGACTATGCCCTGACCCCGGATATGGCGATTGTCGATGCCAACCTGGTGATGGATATGCCGAAGTCCCTGTGTGCGTTCGGTGGTCTGGATGCGGTAACTCACGCCCTGGAAGCTTACGTTTCCGTACTGGCTTCTGAGTTCTCTGACGGTCAGGCTCTGCAGGCCCTGAAACTGCTGAAAGAAAACCTGCCGACGTCTTACCACGAAGGGTCTAGAAACCCGGTTGCGCGTGAACGTGTTCACAGTGCAGCGACTATCGCCGGTATCGCGTTTGCCAACGCCTTCCTCGGTGTATGTCACTCCATGGCGCACAAACTGGGCTCTCAGTTCCACATTCCGCACGGTCTGGCGAACGCCCTGCTGATTTGTAACGTTATCCGCTACAACGCGAATGACAACCCGACCAAGCAGACCGCTTTCAGCCAGTACGATCGTCCGCAGGCACGCCGTCGTTACGCTGAAATTGCTGACCACCTGGGCCTGAGCGCGCCGGGCGACCACACCGCCGCTAAGATTGAAAAACTGCTGGCATGGCTGGAAAGCATTAAAGCTGAGCTGGGTATTCCTAAGTCTATCCGTGAAGCAGGCGTACAGGAAGCTGACTTCCTGGCACACGTTGACAAACTGTCTGAAGATGCCTTCGATGACCAGTGCACCGGCGCTAACCCGCGTTATCCGCTGGTATCGGAACTGCGCCAACTGCTGCTGGCAAGTTTCTACGGCGAGGCGTTTGCTGAACAATAACGCATGGATCCCCGCCGCGGGGCGTCATTTTCCCCGCGGCTCACCGTAAGGATAATTTATGCGCCGCATCACAAAAACTGCTACACTCCGCCCCTTCATGACATTGTGGTTTTTGTCATTCCAAATTTGAGCATCTCCCTGAAAACTACACCGGCAACGGTCGGGGCGGTCCGGAGTAGTTATGTCTTTTGATTCCCTGGGATTAAACCCTGATATCCTGCGCGCCATTGCCGAGCAGGGTTACCGTGAACCTACCCCTATTCAGCAACAGGCGATTCCCGCCGTGCTGGAAGGCCGCGATCTGATGGCCAGCGCCCAGACTGGAACCGGTAAAACGGCGGGTTTTACCCTGCCATTGTTGCAGCATCTGATTACCCATCAGCCGCACGCTAAAGGTCGTCGCCCGGTGCGTGCGTTGATCCTCACGCCAACCCGCGAGCTGGCGGCGCAAATTGGCGAAAACGTCAGAGATTACAGTAAATATCTCAATATTCGCTCGCTGGTGGTATTTGGCGGCGTAAGCATCAATCCGCAGATGATGAAACTGCGCGGCGGCGTGGATGTGCTGGTGGCGACGCCGGGACGTCTGCTCGACCTGGAACATCAAAATGCCGTGAAGCTGGATCAGATTGAGATTCTGGTACTGGATGAAGCCGACCGTATGCTGGATATGGGCTTCATTCACGACATTCGTCGCGTGCTGGCGAAACTGCCGGCGAAGCGTCAGAATCTGCTGTTCTCCGCCACGTTCTCCGACGACATCAAAGCGCTCGCCGAAAAGCTGTTGCGCAACCCGCTGGAAATCGAAGTGGCGCGCCGCAATACGGCCTCAGAGCAGGTGACGCAGCACGTGCACTTTGTCGATAAAAAACGTAAGCGCGAACTGCTGTCACAAATGATTGGCCAGGGCAACTGGCAGCAGGTGTTGGTCTTCACCCGCACTAAGCATGGCGCGAACCATCTGGCGGAACAGCTTAATAAAGACGGTATTCGCAGCGCGGCGATCCACGGTAATAAATCGCAGGGCGCACGTACCCGCGCGCTGGCCGATTTTAAATCCGGCGATATTCGCGTGCTGGTGGCGACGGATATTGCGGCGCGTGGTCTGGATATTGAAGAGCTGCCGCACGTGGTCAACTATGAACTGCCGAACGTGCCGGAAGATTATGTACACCGTATTGGCCGTACCGGTCGCGCGGCGGCAACTGGCGAGGCGCTGTCGCTGGTCTGTGTTGACGAGCATAAATTGTTGCGTGATATCGAAAAGTTGCTGAAAAAAGAGATCCCACGCATTACGACGCCGGGCTATGAGCCGGACCCGTCGATTAAAGCGGAGCCGATTCAGAATGGTCGTCAGCAGCGCGGCGGCGGCGGCGGTCGTGGACGCGGACAAAATCAGGGAGGAGCGGGGCGCAGTCAGCAGCCGCGACGTCAGGATAGCGGGGCGGCGAAGGCGAAACCCAAACCGCGCACAGGCGAGGGGAAACTCGCTGGCGACAAAGCACGTCCGCCGCGTCGCCCGCGCAGAATCACGCCTGCCCAGTAAATTTTATCCGGCAACATGCCCGGTAGCGCGACGCTTACCGGGCCTACGGACTATGCAAATACGTAGGCCGGGTAAGGTGCTTGCACCGTCATCCGGCAAAATACACATCGCGTTGCGAGCCGCCTTCCAGAACCGGTAAAAAAGGTACTTCCCGCCCCTGAAATGTGACACAATAGTGGCTGTTTATACAGTACTTCAGGTTTTCTCATGGCATTGACCGCTGCGCTGAAAGCGCAAATCGCCGCCTGGTATAAGGCGCTTCAGGACCAGATTCCCGACTTTATTCCCCGTGCGCCGCAGCGGCAGATGATTGCTGACGTCGCCAGAACGCTGGCCGGGGAAGAAGGGAGACATCTGGCTATTGAAGCGCCGACCGGCGTCGGGAAAACCCTCTCCTATCTTATTCCCGGTATTGCCATTGCCCGGGAAGAGCAAAAAACACTGGTGGTCAGTACCGCTAACGTGGCGTTACAGGATCAGATCTTTAGCAAAGATTTGCCGCTGCTACGAAAAATCATCCCCGATCTGCGCTTTACCGCCGCCTTTGGCCGCGGGCGTTACGTGTGTCCGCGAAACCTGGCGGCGCTCGCCAGTAGCGAGCCTACGCAGCAGGATCTGCTCGCCTTTCTTGATGACGAACTGACGCCTAACAACCAGGAAGAGCAAAAGCGCTGCGCCAGGCTGAAAGGGGATCTTGACGGTTACAAATGGGATGGTCTGCGGGATCATACCGACATTGCTATTGACGACGATCTGTGGCGGCGATTAAGTACCGATAAAGCCAGTTGTCTGAACCGCAACTGTCACTATTACCGCGAATGTCCATTCTTTGTCGCCCGACGTGAAATACAGGAAGCGGAAGTCGTGGTGGCGAATCACGCGCTGGTAATGGCGGCGATGGAAAGTGAAGCCGTACTGCCGGAACCAAAGCATCTGCTGTTGGTACTGGATGAAGGTCATCATCTGCCCGATGTCGCGCGCGATGCGCTGGAGATGAGCGCGGAAATTACCGCCTCCTGGTATCGCTTGCAACTGGACCTGTTCAGCAAACTGGTGGCGACCTGCATGGAGCAATTTCGCCCTAAGACCACGCCGCCGTTAGCGAATCCTGAGCGACTTAACGCCCATTGCGAGGAGGTGTACGAACTGATCGCCTCGCTCAATGCCATTCTTAATCTGTATATGCCCGCAGCGCAGGAGGCGGAACACCGTTTTGCAATGGGCGAGTTGCCTGATGAGGTCATGGAAATCTGCCAGCGACTGGCGAAGCTGACCGAGACGCTGCGTGGGCTGGCGGAATCCTTTCTCAACGATCTCAGCGAAAAAACCGGGTCGCACGATATTGTGCGTTTGCATCGGGTGATTTTACAGATGAACCGGGCGCTGGGAATGTTCGAGGCGCAAAGTAAATTATGGCGGCTGGCTTCGATGGCGCAGTCTTCAGGCGCGCCGGTGTCCAAATGGGCGACGCGTGAAATACGCGAAGGGCAACTCCACGTCTGGTTCCATTGTGTCGGTATCCGCGTCAGCGATCAGCTGGAAAGATTGTTATGGCGCAGCGTACCGCACATTATTGTCACCTCGGCGACACTGCGCTCGCTCAATAGCTTTTCGCGTCTGCAGGAAATGAGCGGCTTAAAAGAAAAAGCCGGCGACCGCTTTGTGGCGCTGGATTCGCCGTTTAATCATGTGGAACAGGGGAAACTGGTGATTCCTCAAATGCGCTACGAACCCACCATTGATAACGAAGAGCAGCATATTGCCGAAATGGCGGCCTATTTTCGTGAGCAACTGGAGAGCAAAAAACATCATGGTATGCTGGTACTGTTCGCCAGCGGGCGGGCGATGCAGCGTTTTCTGGAGCATGTCGCTGATGTGCGCTTACTCCTCCTGGTCCAGGGCGACCAGCCGCGTTACCGGCTGGTGGAGCTGCACCGTAAACGGGTGGAGAGCGGCGAACGCAGCGTGCTGGTTGGGCTTCAGTCTTTTGCCGAAGGGCTGGATCTTAAAGGCGAGCTGCTGACGCAGGTCCATATCCATAAAATTGCCTTCCCGCCGATCGACAGCCCGGTCGTGATCACCGAAGGCGAATGGCTAAAAAGTCTGAATCGTTATCCGTTTGAGGTACAAAGTTTACCAAGCGCGTCTTTTAATTTAATTCAGCAGGTAGGGCGATTGATCCGTAGCCATGCCTGTCGGGGAGAAGTGGTCATTTATGATAAGCGGTTGTTGACCAAAAACTACGGACAGCGTTTACTGAATGCCTTACCTGTTTTTCCGATAGAGCAGCCTGCCGTGCCAGACGTTATAGTAAAACCAAAAGCAAAACCTGCACGCCGCCGACGGCGTTAATGCTGTGAGCACACTTCAAGGAGCTTTCAATGGATTATCGCAAGATCATCAAAGAGATCGGGCGAGGTAAAAATCACGCCCGCGATCTGGATCTGGATACCGCGCGCGGTTTGTATACCCGAATGCTGAATGGCGACGTCCCCGACCTGGAGATGGGCAGTATATTGATGGCGCTGCGTATTAAAGGCGAAGGCGAAGCCGAAATGCTGGGCTTTTATGAAGCCATGCAGAATCATACCATCAAACTGACACCGCCCGCAGATAGGCCGTTGCCGGTCGTTATTCCCAGCTATAACGGCGCGCGTAAACAGGCGAATTTAACGCCGTTGCTGGCTATCCTGCTGCATAAATTGGGCTTTCCAGTTGTAGTACACGGCGTCAGTGAAGATCCGACCCGCGTACTGACGGAAACAATATTTGAGCTGATGGGGATTGTCCCCACCCTACACGGCGGACAAGCGCAGGCCAAACTGGACGGGCGCCAGCCGGTGTTTATCCCGGTGAGCGCGCTCTGCCCGCCGCTGGAAAAACAGCTGGCGATGCGCTGGCGGATGGGCGTGCGCAACAGCGCGCATTCACTGGCCAAGCTGGCGACGCCATTTGCTGAGGATGCCGCGCTGCGTTTATCAAGCGTTTCTCATCCTGAATATGTTCCGCGTGTGGCGACCTTTTTTAGCCGCATTGGCGGGCGGGCTTTGCTGATGCATGGTACCGAAGGCGAAGTCTATGCCAACCCGCAACGCTGTCCGCAAATTAGCCTGATTGATAGCCGCGGCGTGCAGGTACTGCATGAGCGCCAGAGCGACACGTACGACGAGCCGCTTTCACTGCCTGCGACTAAAGATCCTGAAATCACCGCGCGCTGGATTGAGCGCTGCCTTGCCGGCCACGAGTCGGTGCCGCAATCATTAAAAACGCAAATGGCCTGTTGTCTGGTTGCGACGGGAGAGGCGGCGACGTTAGAAGACGGGCTTGCGCGCGTCGAACAGGCTTTTAGCGAATAAAAAAAGCCCGTCCAGTGGCGGACGGGCAAATAAGGGTAACAAACAGGGTTAATGAGGGTTGGAGCAGTGGGTCTGTTGGCAAACAGACGAGGGTAATACCCGTCAGAATTCAAACAACAGCGATGTTACAGCCTGAAATCTGGCGGGCAGGTAAATTATTTATAAATCACCGCAGTGCCGCTCATTTTGTCATTACCTACGGCGGAGGTGATGTTATAAGCGCTTGCGCCAGCAGCGGCGGCTTTTTCAGCCAGTTTAGCTTCCAGGCCATCCAGCGTGGTGGCGCCATCGGCAGACACTACGCCGATTTTATGCAGGTTTTGCGTCTGAGACGCGCTAACCGGTTCTGCGGCAAAAGCGCCAAAAGAAAGGGTGGAAAGCGCGATGGCTGCAACAGCATATTTAATGGTTTTCATGATTAATCTCTCGCAGGTTATTCTGTTTATGGGACGATGTTCCGTCGATGTGATGAGTATCACGGTTTTTTGCGAAAGATAAAATCGAATAGAATTGACGGCCTTGCTCAAAATTTTTGAATGACAAATAACCTATTGATTATTAATTAATTCAACGGTGGAATTTACCGTTCTTGTCATCTGGCTTTACAGAGTCGAGGTTAACGGCACATTCTGCGACGCAGAACGCTAAAAAGCATGAGCGTAAAGGAATGGATGATACTGGCGGTTTCGGTAAAGAAAAGTCAGCGTAACTGGCTGTCTTTTGAACCTCTGCGATTATATCCTGAAAATGTTGCGTTATGTAAATCTTTCTCCTGTTGGCAGGCTATGCATAACCGAACGCCCGGCACGGCTTTACGCCGCGCTTCAGGGATAGGATCGCCGCAAGATTCGCATTCATCGCGACTTTCGCCGTGGGGAAGTTCGCCGCGAGCGCGGGCAACGGCATCTTCAATGGTATTGTTGATTTGTTCATTCACTGCGTCGTCATTTGCCCAGCCGGATGCCATCACGCTCTCCTGATTTTAGGGTACCTGAGGTTAAGTGTAGCGCCGTCAGGCGAAAAAATCGCATCGCGCGATCTTTTCAGACCATGAGCAGAGCCAATGTCATTCAGATATCCGATCAAACGAGCGAGGCAGGGAATTCGCGGTGGTATATTTACCCCGTGGCGTTATACGGGTATCTTACGCCGCTGCTAAAAGGAGAATGCCATGTCCGCCCAGAAACCGGGGTTACACCCGCGCAACCGCCATCAACACCGTTATGATCTCGCCGCACTGTGTCAGACCACGCCGGAATTGACGTCCTTTCTTATCCGCACGCCCGCCGGTGAACAGAGCGTTGATTTTGCTAATCCGCAAGCGGTAAAAGCGCTCAATAAGGCATTGCTGGCGCATTTTTATGCCGTCACACACTGGGACATTCCGCCAGGGTTTTTATGTCCGCCGGTGCCTGGTCGTGCGGATTATATCCATCATCTGGCGGATCTGCTTGGCGAAACGACAGGGAGTATTCCGGCGCAGGCAACTATTCTGGACGTGGGCGTGGGCGCCAATTGTATTTATCCGCTTATCGGCGTCCATGAATATGGCTGGCGATTTACCGGTAGTGAAGTCAGCGACGCAGCGATGTCCAGCGCGCAGGCTATCATTCAGGCTAATACGGGGTTAAGCCGCGCCATTCGTCTGCGTCGGCAAAAAGATCCGGCGGCCATTTTTACCGGTATCATTCATAAAAATGAATTTTATGACGCAACGCTTTGTAACCCGCCTTTTCACGACTCCGCCGCCGCAGCCCGCGCGGGCAGCGAGCGTAAGCGCCGCAATTTGGGGCAGAATAAAGATGATGCGCTGAACTTTGGCGGTCAACAGCAGGAGCTATGGTGCGAAGGCGGCGAAGTCGCCTTTATTAAAAAAATGATTGCTGAAAGCCAAACCTTCCGCCGTCAGGTGTTGTGGTTTACGACGTTGGTGTCGCGCGGCGAGAATTTACCGCCGCTTTACCGGGCGTTGACGGAGGCTGGCGCGGTGAAAGTGGTGAAAAAAGAGATGGCCCAGGGGCAAAAGCAAAGCCGCTTTATTGCCTGGACCTTTATGGATGACGACCAGCGTCGCCGTTTTATCACCCGTAAACGCTAAATCGTCGGTTCGCGCGGCGGCAGTGAATCAGGCGACGGGCCGCCAGCGGGGGCGGGTAGAACCTGATACGTTTGCACCGGCGCGCGCACATTGGCCAGATCAAAATGCTTTTTCACCTGGCTATCAAGGGCAAAACGCACCGTCCACTGCTTGAGCGGTAGGGTGGTGAACGATACGCGTAAAGTAAACGCCGTGTTCGTTAAACCGACAATACCGGCGAACGTGGGTTCGCCGATAATCAGCCCGCGAATATCCTCCGTCTCCATCAGCGCCGTTACCGCGTCTTTCAGCGCCTGATTCGCTTTATCCGCATCCTCATGGCGATCCACGTCATAGTTGGCGACAACTGAGCCGATACCGCGCACAAAGTTGGCGAAAGTGGTGATCGAGGACCACGGGATAATATGGTATGCCCCGGTATCCTGCCGCACGCCGACGGAACGAATCGACATTCTTTCGACCGTCCCCGTCAGCGGGCCTATGGTGACTAAGTCGCCGGTATTCATCCCGTTTTCAAACTGAATAAAGACGCCGGTAATAATATCTTTCACCAGGGTTTGCGAACCGAAAGAGATAGCCAGACCTAACGCCCCCGCGCCAGCCAGCAATGGCGCGATATTGACGCCGATTTCCGATAACACGATCATGATGGTTATGGTACTGATAATCACTGCCAGCGCATTGCGGAACAGCGTCAGCAGCGTGCGCGTGCGGGCGCTGGGTAGCGGGCGGCCATGAATATCGGAGGCCAGGCGATTCTCAATCAGACTGGCGAGAATCGTCCATCCCACGGCGGAGAAGAATAAGATTAACGCGATACGGATGAGGATATCGACCATCTTTTCCCCCGCGCCATAATGTAGCCAGTGCCAGAAATCGAATAATCCCCAGGCGTTGAGCAACAGCATAACGGCGACGCAGACGGTCAAAAAGCGTGCGACTTTTAGCGCCGAGGAGAGCCAGCCGTTAAGCCGCTTTTGTAATTCCGGGTAATTGCGCTGCGTATGGGGCGACAGGGTGATGGTTTTCGCTATCCAGCGGGTAAACATACCGGAGATAAACGCCGCGATGCCAACAATCGCCAGACTGCGCACAGTCGCGCCCATCATAAACTTCAGGCTATTGCCTGGGTCGAATAACGAGAAGAAAAACAGCACGATAAAGTAAGCGCTGGCCAGCCAGTGCCACACCAGCGCAAAGGCGCGGATAAACAGGCTAAAAAAGGCTAATGATCGTTCCGCCAGGCTTAATAAATGTTGCGTAATCTCCGCTTTGTTTTTAAAGATCAGGTACAGCGCCCAGATGGTGATGCAGAGCATGATCGCCACATTAGCCATCGCGCCAACCTGAACATTCACCTGGTTGGAAATAATCGGAACGGCAACAATTAGCCCGTAGCCAATCAAACTGCTAAGGGAACTCATACGGCGATTCCAGTAACGCGCTGTCGCATCCTGAATCGCGAATGGGCGTAATTCCGGTACATTAGGGCAAAAAATAAGCCGCAGAATCGCTTTAAAGAACTCTATCAGCGCGAAGGCATTCAGGAACAGGCTTTGCTGAAAAGCGATAGTTCGACTTCCCGCATGGAAATTATCACTGAGCATCTGACCGATAAATAAGGTGAGCGCCAGTAGCAGCAGGTCGATAATAAACGCGCCGACGATCATCGCCGGGAGCTGTAACCAGTTGCTGCGTTCACGGTTTTTCTTGCGCGCCCACAGGCCCATTTTTCGATATAACGGCAGGGCGCAAAGCCGTATCACGCTATAAAAACCAAATACCGCGACGGCCAGAAATAAAAAGTGGGTTAACGCGTTGGTGAAGGTTTGCGAGTTAAACGGCTTGTGCGGCGCATCGGTGATGTTGCGATAAAGCTGGGCGAAACGGGTAGCGAAAGCATCGCCGTACTGACGGGTAACGGTGGTGACGTTCTCCAGTACCGTTTTCTCATCTTTGGCCGCAGGCGGCGCAAGCGCTGGCGCCGGCTCGGTCGGCGGCGTGGTTGAGGCTTCGCGGAGTTGCGCTATCAATTCGTTACGTGAAGCCTCGTTCTCCAGTACGTCAGCCAGGGCCGCATAGGCCGCTTTTTTTTGTTCAGGACTGGGCTCTGGCGCTGCTTGCTGGCTGGTTGATGTCCCCGTGGTCACGCCGGGTATGGCGACCGCATGGGCAGGCGCGCCCAGTAGACAAAAAAGGATGAACAGGGTCCACCGCATGACTCCTCCAGTGAGAAAAGAGACGCAAAACACTAAGTATAGATGGCGCAGGGGAGGGAAAATGAAATGGGACTATTCCATGATGCCCTTCCTGCCGCAGGGCAGGAAGGGCGATATCTCAGGAGACGTGCTGTAAAAATTCCTGTAAACGTGGGCTTGGCGGGTTTTCGATCAACGCCTGCGGACTGCCATCTTCGGCAATACGGCCTTTATCGATAAAAATCAGCCGTGAGGCGACTTTTTCGGCAAAGCCGATTTCGTGAGTGACAATGACCATGGTCATGCCTTCTTCCGCCAGATCCTGCATGACTTTCAGCACTTCATGGCGCAGTTCAGGGTCCAGAGCGGAGGTTGGCTCGTCAAAGAGCATCATTTTCGGCTTCACTGCCAGCGCTCGGGCAATGGCGACGCGCTGTTGTTGACCGCCGGAAAGCTCGGAGGGGTAGTGATGCGCCCGTTCCGCCAGTCCAACTTTCGCTAACAGAGCTTTCGCCTGTTTTTCCGCTTCTTCTTTCTTTACGCCGCGCACGCGCAGAGGACCGAACATCACGTTTTCGAGCGCGGTCAGATGCGGGAACAGATAAAACTGTTGAAACACCATGCCGGCTTCCTGGCGAATCAGCCGTTCGTCTACTTTAGGATCGTTGACTTTCAGACCATCGACAATCAGATCGCCGGAGGTGATCTCTTCCAGTTTATTGATACAGCGTAATAACGTGGATTTACCCGAACCGGAAGGGCCGATAATCACAACCACTTCGCCCTGACGGATGTTTAAATCAATGTTATGCAGCACCTGGGTGGGGCCAAAGTGCTTGGAGACGTTTTTAAATTCAATCACAGGATTTTCATCCTTCTTTCAAGACGACGCAAAATAAAGCTCAGCACCAGCGTAATGATCAAATAGAAGACGGCCACGGCGCTCCAGATTTCCAGGGCGCGAAAGTTACCGGCAATAATTTCCTGGCCCTGACGGGTCAGCTCGGCTACGCCGATAACAATAAACAACGAGGTGTCTTTGATGCTAATGATCCACTGATTGCCCAGCGGCGGCAGCATACGGCGCAGAGCAAGCGGTAAAATAACATGGCGGATGGTTTCCCGGCGAGAAAGGCCCAGCGCCAGACCCGCTTCGCGAAAACCTTTGTGAATGGATAGTACTGCGCCGCGAGTAATTTCCGCGATATAAGCGCCGGAGTTAATCATAATTGTCACGACCGCTGCGCTGAACGGATCAATACGCAAATCATTAAATGCCATCGGCAGGGCAAAGTAGATAAACATGACCTGGACAACGATGGGCGTGCCGCGAATAATTTCAATGAAAACCAGGGCGATGTGGTTGGCGAACCAGCCGCCAAACGTACGGGCAAAACCTGCCGCCAGTCCAATAACCAGGCCGCCAGCCAGACCGAGGACCGAGATCCACAGGGTCATTTTAGCGCCCTCAAGCAAAAGCGGAATGGCGGGCCAGATGGCGCTCCAGTCAAACTGCATATGTCGTTCCTGTTACCGTGGTGTAAATAGTCAAATGCTCTATCCGGCGCGGAAATGGCGTGAAAGTGTCTTATCCGTCACGGAAAAGAGCTGTAGGCCCGGTGAGCGTCCTCACTACCGGGCCACAAGCCAACATCAGGTCGTTTTATTTAGGTTCTGTACCGAACCATTTTTTGTAGATTTCGTTATAGGTGCCATTCTCACGCAGCGTTTTCAGCGCGCCGTTGACTTTCTCGCGCAGTTCATCGCTGCCTTTCGGGAAGGCAACTCCGTATTGCTGTGCTTCCAGCGATTCGCCTACCGCCTTGAACTGGCCGTTGCCTGCGGTTTTGATAAAGTACAGGATGTTCGGCGTATCGTGCAGAACGGCGTCTGCGCGGTTGGTGCCTAATTCCATGTACGCGTTATCAATGTTCGGGAACTGACGCAGATCTTTGGTTTTGATATTCGCTTTCGCGTAATCCACCGACCCGGTTCCGCTCTTCACGGCAACGACTTTGCCATCGAGGTCTTTAACGCTTTTAATGTCGTTATTGTTGGCTTTCACCATCACGAGCAGACCGCTTTTGTAATAGCCATCGGAAAAGTCGATCGCTTTTTTACGCTCGTCCGTAATCGTAATACCCGCCAGCGCCAGATCGATATTTTTGGTTTGTAATGCCGGAATAATGCCGCTGAAATCCATCGGTTTCAGGGTGTAGTCCAGCTTCAGTTCTTTCGCGATAGCGTCCCACAGATCAACATCAAAACCGACGTATTTGTCGCCCTGTTTAAATTCAAACGGAACGAACGCCGTATCGGTTGCCACAACGAGTTTCTTATCCGCGGCGTGCGAAGACACCGCAAAAGCCAGGGTAAGTGCAGCCAGTGAAACTTTTAATAGAGACTTCATAGCATTTCCTTTTCTATCCACGGGGCGATCCCCTGCGAGAACATGTAGCGTAATGAAAAAATCATGCCAATTATGTAACTCATTGTTTTAACAGAAGCGTGAACCATTCCTGTGCACAATAAGTCGGGCAAAACCAGTATGCCGCACCGTTTTGGGGCACTGATTTAGTGCATGAATAACAAAGTAGAGATACAGGGTCTATTTAGCGTAAAAATTGTTGTTAAAACAATCTTTAATTAACGATTGTGTGATGTAATTATTACAAATAATTCACTTTTATCGGAGGGGAGTACAAGACGTGTGCACTATTTAAGTGCAAAACCCCTGTGCCAGGCAGGGGTATAGGGATGACTTATATACCTGTGTACATCAAGTTGCAGGTGCGTTCGCTTCAGTGACCGACGGAAGTCAGGCTTCTGCGGATTCGCTGCGTTTGTACCTTCCTGCAACTCGAAGTATTCAGGGTAGAGATAGATTTATTCGATGTTGGATTCGATAAACCACAGGAATTTATCGAGGTCGCGTGATGCGGCGGTAAAGATATCGGCAGTGTCTTCATCTTTGGCTTCACCAATAGCTTTGCGAACATCATTAGCGACAACAGCGTAGCGATCGGCCAGTTCTTTTAAGTGATCCTGCACGTTATGGATGTCGAGCGGATAGCTTTTCAGTGGAGTTTTGCTGTTGATAACTTGCGTGGTGCCTAACGCCACACCGCCAAGCTGTACGGCACGCTCGGCCATAGTATCCAGATGATCGGTCAGTGCGGTACGGAAGCCATCCAGCATCTCATGAACGGCAATAAAGTTAGCACCGCGCATGTTCCAGTGGGCCTGTTTCGTGATCAGCGACAGGTCAATGAACTGGATCACCTGACGATTAAGCAACTCAACCGTCGCTTTTTTATCGCTCTCTGATACATCGTTACGGGTATAAAGCAGATTAGACGCTTTTGTTTTTACCAGTTTAGCGGTACTCATAATCTCATATCCTCTTGATGTTTGTGTCCCAGGTAATTAACGAAAATAAGTATAGCACCGGTTTTTAACTTTGCTTTTTTGAATTTACCTATCACTTTAATAGTACAGACAAGATTTAATATTTATTTTGATTAAAAATCAACTGGTTAGACGAGTTTGCTGTTTGGTGGGTAATAATTCTCATTTTAATGTAAAAAATGAGAAAAAATATGACAAAAAATGACGAAGTAATAGCGCAATAATAAAAGGTGAATAACGAGGTGATATTCTGCATGATTATGCACATCATGCAGAATAAGAAACTATTTTACGTCAACTTGTTTAATTTGCGGTTCGCGTCGAATCGTTAGGGTAGAACCCATTGAGGCGGCAATGATGGCGCACAGGGCCATGATTTGTATGCCCGTAAGCGTTTCGCCCAGAAAAATCATCCCGGAAACGGCGGCCAGCGCGGGTTCCATGCTCATCAGCGTACCGAAGGTGCGGGTTGGCAGGCGCGTCAGCGCAATCATTTCCAGTGAATAAGGCAGCGCCGTAGAAAGCACAGCGACCGCTAACCCTAAGGGAAGAATCGACCAGTGCCATAGCGCGTCGCCAGCCTGAACTGCGCCAATCGGCACGAAAATGATGGCGGCAATCAGCGAGCCTACCGCCACCGTGGCCGGACCATGTTCCGCGCCTGCTCGCTGGCCGGTAAGAATATAGACAGCCCAACAGGCGCCAGCGCCGAGCGCTAACGCGGCCCCGGTAAGATCGACGTGAGACATATCTTGCCCTAATGGCAGCAGGAACCAGAGCCCAAGCACAGCCAGTACGACCCAAATAAAATCTACCGGCCGCCGGGATGAAAACAGCGCGACCGCCAGAGGACCGGTAAATTCCAGCGCGACCGCAATACCCAACGGCACCGTCTGAATCGACAGATAGAATAGATAGTTCATCCCGCCCAGCGACAGACCATAAAACAGTAAAGGCAGCCGCTGCTCTTTGGCAAAACGCAAACGCCAGGGTTTGAAAAAGGCGATAAGGATAAGCGTTCCCAACGCCAGACGAAGCGCCGTTACGCCCGGCGCGCCGACAAGAGGAAATAACGATTTCGCCAGTGAAGCGCCACTCTGAATAGAGGACATGGCAATGAGCAAAACCAAAATGGGCAACCAGACTGGTAGTTTACGTGTTGACCCCGGCATCCTTTCTCCTGTCAAAAAATGTCAGTACGAGTAGAGGTGGCAGTGTAATGGAAATTCCCCGTGGCGGTTTAGGATTCGTTGAAAAAAAATTTCCAGGATTTCATAAAATGAACTTAAATTGATGGATAAATAGACTGTTAGTTTAGGAATAATCTGGATGAATGTATCGCGTCGCACGCGCATTATTGGTGCAATCAGCCGGAAAAGTGATGTTAATTGAATAAGATAGCGCGATATGGAAACGTTCTGTTACATGAAAGGCGCCCTTAGACACCGTGAATCGCAAAGAGTTTCCCATTAATTTTTGATATATTTAAAACTTAGGACTTACTTGAAGCACATTTGAGGTGGTTATGAAAAAAATTGCATGTCTTTCAGCACTGGCCGCTGTTCTGGCTTTTTCCGCAGGTACTGCAGTAGCTGCTACTTCTACCGTTACCGGTGGTTACGCTCAGAGCGACGCGCAGGGCGTAGCGAATAAAATGAGCGGTTTCAACCTGAAGTATCGTTACGAGCAGGACGACAACCCGCTGGGCGTAATCGGTTCCTTCACCTACACCGAAAAAGATCGTACTAACGGTGCGGGCGATTACAACAAAGGTCAGTACTACGGCATCACTGCCGGCCCGGCTTACCGTCTGAACGATTGGGCGAGCATCTACGGTGTAGTCGGTGTGGGTTACGGTAAATTCCAGACGACCGATTACCCAACCTACAAGCATGACACCAGCGATTATGGCTTCTCCTATGGCGCTGGTCTGCAATTCAACCCGATGGAAAATGTTGCTCTGGACTTCTCTTACGAGCAGAGCCGTATTCGTAGCGTTGACGTTGGCACCTGGATTGCTGGCGTGGGTTACCGCTTCTAATCACGTCGGTGAAAATGAAAAATCCGCCTTTCAGGGCGGATTTTTTTTGCCTGAAACATGCATTATTTTAGTGAAAAAATATCGCTGCCCAGATGGTTATAGTCCACTTTCTGTAATTTGAAATTGGTGATATAAACGGGCCCGGCTTTCTGCTCCGAAATAAAACGATAGCGATTTTTGATCTCTTTAGCGCTAATTCCTGTCCATTGCGAGAAAAAACTCAGGAAATCGTTCGCGGAACGGCGAGCTTTAATGATCCGATGCGCTTTACTGTCGCTGGATAGCACCATAAACGGCACCTGGAAGTTTTGCTGGAATTTGTCGTCATGCGCCAGGTACTGTACCGCTTTGCCGCGTTCTTTAAACGCCAGCCCGTGATCGGAGAAATAGACGAGCGAAAAACTGTCGCCGCTATGACGAAGCTGAGTATAGAGCTGACGGAGCAAATTGTCGGTTTGCGTCATGGTGTATAAATAACAAGACGTCTCTTTCGACTGGACAAACGTCGCGTATTTTCCCTGAGTACGGTCGCAGGCCTGGGGATGCGATCCCATTAAATGCAACACAATCAACTGCGGTTGCGTGCGTTCTGTCGCCAATACCTGCGCCGTCATGGTTAACAGCGCGTCGTCGCGAGTATTTTTATCCGCTTCAAAATCGCCGTTTTTCAGGAAATGCGCTTCATCGGCGCGTTTGGCGATACTGGCGATGGCCGTGTCGTATTCGCCGATTTGCCCCTGATTGGAAAACCACCATGTCTGAAAACCGGCGCGGTTAGCCAGCGTGACGAAATTATCCTGATACTGCGGTTTGTTATCCACCACGCGATTGAGCGTTAAACCGAGCGATTTTTGCGTTGAGCCGCTGGCGGCGATGTAATCCATAAAGAAGTCGCCATTCACATGGCTGGCGAAGGGGGTATTATCCCAGTGGCCGCCGAAAGCGCCCATGGCATCCCGTCGCGCGCTTTCACCAATCACCACGACATAGATGTGATATCTGGGTTTCACCGCAGTAACCGTCCAGCTATCTTTTATGCCGGATAGCTGCGCCATACGGTGCTGCTCTTCAATGACTTCGTTGTTATTGACGATAACGTCTTTAGCGAAGCGAAAAACCGGATAGCCGGTATCAATAACCTTAAAAACGCCGCCCCACGCCAGATTTTGTACCGGCGCGACGAAAAATGCCGCGACGCTAATCAGCAGGCACAGGCTGTCGAGGCTATTCCAGCGCGGCCTGACCTCTTCTTTTCGGCGACGAAGCGCAATAATACCCAGCGCAAAAATAAAAAGTCCGGTCAGGTAGCTATACCACGGGAAGATGGTCAGGATTTCGCTCGACTCTTCCATATTGGTGGAGTGCAGCGCCAGCAGCGTATTAAAGTTCGGCGCGCCGTAAGCCTGTCCAAAGGGAAAATAGCAAGCGGCTACCAGCGAACAGATGCCGAGCAGCGCTTTTTGTCCGCGGGGCAGGTAGCGCCAGAGCAGCAGCAACAGGCAGGTAAACGCCGCGGTATAAAGCAGGCTAAAGGGGTAGCCGAGCGCGAGGTTAATCAGCAGCGACTGTAAAAAGTAGAGGCCCGCCCACGGGCTTACAGCCCGACGACGGGCGAGAAGTGAATCGATAAGGGTTGAATTCATATGCCACTATTGCAAAAACGCCATGTGCTAACCCTGGCGCGAAGGGTCATTACCTGCCTGATTATGCGTAAAAAAGGTATTGGGTTCGCAACGGCGAGTCGCAAAATATTCAGGGCTGCCAGAAGATAGAGCGTGCGGGTAAGAAGGTCAACCGCCGGAAAGAAAATGTTTTGCGAAGAGAATAGCAAAACCACAAAAAAACAGGGGAAATGGGCGCCATTTCCGTTGAGGATGCAAAATAAAGCGGCGTACCGCACCGCCGCCTTATTTCGTGGAAGGGTTATCCTGTTCCGGTTTGCCGTTGATCATATCGCACAACATAGAGAGCAGCATTAACCGGACTTTAAAGGGAGAGTGACTGAACACGCGTATACACCTCTTAAATTCGTTCATATAAACCTCCTGATGTTTCTATCCCATCGATCCGTGAGGGATGTCTGCATTACATACAGATATAGCACAGGCTATGTTTTATAGCTATTGCTAAAACGTTAATTTTTTGTGCCCGGACAACTCTGGTTTACAATGAGCGCTCTGTCAGCTGACGCGTTAACGCGTCACAGAAACGAGGAAGCAAAATGGGTCGTCGCGCAGGTACGCCAACAACAAAAAAAGTGACGCAATTGGTGAACGTAGAAGAACACGTTGAAGGATTTCGTCAGGTCAGAGAGGCGCATCGCCGTGAGTTGATAGACGATTACGTTGAGCTGATTTCCGATTTAATTATTGAGGTAGGGGAAGCGCGTCAGGTGGATATGGCGGCTCGGCTCGGCGTCTCCCAGCCAACTGTGGCCAAAATGCTTAAGCGCCTGGCATCGTTAGGATTTATTCAAATGATCCCCTGGCGCGGCGTTTTTCTGACGCCGGAAGGGGAGAAGCTGGCGCAGGAAAGCCGCGAGCGGCACCAAATTGTCGAAAATTTTTTACTGGTATTAGGCGTAAGTCCGGAGATCGCGCGTCGTGATGCGGAAGGGATGGAACACCATGTCAGCCAGGAGACATTGGATGCCTTTTTGGCCTTCACGCAACAGCATGGAACATCTGCAGAATGAATCTGGCCTTTTTACGGGCGCTGCGGCGTGACCGTTTTTTTCAGTTGTTGATCATTGTGGGGATGGCGTTAAGCCTGTTTGTTCCTTTTGCGCCTCGCGCCTGGCCTGGCGCGATTGACTGGCACACCATTATTACCCTCAGTGGGTTAATGTTGCTCACTAAAGGCGTTGAGCTGAGCGGCTATTTTGATGTGCTGGGACGCAAGATGACGCGCCGATTTCATACCGAGCGGCAACTGGCGATGTTCCTGGTGCTGGCTGCGGCGGTGCTGTCGACCTTTCTGACAAACGATGTCGCGCTGTTTATCGTTGTGCCGCTGACGATAACGTTGAAAAAACTGTGCGCGATTCCGGTCAACCGATTGATTATTTTTGAAGCGTTGGCGGTGAACGCCGGTTCGCTGCTGACGCCTGTCGGTAATCCGCAAAATATTCTGTTGTGGGGACGCTCCGGCTTAACCTTTGCTGAATTTAGCGGGCAAATGGCGCCGCTTGCCGTCATGATGATGCTGACGTTACTGCTCCTGTGCTGGTTTTGTTTTCCGGGTAGGGCGTTACAGTACCATACCGGTACGCGTTCGCCGCAGTGGCAGCCCCGTCTGGTGTGGAGTTGCCTGGGATTATATGTCGTTTTTCTTACCGCGCTGGAGCTCAGGCAAGAGTTATGGGGACTGGTGTTGGTGGCGGCTGGGTTTATTGTGCTGGCGCGCAGGGTGATAGTCAGCGTGGACTGGACGCTGCTGTTGGTATTTATGGCGATGTTTATTGATGTCCATCTACTAACGCAATTGCCGGCGTTGCAGGGCGTTTTCAACCAGGTTGGCGCACTGTCTCACCTGGGACTTTGGCTAACCGCTATCGGCTTGTCGCAGGTTATCAGTAATGTGCCCAGTACCATTCTCCTGCTGAACTATGTACCGGCCTCGACGCTGCTGGCGTGGGCGGTGAATATCGGCGGGTTTGGTCTGCTGCCGGGGTCGCTGGCAAATCTTATTGCTTTACGGATGGCGAACGATCGCCGAATCTGGTGGCGATTTCATTTCTATTCGCTGCCGATGCTGGCATGGGCGGCGCTGGTGGGATATGGATTATTGCAACTGATGCCGTAAGAGAAGCCCGATAGTATCTATCGGGCTTCGCAGGCAGAGTCTGTCAGTTCAGACGAACCGGCATCCCGGAACGATCCTGAACCGCCTGTTGTACGACGGTCTGATCAACGTCAGGCTCGTTGGTAACGGCCAGGATGCTCTTATTAAGCGTGATCGGCACCGCTTCCTTACCTTCAAACTGCGCTTCCGTCGTTGACAGCGGGTTATGCACCTCAATGTAACGGCTACCGTCCGGCTCGGTGGTGGCTTTTACCGGTTCATCGATAAACTGCACGCGGGTACCGACCGGCACATTTTCAAACAGGAATTTGATATCGTCGTTGCGCAGACGCACGCAGCCGTGGCTCACGCGAAGCCCGATGCCGAAGTTGGCGTTGGTGCCGTGAATAGCATACAGGCGACCGATGTACAGCGCGTACAGGCCCATCGGGTTATCCGGGCCCGCAGGTACGACGGCAGGCAGCGGCTCGCCGGCGGCGCGATATTCAGCGTGCATTTTTGCCGTAGGCGTCCAGGTCGGACCGGCTTTTTTACGTTCAACTTTGGTCGTCCAGTTGATAGGCGTGTCTTTACCTAACTGACCGATCCCAATCGGCAGGACGATAACGGTGTTTGTGCCTTTCGGGTAGTAATAGAGGCGCATTTCCGCGCTATTGATGATAATGCCTTCGTGTACGGTATCCGGCAGGATCAGCTGCTGCGGAATATTCAGCACGGTACCGCCCTTCGGCAGGAAGGTATCCACGCCAGGGTTGGCTTCCAGCATGTTGGAGAGCCCCATCTGGTACTCCGCGGCAAAATACTCCAGCGGCTGGGTATTGCCCTCCGGAACGGTGATGACCTGATTTTGCCCAATTAAACGGCTACCATCGGTAGGCAGCGGGTAAGTGACTGCTGAGGCTGTTTTACAAAAACCAACTACAGCGAAAGCCGCCGCGAAAAGCGTTGTTAATTTCATATTCATGTTATGCGAGATTCTGTGCCAAGCAGGCTAGTAGGTTGAGAATTCTGTCATGTTGGGAGCGCATTATAGGTGCATTCCAGTAAACAGGGAATTCAGATGTGTACGAAATCACGTTTTTTTCCCTTACGGTTCAGTGTAGCCCTTTGTACAGGGCGCGATCTTATTTCAGACTTGTGGCATAATAAGCGGTTTGTCACATCTTTTTTCAGGATAAGCCTGTGTTAGTTTCCAGCAACGTTACCATGCAGTTCGGCAGTAAGCCGCTGTTCGAAAACATTTCCGTCAAATTTGGCGGCGGCAACCGTTACGGCCTGATTGGCGCCAACGGTAGCGGAAAGTCCACTTTTATGAAAATCCTCGGCGGCGACCTGGAGCCGACGCTGGGCAATGTTTCCCTCGATCCGAATGAGCGCATCGGTAAGCTGCGTCAGGACCAGTTCGCTTTTGAAACATTCACCGTACTTGATACTGTCATTATGGGGCATGGCGAACTGTGGGAAGTCAAGCAGGAGCGCGACCGTATCTACGCCTTGCCGGAAATGAGCGAAGAAGACGGCTATAAAGTCGCCGATCTGGAAGTAAAATACGGCGAGATGGACGGTTATTCCGCTGAGGCGCGCGCGGGCGAACTGCTGTTGGGGGTGGGCATCCCGCTGGAGCAGCATTACGGTCTGATGAGTGAAGTCGCGCCAGGCTGGAAATTGCGTGTGCTACTGGCGCAGGCGTTATTCTCTAATCCGGACATCCTGTTGCTCGACGAACCGACCAACAACCTGGATATTGATACTATCCGTTGGCTGGAGCAGGTGCTGAACGAGCGCGATAGCACGATGATCATCATTTCGCACGACCGTCACTTCCTGAACATGGTTTGTACGCATATGGCGGATCTGGATTACGGCGACTTGCGCGTCTATCCGGGTAACTATGATGAGTATATGACGGCGGCGACTCAGGCGCGTGAACGTCTGTTGGCCGATAATGCGAAGAAAAAAGCGCAAATTGCCGAGCTGCAATCTTTTGTTAGCCGTTTTAGCGCCAATGCCTCTAAATCGCGTCAGGCAACGTCGCGCGCGCGGCAGATTGATAAAATCAAGCTGGAAGAGGTGAAAGCCTCCAGCCGTCAGAACCCGTTCATCCGTTTTGAGCAGGATAAAAAACTGTTCCGTAACGCTCTGGAAGTGGAGGCGCTGACGAAAGGTTTTGATAACGGTCCGCTGTTTAAAAATGTCAATTTGCTGCTCGAAGTCGGCGAGAAGCTGGCGGTACTCGGCACCAATGGCGTGGGTAAATCTACGCTGCTGAAGACGCTGGTTGGCGATCTGGACGCCGATCACGGCACCGTTAAATGGTCGGAAAACGCGCGTATTGGTTACTACGCGCAGGACCACGAATATGAATTCGAAAATGACCTGACGGTGTTTGAATGGATGAGTCAGTGGAAGCAGGAAGGCGACGACGAGCAGGCAGTGCGCAGTATTCTGGGCCGCCTGCTATTTAGCCAGGATGATATCAAAAAGCCTGCGAAAGTCCTCTCCGGTGGCGAGAAGGGCCGTATGCTGTTCGGCAAACTGATGATGCAAAAGCCGAATATCCTGATCATGGACGAACCGACTAACCACCTGGATATGGAGTCGATCGAATCGCTGAATATGGCGCTGGAGCTGTATCAGGGCACGCTGATCTTTGTTTCGCACGACCGTGAGTTCGTCAGCTCGCTGGCAACCCGCGTCATTGAAATTAC
Organism: Salmonella sp. SJTUF15570; assembly: GCF_043357055.1. Lineage (NCBI taxonomy): Bacteria > Pseudomonadati > Pseudomonadota > Gammaproteobacteria > Enterobacterales > Enterobacteriaceae > Salmonella > Salmonella sp. SJTUF15570. The sequence continues at coordinate 444,616 of NZ_JBEUKJ010000004.1, read as the reverse complement.
GCCGGAGCGCGTGGTGGACTTCAGCGGCAACTACGACGATTATTTGCGTAGTAAAGGGATCGAGTAAGTTATTGTCTGTAACCCCGATAGCGTCGGGGTTACAGAATGTTAACAAGGTAATTTTTATTTTTTCCGAATGCAATGTGAAAATTATATATACTCTTAGAGCCTATCCCATTAGGGCTATTTTACTTGCCATTTTGGACCTGGGCAGTGCTCAAAATCCTCACGTACTACGTGTACGCTCCGGTTTTTGCGCGCTGTCCGTGTCCAAACTGGCTGCGCCAATAACGCCTGGTGGGATAGGCTCTTAATATTCTATTTTAAAATTAAATGAAAGAAGAGGATCTATCATAAAAATTGCGAATATATTTTGTGGTAAACATATTGTAATGTTATTTTCTTTATAAGAATTCAAGTGCTATTTTATATTCCTTTATTGTTCAACAAAAGGAATAAATATGAGCATTTTGGAACGCTTTTTTGGCCGTAAAGAAAAAAACTCATCTAATATACAAGGTGTTTTAGTAGCGAATGCTGAAATTGATAACCCACTAAGTTTAGTTGTTGTATTTGATACTCTCCCGGAAAATAATTCAAAAGAACTCACCCGCTTGTTGCGTAATTATCATTCCAGTATGAAACAGGCAACGTGTGAACTTGTCCCTGAACTGGATTTTTTTGGTTTAGCAGGATGGGGTAAGCATGTAATATCGATGGTTGGATTTAAAACGCCTTACCCCCAGAAATCAATCGAACAATGTGTCGCGCCAGCTCATTATCCCCAGGAAGTAAAAGAGCAAGTACGGGCAACCAGTGCAAATATTATTTTATATTATAAGGGGTATGATACTTCACCTTTAGAGCAATATGTTGCGTTGGCTGTGGTTGCAGGTGCATTAAGTAACATGGGGGCTGTCGCTGTATTAAATGAATCGGCTCACACTTCATTACCTGCGGGGGTATTTAAGTCTCAGGAGTTGGGTAAGCATAGTCTGGAAATGTTGCGTGAAGGTTTCCCGCTGACCTCTCTATTTTGTGGATTTGTGAAATATGAAGTTGAGGATATCGAAGGCGTATGGATGCGTACCTATGGTGCTGATTGCTTTGGGCTACCAGATTTCGCAGCACACGCACAAGGCCATCACGAAGGGCAAAAATATTCTGATATTTTCAATAATGTTCTGCGTTACCTGCTTGAAAGTGGAGCAGAAATGGCTGCCGGGCATACCATGCAAGTCGGTAAAACGACATTTATGAAACTGCGCGATCCCCTTGACGATGAATATTACTTACAGGGACCTGGAACCACATTAGTGGTTGAACTGATTGAAGAAGATGAGTGTAATGCTCATTGAGAAATCGGGGCAATTGCCCCGACTCTCGTTAAAGTGTAAACGGTACTTTATTTTCCAGCACCGCCTGAATCACATTCAGTGCGCCTTCATGCTTATTATTATCGGTAGCGTAACGGGCGATTTGTTTAATGTTTTCTGCGGCATTGTCCATCGCAAAGGAATAACGCGCCATTTTAAGCATCTCTGCGTCATTGCCACTGTCGCCAATCGCTACCATATTTTGTGGCGACAGATCCCAGCGTTTCAGTAACCGCGAAATACCGTTTACTTTATGCAGGCCGGGAATAATCAGAACGATAAAGCCAAAACCACTTGTGACGGGCTTCATAATGCCATCGAGCGTAACGTGTAGTTTGTCGATCACTAACGGGATTTGTTCATCCGGTAGGTTGAGCGAATACTTGAACAGTACGTCATCAATCTCCTGATAATCTTTTACGGGTTTCAGGCGATGGTAGTGTTTTGCCATCAGGGTAACGAATGCTTCTGGCGCATTTTCGCTGACATATGCACTTTGCAGACCGCAGGCGACAAAATTAAGTTGCTTATCTTTCAGCACCTCGCCAATAACAATCCGCGATTCATGTCGGGTCAGTTCGCCGTGGAACAGTTGCTTGCCATGTTCGTAAACCAGTGCGCCGTTTTCCGCGACAAAAGAGATCTCATCCTTTAGCTCAGGAAAGAACGAAATAAGCTGGTAATACTGATTACCGCTGGCGACAACGAACTCAATGCCGCGCTTTTTCAGTTCCTGAAATTACGCTGGAGCGCGTGGTGGACTTCAGCGGCAACTACGACGATTATTTGCGTAGTAAAGGGATCGAAAGCTAAACACTGACGCCCGGTGGCGCTGTGCTTACCGGGCCTACGTATCCTGGCGCGTAGGTTCGGTAAGACGGGTGCGCCCAGGAAAAGGGCACACCGCAGGTGAGCGGGCAGGGCGGTACGACCGTCAAACGTCCATACCTAATGCCCGTTTACCGTGAATATTCAGATCGCGCAGCGTGAAGCGCCCTTCCCAGGTGGTTTCATAGTCCTCGCGCGGGAAATCGCCCGGTGATGCGCCTGTCTCCAGCGCCGCTTTCACCTTACGCGCATAGGCCAGGTTTTTCTCACACATTGGCGCGGCAGGAATGTACATCACATTGCCCCAGCCCTGCTGGTTTTCGACGGGGGCGACGGAGTGGATGACATCGCAATGCCACCACACGGAATCCCCGGCTTCCAGCGGCGGAATGCTGGTTAACGCCGCCATCAGTAAAGGATGCCACTGTTCAGAAATCGGCAGCACCCGGCCCGGCGCGACGCCGCATAATTCATCTTCCGGGACATCATCCAGCAGCGGGCGCAGCAGAATATACGCCATCGCCTCCGGGATAGGGACGACATGAAGCAACCCCTGACCGGGCAGCATATCGGAGAGCGCGGTCCAGCCCTGGAAGGTGCGAAATACCGAGCATTTGGTGGTGTTATCCACCGTATACTCTTCAACTTCGGTACGGTGCGCCGCATTCCACGGATCGTACTGCTCGACGTTGCCGTTAAACACGCTGGCGAATACCTGCTGATAGGCTGGCAGCAGCCAGCGTTCCAGCGCGCCGGAGTCGGTATGCGCTCCCAGTCCTTTGGATGTGGTGCCCGGCGGGCGGCGACGGATGCGATCCGGGTAAATGATGCTGATATCCGGATTAAACCATCGCTTGCCGTCGTGCTCTACCTGCCACAGACGGTTGAGGAACGACTGCGCCAGCGCCATCTCTTCACTTTGGCGGGCCTGCATTTGCGCCTGCGACCAGTAGACAGGATAGATTTCAGGCCGGGAGGCGCTCAGCGTACCGAAAAAATTATCCCCCGGTCCTTTATACACCTCGTCAAAATGGTTCTTGTCCAGATAGTCGAGCATCGACTGGTCCCATGCCAGCGCCTGTTCGCGTGGAAAATGACCTTTAATCACCGCGCACCCGCGGCGCTTAACCTCGGCGCGGGTGGCATCGCTAATGTTGCCCATCGCCAGTTCGCTAAAAGGGATAATTGGCCATACCGGCTGTCCCTGCGCTTTCAGATCGTTAATTTCCGCCACCCGGGCTGCTATGGTGGCACTCAAACGGTCGAACACCGCCTGTACGTCGCCGATTTGCGCGCGTAGCGCCTGCTTCATCTGGCGAATGGCCGCTTTTGGGTCGGCGGGCAGCGTTTCGTGGGTAAAAGGAGTCGTCATATCAACCTCATCATCTTTCGTTCGAAAGTAAAATTAGTTACATATGATACTTTAAGTTAAAATAAGGTTAATGCAAGTTTAAAATATTGCAGGAGCGCACAAAGAGGGAAGCGAGAGGAAAACGTAAGGTGGCCAGGACGCCTTAATGTCTTATGCGGCTATTCCTTTCGTTCAGCTACTTTTCATTCGAAATAAATTTGTGGTTCTGCTCACATTGTTATTAAAATGTTTCTGGTCGCAGTTACAGCCAGGAGCTTAAGTATGACCGTTAACGTTGTCGTTACCGATATGGACGGCACTTTTCTCGACGATGCCAAGCAGTACGATCGTGTACGCTTCATGGCGCAATACCAGGAACTGAAAAAACGTAATATCGAATTTGTGGTCGCCAGCGGTAATCAGTACTACCAGTTGATCTCCTTCTTCCCCGAGCTGAAAGACGAAATTTCCTTTGTCGCAGAAAATGGCGCGCTGGTGTATGAACATGGCAAGCAGTTGTTTCACGGGGAGCTAACCCGGCATGAATCGCGGATTGTGATTGGCGAACTGCTGAAGGATAAGCAGCTTAACTTCGTCGCCTGCGGTCTGAAAAGCGCTTATGTCAGCAAAAACGCTCCCGAGACTTTCGTGGCGCTGATGGCCAAACATTATCACCGCCTGCAGCCGGTAAACGATTATCACGACATTGACGATATCCTGTTTAAGTTCTCCCTGAATTTGCCCGATGAACAAATTCCGCTGGTTATCGACAAACTGCATGTATCTCTGGATGGCATCATGAAGCCCGTCACCAGCGGCTTCGGTTTTATCGACCTGATTATCCCGGGACTGCATAAAGCGAATGGCATCAGTCGTCTGTTAAAGCGCTGGAACAGGTCGCCACAGAATGTCGTCGCCATTGGCGACAGCGGTAATGATGCGGAAATGTTGAAAATGGCGCATTACTCTTTTGCCATGGGCAATGCCGCAGACAATATCAAAGCGCTTTCACGTTATCACACTGATGATAATAACCATCAAGGCGCGCTCAACGTCATTCAGGCCGTGCTTGACGGCACCGATCCCTTCTGATTAACAGGCCTGCGTAGGCCTGTTAAACGTAGCGCCATCAGGCGGTTCGGACATATTGCCGATGGCGCCAGGGTAAATTACAGCATATGTTCGGTACGGGCGATGATATCGTCCTGCGCATCCGGCGACAGCGCGGTGAAGAAGGCGGAGTAGCCTGCCACACGCACGACCAGATCGCGGTACTGGTCCGGATGTTTTTTCGCATCCAGCAGCGTTTCGCGTGACACGATGTTGTACTGAATATGCCAGCCTTTATGCACCTCAAAGAACGTCCGTAGCAGAACCATCAGTTTCTGTTTGTCGGATTCGTTTTCCAGCGTCGTTGGGTTCAGTTTCTGGTTGAGCAGCACGCCGCCGAGAATGGAACCGGTAGGTAATTTGCCTACGGAACCAATCACCGCCGTCGGGCCGAGATGATCCGTACCTGATGCAGGGCTTGCGCCTTCCGCCAGCGGCGTATGCGCTTTGCGGCCATCCGGGGTTGCCATAGTCGCGGCGCCAAATGGCACGTTTGCTGAGATAGAGGACGTACCGGCGTAATAGTTGCCGCCGACAGGGCCACGACCGTAGCGCGGGTTATGATATTGCTTCAGCTCATCAATATAGGTCTGATAAGCGCGCGCCAGCAGCGTATCGACGGTATCATCGTCGTTACCGTACTTCGGCGCGCCGTTAATCAGACGCTGGCGCAGCTGCTCATGGGTCAGCCCGTCAAAGTCATCGGCCAGCGCGGCGGCAAGCTGCTGTTGACCGATAACGCCCTGTTCGAAGACCAGTTTTTTCACGGCGGCGAGGCTGTTGCCCAGGTTGGCGATACCGACCTGAAGACCGGATACCCAGTCATATTTAGCGCCGCCTTGCTTGATACTCTTCGCGCGTTCAATACAGTCGTCTACCAGCGCTGAGCAGAGAATATCGTGGACGTTCTCTTCCAGCATGGTGTCGACCACATACTCAATTTCGATCGATTTGCGCGTGTAGTAGCGAATTTGGGTATCCCAGGCGGCCATCACTTCGTCAAAATTGTTAAAGTTGCCTGCGGAGAGCGCCTTTTCCTGCGGCAGAAATACCTTGCCGCTGGTGGCGTCGCGACCGCCTTCCAGCGCCGCCAGCATGACGCGGGCGAAGTTAATAAAGCTCATGCCGGTGCAGCGATAACCCCATTTCCCGCCGACGGCGGTTTCGATACAGCCGATCGCCGCGTAATCGTAAGCGTCCTGTGGTTCGATCCCCAACTTGATAAATTCCGGGATGACGATTTCATCATTGTTAAACGCCGGCATCCCAAAGCCGCAGCGGATGACCTGGACGCAGGCGTCAAGGAAATCGTTACTCATTCCGGCGTGATAACGCACACTGAGGTTGGGCTGGGTAGAACGCAAACGTCCGCAGGACTCCAGAATGGCGTAAGACAGCGGATTCACTGCGTCCACTGGCTGACCGTTGATGAGATTCTGACCGCCAATGGTGACGTTTTGATACAGCGGGCTGCCCGCGGAGGCTTTAGAGTGCGAACCGGAGCGGATCTTGTTTACTTCCAGCAGTTTCAGCCAGCAGCTGTGCAGCAGTTCAATGGCGTGCTCACGATCCAGCGTCTGGTTTAGTTCGACATCGCGACGATAATAGGGGTAAAGATACTGGTCCATACGACCAAATGACACTGAGTGACCGTTAGACTCAATTTGTAGAATCAGTTGGATGAAGTAGCACAATTGCAGTGCTTGCCAGAAGGTCTGCGGCGGTTGGTGGGCGATCACCTCGCAGTTTTCGGCGATGGTAAGTAGCTCTTTACGACGGCTTTCACGGGACTCTTCGCCCGCCATCTGGCGCGCCAGCGCGGCAAAGCGCGTGATATGCTGGCTTACCGCGTCCAGCACAATATCAATCGCCTTCAGGAACTGCTCGCCATGCAGATCTTCCAGCACGGTCAGGTTGATGCGTGAGCGGCGCTCGGCGACTTTATCGCGCAGGCCATCAAGCCCTTTTTCCAGCAGCAGCGGGAAGTTCACCGCCAGGTGCGCGTCACCGGAGGTCATATTGCCTTCGGCTTTGATAATGCCAGTCGCCAGAAGCCCTTTTTGTTCATCGGTAAACATGCCGTAGCAGCGATCCTGGACGGTTTGACCGCGCCACCACGGACAGACGTCGTGCAGAATACGCTTGTTTTCTTCACTTACGGAAAAACCTGCGCCGGGTCGGTCTGCCAGGTCGTCGATCTCTTTTTCAATCCACGAGACGGTATATTCCGGGAAAATCGGCGCGGCGCGGACTTCACTTGCCTGGTTGCCGACGATCAGTTCATCGTGTTTTATCCAGATAGTGCGTTCCGCCAGGTGATGGGCCAGCGCCAGCGCACGGCGTACCGGAATCGGTTTATCCAGATGCTGCTGGTACATTTCGGTATAATGCTGCGCGCGTTCGGTACAGACCGGCGGTTTCACGATATGTACCAGCGCGGTTTTGTGCGCCTTAATGCGGTCACTGAGCGTGTCCAGTTTCAGTTGGGTCATGATAATTATCCTCGTAGGGTCGCGGTTAAACCTTTTTGGCAGGCGTACTTCTGGGCAAAATCAAGTAACGCCGGCGCATCCAGTGGTTTATCCGGGGCATGATAGGGTTGACTGAGTAAGTGGTATTTATTGATGCCCAGCGTGTGGTAGGGCAGAAAATGAATTTCCCCGACGTGCAGTTCGTCGGCGGCAAAGTCGGTAATGGCTTTAATGGCCTCCTCATCGGCATTAAATCCCTGAATCAGCGGGACGCGAATCACCATTTTTTTGCCCGCGGCGGCGAGTTTCCTGAGATTTTCCAGCACCCGCGAGGCGCTGCCATCGGTCCACTGCTTAAACGGCCCGTCGGCGACATGTTTCAAATCAGCCAGAAACAGATCGATATAAGGCAGTGAGGGAGCAATGTATTTCCATGGAACATGCAGACAGGTCTCAACCGCCGTATGAATACCGGCGTCATGGCTGGCTTTAAACAGCTCTGCCGCCAGTTCCGGCTGCATAAACGGTTCGCCGCCGGAAAGCGTAAGACCGCCGCCGCTGCGATCGTAAAAAGGTTTATCGCGCAGTACCGTCGCCATGATCTCATCCACGCTTTTTATTTCGCCGCACACGGTTAACGCCTGTGTGGGGCAGCAATGCGCCAGGATGGAAAAATGGGCGTCGGTCAGTTTCTCGCGATGGATGAGCAGGCCGTTTAGCGCGCGCTCAATGACGTCCGGCGCGGCTTGCGCGCACAGGTCGCATCCTTCGAGACACAGCCGCGCGTCGTATAACAGATCCTGAGCGCGGGCGCGGCTTTCCGGGTTCTGGCACCAGCGACAGCCCAACGAACAGCCTTTGAGAAATACTACGGTACGGATACCGGGGCCATCGTGGGTAGAATAGCGCTGAATATTGAAGATCATAAACGGCCTCTCTTATTTCATATAAAGATTAAATTATTTTCGAATGAAAGTTATCTTGATGTGCGTCAACGAATGGAGAGGTTCTGACAAAGAGGCGTTAAATGAGGTACAACATCACGGTTTGAGGTTGTGGTATGGCGTTTAAGATGATGCCGCGCTGCTTGAGCCGATCGTCAGTCGGAGCTTGGGTAAGCTGGCTTTGCGTCTGATGACAGTAATTATCTGTTGATACAGCACGGCCATAAACCGTGCTTCGGTATGTTTATCCGTAAAGTGGCTACTGTCCGCAGACTTCACAGCCGGGGTTGCGCATTAACTTCATTTCGCGGAACTGACAGGTCATCGCATCGTACATGACGATTTTTCCGCTAGCGGGCTGACCGTAATGCGCCAGCAGCTTAATGGCCTCCATTGCCTGTAGCGAACCGATCACGCCAATCAGTGGCGCCATCACCCCTGCCTCTACGCAGGTCAGAGCGTTTTCGCCAAACAGACGGCTCAGGCAGCGGTAACAGGGTTCGTTTTCCCGATACGTAAAGACGGTAACTTGTCCTTCCATACGAATTGCCGCGCCGGAGATTAGCGGCACTTTCGCGGTATAGCACCCGGCGTTAAGTTGATTACGTACGCTAACGTTATCAGTACAGTCCAGTACCAGCGAATGCCCGGCAATCAGGCTGGTCATAGCGTCGTCGTCCAGCCGCGCGTTAACGGGCGTAATGGTAATATGCGGGTTGATTCGCGCCAGCGCGTCGCGGGCGGACTCTACCTTTGGCTGCCCGACCGTGGCGTCGCTGTGCAAGGTTTGACGCTGGAGATTGGAAACGGAAACGGTATCAAAATCGAGTAGCGTCAGTTGCCCGACGCCAGCGCCGGCCAGATACTGCGTTGCCGCGCAGCCGAGTCCGCCCAGCCCGACCACTAATACCCGCGCATCTTTTAACGCTTCCTGCCCTTCAAAATCGAAGCCGCGCAGAATAATTTGTCGGTTATAGCGCAGCATCTCCTGGTCGCTAAGTTCCGCCATTACAGGCCTCCGAACAGAGCATTAAACGGCTCGACTTCCACCCATTCTCCCGGCTCAACATTTCCGCGTTCACGCTCCAGCACAATAAAGCAGTTGCCCAGACTAAACGAGCTAAAAATATGTGAACCCTGGTGTCCGGTGGTCGTGACCTCCAGTTCGCCGTTGGCGCTACGTTGCAGGATGCCGCGCTGGAAATCGAGACGCCCCGGCGTTTTCTTCAGGCGAGATGTTGTGCGTACACGCTGGCGCGGCGGTACAGCGCTTGCCGTGTTGCCGCCAAGCTTCGCCAGTAAAGGCTGAACCAGTTGATAAAACGTGAGCGCCGCAGAGACTGGATTCCCCGGCAGGCCACAGAACCAGCTATTACTGAGTTTGCCGAAGGCAAACGGTTTGCCTGGTTTGATAGCCAGCTTCCAGAAGGCGATTTCGCCCAGCTCCTCAAGGATGGTTTTGGTATAGTCCGCTTCACCAACCGAGACGCCGCCGGAGCTTATCACTACATCGGCCTGGCTGTCGGCGTCGATAAATGCGGCGCGAAGCTTACCGGGATCGTCAGGAATAATGCCTAAATTGATCACTTCGCAGCCAAGCTGTTGCAGCATCAAATGTATAGTTAGACGGTTAGTGTCATAAATTTGTCCCGCCTCCAGCGGCTGGCCCGGAAGCTGGAGCTCGTCGCCGGTCGAGAACAGCGCTACGCGCACTTTACGTACAACCTGCGCATCGGCAATTCCCAGCGACGCCAGCACCGGCAGTTCGGCAGTAGTCAGGCGCGTACCGGCCGGAAAGACCACCGCATCCTGGCGAATATCCTCGCCGCGGCGGCGGATGTTTTGTCCGCAACGAACATCGGCGGTAAAACGCACGCCGTCATCGGTTTGTTCCGTCTGCTCTTGCATGACTACCGCCTCGCAACCTGCCGGTACCGGGGCGCCGGTCATAATGCGAATGCAGGTTCCCGCAGGCCACTCTCCCTGGTAGGGCTGACCGGCAAATGCTTTGCCGGCGACGGGCAGCGGCTTATCGGCGGACAAATCCGCCACGCGTACCGCATAACCATCCATAGCTGAATTATCAAAGCCGGGGACATCGAGGGGAGAAACGATATCGGTCGCCAGGATGCGGCCAAAGCAGTTCACCAGCGGCAACGTTTCTACGGCGGTGAGCGGGGTAATACGTGAAAGCATCTGGGTCAGCGCCGTTTCAAGCGGCATCAATCCGGCGGAAAATTCCATGAACATACTCCTGCGAGGCAAAATCGAATCCGGCTATTATGTCAGAAAACAGTGGCGGGCAGTATGCTACCTCGGTCTTAGAGACGGCCTTGCGCCTTTACATACCTTACGCATCTTTCTATATTCAAAAATCGAATGAATAACTCACAACAATTCTGATAGTTATAGTAAAAGTTGTGTGCCACCGTTAATGGACCCTAAAAATGAATAAAGCAGTGATTGCGATTCACGGCGGCGCAGGCGCGATTGCTCGCGCGCAAATGAGCCATGAGCAGGAGCTACGCTATATCCAGGCGCTGTCAGAGATTGTCGAAAGCGGGCAAAAGATGCTGGAAGCGGGTGACAGCGCGCTTGATGTAGTGACGGAAGCGGTGCGCCTGCTGGAAGCGTGTCCGCTCTTCAATGCGGGTATCGGCGCGGTCTATACCCGAGACGGGACTCATGAACTGGATGCTTGCGTGATGGACGGCAATACCCTGAAAGCCGGAGCCGTCGCGGGCGTGAGTCATGTTCGCCATCCTGTGCTCGCCGCCAGACTGGTGATGGAGCGCAGCCCGCATGTACTCATGGTGGGGGAAGGGGCGGAAAACTTTGCCTTTTCACAGGGGATGGCGCGCGTTTCGCCGGATATCTTTTCCACCCCGGCGCGTTACGAGCAATTGCTGGCGGCGCGTGCGGCGGGTGAAATGGCGCTCGATCACAGCGGCGCGCCGCTGGACGAAACGAAAAAAATGGGTACAGTCGGCGCAGTGGCGCGGGATAAATTCGGCAATCTGGCGGCGGCAACGTCTACCGGCGGGATGACCAATAAATTGCCCGGGCGCGTCGGCGACAGCCCGCTGGTCGGCGCCGGGTGTTATGCCAACAACGCCAGCGTCGCCGTTTCCTGTACCGGAACGGGAGAGGTCTTTATTCGCACGCTTGCGGCTTACGATATCGCCGCATTGATGGAATATGGCGGACTCAGCCTTGCCGACGCCTGTGAGCGCGTGGTGATGGAAAAATTACCGGCGCTGGGCGGCAGCGGTGGATTAATCGCCGTTGATCACGAAGGTAATGTCGCGTTGCCGTTTAACAGCGAAGGGATGTATCGCGCCTGGGGATATGCCGGGGATACGCCGACCACAGGAATTTACCGGGAATAAGGAGCCGCAGGTGCCGCACAGCGATGAACTGGATAGCCGAGATGTTCTGTCCGTCAGTGGCCTGAATATCGCGTTTCACCACGAAGGGCAACAGGTAGACGCCGTGCGTAATGTGTCATTACGCCTGAAGCGTGGAGAGACTCTGGCGATTGTCGGCGAGTCGGGCTCGGGAAAATCGGTGACGGCGCTGGCGTTAATGCGGCTGATTGAGCAGTCGGGCGCGAACGTGCGCTGCGGCGAAATGCTGTTGCGTCGGCGTAATCGCCAGGTGATTGAGCTGTCTGAGCAGAGTGACGCGCAGATGCGGCGTGTGCGCGGCGCGGATATCGCCATGATTTTCCAGGAGCCAATGACCTCGCTCAACCCGGTATTTACCGTTGGCGAGCAAATTGCCGAATCTATTCGTTTGCATCAGGGCGCCAGCCACGAAGAGGCGCTGGCGGAAGCGAAACGTATGCTCGATCAGGTACGGATCCCGGAGTCGCAGGCGATTTTATCGCGTTATCCGCATCAGCTTTCCGGCGGGATGCGCCAGCGAGTCATGATCGCGATGGCGCTATCCTGCCGTCCGGCGGTATTGATTGCCGATGAACCCACCACGGCGCTGGATGTCACTATCCAGGCGCAAATTCTGCAACTTATCAAAGTGTTGCAGCAAGAGATGTCGATGGGCGTGATTTTTATCACCCACGACATGGGCGTCGTGGCGGATATCGCCGATCGCGTGCTGGTGATGTATCAGGGCGAGGCCGTGGAAACCGGCAGCGTAGAGCAGATTTTCCACGCGCCGACGCATCCTTATACCCAAACGTTGCTGGCCGCCGTCCCTCAGCTTGGCGCGATGCGCGGCCACTCGCTGCCACGCCGTTTCCCGTTGATTTCCGCTGACGAACCGGCCCTTTATGAATCGCAGATTGAGCAAGACACGGTGGTGGAAGGCGAGCCTATTCTCCAGGTTCGGGGGCTGGTGACGCGATTCCCGCTGCGTAGCGGTCTCTTTAACCGCGTTACGCGTGAAGTTCATGCCGTTGAGAATATCAGTTTCGATCTCTGGCCCGGCGAAACGCTATCGCTGGTGGGCGAGTCCGGTAGCGGAAAATCGACGACCGGACGCGCGCTGCTGCGGTTGGTTGAATCCCGGCAGGGGGAGATTATCTTTAACGGCCAGCGCATTGACACGCTGTCTGCGGGTAAACTCCAGCCGTTGCGCCGCGATATTCAGTGTATTTTCCAGGACCCTTACGCCTCGCTCGACCCGCGCCAGACCGTGGGGTATTCCATTATGGAACCTTTACGGATTCATGGTCTGGGGCAGGGGGACGCTGCGGCAAAGCGCGTGGCCTGGTTGCTTGAGCGTGTCGGATTACGTCCTGAACATGCCTGGCGTTATCCGCACGAGTTTTCCGGCGGTCAACGTCAGCGCATCTGCATTGCTCGCGCGCTGGCATTGAATCCTAAAGTGATTATTGCTGATGAGGCGGTCTCCGCGCTGGATGTTTCCGTTCGCGGACAGATCATTAATTTACTGCTCGATTTACAACGGGAAATGGGGATCGCCTACCTGTTTATTTCGCATGATATGGCGGTCGTGGAGCGAATTAGCCATCGCGTGGCGGTGATGTATCTTGGTCAAATTGTTGAGATGGGGCCGCGGCGCGCCGTTTTTGAAAATCCGCAGCATCCTTATACGCGTAAATTGATGGCGGCGGTGCCGGTTGCCGATCCCTCCAGACACCGGCCGCGGCGCGTTCTGCTATCAGATGATATACCCAGCAATATTCATAAACGTGGCGAAGAGACGCCCGCCGTTTCATTACAGTTGGTCGGGCCGGGACATTATGTTGCGCGGCCGCTGCAGGATAATGCGCTCTCGCGCTTATAACATTCAGACAGGCAGGGTTTCAGGAGAACAACATGACGCAATTTATTACGCATAAATGGCTGGCGGCGCTGGGACTGGCCTCATCCATTGCGGCTTTTCCGGCCCTGGCGGCCAAAGATGTGGTGGTGGCGGTAGGGTCTAATTTCACCACGCTCGATCCGTATGACGCCAACGATACACTCTCGCAGGCGGTGGCGAAGTCATTTTATCAGGGGCTGTTTGGCCTGGATAAAGACATGAAGGTAAAAAACGTCCTGGCGGAAGGCTATACCGTTTCTGATGACGGTCTGACCTACACCATTACCCTACGGCAGGGGGTGAAATTTCAGGACGGCGCGGATTTTGATGCGGCGGCGGTGAAAGCGAATCTCGATCGCGCCAGCAATCCGGATAACCACCTCAAGCGTTATAACCTGTATAAAAATATCGCAAAAACGGAGGTCGTCGATCCGGCAACGGTAAAAATTACCCTGAAACAGCCGTTCTCCGCTTTCATTAATATTCTGGCACACCCGGCGACGGCGATGATCTCGCCGCAAGCGCTGGAAAAATATGGCAAGGATATTGGTTTTCATCCGGTCGGTACCGGTCCATACCAGCTTGAAACCTGGAATCAGACCGACTTTGTCAAAGTGAAGAAGTTCGCCGGTTACTGGCAGCAGGGCTTACCCAAGCTGGATTCTATTACCTGGCGTCCGGTTACTGACAACAATACCCGCGCGGCGATGCTGCAAACCGGCGAAGCGCAATTTGCTTTTCCTATCCCTTATGAGCAGGCCGCGTTATTGGCGAAAAATAAAAACCTCGAACTGGTCGCCAGCCCGTCCATTATGCAGCGTTATATCAGTATGAATGTGACGCAGAAGCCGTTTGATAATCCTAAGGTGCGTGAGGCGTTGAATTACGCTATCAATCGTCAGGCGCTGGTTAAAGTGGCGTTTGCCGGATACGCCACGCCGGCGACGGGCGTGGTGCCGCCGTCGATAGCCTATGCGCAAAGCTATCAGCCATGGCCCTATGATCCGGCTAAAGCGCGCGAACTGTTGAAAGAGGCGGGGTATCCAGACGGTTTCAGTACCACGCTGTGGTCATCGCACAACCATAGCACCGCGCAAAAAGTGTTGCAGTTTACCCAACAGCAACTGGCGCAGATTGGCATTAAAGCCCGGATAACCGCGATGGACGCCGGCCAGCGCGCCGCGGAAGTCGAGGGCAAAGGGCAAAAAGAGAGCGGCGTGCGAATGTTCTATACCGGCTGGTCGGCGTCGACGGGCGAAGCTGACTGGGCGTTATCGCCGCTCTTCGCATCACAAAACTGGCCGCCGACGCAGTTTAATACCGCTTTTTACAGCAACAAGCAGGTCGACAGCGATTTGGCGGCGGCCTTAAAGACCAACGATCCGCAGGAGAAAACACGATTGTACAAAGAGGCGCAGGATATTATCTGGAAAGAGTCGCCCTGGATACCGTTGGTGGTGGAGAAATTGGTTTCTGCGCACAGTAAAAATTTGACCGGTTTCTGGATTATGCCGGATACCGGTTTCAGCTTTGACGATGCGGATTTGAAGTAAGTAATGCGATGGGGCTGGATGGCGCGCGCGTTGTCCGCCATCCGGTAAAAGGTTCGTGTGATGCTTAACTATGTTCTCAAGCGCCTGCTGGGATTAATTCCTACGCTGTTGATTGTGGCAGTGCTGGTGTTTTTATTTGTTCATTTGTTGCCCGGCGACCCGGCGCGGCTGATAGCCGGACCGGAAGCCGACGCGCAGGTGATCGCGCTGGTTCGTCAGCAGCTGGGGCTTGATCAGCCGCTTCATGTCCAGTTTTGGCATTACATCACCCATGTTTTACAAGGCGATTTCGGGACGTCAATGGTTTCCCGCCGCCCGGTTTCTGAGGAGATCGCCAGCCGCTTTTTGCCGACGCTGTGGCTGACGATAACCAGTATGATATGGGCGGTGCTGTTTGGCATGGCGATCGGCATCGCCGCCGCCGTGTGGCGTAATCGCTGGCCTGACCGGGTAGGAATGACGCTTGCCGTGACCGGCATTTCTTTCCCGGCTTTTGCGCTGGGAATGTTGTTAATGCAGATTTTTTCCGTGGATCTGGGCTGGCTACCGACCGTGGGGGCGGATAGCTGGCAACATTATATTTTACCCTCCCTGACGCTTGGTGCGGCGGTGGCATCAGTCATGGCGCGTTTTACGCGCTCCTCGTTTGTCGATGTGCTGAGCGAGGATTACATGAGGACCGCGCGGGCGAAAGGCGTCAGTGAAACGTGGGTGGTGTTAAAACATGGCCTGCGCAATGCAATGATCCCGGTCGTCACCATGATGGGACTGCAATTTGGCTTCCTGCTTGGCGGATCGATCGTCGTTGAAAAAGTGTTTAACTGGCCGGGGCTTGGGCGATTACTGGTCGACTCCGTCGACATGCGCGACTACCCCGTGATTCAGGCGGAAGTGCTGCTGTTTTCCCTGGAATTTATTCTTATCAACTTAGTGGTGGATGTCCTCTATGCCGCCATTAATCCGGCTATCAGGTATAAGTAAGGATGCGATTATTTAACTGGCGCCGTCAGGCGATTTTACATGCTATGCCGGTGGTAAAACCCGACCAGATACGCACGCCGTGGCGGGAGTTCTGGCGTCGTTTTCGCCGCCAGCATGTTGCGTTGGTCGCCGGGGGATTCGTACTGGCGTTAATTCTGGTGGCGATTTTTGCCCGTTGGCTGACGCCCTACGATGCGGAAAACTATTTTGACTACGATAGCCTGAACAATGGCCCCTCTTTGCAGCACTGGTTTGGCGTTGACTCGCTGGGAAGAGACATCTTTAGCCGGGTTCTCGTTGGGGCGCAGATCTCACTGGCGGCGGGCGTGTTCGCGGTATTTATCGGCGCGATAATCGGCACGGTGTTGGGATTGCTGGCGGGATATTATGAAGGCTGGTGGGATCGTTTTATTATGCGCATTTGCGATGTGCTGTTCGCCTTCCCCGGCATTTTGCTGGCGATTGCCGTTGTGGCGGTGTTAGGCAGCGGTATTGCTAATGTGATCGTTGCGGTGGCGATTTTCTCTATTCCGGCGTTTGCACGTCTGGTGCGCGGAAATACCCTGGTCTTAAAACAGCAGACGTTTATTGAGTCTGCCCGCAGTATCGGCGCCAGCGACACGACGATTTTGTTTAGCCATATCTTGCCGGGAACGGTCTCGTCAATTGTGGTTTTCTTTACGATGCGTATCGGTACGTCAATTATTTCCGCGGCAAGCCTGTCATTTCTCGGATTAGGCGCGCAGCCGCCAACGCCGGAGTGGGGAGCGATGCTCAATGAAGCGCGGGCGGATATGGTCATCGCGCCGCACGTAGCGCTCTTCCCGGCGGTGGCGATTTTCCTGACAGTGCTGGCGTTTAACCTGTTAGGCGACGGGTTGCGCGATGCGCTGGACCCGAAGATTAAGGGGTAAGCCAGCCCGGTGGCGTTGACGCCTGGCGGGCCTGGAACGGGCTCGTCAGGCGGGATAACACATCCGGCACCCGCGCCGGGGGAGGTGGCGTTAAACCCGACTGCCCCACAAATCATATTCGTCGGCGTTTTCCACTTTCACGCGCACGATATCGCCCGGCTTGACGTTGGTTTCGCCGTTCAAATAGACCGCGCCGTCAATTTCCGGCGCATCCGCCATGCTACGCCCGATAGCGCCTTCTTCGTCAACCTCATCGACGATCACCAGAATTTCGCGGCCCACTTTTTCCTGCAAGCGCTCAGCGGAGATTTGCTGTTGCAGTTGCATAAAGCGGTTCCAGCGCTCTTCTTTCACCTCTTCCGGCACCTGATCCGGCAGCTCATTCGCGCCTGCGCCTTCCACCGGGCTGTACTTGAAGCAGCCTACACGATCGAGGCGCGCCTCTTTCAGGAAGTCGAGCAGCATCTGGAAGTCTTCTTCCGTTTCGCCGGGGAAGCCGACAATAAAGGTGGAGCGTAGGGTCAGTTCCGGGCAGATTTCGCGCCACTGCTTAATGCGCGCCAGCTGGCGGTCAACGGAACCGGGACGTTTCATCAGTTTAAGAATCCGCGGGCTGGCATGTTGCAGCGGAATGTCCAGATAAGGCAGGATTTTGCCTTCCGCCATTAGCGGAATCACATCATCAACGTGTGGGTAGGGGTAGACGTAGTGCAGACGTGTCCAGACGCCCAGTTTTGATAACTGTTCGCACAGGCTCACCATACTGGTTTTCACCGGTTCGCCATTATGGAATCCGGTGCGGTGCTTCACATCTACGCCGTAGGCGGAGGTATCTTGCGAAATCACCAGAATCTCTTTGACCCCGGCATCAACCAGACGTTTCGCTTCGCTTAATACGTCGCCAATCGGACGGCTGACCAGATCCCCGCGCATCGACGGGATGATGCAGAACGTGCAGCGGTGATTACAGCCTTCAGAAATTTTCAGATACGCATAATGGCGCGGCGTCAGTTTTACACCCTGTTCCGGTACGAGGCTTAAAAATGGATTGTGCTTCGGCTTCGGTACGTAATGATGTACGTGCTGCAGAACTTGCTCATAGCTATGCGGCCCGGTGATTTCCAGTACTTTCGGATGCACTTCGCGGATCTGATCTTCTTTTGCGCCCAGGCAGCCGGTGACGATTACCTTACCGTTTTCGTTCAGCGCTTCGCCAATGGCTTCCAGTGACTCTTGTACCGCGCTGTCAATAAAGCCACAGGTATTAACGATAACCATATCCGCATCGTCATAGCGTGGCACAACGTCATAGCCTTCGGTACGCAGCTCAGTCAGGATGCGTTCCGAATCAACGAGGTTTTTCGGACAGCCCAGGGAAACGAAGCCGATCTTTGGCTGGTGGGTTACATTACTCATAGCTTAAAAAGTGTTCATTTATTGGAATGGTCAGGGCAGGGATTCTACAGATATCCGAACAAAAATTGTATCGCAATCTCATCAGGAGCGGCGGCATCAACCGTTGTGGTTATCAGCAAAAGGTGAAAAAGGGCAATTCTAAGAAAATTCTTGATCTCTGACACCCCTTTGTCTAAAAAACGACCATACTATTAAGTTGAACCCTGGTAGAAAAGAGGAGGAAAAAAGGTATGGTCGTTGACAGACTGAGAACCGATCTTCTCAACAAGCTGATAAACGCGCGTATCGATCTTGCCGCTTATCTGCAATTGCGAAAAGCGAAGGGGTATATGTCAGTCAGCGAAAGTGACACTCTGCGTGACAATTTTTTTGAACTGAATCGCGAGCTCCACGATCACGCTTTACGGCAGGGACTGCATCTCGATCAGGAAGAGTGGAACGCGCTGCGCCGTGCCGAAGGCGCGCTTGCAGCCGCCGCCGTTTGTTTAATGAGCGGACACCATGATTGTCCGACCTTTATTGCCGTCAACGCAGATAAACTTGAAAACTGTCTGACAACTTTGACGCTGAGTATTCAGAGTCTGAAAGCACATTCACCGCTTACACAGGTCTGAATAAGGGGGAGGCGACTCCCCCTTTTTACCGGACCGCGCCGCTTAATGTTTTGTAAAAATAAACCCGACCTCTTGCGATGCTGACTACGCTTTAACGCAGAGCCCTGAAGGAGGCGGTATGCGTCGAATACTTCTCGCGATAGTTTCATTCTCTCTTTTCTCTTCGTGGGCGAACGCCAATCTTGCGCCGGTGAACGTTGAGGTGCTGCAAACCCGGCTCGATCACCCGTGGTCGCTGGCTTTTTTGCCGGATAACCGTGGAATGCTCATTACCCTGAAAGGGGGACAACTGCGCCACTGGCAGGCGGGGCGGGGACTTTCCGATCCGCTGGCTGGCGTACCGAAAGTGTGGGCAAACGGGCAGGGAGGTTTACTGGACGTCGTGCTGGCGCCTGACTTTGCCCAGTCGCGCCGCGTCTGGCTGAGCTATGCTGAAGCTGACCGCGAAGGAAACGCCGGTACGGCAGTCGGTTTTGGACGGCTGAGCGACGATCTTCAGCGTCTGGAACATTTTCGTACCGTGTTTCGCCAGATGCCTAAGCTGTCTACCGGCAACCATTTCGGCGGACGTATGGTATTCGATGCGCAAGGGTTTCTTTTTATTGCCCTGGGTGAAAATAACCAGCGCGCTACCGCGCAGGATTTGGATAAATTACAGGGTAAGCTGGTGCGCCTGACCGGGCAGGGCGAAATTCCGCCGGATAATCCGTTTGTGCATCAGGCGGGCGCGCGTCCGGAAATCTGGTCTTACGGTATTCGTAATCCGCAGGGGCTGGCCATCAATCCCTGGAGCGGCGCGCTATGGCTGCATGAACACGGTCCGCGCGGCGGCGATGAAATTAACATCCCGGAAAAAGGCAAAAATTATGGCTGGCCGCTGGCCACATGGGGCGTCAACTATAGTGGTCTGAAAGTGCCGGAAGCCAAAGGTGAAATTGTCGAGGGAACGGAGCAACCGGTTTACTACTGGAAGGATTCTCCGGCGATCAGCGGGATGGCTTTTTATGCCAGCGACGTTTTTGCGCCGTGGCGGCACAAACTGTTTATCGGCGCGCTAAAAGATAAAGAGGTCATTGTGATGCGTGTCGATGGCAATACGGTGACGGAAGAAGGCCGTATTCTGGGTGACAGAAAGCAGCGTATTCGGGATGTGCGTGTCGGACCTGACGGCTACTTATATGTGTTAACCGATGAGTCCGACGGGCAGTTACTCAAGGTAAGTCCTGCAGCCACGCGTTAGGTCACCGGGATCATCACCACTTTGCGAAAAGCAGGGCGCTCGGTAAGCTGCTGATACCAGCGCTCCAGATTCGGTCGCGGCGTCCATTTCAGACCCACGTTCAGCAGGTTATAGACGAAAGGCGCAATAGCGATATCGCCGGTGCCAAAGTTATCCCCGGAGAACCACGGCTGGTGGGCCAGAGCGTCATCAAGAAGCGCAAACAGGCTATCACACTTTTCGATACCGGCTTCAATTGCCGCCTGGTCGCGTTTTTCCGGCGGGGTTCTGACCAGTCCCATCAGGATCACGCGGTGCGCCGGGCTTAACGTTTGATTCGCCCAGTCCATCCATTTTTCGCCCTCCGCACGCCGCGCCGGATTATCAACCCATAGCCGGTTCTGGCCGTATTGCGCCGCCAGATAGCGGACAATGGCATTGGATTCCCACAATAACAGGTCGGTTTCATCATCTTTAAGCAGCGGCACCAGCCCATTAGGATTCATCGCCAGATAGTCGGCATCCTGGTTAACGCCGAATTTTCCGCCTGCCAGAATTTGATCGTATGGCAGTTCCAGCTCTTCAAGCGTCCACAACACTTTTTTAACATTAGTCGAGTTGTTCCGGCCCCACAGCGTAATCATATTAACCCCTTCCGTTTTATCAGGATGATGACAGTAATCGGCCTACCGTGAGATAAACCTAACATTTACACAATGGTCTGTAAAAAAATCGTTATGAAGGAAGCGTAACGGGATGTTATTGCATAAACTTTAAAAACTTTACCAAGTTACGGTTTCTTTAACGTCGTGAGTGCGTTATTACTCACCGCACTTATTACACGGTGGTGTGACGTGTGTTTTTGGAATGGATACTCGGGTGGTACTATGACGCAATACGCTTCTTCCCTTCGTAGCCTCGCGGCAGGTTCGGTTCTCTTATTCCTTTTCGCTTCGCCTGTAAAGGCAGAGGAACAAACGATCGCGCCGCCGGGCGTTGATGCGCGAGCCTGGATCTTAATGGATTACGCCAGCGGTAAAGTACTGGCGGAAGGCAACGCCGATGAGAAACTCGACCCTGCCAGTTTGACAAAAATTATGACCAGCTACGTGGTGGGCCAGGCGCTGAAGGCAGGGAAAATCAAGCTAACCGATATGGTAACGGTGGGCAAAGATGCCTGGGCGACGGGGAACCCGGCGCTACGTGGGTCGTCGGTGATGTTTCTGAAGCCAGGCGATCAGGTGTCGGTTGCGGATCTTAATAAAGGCATCATCATTCAGTCAGGTAATGATGCCTGTATCGCGCTTGCCGACTACGTCGCCGGAAGCCAGGAGTCCTTTATCGGCCTGATGAACGCCTATGCGAAACGACTGGGGTTAACCAATACAACCTTCCAGACGGTACACGGTCTTGATGCGCCAGGGCAGTTCAGTACCGCTCGCGATATGGCGTTGCTCGGCAAGGCCTTGATTCACGATGTGCCTGACGAATACGCCATTCATAAAGAGAAAGAATTTACTTTTAATAATATTCGTCAACCGAACCGCAACCGCCTGTTGTGGAGCACCAATCTGCATGTCGACGGCATGAAAACGGGGACAACGGCTGGCGCTGGGTATAACCTTGTCGCCTCCGCCACCCAGGGCGATATGCGCCTGATCTCTGTCGTGCTGGGGGCGAAAACGGACCGTATTCGTTTTAATGAGTCAGAAAAACTGCTGACCTGGGGTTTCCGCTTCTTTGAAACGGTCACACCGATTAAACCTGACGCGACATTCGTGACGCAACGGGTCTGGTTTGGCGATAAGCGTGAGGTCAATTTGGGGGCGGGCGATGCGGGGTCTGTGACGATTCCGCGTGGGCAGCTTAAAAACCTGAAGGCCAGCTTTACGTTGAACGAACCACAGCTCACGGCGCCGTTGAAGAAAGGGCAGGTTGTCGGCACCATCGATTTCCAGCTTAACGGAAAATCCATTGAGCAACGCCCGTTAATGGTGATGGAAAACGTCGAGGAGGGGGGATTTTTCAGCCGGATGTGGGATTTTGTGCTGATGAAACTCCATCAGTGGTTTGGCAGTTGGTTCTCGTAAAATAACTCCGTTGCCGGGTGCGCGTCGCATCCGGCAAACCTGCGGTTAATACATCAGAGTAATTTGTTGCGCTTTAGCGTAGGCCACAAAGGCCTCATCGGGACGGCGGTCGCTGATAATCGTATCAAAGCGTGATAATTCCCCCATCCGCGCCGGACGTACCTTGCCGAATTTACTGTGATCCACCACCAGTACGTGGCACTGTGCCATTGTCATTGCCCAATGTTTTACCGGCAGCTCTTCCAGATTAAAGCAGGTAGCGCCTTTACTGGTATGAACCCCGGCGGCGGAATAAAACGCGATATCCGGACAAATATTGTTTAACGTTTCATGGAAATCAAGCGGTTTGAAAATGGCGTTGCTGGCGTGAAACTCCCCGCCGCTGAGGATGGCGCGGCAATGGGGTTTGTCCTGCAGAGCCAGAAAGGTATTAAGTGAATAGCACACCGCCGTAAAGGGAAGGTCATTATCAATGGCTTCAATGATCCACGGCGTGGTGGTGCCACAGTCAATAAATACCGTCTGATGCGCTTGCACCAGGCCCGCAGCCAACTGAGCGGCTCGGCGTTTTTCTTCCACCAGACGAGATTTTTGATCGCTTAACAGATAATGACTGGCGCTGCGGGGCTCCAGTACGATATAGCCGCCCAGCAATACGACAGGCGCGCTTTTATGGTTCAGGTCGCGACGAATGGTCATTTCAGAGACGCCCAACAGGGTCGCGGCTTCTTTAAGATGAAGTTTATCGCTGCGTTTTAAGGCCTGCAGCAATTGACCAATACGCTCGTCGCGTCGCGTTTCCATAGTTCCCCTGGAGAGTTAAATAAGCGCTCCGCACCATACAGAGCGCTTAATATTACTCTTTTTTTCGCTATTTAGTCACGTACCCAGCCTTTTCGAATGGGCAATGCGAAACAGAAACGGTAACAACGTTGCAGCGCCTGGTAGAGCGGCGCGCCGTACCATTGCCAGATCAGCTGTGCGCTCAGGCAGCCAAGCATCGCTACCAGCAGCGCGCCAATCATATCTAACGGCCAGTGTACGCCGAGATAGACGCGCGACCAGGCGATGGTCATGGCTATCGCCATCATCACGATGCCTGACCAGAGGCGGTGCCAGAACAAAAACGCCAGCGCAAAGGTAAAAATCACCGTACCGTGATCGCTGGGGAACGAGTCATCGGCGGCATGATGCAGGAAGTTATAGCCGATATGATCGACAAACGGACGGTCGTGCGGGAAAAGGTGTCCCATTGTCCAGGAGACCGCCAGACTGATAATCAGCGCGATGCCGATTTTAACGATCAGCTGGCGCTGGGCGCAGACCCGATCGCGGGGACCCCACAGCCAGAGTACCACGGCTAAGAGCGGGACGATGTTGATGACATCTTTGGCGATAAAGATAGCGAGCGAAATTGTCCACTGCGCGGAATCAGGCGTGGCGTTAATAAAATAAAACAGCGAGTTGTTAAGGTTTTCCAGCATAACATCCAGGCTCGGAGCAATGAAATCAAAAGGGATAGCCAGCTCATCCCCGTGCAAACTGAGCATAAATGCAGCGTAACAGAGAGGAAAAGCAGTATTGTCTTATTTGGCGGCAACATGAAGAGATTTAAGACAATGGCATAAAATAATGTCGATGATAACGGCGCAAACTTAAATTAACCTTAAAGTACGCAAGCGCTAAGCGGCTTTCTGTAAAAATGTGCGCTATTTCCCTTGCAGCCTCATAATTCGCTATCTCAGTTCCCCGACTTTCATTACACTCTGCGCGGTTTTTATTGGCGAAGAGATGGTATGCAGAATCGTTTACAATCAGGCGGCAGGCTGGGACGTCAGGCGCTGCTTTTTCCTCTCTGTCTGGTGCTGTACGAGTTTTCTACTTATATTGGCAACGACATGATCCAGCCGGGTATGCTGGCGGTGGTTGAGCAGTATCAGGCGGGCCTGGACTGGGTTCCGACGTCCATGACCGCTTATCTGGCGGGCGGTATGTTCTTACAGTGGCTGCTTGGCCCGTTGTCTGACCGGATTGGCCGTCGTCCCGTGATGCTGGCAGGCGTCGTGTGGTTTATTGTCACCTGCCTGGCGACGTTACTGGCGAAAAACATCGAACAATTTACCTTCCTGCGTTTTTTGCAAGGGATTAGCCTGTGTTTTATCGGCGCTGTAGGGTATGCCGCGATTCAGGAATCCTTTGAGGAAGCGGTGTGTATAAAAATTACCGCGCTGATGGCGAACGTGGCGTTAATCGCGCCGCTACTGGGACCACTGGTTGGGGCGGCATGGGTGCATGTTCTGCCGTGGGAGGGGATGTTTATTTTATTTGCCGCACTGGCCGCTATCGCCTTTTTCGGGCTACAGCGCGCAATGCCGGAGACCGCCACGCGGCGGGGCGAAACGCTGTCATTTAAGGCGCTGGGCCGGGATTATCGGTTGGTGATAAAAAACCGGCGGTTCGTCGCAGGGGCGTTAGCGCTGGGATTTGTCAGCCTGCCGCTATTGGCCTGGATTGCGCAGTCGCCGATTATCATCATTAGCGGCGAACAGCTCAGCAGCTATGAATATGGTCTGCTGCAGGTGCCCGTTTTTGGCGCGCTCATTGCCGGTAATCTGGTGTTAGCGCGTTTAACCTCCCGACGTACGGTTCGCTCGCTGATCGTGATGGGCGGCTGGCCTATCGTCGCGGGGCTGATCATCGCCGCGGCGGCGACGGTGGTTTCATCCCATGCTTATTTATGGATGACGGCGGGATTAAGCGTATACGCTTTTGGCATTGGGCTGGCGAATGCCGGACTGGTGCGTCTGACGCTCTTCTCCAGCGATATGAGTAAAGGAACGGTCTCGGCGGCGATGGGAATGCTACAAATGCTGATTTTTACCGTTGGCATTGAAGTCAGTAAACACGCCTGGTTAAGCGGCGGCAATGGGCTATTTAGCCTGTTTAATCTGGCAAACGGTATTCTTTGGCTACTGCTGATGCTGGTCTTCTTAAAAGATAAGCGGACGGGGAATTTGCAAACAGTCTGAGAGAGCGGCTACGCCTGATAAGCTTTCTGTTATCAGGCATAGAGAGGCATCCGCTAGACGTTGAACGGCGGCTCGTTGTTTAATACGCTGTCGATAATATCCAGCACGCCTTCCTGGTTGTTCGATCCGGCGCGGTATTTCGCCGCCGCCGCGACCGCCTCGCTGGCGTGCGACATGGCAAAACTAAACCCGGCCTGACGCAGCATCTCAATATCGTTGCCGCCGTCGCCGAATACCACCACTTCACTATCATGAATGCCCCAGCGCTGCTGTAACAGACGCAGGCCGTTGGCTTTATGCACGCCGGGAATTATTAAATCAATACTGCCATAGCCGGTATGAACGGGGACCATGATATCGCCAATGGCGTCGTGCAGCGCCGCCTGTACTTCCGGTATCCGTTCATCGGTAATATTAAGGCCGAATTTGAAAAAGACATCGTTGATGTTGTTAAAATTATCCACAAATTCCAGACGATGATAATACATTGCCGCAACGGCTTTTAACGCATCGTTGTACCGTTTCAGCGTGTAGGCGCTGTTTTTTCCACAGGCGATAATCTCCACATCGGCGCGTGTGAGCAGGTGTTCGACAACCGTCTGGAAGTCGGCTTTTGTCAGCTCGCCGTTAAAAATATCCTCTCCTTCGCTGACCACCCAACCGCCGTTTTCCGCGACAAAAGCGATTTCGTGCGCAATTTCCGGAAAGAACGAGATTAACTGGTAATACTGGTTGCCGCTGGCCACGACAAAGCGAATGCCTTGCCGCTTCATTTGTTGGTACTGCGCCATAAACCGGTCACGGTTATAGGTTTTTTGATCGCTCAGAAACGTGCCGTCCATGTCGACGGCGATTAATTTGATACTCATGCGTTATGCTCCATCACTGGTTGCGGAGTCGATACAGGTTTGGCGACGGCCTTCGCCACCAGCGCCGCCAGAATAACCAGCGCCAGCACAACCATCATGGCGCTGCGTAATCCATAATGCTCTCCCAGATAGCCCAACAGCGGCGGCCCGACCAAAAACGCCAGATAGCCGGTCGTGGCGACAACGCTCACGCGCGTCGGCGCGTCGGGACCGGTATCGCTGGCGGCGGAAATGGTCAGCGGGAAGCCGAGCGAAGCGCCTAAGCCCCAAAGAATGACCGAGACGCCGGCGACCCAGTCGCTATCGACAAAAATAATCAGGCCAATGCCCAGCGCTCCCATTAACGCGCTGGCGCGAACAACCGTCACCCGGCTATAGCGGTCAATAAACCAGCCGCCGGTAAAGCGGCCAACGGTCATACCAAGCGTGAAACCGGCGTAGATCAGAGAGCCGGAGGTTGGGCTAAAACCGTGTCCGTCTACCATCAGTAGCGGCAGCCAGTCATTCGCAGAGCCTTCGGCGAATGCCATTGCCAGCACCACCACGCCAATAAGCAAAAGCTGGATGTCCCGATAAAAAGGTAATCCTTTTTCCTGAAGGTGAGCATCTTCCGATGCGTTTTTACCCGTACCGTCAGGGATCGCCCGAATGGCGATAAAAATGGGCGCGATCGCCACGGCAGCCGCGAGGATGATATGGATGTTAGCCGGGACGCTTAATGCGGTTAACGCCATGCCGACACCAGCGCCCGCCAGCGTGCCGAAACTGTAAAAACCATGCATCATCGGCAGAACGGTTTTATTCAGCTCGCGTTCGACCGCCGCGCCTTCGACATTAATCGCCACTTCGGCGGCGCCAAAACTGGCGCCGAAAACGGCTAATCCAAGGGCAAAAATCAGCGGCGAGGCGCACCACAGCGCGACGCTAAGAATAACCATCCCGGTTACTGCGCAGGTCATCGTCGTGCGAATAACCTTTCGGGTGCCAAATCGTTTCACCAGCCAGGCGGAACAAAGAATACCGCTCATTGAACCGATAGAAAGCCCAAATAAGACCGCCCCCATTTCCGCGGTAGAGACGGAAAGAATATCCCGAATAGCAGGCGTTCGGGTTGCCCAGGAGGCCATCAGCAGTCCGGGTAAAAAGAAGAACATAAACAGCGCCCAGGTACGGCGTTTTAAGGCGTTACGTGAGGAGAGGACGGTCATAGCGTCAGGCCAGAAAATAGAAGCGAGAGGTAAACATTAGCAAGCTTGTGTACATTTGTACATATCGTCGTCATACTTCGTTGTGCAGACAGTTTTTACTGTCTGTTTTTTCAGCGTAAACGGCAGGCTACTATCGCCTGCATCCTGAATGAGATGTGGAACTCATCATGAAAGAAAATGCCGTAAGACGCGCCAATGATCCTAAGCGACGGGAAAAAATAATTCAGGCCACACTGGAAGCGGTAAAGACCTATGGCGTTCATGCCGTGACGCACCGGAAAATCGCCGCTATCGCTCAGGTGCCGCTTGGCTCGATGACCTACTATTTTGCCGGTATGGATGCGTTATTGAGTGAAGCTTTTACACTTTTCACCGAGAACATGTCGCGTCAATACCAGGATTTTTTTGCGCAGGTGACGGATGCGGAGGGGGCGTGCCAGGCGATAACGGAAATGATTTACGGCTCGCAGGTTACGACGCCGGATAATATGGCGTTAATGTATCAGTTATATGCCTATGCCAGCGATAAGCCAGCGTTAAAAATAGTCATGCAAAACTGGATGCAGCGTAGCCAGAATACGCTGGCGCAGTGGTTTGACGCACAGACCGCCCGAGCGCTGGATGCGTTTATCGAGGGGATGACGCTGCATTTTGTAACGGATCGAACGCCGCTGGCGCGTGAAGCGATTTTACAGATGGTAAAGCGAATCGCCGGAGAGTCAATGTCGTGTCACTCTGCGTTGGGCAACAAAAAACCCACCAACCTTGAACCGAAATGGCGGGGTTGATGGGCTCCACAAAATGGGGACATCAAAGAAAAGCAGTGGCAATAGGTATGACTGATGCTTTAACGAAAAGTTCGACCTATTGGCAAAATTTTTTCACTTAAAGGCAAACTTCAGTTTTATCCTAACCCCGGCCAGATGATGACAATAAGCGTCCCCGCCAGCGTTAGCAGAACGTTGGCGATGGCGTAAGTCCCCGCATAACCCAGCGCTGGAATATTACTGCGCGCCGTATCGCTAATGATTTCCATCGCCGGGGCGCAGGTACGCGCGCCCATCATGGCGCCGAACAGCAGCGCCCGGTTCATGCGCAGCACATAAGCGCCAAACAAGAAGCAGATCACCACCGGTACCAGGCTGACGACAAGCCCGGCGATCAGCATTTGTCCGCCGACCGCGCCCAGACCGTTGCTGATACCGCTGCCAGCGCTTAAACCAACGCCTGCCATAAATACCATCAAGCCGAATTCTTTCACCATGTTAAGCGCGCCCTGCGGAATATAACCAAAGGTAGGATGGTTAGCGCGCAGGAAACCGAGCATGATCCCGGCGAACAGCAATCCGGCCGCGTTGCCGATGCCGAAACTAAAATTGCTGAACTGGAAGGTAATCATCCCGATCATTAACCCGATGATAAAAAAAGCGCAGAAGGCGAGCAGGTCCGTCACCTGACTATGGATTGAAATAAAACCAATGCGATCGGCGATGGTTTTTACGCGTCTGGCGTCGCCGCTCACCTGTAACACGTCGCCTTTATTCAGCACGACGTTATCGTCGATAGGCATTTCGATCTGGCTGCGGATGACGCGGTTAAGGAAGCAGCCATGATCGGTCAGCTTGAGCTGAGCGAGGCGGCGACCGACCGCATTGTGGTTTTTCACCACAATTTCCTCCGTCACGATGCGCATATCAAGCAGATCGCGATCAAACACTTCCTTACCATTACGGAAGCTGGGATCGAGCCTGGCGTGCGCGTCCGGATAGCCGACCAGCGCAATCTCATCGCCCATTTGCAGCACCGCATCGCCATCCGGGTTCGCCAGAATACCGTTACGGCGAATACGTTCGATATAGCAGCCTGTCTGGCGGTAAATACCCAGCTCGCGCAGGTTTTTACCATCAGTCCAGGCCACCAGTTCCGGGCCAACCCGATAGGCGCGGATAACCGGCAAATAAACCTTTCGATTAGCATCGGTATCCAGACCGCGCTCGCGAGCAATTTGCTGGGCGCTGGTTTGCAAA
The DNA here is from genome assembly GCF_043357055.1 of Salmonella sp. SJTUF15570. Lineage (NCBI taxonomy): Bacteria > Pseudomonadati > Pseudomonadota > Gammaproteobacteria > Enterobacterales > Enterobacteriaceae > Salmonella > Salmonella sp. SJTUF15570. The sequence goes on along the minus strand of NZ_JBEUKJ010000004.1, from coordinate 415,327 downwards.
TCCTGATGCTGCAGTTTAGGCAAGTAGCGCGCGCCCACGATCAGACTGACCAGCCCAATCAGATAGGTCAGGGCATAGCCCAGGCTCAGATTATCAAGAGCGGAGGAGAGTTGGGTGCTGGCGATGCCGGAATGTCGCAGGGTATCGCCTGCGCCAACCAGCACGGGCGTGGATGTCATTGAGCCGGCCAGCATACCGGCCGTCAGGCCGATATCCCAGCCGAATAGCTTACCAAGGCCTAAGGCGATTAGCAGAGCGCTACCGACCATGACCAGGGCAAGCATCAGATAATTTTTACCGTCGCGAAAAAAAATCGAAAAAAAGTTGGGGCCAGCCTCGACGCCGACACAAAAAATAAACAGCATAAATCCCAGATTTAGCGCGTCGGTGTTAATACTGAAGTGTTGCTGCCCTAATAATAGAGAGACCACTAAAACGCCAATGGAATTACCAAGTTGGACTGAACCCAGACGTAACTTGCCAAGACACAGGCCAAGAGCCAGGACCACAAATAATAACAGGATGTAATTCCCATTTAACAAATCTGCGACGTTTATATTCACGGAGACTAACTTCTTGTTTACGAGTAAGCTGTTGAAAGAAATGGTAATTTACGCTACTGTTTTTATCATGAATTAAGGGTGCAATCGTATTGCATACAGCATCCAAATAAAAACAACACAACAATATATCCTGCTAGTTTAATCTTATTGCGTACTAACGGCTATAAGAATCGTGCAGGTGTGTTTTTGGCATGGAATGCCACATGACTTTATCTGACTGGATGCCTCACGGCGGAAAGCGTGTTCGATAGAGAGTGTCAGGAGGAACGATTGAAACATAAACACGGGTGGGCAAGCGTTGTCTGCTGCTTTGTACTCTTTATTGTGGTGTGTCTTTCATTAACTATGCATGTACAAGGCGCTTTTCGCGCGGCAGGGCATCCTGAGATTGGACTGTTATTTTTTACGTTACCTGGCGCGGTGGCCAGTTTTTGTTCTCACCGACGCGAGGTGATCCGACCGCTGATCGGGGCGATGCTGGCGGCGCCGTTTTGCCTGGTGTTAATGCGCGTGGTATTTATGCCTACCCGATCGTTTTGGCAAGAACTGGCGTGGTTATTTAGCGCCGTATTCTGGTGTGCGTTAGGCGCGCTCTGCTATTTGTTTATTAGCAGCCTGTTTAGCCACCGGCGAAAAAAACGCCGATAGCGCCCTCCGGTAGAGGGCGTTGCCAGAGCAATCAGGCGAAAAGATTCAGATTTTCTTTTGCCCATGCTTCAAAATCCGTACAGCCGCCGATATGTTTTTGATCGACAAAAATCTGCGGTACGGTTTCTACAGGTTTACCTACGGTTTTTTCCAAATCCGCTTTAGTAATGCCTTCAGCATGGATATCAATATAGCGGTAGTTGAAATCGTCGCGTTCTTTGCTCAGTTTTTCCGCCAACTCTTTTGCACGCACGCAATAAGGGCACCCTGGGCGGCCAAAAATAACAGTAAACATATCTCTCCTCGAACATAAAGCCAGACGGCGAACAGGTGTTATCATGCCGCGATTTACGGCAGATGAAAAGCAGGTTACGCCTGTTCCTTTGATAACCCAGGGCTATATCTGTTAAGCACGCCGGACCAGAACGTTCTACACTGTGCGTCAGTTAACCGGGAGGCTTGATATGCGCACGATTGGCGTGTTACCCAAAAGCGTACTGATACTGGAATACCTCGGTATGATTTTGCTGGCGCTTGCTCTGCTATCGCTTAATCATTACCTTACGCTGCCCGCGCCGTTCAATACGCCGCTGGCTGGCGTATTGATGGTTTTCCTGGGCGTCGTGTTGATCCTCCCCGCCGCGGTGGCGATGATGTGGCGTATTGCGCAGTTACTGGCGCCGCAGTTGATGAAACGTCCACCCGACATTTCTTCCCGTTCAGATAGAGAAAAGCATAATGAGTCCGACCATTGAACTTCTTTGTGGCCATCGTTCTATTCGCCATTTCACCGATGAACCCGTGACTGACGCGCAGCGAGAGGCCATTATTGCCGCCGCGCGCAGCACGTCCAGTTCCAGTTTTTTACAGTGCAGCTCTATTATCCGTATTACCGATCGGGCGCTGCGCGAGGCGTTAGTGCCCCTGACGGGCGGGCAAAAGCATGTGGCGCAGGCCGCTGAGTTCTGGGTATTTTGCGCCGATTTTAATCGTCATTTGCAGATCTGTCCTGACGCGCAGTTGGGGCTTGCCGAACAACTGCTGCTCGGTGTCGTCGATACGGCGATGATGGGGCAAAACGCGCTGACGGCGGCGGAATCACTGGGGTTAGGCGGCGTGTATATCGGCGGCATCCGTAACAATATTGAGTCTGTTACCGAACTATTAAAATTGCCGAAGCATGTATTGCCGCTCTTTGGCCTGTGTTTGGGATGGCCTGCGGATAATCCGGATCTGAAACCGCGCCTGCCTGCCGAGCTTGTGGTTCATGAGAACCAGTATCAACCGCTTGATGAAAAGCTGCTGGCGCGCTATGACGAGCAGTTGGCTGAGTATTATCTGACCCGCGGCAGTAATACGCGACGCGATACCTGGAGCGATCATATCCGTCGCACCCTGATTAAAGAAAATCGCCCATTTATCCTTGAATATTTGCATAAACAGGGCTGGGCGACGCGCTAAAACCTGCGGGCCAGTGTATGATACGCGGGCTTTTCAGGGTTTTCAGCGAGGTGCAGGGTGAAAATTGCCATATTGTCCAGGGATGGAACGCTCTATTCTTGCAAACGTCTGCGCGAAGCGGCGATGCGGCGCGGCCATCTGGTCGAGATACTCGATCCTCTTTCCTGCTATATGAATATTAATCCGGCAGCGTCGTCGATCCATTACAAGGGGCGTCGTCTGCCCCATTTTGACGCCGTTATTCCCCGTATTGGTTCGGCCATTACCTTTTATGGTACCGCTGCGCTACGTCAGTTTGAGCTATTGGGTAGCTATCCGCTGAATGAATCCGTCGCCATTACCCGCGCGCGCGATAAGCTGCGATCGCTACAACTTCTGGCGCGCCAGGGGATCGATCTTCCTATTACCGGGATCGCCCATTCGCCGGATGATACCAGCGATCTTATTAAGATGGTTGGCGGGGCGCCGCTGGTCGTGAAGCTGGTAGAAGGCACGCAAGGGATCGGCGTGGTATTGGCGGAGACGCGTCAGGCTGCTGAAAGTGTTATTGATGCGTTTCGGGGGCTGAATGCCCATATCCTGGTTCAGGAATACATTGCCGAAGCTAAAGGATGCGATATTCGTTGTCTGGTCGTCGGCAATGAGGTTGTGGCGGCGATTGAGCGGTGCGCGAAAGCCGGTGATTTTCGCTCCAATCTTCATCGTGGCGGGGTGGCCAGCATCGCGACGATCACGCCCCGTGAACGGGATATCGCCATCAAAGCCGCACAGACGCTGGGGCTGGATGTGGCGGGAGTCGATATTTTACGCGCCGCGCGCGGGCCGCTGGTGATGGAGGTGAATGCCTCGCCGGGACTGGAAGGTATCGAAAAGACTACGGGCGTGGATATCGCGGGGCGAATGATTCAGTGGATAGAACGTCACGCTACGCCTGAATTTTGCCTTAAAATCGGCGGCTAATCGCAATCATGGATTCCGCCGTAGTACGAAGCACGCTTTTTGCGTAAGCTGTGCCGGTAATTTTTTCATCGTCATCGTAAGAGGTAGCACATTATTATGATATCACTGGTCGTTCCCACTCTGGATACGTTGCGTCAATGGCTCGACGACCTGGGCATGAATTTCTTCGAATGTGATACCTGCCAGGCGCTGCATTTGCCGCATATGCAGAATTTTGACGGCGTCTACGATGCTAAAATCGATTTGGTGGACAACACCATTCTTTTTTCCGCGATGGCGGAGGTCAGGCCTTCCGCGTTGCTGCCGCTGGCGGCCGATCTCTCTGCTATCAACGCCAGTTCGTTGACGGTAAAAGCCTTTCTCGATATGCAGGATGATAATCTGCCAAAACTGGTTGTGTGCCAGTCTTTATCCGTTATGCAAGGCGTCACCTACGAACAGTTCGAATGGTTTGTTCGCCAAAGTGAAGAGCAGATTTCTATGGTGATCCTTGAGGCCGGGGCGCATCAGCTTCTGTTTAACGCGGAAGAAGACGCGCAAAAAACCAGCGTGGTTGACCATTTTCTTCACTGATCCCTCCCGATAATCAGGCAGTCGCTGCCAGCGCGGCTGCTGTTTACGTTTTTTTATGCTGCTGTTAACCTTTATTTAAAGAATTATTCACCTCCTTTCTGACCATTTCGCTTTATCACATAGACAAAACCTGCATAAAAAATTGATAAAAGGCGTTTTTTAATCTGGGCTATAGCCTCAAACCTTAGCTAAAGTTATTCTTGCGAAGCTTCTATAGCGAGCTTGATGGCAGGGAGGGCGACCTCTCTTCTTCATTTGTATCAAATGAAAAGGTATGCACATTTCAGGCATGTTTTAAACCACGCCTAATGGGTTCATTTGTTAACGGATTTCAGAAGGAAAGCGATGATGACCGCCTTAAAGAAAAAATGGCTATCGGGTCTGGTTGCGGGTGCTCTGATGGTCGTCTCTGTCGGCACGCTCGCTGCCGAACAAAAAACGCTGCACATTTATAACTGGTCAGATTATATCGCGCCGGACACGGTGGCGAACTTTGAAAAAGAGACCGGGATTAACGTTATCTATGATGTCTTTGACTCTAACGAAGTGCTGGAAGGCAAGTTAATGGCAGGCAGCACCGGGTTCGATCTGGTGGTGCCATCGGCCAGTTTTCTTGAGCGCCAGCTCACCGCGGGCGTTTTTCAGCCGCTGGATAAAAGCAAACTTCCCGGCTGGAAAAACCTCGATCCTGAACTGCTGAAACTGGTAGCGAAGCACGATCCTGACAACAAATACGCCATGCCCTACATGTGGGCCACGACGGGCATTGGCTATAACGTTGATAAAGTGAAAGCGGTGCTGGGGGATGATGCGCCAGTGAATAGCTGGGATTTAGTCCTCAAGCCGGAAAATCTGGAGAAGCTAAAAAGCTGCGGCGTCTCTTTCCTTGATGCGCCTGAAGAAATTTTTGCCACTGTGCTGAACTATCTGGGTAAAGATCCGAATAGCAGCAAAGCGGATGACTACACCGGCCCGGCAACCGATCTGTTGTTGAAGCTACGGCCAAACATTCGCTATTTCCATTCCTCGCAATACATTAACGATCTGGCTAATGGCGATACCTGTGTGGCCATCGGCTGGGCGGGCGATGTCTGGCAGGCCGCTAACCGAGCGAAAGAGGCGAAAAATGGCGTCAATATCTCTTTCTCGATCCCCAAAGAGGGGGCAATGGCGTTTTTTGATGTGTTTGCCATGCCGGCTGACGCCAAAAATAAAGACGAGGCCTACCAGTTCCTTAATTATCTGCTGCGCCCTGATGTGATTGCCCATATTTCCGATCACGTTTTCTACGCCAATGCGAATAAAGAGGCGACGGCGCTGGTCAGCCAGCAGGTGCGCGATAACCCGGGAATTTATCCGCCGGCGGATGTGCGGGCCAAGTTGTTTACCCTGAAAGTGCAGGAGCCGAAGATTGATCGCGTCCGCACCCGCGCATGGACGAAGGTGAAAAGCGGTAAGTAATTTATTAACGGTATGGCCTGATAAGCGTGCGCTATCGGGCATTCCACCGTTTGTATCGTTTGATTGTGTTATGCCGGAGAGCGCCTTGTGAATGATGTCCCCCACCGCCCGCAGGTGAAAACCCGTAAAGCGCTGACGCCGCTTCTGGAAATTCGCAACCTGACGAAGTCATTCGACGGGCAACATGCTGTCGATGATGTCAGTCTGACTATCTATAAAGGCGAGATTTTTGCCCTGCTGGGCGCGTCAGGTTGTGGAAAATCGACTCTGCTACGGATGCTGGCAGGTTTTGAACCGCCGAGCAGCGGGCAAATTATGCTCGACGGCGTCGATCTGGCGCATGTTCCGCCGTATCAGCGTCCGATTAATATGATGTTTCAGTCCTATGCGTTGTTTCCGCATATGACGGTAGAGCAGAACATCGCTTTTGGTCTGAAGCAGGACAAACTGCCGAAGGCGGAGATTACCAGCCGCGTCAATGAGATGCTGGGTCTGGTGCACATGCAGGAGTTTGCAAAACGTAAGCCGCATCAGCTTTCCGGCGGTCAGCGCCAGCGCGTGGCCCTGGCGCGCAGCCTGGCGAAACGTCCTAAGCTGCTCTTGTTGGATGAACCGATGGGCGCGCTGGATAAAAAATTACGCGACCGGATGCAGCTTGAAGTGGTGGATATCCTTGAGCGCGTCGGCGTGACCTGCGTCATGGTGACGCACGATCAGGAAGAAGCGATGACGATGGCGGGGCGCATTGCCATCATGAACCGTGGAAAATTTGTGCAAATTGGCGAACCGGAGGAGATTTACGAGCATCCGACGACCCGCTATAGCGCCGAATTTATCGGATCGGTAAATGTTTTTGAGGGCTTACTGAAAGCGCGTGAAGAGGACGGTCTGGTCATTGACGCGCCCGGTTTGGTTCATCCGTTAAAAGTCGATGCGGATGCCTCTGTCGTTGATAATGTGCCGGTATATGTGGCGCTACGTCCGGAAAAAATCATGCTGTGTGAGTCGCCGCCTGCCGATGGCTATAATTTCGCCGTCGGCGAAGTGGCGCATATTGCGTATCTCGGCGATCTGTCTATTTATCATGTGCGGCTAAAAAGCGGGCAGATGATCAGCGCTCAACTGCAGAATGCGCACCGTTACCGGAAAGGGTTACCGACCTGGGGCGATGAAGTGCGTTTGTGCTGGGAAGCGGATAGCTGCGTGGTCCTGACGGTATAAGGGGGAAACATGAGCACACTTGAACCTCCGGCACGCATCAGTAAACCTGGCGGCGCGGCGCTATGGTTGGCGCGAATGCAAATGAAACATGGGCGTAAGCTGGTTATTGCTTTGCCCTATATTTGGCTCATTCTGCTGTTTTTACTGCCGTTTCTTATCGTCTTTAAGATAAGCCTGGCGGAAATGGCGCGGGCGATCCCGCCGTATACCGATCTGCTGGAATGGGCTGACGGTCAGTTGTCGATTACGCTCAACCTCGGCAATTTTTTGCAACTGACCGACGATCCGCTCTATTTCGAAGCCTATCTGCAATCGTTACAAATTGCCGGTATTTCCACAATCTGCTGCCTGCTGTTGGGCTACCCGCTGGCGTGGGCGGTGGCGCACAGCAAGCCCTCCACGCGCAATATCCTGCTGCTGTTGGTGATCCTGCCCTCGTGGACGTCTTTTTTAATACGCGTCTATGCCTGGATGGGCATTTTGAAAAACAACGGCGTGCTGAACAATGTGTTGCTGTGGCTAGGGGTTATCGATCAGCCGCTGACGATCCTGCACACTAACCTGGCCGTCTATATCGGCATTGTTTATGCGTATCTGCCGTTTATGGTTCTGCCCATTTATACCGCATTAACGCGTATTGATTATTCGCTGGTGGAAGCGTCGCTGGATCTCGGCGCCCGACCGCTGAAAACATTTTTTAGCATCATTGTCCCGCTCACCAAAGGCGGAATCATCGCCGGCTCGATGCTGGTTTTTATCCCGGCGGTGGGCGAGTTCGTGATCCCGGAACTGCTTGGCGGGCCGGACAGTATCATGATTGGTCGCGTCCTGTGGCAGGAGTTTTTCAATAACCGCGACTGGCCGGTGGCTTCTGCGGTCGCCATTATTATGTTGCTGCTGCTGATAGTACCGATCATGTGGTTCCATAAACATCAGCAAAAAAGTGTGGAGGAGCACGGATGAATAACTTACCGGTCGTTCGCTCGCCCTGGCGCATTCTGATTCTGGTGCTGGGGTTTACTTTTCTCTATGCGCCGATGTTAATGTTGGTGATTTACTCGTTTAACAGTTCGAAGCTGGTGACGGTGTGGGCGGGATGGTCGACGCGCTGGTATGGCGAGCTCTTTCGGGATACCGCCATGATGAGCGCAGTGGGACTAAGCCTGACAATTGCCGCCTGCGCGGCGACGATGGCGGTGGTGCTCGGTACTATCGCCGCGGTGGTGATGGTGCGATTTGGACGATTTCGCGGCGCAAACGGCTTTGCGTTTATGATCACCGCGCCGCTGGTGATGCCGGATGTGATTACCGGGCTGTCGCTGCTGCTGCTGTTTGTCGCGCTCGGTCATGCTATCGGCTGGCCCTCCGATCGCGGGATGCTGACCATCTGGTTGGCGCACGTCACTTTCTGTACCGCCTACGTGGCAGTGGTGATCGCTTCGCGATTACGCGAACTGGATCGTTCGATTGAAGAGGCGGCGATGGATCTTGGCGCGGCGCCGTTGAAGGTCTTTTTCGTCATTACGTTACCGATGATCATGCCCGCGGTGATCTCGGGCTGGCTGTTGGCCTTTACGCTTTCCCTTGACGATCTGGTGATTGCCAGCTTCGTTTCCGGTCCCGGCGCCACCACGCTACCGATGCTGGTTTTCTCCAGCGTGCGCATGGGCGTGAACCCGGAAATCAACGCGCTGGCGACGTTAATCCTCGGCGTGGTAGGAATCGTCGGATTTATTGCCTGGTACCTGATGGCGCGAGCGGAAAAACAGCGGATTCGCGATATCCAGCGTGCAAGACGCGGCTGAAGCCACTAAAATCTTCCACTATGGCAATGCGTTGCCGCGCGGGTCGCGGCATCATTTTCAGGGAAGACATTCATTGGGATTTATAAAGCAATCAACCTCATCACATGCCCGTTTAAATGTGCCTACGCTGGTGCAGGTTGCGGCTATGGCGATTATTTTGATTCGCGGTCTCGATGTGCTGATGATTATGAATACCCTCGGCATACGCGGGATGGGCGAGTTTATTCATCGCAGCGTGCAGACGTGGAGCTTAACCCTGGTCTTTCTGGCAAGCTTAGTGCTGGTCTTTATTGAAATTTATTGTGCGTTTTCGCTGGTGAAAGGCCGTAGCTGGGCGCGCTGGGTGTACCTGGCGACACAAATTATTGTGAGCGGATATCTGTGGGCGGCGTCGTTAGGCTACGGGTATCCGGAGTTGTTTAGCATCGCGGGAGAATCGAAGCGTGATATCCTGCATTCCCTGGTCATGCAAAAACTCCCCGATCTTTTAATTCTGTTTCTGCTGTTTATTCCCGCTCCCAGCCGTCGATTCTTCCGGCTGCAATAATGTGTATAATCGTCGCCCCGGATAATATGAAGGTTTTTTGGTATGCAGTGCGCACTCTATGACGCGGGTCGCTGCCGTTCCTGTCAATGGATTACGCAGTCGGTTAACGAACAACTTTCCGCAAAAACAGCCGATTTACATCGTTTGCTCGCCGGACTGCCTGTTGAACAGTGGTGCGCGCCGATTGGCGGCCCGGAACAGCATTTCCGCAACAAAGCGAAAATGGTCGTGAGCGGTAGTGTAGAAAAACCGCTCTTCGGGATGCTGCATCGCGACGGTACGCCGGTCGATCTTTGCGGCTGCCCGCTGTATCCCGCCTCCTTTGCCCCCGTATTCAGCGCGCTAAAACCTTTTATTGCCCGTGCCGGACTCACGCCTTATAACGTGGCGCGAAAACGTGGCGAACTGAAATACCTGTTGCTGACGGAAAGTCAGTTCGATGGCGGTATGATGCTACGCTTCGTGTTGCGTTCAGAAACCAAACTTACGCAACTGCGCGCGGCGTTACCGTGGCTGCGCGCGCAACTGCCGCAGCTCAGAGTGATCACCGCAAATATCCAGCCGGTACATATGGCGATTATGGAAGGGGAGACGGAAATCTACCTGACGGATCAGCAGGCGCTGGCGGAACGTTTTAACGATGTGCCGCTGTGGATTCGCCCGCAAAGTTTCTTTCAGACCAACCCTACGGTCGCCAGCCGATTATATGCAACGGCGCGCGATTGGGTAGGGCAACTGCCGGTACGCCATATGTGGGATCTTTTTTGCGGAGTGGGCGGATTCGGCCTGCACTGCGCGACGCCGCAGATGCAATTAACCGGTATTGAGATCGCGCCGGAGGCGATTGCCTGCGCGAAGCAATCCGCTGCCGAGCTGGGATTGACCCGCCTTCATTTCCAGGCGCTGGATTCCACCCAATTCGCCATCGCACAAGGCGAAACGCCCGACCTGGTATTGGTGAATCCTCCCCGCCGCGGCATTGGCAAGCCGTTGTGCGATTACCTTGCACAAATGGCGCCGCGTTTTATCATTTATTCAAGCTGTAACGCGCAGACGATGGCGCAGGATATTCGCCATCTGCCGAACTACCGTATTCAACGTGTTCAGCTTTTCGATATGTTCCCGCATACCGCGCATTATGAGGTTTTAGCGTTACTGCGCAGGTCAATATAATATATTCACAGTATTTATTTTTATCCCTTAACTATTTCATAAAAATAATAAATACAACCAATTGATTATTTAATTCAATTGGTTGTATTTATATATTATCCTATTTTTGCAAATCAAATCACAAATAATCACTTTAAATCTTTTAATGACTACTTTTGATTATTACAGTGCGTGTAAGGCAAAATCAGACAAGGTGGTTTATCGGGTAACTTTCAATAGCATCAGCGAAGCAATACGTAACGTCAGTAAAGGGGTCAATCATGACAACGAATAGGCACGCTTATGGAGGGCGTTCAGACGATGTTTGCCAAATTTATAGATGTTATTCAAACGTTTTTAACTGAACCGGCAATATTAATTGGGATATTAGTCGGTGTTGGCTATGCGCTGGATAAAAAGACGCCTATAAAAATTATCACCGGTATGATCAGCGCGATGGTCGGTTTGATGATGGTGTTATTTGGCGGCTTTCAATTTTCAGCCACTTTTAAACCGGTTGCAGAGGCAGTCAGCAAGGCTTATGGCGTGCATGGATACTTAATGGATTCATACGCCATGAAAGCCGCGACGCAAATAGCGCTGGGCGATAATTTCGGCTATGTAGGATACGTTTTTGTATTGGCGTTTTTTACTAACCTGTTATTAGTTTTATTTGGCCGTTATACCGGCGCAAAAGGTATATTTCTTACCGGTAATACCGGGGTCTCTCATTCACAGGCAGTACTGTGGTTAATCGTCTTCTGGCTGGCGTTCGGTTGGGTACAATCCATTGTAATTGCCGGGGTATTGACCGGGGTCTTTTGGGCGTTTTCAACTACACTTATTGTTAAACCCATCGCCAAAGTGACCAATAACGCCGGTTTTACCATTGCGCATAACCAGATGCTGGGACTGTGGTTTTTCTCGAAATTCGCGCATAAATTCGGCGATCCGGAAAAGCATGACGCCGAAAACCTGAAACTTCCCGGTTGGTTAGCCATTTTTAACCACAACGTGACGGCAATCGCCATTGTGATGACGCTCTTCGTTGGCGGTTTTCTATTGGCGACAGGGATCGATAACGTACAGTTAATGGCGAAAGGCAAACCCTGGTATATTTATATCATCAATCTGGGCCTGCAATTCTCTATGTATATGGTCATCTTGCTGCAGGGCGTGCGGATGATGGTTGGTGAAATTAACGGTTCGTTTAAAGGATGGCAGGATCGCTTTATTCCTAACGCCATACCGGCTGTGGATGTTGCTGCTTTATTACCTTTTTCGCCTAACGCGGCCACGCTGGGATTCGTCTTTTGTACTTTCGGCACGATTTTTTCCATGGGCATTCTGCTGCTCATCCATAGCCCTATTATGGTATTGCCTGGTTTTGTTCCGCTCTTCTTTTCCGGCGGTCCCATCGGCGTATTAGCCAACCGAATGGGGGGATATCGTTCCGTTATTATTTGTACTTTCCTGTTAGGGATTATTCAGACTTTCGGTACGGTATGGGCCATTCCTTTAACCGGGCTGGCAAAAGAAGGTGTGGGCTGGACGGGAATATTTGACTGGGCGACTCTGTGGCCTGCAATTTGTGAATTACTGAAATTTATTGCTTCAACGTTCCATCTTGGTCCTTATTCCATTTAATTGATTCGGTTTATATAAAGGATTTTATTATGAAAGATTCTGTAAATATTTTATTCGTATGCGGTTATAGTGTAGGCAGTAGCGTAATGTTACAGACTGTTGTTAAAAAAGCGTTAGCAAAATATGACTTCTCTTTTGATATGGAGCATACGGCAGCGGGAGAGGTCGGTGGATTTACCGACTGGGCAGATATTTATGCGATTTCGAAAAAATTGCTTGATGTTGTTAGCCTCGATCCTAAACACGGACAATATCTCATTCCCATTGAAAATATCATGGATGGCGAATCAATAGGTAAACAGATTTACGATGTGGTAGAGAAAAATTTTCCGCACCTGCTCAACAAATGAGGGTGAGTCATGAAAGCGATTATTCTGCTGTTTGACAGTCTGAATAAAAACTATTTGCCGCCCTATGGTGATTTGCTAACGAAAGCGCCTAACTTTCAACGCCTGGCGGCACATGCCGCCACCTTTGACAATAGTTATGTCGGCAGCATGCCCTGTATGCCAGCCCGTCGGGAACTGCACACCGGGCGCTATAATTTCCTGCATCGTGAGTGGGGGCCGCTGGAACCCTTTGATGATTCCATGCCGGAATTATTGAAAAAAGCAGGGATCTACACCCATCTTATCAGCGATCATCTGCATTACTGGGAAGACGGCGGCGGTAACTACCATAACCGCTATAGCTCCTGGGACGTAGTACGCGGTCAGGAGGGCGATCACTGGAAGGCAAGTGTTGGCGAGCCGCCCATTCCGGAAGTACTGCGCGTTCCACAAAAACAAACCGGAGGCGGCGTTTCCGGGCTATGGCGTCATGACTGGGCGAACCGCGAATACATCCAGCAGGAAGCCGATTTTCCCCAGACGAAAGTTTTTGACGCCGGGTGCGATTTTATCCATAAAAATCATGCCGAAGATAACTGGTTATTGCAGGTTGAGACGTTTGATCCGCATGAGCCGTTTTATACCACCGAGGAATATTTATCGCTCTATGACGATGAGTGGCAAGGCCCGCATTATGACTGGCCGCGCGGCAAAGTCAGTGAAAGTGAGGAGGCGATAGCGCATATTCGCTGTCGTTATCGGGCCCTGGTTTCCATGTGCGACCGCAATCTGGGACGTATCCTTGATCTGATGGATGAACACGATCTCTGGCGCGATACGATGCTGATTGTCGGTACCGATCACGGCTTCTTGCTGGGGGAGCACGGTTGGTGGGCTAAAAATCAAATGCCCTATTATAACGAGGTGGCGAATAACCCGCTGTTTATCTGGGACCCGCGCAGCGCGGTATGCGGAGCGCGACGGCAGTCGCTGGTGCAGATGATTGACTGGGCGCCAACGCTACTGGATTATTTTCAGCAACCTATTCCCGCAGATATGCAGGGCCAACCGCTGGCGAAAGTCATTGCCAGTGATGAACCCGTCAGGGAAGGCGCGCTGTTTGGCGTGTTTAGCGGACATGTTAATGTTACCGACGGACGCTATGTTTATATGCGGGCCGCGCAGCCGGGGCGTGAGCATGACATTGCGAACTACACGTTAATGCCGATCAAGATGAATGCGCGTTATGAAGTGGATGAACTGGGAAAATTATCTCTGGCACCTCCGTTTAAATTCACTAAAGGGCTTCAGGTATTACGTATTCCGGCCAGGGAAAAATATAAAGGTGTGAATAGCTTTGGTCATCTCTTGTTTGATCTCAGAGACGATCCGCAGCAGCAACATCCTATTCATGATGAGGCCATCGAAGCAAGGATGATCAACTTACTTATCCGTTTGATGAAAGAAAATGATGCTCCGGCGGAGCAGTATCGCCGTCTGGGTCTGGATGTTATCTAAAAACGTAACAATGTTGTAAGCCGGGTACGCGTCAGCGTCACCCGGCAAGTATTAGTCCGAATCGCCTGTTGATGCAGGCGTTTGAGACTGATGACAAACTGTAGCATGCTCAATGGCGCTGCGCTTATCAGGCCAGGATAGTTTCCTGATGGCGACCCGTGGGCTGAATAAGGTATTTATACTGCCATTTCGCAACACGGTAGGCTAATCACATACGTCTTACTGCGGGAACCACTGATCGCTAATTTTCTGATAAGTGCCGTCCGCTTTAATGGCGGCCAGCGCATTATTCAGTTTTTCCAGCAACGCCTTATTGTCCGGGCGCACCGCGATGCCAAGTCCGGTACCGAAGTATTGCGGATCGGTCACTTTCTCTGTTGCCGGACCCAGTTGCGGATTCGTTTTCAGCCACTCATTGACCACTGCGGTATCGCCAAAGACACCGTCAATACGGCCATTTTTCAGGTCGATAATCGCATTCTGGTAGCTGTCGTAGGCCACGGTTTTGACCTCCGGATGTTTATCCTGGAGATATTTTTGATGCGTGGTGCCATTTTCCATACCGATACGCTTACCTTTTAGATCGGTAAAGGTTTTATAGGTGTCTTTTTTGGCAATCACCAGCGCGGAGTTCGCATAATAGGGATTGCTAAAGGCGACCTGCTTACTGCGCTCCGGGGTAATGTCCATTCCGGAAATGACGGCATCATATTTTCTGAATTTCAGCGCCGGGATAAGACTATCGAAAGCATGATTGGTAAAAGTACATTCTGCCTGCATTTGCTTGCATAATGCGGTTGCCAGATCGATATCGAAGCCCACAATTTTATTACTCGCATCCAGGGATTCAAACGGGGGATAGGTGGCGGAAACCCCGAAATTGATTTTTTCAGCGGCGATGCTGCCAGTGGCGAAAGAGGCGAGTAATGCGGCCAGAACTAACTTTTTCATGATGTCACTCCCGTAATCTTATGATTATGCGCCGTGTCTGCGGCATAGATTTACAATGCCATCAATTGAATTTGTATGCAATAAAAATGATTAAATATTTTGAAATGGATAAAAAAAGACGGACAGGTTAACCACTTGTCCGTCGGATTTATTCAATATTATGCATCGTAGGCTTGATAAGCGCAGCGCCATCTGACCATTGTCGAACGGCGGCGAGAATGCCTTATCCTGCCTGGTTAATTGCGCCGCTCAAACGCCAGGGCTTTACGCTCAATCAACCGCATCATCAGCGTCAATAGACCGTTGACGACCAGGTAAATTACGCCTGCCGCGCCAAATACCACCACATCGTAGGTACGACCATAGAGCAACTGACTGTACCCCATGACTTCCATCAAGGTGATGGTATAGGCCAGCGAGGTACTTTTGAAGACCAGTACCACCTCATTAGAATAGGAGGAGAGGGCGCGTTTAAACGCATAGGGCAACAAAATCGCCAGCGTATCTTTCTTACTCATCCCCAGCGCGCCGCAGGACTGCCACTGACCTTCCGGAATCGCGCGAATCGCGCCATAAAATAGCTGCGTCGTGTAAGCGGCGCTGTTTAGCGACAACGCGATCAGTGCGCACAGCCACGGTTCAGACAGTAGATGCCAGAGTAGCGGATACTCTTGCAGCGTCGGGAATTGACCGGGTCCGTAGTAGATCAGGAAAATTTGCACCAACAACGGCGTACCGGTAAACAACGTGATATAGCCGCGCACCAGCCACACCACGAACGGCGTTTTTAGTGTCAGGATAATGGTAAAAACTAACGCCAGCACCAAAGCGACGGCAATAGAAGCCACGGTCAGCGTCAGGCTGGTGTGTAGCCCTTTTAGCAGTTCAGGTAAGTACTCAAGCATTAGTCCGGCCTCCGCTCAAAACGTGTCGCGCGCAGGTCTATGCGTTTGAGAATGTACTGACTGATCAGCGTAATGACCAGGTAAATAGCCGCCGCAATAATGTACCAGTTAAACGGTTCCTGGGTGCGTGTGGCAATACTTTTGGTCTGCAACATCAGATCGTTAACGCTGATAAGGCTGACCAGAGCCGTATCTTTTAGCAACACCAGCCACTGATTACCCAGCCCTGGCAGAGCGTGACGCCACATCTGCGGCATCACCAGACGGAAAAAAATCGCCGTCTTTGATAATCCCAGTGCCTGACCCGACTCCCACTGACCAGACGGAACGGCTTTCAGCGCGCCGCGTAGCGTCTGCGACGCATAGGCCGCATACAGCAGGGACAACGCAATCACGCCGCACAGGAACGGACTGACGTCAAAGTTCTCAATCTCCATTTGCACCGGGATCTGCGTAAAGCCGAGATGGAGGGTAAACCCGTCAGACAGCGTAAGCAGGAGTTGCGAGGAGCCGAAATAGATAAACAGCACCACCAGAATTTCCGGCAGGCCGCGCAAAATAGTGACCAGCGCGGAGCCTATCCAGGCAATCGGGCGCCATTTTACGGACTCCCAGACGGCAAAGAACATGGCTAACGCGAGGCCAATGATCAGCGCACAGACGGCAAGGCCGACGGTCATCCCGGCGGCGCTTGCTAAAGGAAAAAATTCGTTCATCAAAGATTACTTCTGGAACCATTTGTTATAGATGGTCTCGTAAGTCCCATCTTTCTTCACTTTTTCCAGCGCAGTATTGAATTTCTGCTGCAGCTCGGTGTTGCCCTGGCGTACCGCGATACCCAGGCCGGTGCCGAAATAATCTTTATCGGTGACTTTATCGCCGACCGGCACCAGCTTAGGATTGGCTTTCAGCCATTCGGTCACGACCGCCGTGTCGCCGAAAACAGCGTCGATACGGCCATTTTGTAGATCCAGCTTCGCGTTCTGATAGCTGTCATACGGTACGGTGGTGATTTCCGGATGCTTATCCATGATGAATTTCTGGTGCGTCGTACCGTTCTGTACGCCGACTTTCTTACCTTTCAGTTGATCGACGCTGGTGTATTTGCCCTGCTGACCCACGAACAGCGCGGAGTTGTCGTAATATGGCGTGGTAAACAGCACCTGCTTTTCACGTTCCGGCGTGATATCCATTCCCGCCATTACAGCGTCGAAACGGCGGAATTTCAGGCTGGGGATCAGGCTGTCGAACGCCTGATTGGTAAAGGTACAGGAGGCGTCGATCTCTTTACATAGCGCGTTGGCCAGGTCGACGTCAAAGCCGACAATCTTGTTATTAGCATCCATCGATTCGAACGGCGGATAAGACGCTTCGGTCGCAAAACGAATGGTCTGGGCTGCTGTAGCGGAAAGGCTAAAGCCTGCAATTAGCGCGGCAATCAGAACTTTTTTCATTGTCATTGTCCCGAATCTTAGTGAGAGAGATAGTTTTTGAACGCTTCGGTCTGAGGGTGGGCAAAGCAACCCGCATCACCGTGCTCGACGATGTGACCATTTTCCATATAAATCACACGACTGGCGGTCTTACGCGCCACTTCGACTTCATGCGTAACGATCACCTGAGTAATGTTCGTTTCCGCCAGCTCATGAATAATGCTGACGATTTGAGCGGTAATTTCCGGGTCCAGCGCGGCGGTCGGTTCATCAAACAGCAGCACCTGCGGCTCCATCATCAGCGCGCGGGCAATCGCGACGCGCTGCTGCTGACCGCCGGAAAGGTGCAACGGATAACGATCGCTATATGGCTTCAGACGTAAACGCTCCAGCAGCTTTTCTGCGCGCGCCAGCGCCTGATCTTTTGTCAGACCCAGTACGCGGCAGGGCGCTTCAATCAGATTCTGCACAACGGTGAGATGCGGCCAAAGATTATATTGCTGAAAGACCATTCCGACATTTTGACGTAGCTCACGAATCGCCTTATCGGACGGCGTTTTCGTAAAGTCAAAATGGTTCCCGGCGATAGTCAGAGTGCCGGAGCGCGGCATCTCAAGCAGATTGAGTACACGCAGCAGCGAACTTTTACCCGCCCCGCTTGGGCCAAGCAACACCAGCGTTTCGCCTTCGGGGCAATCCAGCGTGATATCGAACAGCGCCTGATGCGCGCCGTAAAAGCAATTAATGCCGTTTAATTGAATACTCATTGACACTCGTATACAGGCAGTCTGATAGCTATTGAAGCCGCAGATAGTACCTTTCGCAGAATAGTTATGCAATATTTATGCGTTAAAAGTTAAATATATCCCACATTCTTCCCTAAACATAGCACAAAATAGCAGGAGGAATAGTAGGTAAGAAGAATTGTCGGCATCCCGGGCAGAATGCCAGACAATTTACGGGGTTATAGGTGCAAAAGCGGGGAATACTGGCTGTTAACGGTTTTCTATCGACTGGCGCAGCGTACCGGCAGGGGCATGGACATCTCCGCCCAGATAGCGAACGTCGTCAATCACCCAGCATGAGCCTTCGTGAATCATAAGCACTTCATCCTGCCAGCTTTGATCGCCCTGTTTTAACGCCACCCGCAGAGGAATGTTGCGCGCATCTCGGTTCGGAATGGTTGATGCGCTGGCGACGTTGGCGCTATCCGGCAGCGTAGCGCGGCTGGAGAACAGATCGCCGCTCATCAACTGGCGGTGCTCCGTATCGCGGCTGGCGTCGGTCAACAATTTCGCCAGGTTATCACTCAAGTAGGGGCGAAGCGCGGCGATATCATTGCTGTGGTGTTGAATACGGTAGTCGTAAAATTGTTGAGCCACGCTGTCCGGGCCGCCTTCCACACACGCGCCGATACGCGGGCCATTATCTTTGTAGGCGGGAGTGACGGTCGTACAGGCGCTAAGCAGAAGCGCGCACGGGATGAGCAAAGAGAGTTTAGAATAGCGCATGATGATTTCCTTATAGGCGATCGAGCAAAAACCGATCTACGATAATCAATTATATCCTTTCAATGATAGCGTATCAGCTTGATAATGCGTTTGAGATCGTGTGCTTAGCTAACCCGGGAGATTCACTATGCAGTTTTCAACAACCCCAACGCTGGAAGGACAAAGCATCGTGGAGTATTGCGGTGTGGTGACGGGCGAAGCCATTTTAGGCGCCAATATTTTCCGCGATTTTTTCGCCGGCATTCGGGATATCGTCGGCGGACGTTCCGGCGCGTATGAGAAAGAGCTGCGTAAAGCGCGTGAAATCGCTTTTCAGGAACTTGGCGAGCAGGCTAAAGCGTTGGGCGCCGATGCGGTGGTAGGCATCGATATTGATTACGAAACTGTCGGCAAGGATGGCAGTATGCTGATGGTCAGCGTCAGCGGAACGGCGGTGAAAACGCGCCGATGAGAGCGCTACTGTGGCTGGTGGGTCTCGCGTTGCTGTTAACAGGCTGCGCGAGCGAAAAAGGAATTATCGATAAAGAGGGATATCAGCTTGATACCCGACATCGGGCGCAGGCGGCCTATCCGCGCATTAAAGTCCTGGTGATTCACTATACGGCGGAAAACTTTGACGTTTCGCTGGCGACGTTAACGGGCCGCAACGTCAGTTCGCATTACCTGATTCCCGCAACCCCGCCATTATATGGCGGTAAACCGCGCATCTGGCAACTGGTGCCGGAACAGGATCAGGCCTGGCATGCGGGCGTCAGTTTCTGGCGAGGCGCCACGCGTCTCAATGATACGTCTATTGGCATTGAGCTGGAAAATCGCGGCTGGCGAATGTCCGGCGGGGTGAAATCTTTCGCGCCGTTTGAATCCGCGCAAATTCAGGCATTGATTCCGTTAGCGAAGGATATTATCGCGCGCTATAACATCAAACCGCAGAATGTGGTGGCCCATGCGGATATCGCGCCGCAGCGTAAAGACGATCCCGGCCCGCGCTTCCCGTGGCGCGAGCTGGCGGCGCAGGGGATTGGCGCCTGGCCTGACGCCCAGCGTGTGGCGTTTTATCTGGCTGGACGCGCGCCGTATACGCCAGTCGATACCGCAACGGTGCTTGCGTTACTCTCGCGCTATGGCTATGAAGTCAAAGCCGATATGACGGCGCGCGAGCAGCAGCGGGTGATTATGGCGTTCCAGATGCACTTCCGTCCGGCGCAATGGAACGGTATCGCAGATGCCGAAACGCAGGCGATTGCCGAAGCATTACTGGAGAAGTACGGCCAGGATTAACGCGGTAAATTTCCGTGATCGCGCAGCCAGGCGGCGGTGCGCTCAATGCCTTCGTCCAGCGTGACGATGGGCTGGTAGCCCAACTCGTCCTGCGCGCGAGTCGTATCGAGCGTAAAATCAAAATTCAGTTTTGACACGCCGTAATGCGTTAGCGGGGGCTCTTTGGCGGATTTTTTGCCGAAGCGCTCCATACTGCGGGCGATCATATCCAGCATCGGGTAAGGCACAGAGCGAATGCGGCAGTCGATAGTCAGTTCATCAATTAACTTTTGTACGATGCTGCGTAAGGTGCGGTTTTCGCCGTTAGTGATGTTATAAGCGCGGCCAGAAGGCAGATGATCGCAGCCCGGCTGGCTGGCCAGCCACATGGCGTGGATCGCATTTTCATAGTAGGTCATATCGACCAGCGCGCTGCCCCCGTGCGGTAATAAGACGCTACCGTAATGGTGCATCATATGCGCCAGACGTGGGATAAATACTTTATCGTGCGGGCCAAACAGGCTTTGCGGACGCAACACCGTAAAACGTGTTTGCGGATTAGCCTGCGCCAGCAGATTAATCACCTCTTCGCCGGCGGCTTTACTGCGGGCGAATTCATTGGCAAACCGATGCGGACGGAAATCCTCTTTGATATCACGGTGATGGTGGTAATCAAAATAGAGTGAGGGAGAGGAGATATGAATAAAATTGCGCACGCCCCAGGCGACCGCCCATTCTCCCAGGCGGCGGGTAGCGCGAACATTCGCCAGATCGAAAGCTTGTTGGGTTCCCCAGGGCGAGGTAAAGCTGGAGCAGTGCCACAACGTGTCGATCCCGGCGAGCATCACTTTAGCCTGCGAGGAGACCAGTTCGGTTAAATCCGCATGGACGAATTCCGCGCCCATTTTTTCAAGCAGCTTGCCCATCGCTTCATTGCGACCCGTCGCTCTGACGCTGATGCCTTTATTGCGCAAAAATTCAACCGCGTTTCGACCTAAGCCGCTGGTGGCGCCGGTAACCAGTACCTTCATATCAATCCACTGTGTTTAATAAACCGTCGTGCGCATTCTTCCGTGAATTACGTCGGTATGCAATGGGAAACACGAAAGAATACAGCAACTTTTTCTCATTTTTCTGTGATTTGTTCTGCAAGTCGGGCAATACGCCTTGCCATTCCCCGGAAAATAAACAGGTGCGCCGGGATCATCAGTAGCCAGTAAATCAGGCCCGGCATTCCGTGTGGATGCCACCAGGCGCGCACGTCAATTTCGCGGTAGCGACCTTTATCGTGCAGCGTGAAGCTAAGCCGCCCCAGACCCGGCGCTTTCATGCCAAACAAGAGCGTGAGCTGTTTTTCTGGTTCGACAATGATCACTTTCCAGCTATCTACCGTATCGCCAGGCTTGAGCAAAGTATGCGACGGGCGGCCTTTCGCCAGTTTATGCCCCACCAGACGATCCATCGCGGCGCGCGTCTGCCACAAAATATTGCCGAAAAAATAGCCCTCTTTGCCACCCAGCCGATTTACGACCTGCCAGAGCGCCGATAGGCTGGCCGGGGTCTGCGCGGTAAAGCCCGCCTGCTTTGGAAAATAGCCGTATTCGGGACGCCAGCGGGCGAAGGCCAGCGCGTCGTAGCCCCAGTCGCTGGAGTTCACCAGTTTTTCTTCTTCTTTCAGCGTGCGGCGAACGGCGTCATCAAAGGTGATAAGCGTTTGGGGGATCAACTTTTTTAACGCGGCGTCATCGGCCAGCAAATCGTGCCTTAACCCCTGGATTAACGCTTTTGCGGTAGTCGGCGGCACAGAGGTAATGACGTTTAAAAACCAGACCGAAATCCAGCGGGTCGGAAAAGGCACCGGGATCAGCGGACGCCGTTTACCGCTGACGGCCATAAAACGTTCAAACTGCTGCTGATAACTTAATACCTGCGGCCCGGCGGCTTCCAGAATACGATGCTCGCGAGCAGGGTGGTCCAGCAAGCCGACCAGGTAGTAGAGTAAATTTTCCAGAGCGATGGGCGTGGTGCGCGAACGCACCCAGCGCGGCGGCGTGAGTATTGGCAGGTTGTAAACCATGTCACGCATGACTTCGAAGGCGGCGGAGCCTGCGCCGACGATGATCCCGGCGCGTAATTCCGTCACCGGCACGCCTGCGTCGCGCAGCGTGTCAGCCGTAAGCTGGCGGGCGCGCAGGTGATCGGATTGCTCATGCGTTGGCGCCTGCAGTGAACTTAGGAAAATAAGTTGTTTAACCGGCGTCTGGCGCAGCGCGTCGCGCACGTTGAGCGCCGCCTGACGCTCATGGGCGATAAAATCGCCGCCTTCGCCCATGCCGTGTACCAGATAGTAAACGGTATCAATGTCGCGAAGCAGCGCGGGTAAATTTTCCGGCCAGTGCAGATCGACCTTATGACAACTGACGTTGGCGAGGCGCTGTTTTTCCAGACGTTCCACGCGCCGCGCCGCCGCCCGCACCTGATGCCCTTGCTGACTTAGCGCACAGACCAGGTGCTGGCCGATATAGCCGCTGGCGCCGAGAACCAGAATGCGTTGCGCCACGTTGCTCTCCTTAGCGGGCTAAAAAGGCGCGCCAGTGGGCGACGACGTCGGCAAGCTGTTCGCGAGAGACATCCAGATGCGTCACCAGACGCACAATCGGCGCGGCGTTAATCAGGATATTCCGTTCCCGTAAATAGTCGCCAAGCGCGGCGGCCTGTGCTTCGCCAACGCGAACAAACAGCATATTCGTTTCGTGGCGCATGACCTCCGCGCCCGCTTCGCGAAGCTGCTGCGCCAGCCAGGCGGCGTTGTCATGATCCTCTTGCAGACGCGCCACGTTATGCTTCAGCGCATACAGTCCGGCCGCTGCCAGAATCCCGGCCTGACGCATTCCGCCGCCGACCATTTTACGCCAGCGCGTCGCGCGTTTAATGTAATCGCGGTTGCCGACCAGCAGCGAACCGACCGGCGTTCCGAGACCTTTTGACAGGCAGATGGTAAAAGAGTCGCAATACTGCGTAATCTCTTTTAACTCACAGCCGTAGGCAACCACCGCGTTAAAAATTCGGGCGCCGTCAACGTGCAGCGCCAGCCCACGTTCGCGGGTAAATGTCCAGGCGTCTTTCAGATACGCGCGCGGCAGCACTTTCCCGTTATGCGTATTTTCCAGACTGAGCAAGCGCGTGCGCGCGAAGTGGATGTCATCCGCTTTAATCTTCGCCGCCACGTTCTCCAGCGGCAGCGTACCGTCCGCGGCGGCGTCGATGGGCTGCGGCTGAATGCTGCCGAGCACCGCCGCGCCGCCAGCTTCATAGAGATAATTATGCGCGCCCTGACCGACGATATACTCTTCGCCGCGTTCACAATGGCTAAGCAGCGCGACCAGATTGGCCTGGGTGCCGGTGGGTAAAAAAAGCGCCGCTTCTTTACCGGAAAGGTCGGCGGCGTAGCGCTGAAGGGCGTTAACAGTAGGGTCATCGCCGTATACGTCGTCCCCGACCGGGGCGGTCATCATCGCCTCGAGCATGGCGCGACCCGGTCGGGTAACGGTATCACTGCGTAAATCAATCATGGCACATCCCTGGATTTTAAAAGGTGATGTGCACTGTTTTACCTTAGCCAGTTCGTTTTCGCCAGTTCGATCACTTCATCGCCGCGGCCGCTAATAATGGCGCGTAGCATGTACAGGCTAAAGCCTTTCGCTTGTTCCAGTTTGATCTGCGGCGGGATCGCCAGCTCTTCTTTTGCCACGACCACGTCAACCAGTACCGGGCCGTCAATGGAAAACGCGCGCTGTAGCGCACCGTCCACGTCTGCGGCTTTTTCCACGCGAATACCGGTAATGCCGCAGGCTTCGGCGATACGCGCGAAATTGGTGTCGTGCAGTTCGGTACCGTCGGTAAGGTAGCCGCCGGCTTTCATTTCCATCGCCACAAAGCCCAGCACGCTGTTATTAAAGACGACGATTTTTATCGGCAGCTTCATCTGTACCACCGAGAGAAAATCGCCCATCAGCATACTGAAGCCGCCATCACCGCACATCGCGATAACCTGCCGACCCGGCGCGGTGGCCTGAGCGCCGAGCGCCTGTGGCATGGCGTTGGCCATTGACCCGTGGTTAAACGAGCCCAGCAGGCGGCGCTTGCCGTTCATTTTTAGATAGCGGGCCGCCCAGACGGTCGGCGTGCCGACATCGCAGGTAAAAATAGCGTCGTCAGCGGCGAAATGGCTAATTTGTTGCGCCAGATATTGTGGATGGATGGCTTTATCGCTGAGTTTGGCTAAGTCATCAAGTCCCTTACGGGCGTCCCGATAGTGCTCCAGAGCTTTATCGAGGAATTTACGATTGCTTTTTTCTTCCACCAGCGGCAGCAGGGCGCGAAGCGTGGCTTTAATATCGCCCACCAGCGCCATGTCGACTTTGCTGTGCGCGCCAATACTGCCCGGGTTGATGTCAATCTGAATGATTTTGGCATCGCTCGGATAAAAGGCGCGATAGGGGAACTGGGTGCCGAGCAGGATCAGCGTATCGGCGTTCATCATGGTGTGGAAGCCAGAAGAGAAGCCAATCAGGCCGGTCATTCCCACATCATAAGGGTTATCGTACTCAACGTGCTCTTTGCCGCGCAGGGCATGAACGATTGGCGCTTTTAGTTTTGCCGCCAACGCGACCAACTCCTCATGCGCGCCCGCGCAGCCGCTACCGCACATCAATGCGATATTGCTGGAGTAGCGCAGCAGTTGCGCCAGTTTTTTTAGCTCTTCCTCTGCCGGCGTGACGACGGGGTGCGGGGCATGGTACCAATGAGTGACGGCGTTTTCAGGCGCAGGTTTCAGCGCCACGTCACCCGGAAGTACGACCACGGAGACGCCGCGGTTTAGCACCGCTTTGCGCATGGCGATGGCGAGTACCTGCGGGATCTGCTCCGGGCTGGAAACCAACTCGCAATAGTGGCTGCATTCACGGAACAACTCCTGCGGGTGGGTCTCCTGGAAATAACCGCTGCCGATTTCACTGGACGGAATATGGGCGGCGATCGCCAGAACAGGGACGTGGTTACGGTGGCAATCAAACAGGCCATTGATCAGGTGCAGGTTGCCCGGTCCGCATGAACCGGCGCACACTGCCAGCTCGCCGGTAAGTTGCGCTTGTGCGCCGGCAGCGAAAGCGGCGACCTCTTCGTGGCGGGTTGGCATCCATTCAATGGTTCCCATACGATTAAGACTATCGCTCAGGCCGTTCAGGGAATCGCCAGTGACGCCCCAGATTTGTTTTACGCCAGCCTGTTCCAGCGTTTTGGCGATAAAAGCAGCAACGGTTTGTTTCATGGTTCTCCATCTCCTTAAATGTGATAACGATTACAAGTTTAGTTGAAGATGACGATGACGTTTTTCTTTGGCGAAGAGAGGGGCGAAAGGATGAAGCGAGCGGCAAATCGCCCGGTAGCGCTGACGCTTACCGGGCCTATGATGGAACGTTTACCGATTATGCGAGAACAAGATCGCCCTGCGGATGGCAGGAGCAGGCCAGTACGTAACCTTCGGCAATCTCCGCCTCGCTCAGCGTCATGGTGCTACTCACCGTATAGTCGCCGGAAACGACTTTGGTTTTACAGCAGCCGCAAACACCTGCCCGACAGGCAGCGGCAACCGGTACTTTATTACTCTCCAGCGCCTCCAACAGCGTCGTACCGATCGGGGCATAAAATTCCTGCGCTGGCTGTAGCTTGGTGAATTTCAGGCCGCTGGTTGCCGTTTCCGCCACCGGCGTGAAGAACTTCTCTTTAAAGAAGCGCGTTACGCCAAGCGCTTTCACTCCCTGTTCGACGAAATCCATATAGGGCGCCGGGCCGCAGGTCATGATGGTGCGCGATGCCAAATCCGGTACGCGCTGTAATAATTCCGTGGTCAGACGGCCCGCGACAAAACCTTCCGTGGCATGATTTTCCGCCACTAGCGTGACCGGATACTGTCGCCACTCGTCGGCAAAAATCACATCATCCGGCGAACGGACGTTAAAGATGACCTGCACGTCGGCCTGCGGGCGGTATTTCGCCAGCCAGCGACGCATCGACATGATTGGCGTTACGCCACAACCGGCGGCGAGCAGCAGAAACTTGTCTTCTGTTTTATCGTCACAGGTAAAATCGCCCATTGCATCAGACAGCCAGATGTAATCGCCGCGCTTGATGTCATGGGTCAACCACTGTGAGCCCGTGCCATCGTCAATCCGACGAACGGTCAGCGTGATATATTCACTGACGCCCGGCGTAGACGAAAGGGTGTAGGCGCGCAGCGTTTCCGCTGAATTACGCACGCTCACCAGCGCATACTGCCCGGCGCGATAAGGGTAGTAGTCATGGCATAATAGCGCAATTGTCCATACATCCGGCGTCTCCTGACGGATGTGATGCACCTGCATTCGCCAGGGACATTGTGAGGTTGGCATCGTCATCATTGACCTCCTTACGCGCTCAGCAATTGCTTCATGTCTTCTTCAACGGTGGTCACGGAGCGCAGGCCGAACTTCTCGTTGAGGATAGCCAGCAGATCCGGCGTGAAGAAGCCCGGCGCGGTCGGCCCGGTGACAATATTTTTCACGCCTAATGACAGCAGCGTCAGCAGAATCACGATCGCTTTCTGCTCAAACCAGGAGAGCACCAGCGATAGCGGCAGATCGTTGACGCCGCAGCCCAGTTTTTCCGCCAGCGTCACCGCCAGGATAATTGCGGAGTAAGCATCGTTACACTGACCGGCATCGACCAGACGCGGCAGCCCTTCGATGTCGCCGAACTCCAGTTTGTTGAAACGGTATTTACCGCACGCCAGGGTCAGGATCAGGCAGTCATCCGGTACGCTGGTGGCGAAATCGGTAAAGTAGTTACGCTCGCCGCGCGCGCCGTCACAGCCGCCGACCAGGAAGATGTGACGCAGTTTTTCACGACTGACCAGATCGATGAGCGTATCGGCAGCGCCGAGCAGGGTCTGACGGCCAAAACCGACGGTGATGAGATGCGGAATTTCGCTATACGGGAAGCCCGCCATCTGCTGCGCCTGGGCAATGACCGGCCCGAAGTCATCGCCTTCCAGGTGGCTTACACCCGGCCAGCCGACGATGCTACGGGTCCAGATACGGTCGTCATAGCTGCCCACGGTCGGGTCGATAATGCAGTTAGAGGTCATCACGATTGGGCCAGGGAAGCGGGCGAATTCGACCTGCTGATTCTGCCAGCCGCTGCCGTAGTTACCGACCAGATGCTTGAATTTACGCAGTTCCGGATAGCCATGTGCGGGCAGCATTTCACCGTGAGTGTAGACGTTAACGCCGGTGCCTTCGGTCTGCTCCAGCAGGTTGTAGAGATCTTTCAGATCGTGACCGGAGATCAGAATGCACTTGCCTTCAGTCGCTTTGACGTTGACCTGAGTCGGCGTTGGGTGACCGTATTTGGTGGTTTCACCGGCATCCAGAATGCTCATCACTTTGAAGTTCATCTGGCCGATTTCCATTGCGCACTCCAGCAGCGCGTTCATGTCAGCAGGCCAGGTGCCCAGCCAGGCCATGATTTTGTGGTACTGCGCGTAAATGTCGTTGTCGTATTGACCGAGAACGTGCGCGTGCTCCATATACGCCGCCGCGCCTTTCAGACCGTACAGGCACAGCAGACGCAGGCCGAGGATGTTCTCGCCAATGGCGGCTTTGTCTTTATTCGGGGTAAATTCCGCCGCCTGACGTTGCAGGTCGCCCAGATCGTCGCTGACCAGTTGCAGATCGGCCATCGGATTGTCGCAATGCGCATTAGCATCCACGCTCAGGCACTGCGCTTTCAACGCTTCACGCAAGGCAATCGCTTCACGGGCGTAGCCGACGATACGCGGAGAGTCGAAGTTAACGTTGGTCAGCGTGGAGAAAAACGCGCGCGGCGCAAAGTTATCAACGTCGTGATTAATGATGCCATATTCACGGGCCTTCACCGCCCAGGCAGACAAACCTTGCAAAGCCGCAATCAGCAGATCCTGCAGATCGGACGTTTCAGCTGTTTTACCGCACATTCCCTGCGCGTAGGAGCAGCCGTTTCCGGCTGGTGTACGGATGGTTTGTTCACATTGCACACAAAACATGGTCACACCTTTTAAAGTTATATTTAATATACATGTTTAAGGTTATGCCTGTGAACAAAAGGATAAAAGGGATTTCTGCCATAATGTGCAAGGAGATTGATTTAGCGCAATTTTGGCGGCAGATGCCTACCGCCAAAGAGGTATCAGGCCGAGAAGAACGCCATTAAGAGGGGGACCAGCAGGCTGAGGATAAAGCCATGTACGATAGCCGCCGGAACAATCTCTACGCCGCCGGAGCGCTGTAATACCGGCAACGTAAAGTCCATTGAGGTCGCTCCGCACAGGCCCAACGCCGTTGAACGGCTGCGGCGAACCAGACCGGGAATAAGCATAATGGCTAAGAGCTCGCGGGCCAGATCGTTAAAAAATGCCGCGCTGCCGATAACCGGTCCAAACGACTCCGTCAGCAAAATACCGGAAAGAGAGTACCAGCCGAAACCTGACGCCATCGCCAGGGCGGTTTTTAGCGGTAAGTCCAGGATAAACGCATTAATCACGCCGCCCAGTAATGAGCTTGCCACGACAACGACCGCGACCATCATTCCCCGGCGGTTAAGCACAATTTGCTTTAAGGTCATGCCGCTATTTCGTAGCTGAATCCCCACCAGGAACAATAAAAAGATCAGCGTATATTCACTGGCTTCGGTGGCGTGCTGTAAAACAGAGAGTCCGCTCAGGCCGATGACAAACCCCAATACCACTACGCCGCACAGTTGCAGCGACTCCAGCGCCATGGCAATACGTGAAGGCAGTTTTTCCTGCTGATGATGGTGACGCCACGGGAGGATACGTTCCAGCCACAATAAGGCGGCGATATTACACAATAAAATAATCGTAATACTGACGGCGGAATAATGAAAAATCGCCACCAGATTACTGGCGAGGTTATCCAAAAACGCCAGGCTTATTCCCATAAAAAAGAGAATAAGGTACACGATCCAGCTCAGTAGCCGGTTAATAAGTTGTAATGCGGCTTTATGTCGCAGTGGAATGAGATAGCCCACAATCAGTGGAACCAGAATGATTAAAAGTCCTGAAAACATGAACAGCCGGGCCCTTTTTTATTGTTTGAATAGCGTACATGACACTACCGAATTCCAGACTATCAGTAAAGCGACACCGTCAGCCGTACATTTATCAGACATTTGCCCCAGGCAAAGGGGGGGAATATCACGCCAGGCGGACGCATTTGCCGTTATACTGCGGTGAATTTTATGGAGTGATGACGTTTTTCTGGAGGAAGCATGATTCTCGAACGCGTTGAAATAGTAGGATTTCGCGGTATCAACCGACTGTCGTTGATGCTGGAGCAAAACAACGTGCTGATTGGGGAAAACGCCTGGGGAAAATCCAGCCTGCTGGATGCGCTGACTCTGTTATTGTCGCCGGAACTCGATCTTTACCATTTTGTCCGTGAGGATTTCTGGTTTCCGCCTGGCGACATAAAAGGACGCGAGCATCACCTGCATATTATTCTGACTTTTCGCGAAACGCAGCCAGGGCGGCATCGGGTACGTCGTTATCGAGCGCTGGAAGCATGCTGGTCGCCTTGCGAGGATGATTTTCACCGTATTTTTTATCGGCTAGAGGGCGAATGCGGCGCCGATGGCAGCGTGATGACGCTGCGCAGTTTTCTCAATAGCGATGGGCAGCCATTACTGGTGGAAAATATTAACGATCAGGTGCGCCACCTGGTTCGTCTGATGCCAGTGCTACGTTTGCGCGATGCGCGCTTTATGCGACGTATTCGCAACGGTACGGTGCCCAATGTGCCGGATGTTGAAGTCACGGCCCGACAGCTGGATTTTCTGGCGCGTGAGCTGGCGACCCGGCCGCAAAATTTAACCGACGGGCAGATTCGTCAGGGACTGTCCGCGATGGTGCAACTGCTTGAACACTATTTCTCAGAGCAGGGCGCAGGACAGGCGCGTCACCGACTCATGCGCCGGCGTTCGCAAAATGAGCAGCGTAGCTGGCGCTATCTGGATATTATTAATCGGATGATCGACAAACCGGGCAGCCGGTCGCATCGGGTGATCCTGCTGGGGCTTTTCTCCACGCTGTTACAGGCGAAAGGGACGCTGCGGTTACATAAAGACGCACGACCATTACTGCTGGTGGAAGATCCGGAAACCCGTTTACATCCCATTATGCTTTCAGTCGCCTGGCAATTGCTCAATCTGTTACCGCTACAGCGGATAGCGACAACCAACTCAGGCGAACTGCTTTCGCTAACGCCGGTGGAACATGTCGTACGGCTGGTGCGCGAATCTTCCCGCGTCGCCGCCTGGCGTCTGGGCCCGGGCGGGTTAAGCGCGGAAGATGGACGGCGTATCGCCTTTCATATCCGCTTTAATCGCGCGTCGTCGCTGTTTGCGCGTTGCTGGCTACTGGTGGAAGGCGAGACGGAAACCTGGGTTATTAATGAGCTGGCGCGTCAGTGTGGACATCATTTTGATGCGGAGGGCATTAAAGTCATTGAGTTTGCTCAGTCTGGCCTGAAACCGCTGGTGAAGTTCGCCCGCCGTATGGGAATCGAGTGGCATGTCCTGGTGGATGGCGACGAAGCGGGGAAAAAATATGCCGCGACGGTCCGCAGCCTGCTTAATAACGATCGGGAAGAAGAACGCGAACATCTCACGGCGCTGCCTGCGCTGGATATGGAACATTTTATGTATCGTCAGGGCTTTGCCGATGTTTTTCACCGGGTTGCGCAACTTCCGCCTAATGTGCCGATGAATACCCGGAAAATTATCACTAAAGCTATCCACCGCTCGTCAAAGCCGGATTTGGCGATTGAAGTCGCGATGGAAGCCGGGCGGCGGGGAATTGACGCCGTGCCGCCGCTGTTCAGAAAGATGTTCTCGCGCGTGGTTTGGCTGGCGCGGGGCCGGGCGGATTAACGTTTGAATGTGGCCGGAACCTGTTCGACGACGCTATCGAGTAACGCATAGCGGCGGCGATACTCGGCCCGTTTCTTACTGGCGATCTCCGCTTCGCTTTTTCGGGCGATCGCCAGCGGTAGCGCATAGTAATTTCCTTTAATTCTTTCACCGCCTAACGATTCCCAAAACGCGTCATAGTCGGCATGCATTTGCGTCTTTTTATCCATGTATCGCCAGCTACGGTAAACGTGCGCATCGTTACTCACAGCTATAATCTTTTCTGCCTGAAAGACTTGCGCAAACTGACAGAGAGCCTCCATCACGATGCGTTTGGGAAAAAGACCATGGCAGGCTTTGGTCGCCTGCTGGATAATTTCGTGAGGGACGTCGTTTGCCGCGCCCTGTAATCCGCCGATAAATAGTGTGCGTTGTTGGTTAAAGCGACACAGAGTAAATGTGATCTCTGCCAGAATACGTAACTGTGCGTCGCGAACAACAATAGTGCTTTCACCTTCTTTATCCAGTGAGACCAGACTGACTAAATCAAGTTGAAACAACTCGCCGGTTTTAGTTTCAAATTTAGCAAGATTCAGGCCATACTGACTTAAATAGCTAACTTGTTGTTCCCGCGATAAAAGTTGGTGCATCTGTTGATAATGAAAACACAGAGCGTCTAAGGCGAAATCGCGTTTAATATTTACAGCCATATAAGGACGATGTAGCCGAATAGGCAAACGCGGCTGACGAGCAAGTAACGTATTTAACTCCGGCCATTGGGTGAGATTAGTCAGTAATTGGCTGGTCGCACGCGGCATGACTAATGAGCGGATTAAAAACTTGCGACGAAAGCTGGCTTTACGCCAGAATTTTCCTGGCTGTAATTGCCCGCGCGTCAGACGAATAAATAATTGTAAAGGAGAGATGTAATCTGAAGTGTACCAGGTATTATCTGTAAGCTGTGTCATGATCGTAATCCGCGACATAAGATTGTCGAGATTGAACCACAGGAAACATTAACCAATCGTCAATACAGCCGACGCTATCTTTATTGTGTCAGGTTTGTTTAGATACGGTTTACTTTCTGGTTGAAATTTTGCCGTCAGGGTTTCTATGCGTGCTAAGGGAAAGAAATTTAAAAAGCGTTATCTGGTCATTATTTTAATTCTTTTAGTGGGGGGGATGGCTGGCTGGCGAATGCTAAATGCGCCGCTGCCAACTTATCAGACATTAATCGTGCGGCCAGGCGATCTTGAACAGAGTGTACTGGCGACTGGAAAACTGGACGCGTTGCGTAAAGTGGATGTCGGCGCGCAGGTGAGCGGCCAGTTGAAAACGCTGCTGGTCTCCATTGGCGATAACGTTAAAAAAGATCAGCTACTCGGCGTGATTGACCCAGATCAGGCGGAGAACCAGATAAAAGAGGTCGAGGCCACCCTGATGGAGCTGAACGCGGAGCGTCAGCAGGCAGCCGCTGAGTTAAAGCTGGCGCGGGTTACGCTGGCGCGCCAGCAGCAGTTAGCTAAGACTCAGGCGGTATCGCAACAGGATCTGGATACCGCGGCGACGGAGATGGCGGTTAAACAGGCGCGTATTGGCACCATAGATGCCCAGATCAAACGTAATCGGGCCTCGTTGGACACCGCGAAAACCAACCTGGAATATACCCGTATTGTCGCCCCCATGGCGGGGGAAGTGACGCAAATCACTACCCTGCAAGGACAAACGGTGATTGCAGCTCAGCAGGCGCCCAATATTCTGACGCTGGCGGATATGAGCACCATGCTGGTAAAAGCGCAGGTCTCGGAAGCGGACGTGATCCATCTTCGGGCGGGGCAGAAAGCATGGTTCACCATTGCAGGCGATCCGCAAACGCGCTATGAAGGCGTTTTAAAAGATATTCTGCCGACGCCGGAAAAGATCAACGATGCTATTTTTTATTACGCCCGGTTTGAAGTGCCGAATCCCAAAAGAATCTTGCGTCTTGATATGACCGCACAGGTTTATATTCAACTCATGGATGTCAAAAATGTGTTGATTATTCCTCTCGCCGCGCTTGGCGAACCGGTGGGCGGCAATCGTTATAAAGTGGCGCTGTTGCGTAACGGCGAAAAACGTGAGCGCGAAGTGATCATTGGCGAGCGTAACGATACAGACGTGGAAGTGGTTAAAGGTCTGGAAGCGGGCGATGAGGTGATCATCGGCGAGAGCAGGCCAGGAGCGACGCCATGACGGCATTGCTTGAACTGCGCAATGTGAGTCGCAGCTACCCCTCCGGAGAAGAGCAGGTGGCGGTGTTGAAAGATATCTCCCTGCAAATCCACGCCGGGGAGATGGTGGCGATCGTCGGCGTTTCCGGTTCTGGAAAATCAACGCTGATGAATATCCTCGGGTGCCTGGATAAACCGACCAGCGGCACTTATCGGGTGGCGGGGCGGGACGTCTCGACGCTGGACCCGGACGCGCTGGCGCAGCTGCGGCGTGAGCATTTTGGCTTTATCTTTCAGCGCTACCATCTGTTGTCGCATTTAACGGCAGCGCAAAATGTTGAAATCCCCGCCGTCTACGCCGGTATTGAACGCAAAAAACGCCAGGCGCGCGCCAGAGAGTTGCTTTTGCGGCTGGGATTAAGCGATCGCGTCGATTACCCACCTTCACAGCTTTCTGGCGGACAGCAGCAGCGTGTCAGTATTGCCCGCGCGCTGATGAACGGCGGACAGGTGATTCTGGCGGATGAGCCGACCGGCGCGCTGGATAGCCATTCCGGCGAAGAGGTGATGGCGATTTTGCGCCAACTGCGCGATCGCGGACATACGGTGATCATTGTGACGCACGATCCGCTGATTGCCGCCCAGGCGGAGCGGATTATTGAAATTCACGATGGCAAGATTGTCCATAATCCGCCCGCGCAGGAAAAGAAACGCGAACAGAGCGTTGACGCTGCCGTAGTTAATACGGCTCCCGGCTGGCGGCAATTTGCCAGCAGCTTTCGCGAAGCGCTGTCAATGGCGTGGTTAGCGATGGCCGCTAACAAAATGCGTACTTTACTGACCATGCTGGGAATTATTATCGGTATTGCGTCGGTGGTGTCGATTGTGGTGGTCGGCGACGCCGCAAAACAGATGGTACTGGCGGATATCCGCGCTATGGGCACTAACACGATTGATATTCATCCAGGCAAAGATTTTGGCGACGACAACCCGCAGTATCGACAGGCGCTGAAATATGACGATCTGGTGGCTATTCAGAAACAGCCGTGGGTTAACTCTGCGACGCCCAGCGTTTCAAAGAGCCTACGTCTTCGCTATGGCAATATTGATATTGCCGTAAATGCTAATGGCGTCAGTGGCGATTATTTTAACGTTTACGGCATGTCCTTTAGGGAGGGGAACACCTTCAATGCTGTACAGCAACAGGATCGCGCGCAGGTGGTGGTGCTGGATGCCAACACGCGACGCCAGCTATTTCCAAATAAAGCGAATGTCGTAGGGGAAGTGGTGCTGGTGGGTAATATGCCGGTTATTGTTATTGGCGTGGCGGAAGAGAAACCGTCCATGTACGGCAATAGCAATCTGTTGCAAGTTTGGTTGCCCTATAGCACGATGTCAGATCGCATAATGGGTCAGTCATGGCTTAACTCGATCACCGTTCGTGTGAAAGATGGCGTTGATAGCGATCAGGCTGAACAGCAGCTTACCCGCCTGCTCACCTTACGCCACGGTAAAAAAGACTTCTTCACCTGGAATATGGACAGCGTCCTGAAAACGGCTGAAAAAACCACCTATACTCTTCAGTTATTTCTGACGCTGGTGGCTGTCATTTCGCTGGTTGTCGGCGGCATCGGCGTTATGAATATTATGCTGGTTTCCGTCACCGAGCGAACGCGTGAAATCGGCATCCGTATGGCGGTAGGCGCGCGCGCCAGCGATGTGCTACAGCAGTTTCTTATTGAAGCGGTGCTGGTTTGCCTGGTTGGGGGAGCGCTGGGGATTAGCTTGTCGATGTTCATCGCATTTATGCTACAGCTTTTCCTGCCCGGCTGGGAGATCGGTTTTTCACTGACTGCGCTGGCGAGCGCGTTTTTATGTTCGACGTTTACCGGGATACTGTTTGGCTGGCTACCGGCGAGAAACGCGGCGCGACTGGACCCGGTGGATGCGCTGGCAAGGGAGTAATCTTGCTGACGTCATTTGTCGGCCTGATAAGATGCAACAGTGTTGCTATCAGGAACTGGCGTTAAATAAAAATGCCAGCCGATCGGGCTGGCATTTTGCCTCCTGGATGTACACAATGAGACAGAGGAGCTATGCAACGGCCTCTGCTTCGATGGGCACGATGACGCTGGCGTGATTGCCTTTTGGCCCCTGGTGGACATCAAACCGGACAGACTGTCCGGCTTTAAGCGTTCTGTAACCATCCATTTGAATGGTGGAATAATGGGCGAAAATATCCTCGCCGCCGCCTTCAGGGCAGATGAAACCAAACCCTTTGGCATTGTTGAACCACTTTACAGTACCCGTTTCCATGCTTCGACATCCTTCGTAAATCTTATATAAGTAAGATGGAATGAACCGGTGACGGAGTGGGGGCTGTTCAAAACCTCACCAACTCTCGACATTACAATTTAGAGAAATCAGGCGAGGCGTCAAGCATCAGGCAGGGGGGATCGGGTAAAAATGAATCAAAAATTTGAAGCAGTTAACGCTATTGCCGGGAATGTGACAGATGTCGCGGATGGTACTGATAGATGTTAGTTATCTATCAATTGAGGTAGATTGATTGTGTGCATAGACTCTGGTCAGCGGCAGATTTTCCTGCCGACAACCGTAACCGATAATGACGACTGACAATGGGTAAGACGAACGATTGGCTGGATTTTGACCAGTTGGTGGAAGATAGCGTGCGCGACGCGCTAAAACCGCCATCTATGTATAAAGTGATATTAGTCAATGATGACTACACTCCGATGGAGTTTGTTATTGACGTGTTACAAAAATTCTTTTCTTATGATGTAGAACGTGCAACGCAATTGATGCTTGCGGTTCACTATCAAGGCAAAGCTATCTGCGGCGTGTTTACCGCCGAGGTGGCGGAAACCAAAGTGGCGATGGTGAACAAGTATGCAAGGGAGAACGAGCATCCGTTGCTGTGTACGCTGGAAAAAGCCTGAATGCAGGTATAAAAATTGGGGGAGGTGCCTATGCTCAATCAAGAACTGGAACTCAGTTTAAACATGGCTTTCGCCAGAGCGCGCGAGCACCGTCATGAGTTTATGACCGTCGAGCATCTGTTGCTGGCGCTGCTCAGCAACCCATCGGCTCGCGAAGCGCTGGAAGCATGCTCCGTGGATCTGG
Organism: Salmonella sp. SJTUF15570; assembly: GCF_043357055.1. NCBI lineage: Bacteria > Pseudomonadati > Pseudomonadota > Gammaproteobacteria > Enterobacterales > Enterobacteriaceae > Salmonella > Salmonella sp. SJTUF15570. Next base: position 379,030 of record NZ_JBEUKJ010000004.1, on the reverse strand, counting down.
TGGCGCTCCGTCAGGAACTCGAAGCCTTCATTGAACAAACCACACCCGTACTGCCTGCCAGTGAAGAAGAGCGTGATACGCAGCCGACGTTAAGTTTCCAGCGTGTCCTGCAACGTGCCGTCTTCCACGTTCAGTCTTCCGGGCGTAGTGAAGTGACTGGCGCGAATGTGCTGGTGGCTATCTTTAGCGAACAGGAATCACAGGCGGCTTATCTGCTGCGCAAGCATGAAGTTAGCCGTCTGGATATCGTGAACTTTATTTCTCACGGGACGCGAAAAGACGAACCGAGCCAATCTTCCGATCTCGGCAATCAGCCAACTGGCGACGAACAAGCTGGCGGGGAGGAACGTATGGAAAACTTCACGACGAATCTTAACCAACTTGCTCGCGTGGGCGGCATCGATCCGCTGATTGGTCGTGAAAAAGAACTGGAACGCGCGATCCAGGTCTTGTGTCGTCGCCGTAAAAATAACCCGTTGCTGGTAGGGGAATCCGGTGTTGGCAAAACGGCGATTGCCGAAGGGCTGGCCTGGCGTATCGTGCAGGGCGATGTGCCGGAAGTGATGGCCGATTGCACCATTTACTCTCTGGATATCGGTTCGCTGCTGGCGGGCACCAAATACCGCGGCGATTTTGAAAAACGGTTTAAGGCGTTGCTGAAACAGCTTGAGCAGGATACCAACAGCATCCTGTTTATCGATGAAATCCATACCATTATCGGCGCTGGCGCGGCGTCGGGCGGACAGGTGGATGCGGCAAATCTGATTAAACCGCTGCTTTCCAGCGGCAAGATCCGGGTGATCGGCTCAACGACCTATCAGGAATTCAGCAATATTTTTGAGAAAGACCGTGCATTAGCACGCCGTTTCCAGAAAATTGATATTACCGAGCCTTCGGTGGAAGAGACGGTGCAAATTATCAACGGCTTGAAACCTAAGTACGAAGCGCACCACGACGTGCGTTATACCGCGAAAGCGGTGCGTGCGGCGGTCGAGCTGGCGGTAAAATATATCAATGACCGCCATCTGCCGGATAAAGCCATTGACGTGATTGACGAAGCGGGCGCTCGGGCGCGTCTGATGCCGGTGAGCAAACGTAAGAAAACGGTCAACGTGGCGGATATTGAGTCCGTAGTGGCGCGAATTGCGCGAATTCCTGAAAAGAGCGTCTCGCAGAGCGATCGCGATACGCTGAAGAACCTGGGCGATCGTCTGAAAATGCTGGTCTTCGGCCAGGATAACGCGATTGAGGCGCTGACCGAAGCTATTAAGATGAGTCGTGCGGGTCTGGGCCATGAGCATAAACCTGTCGGCTCATTCTTGTTCGCCGGGCCAACTGGCGTAGGGAAAACTGAAGTTACGGTACAGCTTTCAAAAGCGCTGGGTATTGAGCTGTTGCGTTTTGATATGTCCGAATATATGGAGCGTCATACGGTGAGCCGTTTGATCGGCGCGCCTCCGGGATACGTCGGTTTCGACCAGGGCGGGCTGCTGACGGATGCGGTGATTAAGCATCCTCATGCGGTGCTGCTGCTGGATGAGATCGAAAAAGCGCACCCGGATGTCTTTAACCTGCTGCTGCAGGTGATGGATAACGGTACGCTGACCGATAACAACGGCCGTAAGGCGGATTTCCGCAACGTGGTGCTGGTGATGACCACCAACGCCGGCGTGCGAGAAACCGAACGTAAATCTATTGGTCTTATTCATCAGGACAACAGTACCGATGCGATGGGCGAGATCAAGAAAGTGTTTACGCCGGAGTTCCGTAACCGTCTCGACAACATTATTTGGTTCGATCATCTGTCTGGCGAGGTGATTCATCAGGTTGTCGATAAGTTTATCGTCGAGTTGCAGGCTCAGTTGGATCAGAAAGGCGTCTCCCTGGAAGTCAGTCAGGAAGCGCGCGACTGGCTGGCGGAAAAGGGCTATGACCGGGCGATGGGCGCACGACCAATGGCGCGTGTGATTCAGGATAACCTGAAAAAACCGCTGGCCAATGAGTTGCTGTTTGGATCGCTGGTTGACGGCGGACAGGTCACCGTCGCGCTGGATAAAGAGAAAAATGCGTTGACGTATGGCTTCCAGAGTGCGCAAAAGCACAAGCCAGAAGCCGCGCATTAATCTTCGTTTCACTGCCGTACAAACCGGGCCTTAGCGCCCGGTTTTTTTATGCCGGCTAATAGTTAGCCTGATGGCGTTGTGCTCGCGGTAGGCGGACAAGGCGCTTGTAAATTGCGTCATCATCCGGTAATCGACGGGGGGTAATGCGAAAAAAAAGCCCGTACATTCGTACGAGCTCTTTCTTAAATATGGCGGTGAGGGGGGGATTGACTCGCTTTGCTCGCCCCTTCGGGGCAGCCCGTTCGCTGTGCGCCCGGTCTGTCCAACTGGCTGCGCCAGTTGTCGAACCCCGGTCGGTGGTTCTCATCCCCCCTTGGTTTGGGGGATACATATAAGCAAAAGCCCGTACTTCTGTACAGGCTCTCAACTTAAATATGGCGGTGAGGGGGGGATTCGAACCCCCGATACGTTGCCGTATACACACTTTCCAGGCGTGCTCCTTCAGCCACTCGGACACCTCACCATATTGTATTGCTGCCTGACCGCTTGGGGGGCAACGGGGCGCTACTATAGGGAGTTGCGCTAAAACGGTCAAGCAGAATTTACATATTCACTGTCGTTTGCTCATGCAATAGACACAATCCCCGCCCAAACTGGCGCGGGGAGGCAAATTAGCGCTGTGAATCCAACATTTCGTTGTTTTTCACCACATCCTGCGCTTTGCTGTAGCTTTCGATCAGCAGTTGATAGGCCGGGAATACCTGAGTATAAACGTCGGCCCACGCGGCGGCGTCTTCACGGTTCCAGGTGCCTTGCAGCTCAGAGGCGACTGCGGCAGTATCCATCGGTACGACGCCAGCCTGTACGATACGCGCCAGGGTGATCTCCTGCGCCATCTTACTGTAGGTACCGGATGCGTCGATCACGGCAAATACCTTATAACCTTCCGCTACCGCGCTAATGGCCGGGAATGCCATACACACGCTGGTAATCGTCCCGGCAATGATCAGCGTCTTACGACCCGTCGCTTTTACCGCCTTAACGAAATCTTCGTTATCCCAGGCGTTAATTTCACCTTTGCGCGCAATGTACTGCGCATGTGGCGCATTAGCGTGGATCTCCGGGATCAGCGGGCCGTTCGGACCTTGCGGTACGGATGCCGTGGTAATGACCGGCATTTTCGCTAACGTCGCCATCTTCGCCAACGCCGCGGCGCGAGCGCGTAATTCCGGCATTGGCATATCGCCTACGGTCTGGAAAAGACCACTTTGATGATCGATTAAAAGCATCACGGAATCGTTAACATCAATTACCGGGCGCAAACCATTAAAATTAGCAGGACTTGACATCGTGTTCTCCTTCATGTTTTCATATTTGGCCAAAACGGCCGGAGTTGAAATCGCGGACTGCTTCTGCGATCTCTTGTTTCGTGTTCATAACAAATGGGCCGTAACCCACAATCGGTTCATTCAGCGGCTCGCCTGATAACAGCAATACGCTGGCGTCGCTGCTGGCCTCAAGGTGCAGCGTTTTCCCTTGCTGGCTCAACACCACCAGTTGCGCTTCGTTGACCGGCGTCGTGCCGTTCACCGTGATATTGCCTTTCAGTACCACCAGCGCGGTGCTCCATCCTTCCGGCTGTGCCAATGTAAGCTGGCGATTGCGTTGCAGGCGCATATCCCAGACATTGAGCGGCGAGAAAGTGTGCGCCGGGCCTTTTGTCTCTTCATAACGCCCTGCGATGACCCGCACGACTCCGGCGTCATCCGGCAACGTAACGGTCGGGATAACATCGTGGGTAATGCTTTGATAACCCGGGGTGGTCATTTTGTCCTTCATTGGAAGGTTAACCCACAACTGCACCATTTCCAGTTCGCCGCCCCGACGGGTAAACGCGTCGGAATGGAACTCTTCATGCAAAATGCCTGCGCCTGCGGTCATCCACTGAACGTCGCCCGGGCCGATAACGCCGCCGCGACCGGTAGAGTCCCGATGCTCGACTTCGCCACTATAAACAATCGTCACGGTCTCGAAACCGCGGTGTGGATGCTCCCCAACACCGCGTTTTTCATTACCCGGCGTAAATGTGTGCGGCCCGGCATAATCCAGCAGCAGGAATGGACTCAACTGCTGCGCATGTGACTGATAAGAAAAGAGTGAACGAACCGGAAATCCATCGCCAACCCAGTGCGGGCGAGGTGCGGTATAGACGCCTGTAATCTGTTTCATGGTGTTCTCCTCAGTGGCGTTGTCTTGATGTGAATAAGCTTATATTCATGACAAAAGGTTCGGTAGTGGCTAAAATGGCTCATACCGTTCCATTAATAGGACAATGTAATGATAAAAACGGATCTCAATGATTTTGCGTGGTTTGTGCATGTGGTCGAAGAGGGTGGGTTTGCCGCGGCGGGGCGTGCGCTTGATGAACCAAAATCAAAACTGAGCCGGCGTATTGCGCAACTGGAGGAACGGCTGGGCGTGCGATTGATTCAGCGAACTACCCGGCAGTTTAACGTTACCGAAGTGGGACAAACATTCTATGAGCACTGTAAAGCGATGCTGGTGGAAGCTCAGGCGGCGCAGGATGCCATTGCCGCATTGCAGGTAGAGCCTCGCGGTATCGTGAAGCTGACCTGCCCGGTGACGCTGCTGCATGTACACATCGGCCCAATGCTGGCGAAATTTATGGCGCGTTATCCTGATGTTTCGCTACAGCTTGAAGCAACCAATCGTCGGGTGGACGTCGTAGGGGAGGGGGTGGATGTGGCGATTCGCGTCAGGCCGCGCCCGTTTGAGGATAGCGACCTGGTGATGCGCGTCCTGGCTGACAGAGGGCATCGCCTGTTTGCCAGCCCGGATCTTATCGCACGGATGGGAATCCCTTCCGCGCCGGCGGAGTTGAGCCATTGGCCAGGGCTAAGTCTTGCATCCGGCAAGCATATCCACCGCTGGGAACTTTACGGCCCGCAGGGCGCGCGTGCGGAAGTCCATTTTACCCCGCGTATGATTACTACAGACATGTTGGCGCTACGCGAGGCGGCGATGGCGGGCGTGGGGCTTGTGCAGTTACCTGTCTTAATGGTGAAAGAACAACTGGCCGCCGGTGAACTGGTCGCGGTGCTGGAAGAGTGGGAGCCCCGGCGGGAGGTTATTCATGCTGTGTTCCCATCCCGGCGAGGATTATTACCTTCCGTACGCGCGTTGGTCGATTTTTTGACGGAAGAGTATGCGCGGATGGTGGAAGAGTAACCTGCTCGTCATTCATCGACTTAATGGACGCAAAAAAGGCCGGTTAAACCGACCTTTTATCCAGCCGCCCTTCAGGGCGTGAGGAGACAATTAGCGACTACGGAAGACAATGCGGCCTTTGCTCAGGTCGTACGGGGTCAGCTCAACGGTCACTTTGTCGCCCGTCAGGATGCGGATGTAGTTCTTACGCATTTTACCGGAGATGTGTGCAGTAACCACGTGACCGTTTTCTAACTCTACGCGGAACATGGTATTAGGTAACGTTTCGAGAACGGTACCTTGCATTTCAATATTGTCTTCTTTGGCCATCTAATCCTCTGGGGTATCACTACCATAATTTGAACCGGCAAGATAATGCCGAACTTCTTTTGATAAGTAAAGATTTGTGCGTTTAAAACACAGCAAACCAGGTTTAGCACATGATTCCGCGACACACGACAACGCCGCGTTATACACCTTTTCCCTGATACTACCGCCTGATGTATCGACATAAGCGCAACATATAAGGGAACGGTGAAATAAACGATGGGCGTTACCTGACAACGGGCTGCGGGATAATGAGCTAAACCAATTCTGCGGCAGCAATTATAACACCCCAATAAAAAATGTGCCGAAAACATTCACTTCCGGGGCAAAAATAATGTCCGCGGCACCCAAAAACGGGAGGCCAGCGGCTGTTGGCGTAAGGCCGCGAGGTGATCGAGGTAGTCACGACGTGGAATTTCAATGGCGCCGAGCGAGGCGGTATGACTATTAAGTACCTGACAATCAATAAGTTTACCGCCGTGACGGGTAAATTCAGCGCAAAAAACCAGCAGTGCGGTTTTGGAGGCATTCTCCTGGCGGCTAAACATCGATTCGCCGCAAAACAGCGCCCCCTGCGAGACGCCATACATCCCGCCGACCAGTTCCCGATCGCGCCACACTTCAATGGAGTGCGCGTGGCCCAATTCATGTAATCGGCGATAGGCTTCCTCAATACCACGCGTTATCCAGGTGCCTTCGTCACGGTGATTGGCGCATCCATCAATGACCCGGTCGAAAGCGTAATTGAGCGTCACGCGGTAAGGGGATGCGTTGTGAAAGCGCTTCATGCTGCGACTGAGGTGAAACTTTTCAGGCCACAGCACGGCGCGCGGATCGGGCGACCACCACAGGATCGGGTCGCCCGGCGAAAACCACGGGAAAATCCCGTGCTGGTAGGCCATTAACAACCGGGCAGGGCTGAGATCGCCGCCCAGCGCCAGTAAACCGTTAGGCTCGCGTAAAGCGCCTTCCGGCGAAGGGAAAGCGATAGAATGTCGGGAAAGCTGAACCAGACGCATGACGGCGAAACTCCAGTACGCAAGTCGGATCGTTCAATAATAGCTTACAGACGTTGTTTAAACTGATAATAGCGTCCTTGTCCGGCTAACAATTCTGCATGAGTGCCTTGCTCAATGATGCGCCCGTCGTCCATTACGATGATTTGATCAAAACGGGCCAGGCCGCGCAAACGGTGCGTCACCATCAGGACGGTTTTCTCGCGCATCACATCGGCAAGTAATTCCAGCATTTCGCTCTCGGTGGTCGCATCCAGCCCCTCAGTGGGCTCATCCAACAGCATTAACGGAGCATCATGCAACAGCGCGCGGGCGATGGCCAGACGACGAAGTTCGCCGCCGGATAGCAGGCGACCGCCTTCGCCGAGCCAGCTATTAAGCCCACTATCTTCGAGCAGATTTTCGAGGCCGACGCGACGCAGCATGTCGGAAAGGGCTTCGTCGCTGGCATTGGGCGCCGCCAGTAATAAATTATTACGCAGCGTGGCGCTGAACAGGTGGACACGCTGCGGCACCACGCTGATAGTCCGGCGTAAGGCGGATTCGCTCAGCGAGGATAGCGGAAGATCGTTGAGCAGAATTTCGCCTTGTTGCGGGTCCCAGGCGCGGGTGAGTAGCTGCAACAGCGTTGATTTTCCGCAGCCGGTACGCCCCAGAATAGCGACATGCTCGCCAGGATTAGCCTGTAATGAGAGGGCATTGAGCGCATTAATCGGCTGGTCGGGATAACGAAACGAAACGTCCCGCAGGGTGAGTGTGACCTTTTCCGGCGCGGGAGTTTCTGCCTGTGGAAAGGTCACCTCCGGTTTTTGCTCCGTTAATTCAGTGATACGAAGCGCAGAGGCGATAACCTGCCCCAGATGCTGGAATGCGCCGGTAACGGGCGCAAGCGCCTCGAAAGCCGCCAGCGCGCAGAAGACAAACAGCGCGATGAGCGCGCCGGGCTGCGTATTGCCGCCAACGCCGCCGGAGGCCATCCACAACATTAACATCACCGCCAGCGCGCCAATCAGCAGCATTAACGCCTGCGATAAGGCGGTCAGTTCAGACTGTCGGCGTTGGGCCTCATGCCATTGTAATTCGGTGGCTTCCATTTGCGCCCGATAGCGTTTGCTGGCGCCAAAAATGGTGAGTTCCGCCTGGCCCTGTAACCATGACGTGAGCTGCTGGCGATACTGACCTCGTAGATGCGTCAGATTTTGGCCGGTATTTTTGCCGGCGCGATAAAACACCGGCGGCATAATAAACAGCGTCAACAGCATAATGCCGCCCAGCGTGATCGCCAGCGTCACGTCGAGAACGCTAAGCCCCAGGGTGACAATCATAATCACTACAAAAGCGCCGACCAGCGGGGAGATGACGCGCAAATAGAGATGGTCCAGCGTGTCGACGTCGGCAACGATGCGGTTCAGCAGTTCACCTTGCTGATAACGCGCCAGACCCGCGGGGGAGAGTGGTAGAAGTTTGCTAAAGGTATAAATACGCAGATGTTGCAGTACGCGGAACGTGGCGTCATGACTTACCAGACGTTCAAAATAACGACCAGCGGTACGGGTAATGGCCGCGCCGCGCACGCCGGCTGCCGGGAGCATATAGTTAAAACTGTAAATTCCCGCGAAGCCTGCGATAGCGGACGCGGACAGGAACCAGCCGGAAAGCGTCAGCAGCCCGATACTGGCAAGCAGGGTCAGGATTGCCAGCGCAATTCCCAGCGTTAGCATCCATTTATGGCGTTTATAGAGCGTCAGATAAGGGAGTAGCGCGCGCATTTAAATATCCTCCTGACGGTGAGCCAATAACGTCGCAAAAGCGCCGTTGGCGGCGCTGAGTTCGGCATAACTGCCTTGTTCGACAATCGCGCCATCTTGCATAACCCAGATAGCGTCCCAGTCGGCGAGATCTTCCAACTGATGCGTCACCATTAATGTGGTCTGGCGTTTTGACGCCGCTTTTAACGCCTGCATGACGCGTTGCTCGCTGTGAGCGTCCAGGCTTGCCGCCGGTTCATCCAGCAGTAGCAGTTGACAGGGATTAAGTAGCGCACGGGCGACCGCTACACGCTGTGCCTGGCCGACGGAAAGTCTGCTGGCATGATTGCCGAGCGGGGTGTCTACTCCTTGCGGCAGCAGCGGTAAAAACTCGCTTACCCATGCGGCGTCAAGCGCGGCATAAAGTTCCTGCTCGCTGGCGTCCGGGCGCGCCAGTAATACATTTTCGCGTAGCGTCGCCGCAGGTAATTGCGGGTTTTGTCCAACCCAGGAGAGATGCTGGCGCCAGGATTCCGGCGAGAGATCGCGAAGCTCGACACCGTTAATACGCAAAGAGCCCTGATAGGAGAGAAAACCGGATAATACATTCAACAGAGAGCTTTTACCGGAACCGCTGCGTCCTACCAGGACGGCGCGTTCTCCTGCCGCTAATGAGAAATTCAGCGGCCCGGCAAGCGTTTTGCCTTCTGGCGAGGTGATAATAAGATTGACTGCGTCAATGGTTACAGGTTCGTTTTCCGCCAGCTCAACTTCGCCGCGCGCCGGGTGGGCGAGGGGTGTTTCCAGAAACGTCTTCAGACTATCCGCCGCGCCAACCGCCTGCGCCTTAGCATGGTAAAACGTGCCGAGGTCGCGTAATGGCTGGAAAAACTCCGGCGCGAGGATCAAGGCGAGGAACCCGGCGGCGAGCGTCACACCGGTACCGTAATGACCAAAGTTCAGCTCGCCCAGGTAAGAGAAGCCAAAATAAACGGCGACCAGCGCAATAGAAAGCGAGGTGAAAAACTCCAGTACGCCGGAAGATAAAAAGGCGAGGCGCAGAACTTCCATTGTGCGCTGACGAAAATCCTGCGATGCTGCGCGAATGCTCTCGGTTTCCGCTTCTCCACGACCGAAAATTCGCAGCGTTTCCATCCCGCGCAGACGGTCAAGAAAATGGCCGCTTAGCCGGGCAAGCGCCAGGAAATTGCGGCGGTTGGCGTCAGCCGCGCCCATTCCTACCATCGCCATAAATAGGGGAATGAGCGGGGCGGTGCCCAGCAGAATCAGCGCCGCCGCCCAGTTTGACGGGAAAATCGCCGCCACGATTAAGAGCGGTACGCAAACGGCAAGCGCCATTTGCGGCAGATAGCGCGCATAATAGTCATGCATATCGTCAATCTGCTCCAACACCAGCGTCGCCCAGCTACCGGCGGGCTTGCCCTGAATCCAGGCTGGGCCGGCTTGCTGCAGACGATCCAAAACCTGACGGCGGATCTCAAAGCGAATATGCTGTCCGGCATGAAAACCGACGCGCTCGCGCAACCACACCACCCAGGCGCGGAGGACAAAGACCAGTATCAGCAGGATAAAAGGGAGCAACAGCGCTTCCCGTGGAATGTTCTCCATGATCATATGTTGCAGGATACGCGCCATGATCCAGGCCTGAGCGACAATTAATACGCCACTCATGAACCCCAACAGGCGGGAAATATTCAACCACCGTTGGGAGATTACGCTTTGCTGTTTTAACCAGCGGGTCAGCTCTTTTTGACGGGTTTTATTCATTGCACGCTTAGCAGGTGAGTTATTGGAATTTCAGGCAGGGCAATGTTACAACGACGCAAAAATAAAGGCGACTTATAGTCGCCTTTTTTACTTTTGTTACTGATTTGTAAAAACTATTTGCTCGCGTCGGCCAGACCATCGAGATAGCGTTCAGCATCCAGCGCCGCCATACAGCCCGTACCTGCAGAGGTGATCGCCTGACGGTAAATATGATCCATGACGTCACCCGCCGCGAATACGCCAGGGATGCTGGTTTGTGTGGCGTTGCCATGGGTGCCGGACTGAACTTTGATATAACCATTTTCCAGCTCAAGCTGGCCTTCGAAGAGCGCCGTGTTTGGGCTATGACCGATGGCTACGAAAAGTCCGGCGATGTCCAGCGTCTCGATATTATCGCTCTGCTGCGTGTCGCGAAGACGCAGACCAGTAACGCCCATCTGATCGCCGGTCACTTCTTCCAGCGTCCGGTTGGTGTGCAGGATGATATTGCCATTTTCGACTTTATCCATCAGGCGCTTAATGAGGATTTTTTCAGCGCGGAAACCGTCACGGCGATGGATAAGGTGCACTTCCGAAGCGATGTTGGACAGATAAAGCGCTTCTTCAACCGCGGTGTTGCCGCCGCCGATCACCGCCACTTTCTGGTTGCGGTAGAAGAAACCGTCGCAGGTTGCGCAGGCGGAAACGCCGCGCCCTTTAAAGGCTTCTTCCGATGGCAGCCCCAGATAGCGCGCGGAAGCGCCGGTCGCAATGATCAACGCATCACAAGTGTACTCTGCGCTGTCACCTGTCAGACGGAACGGACGATTTTGCAGATCCACTTTGTTGATGTGATCAAAGATTATCTCGGTTTCAAATTTTGCCGCATGTTCATGCATGCGTTCCATTAGCAGCGGGCCGGTCAAATCGTTTGGATCGCCGGGCCAGTTTTCCACTTCCGTCGTGGTAGTCAGTTGACCGCCTTTTTCCATACCGGTAATAAGTACCGGCTGTAAATTTGCGCGTGCGGCATACACCGCCGCGGTATATCCCGCCGGTCCTGAGCCCAGAATAAGCAGCTTACTGTGTTTGGTCGTGCCCATGAGATCCCCATAGTTGTTGGCAGACAATGAGCAGAATTGTAGGGAATTTACAGACGTAAAAAAAGAGCATAACGATTTTGTTAACAATATGTGTAATAGCATGAACCGATGAACGACCGCGACAGCGACGTTATCATCACAAACTTTAATTAAAATCGGTAACTTATAAGGTGACGAAATGACAGTTTACCGCCCTCTCTAATGAATAACTGGCATGTTGTACTAAAAATCGATGTTTTGCTTTGACAATCACCTGCTGTTTTGCGAAAACATTCGAGGAAGAAAAAAACTGTGTTATGTATGTGCTGCATAATCATGCATGTAAATACCATGTTTACCGGGCTAGTGAAATCTACGCATGGCGTGGACAGACGCCATTCGTGATGTCGATAGCTGCCGCGAGGCAACGGTCTTCTCACCATAGACCAGGCATTGCGCGCCGTTAATCCCTCTGGGTTTCGGTCTATTGTGATGGGCAGCGACTCTGAACAGTGATGTGAGTAGAGTCAGGCAGGAGTAGGGAAGGAATACAGAGAGACAATAATAATGGTAGATAGCAAGAAGCGCCCTGGCAAAGATCTCGACCGTATCGATCGTAACATTCTTAATGAACTGCAAAAGGATGGGCGTATTTCCAACGTCGAGCTTTCTAAACGAGTAGGACTTTCGCCGACACCTTGCCTTGAGCGTGTGCGTCGGCTGGAGCGACAGGGGTTTATCCAGGGCTATACGGCGCTGTTGAACCCGCATTATCTGGATGCGTCACTTCTGGTATTCGTTGAGATTACCTTAAATCGCGGCGCGCCGGATGTGTTTGAACAGTTTAATGCCGCCGTGCAAAAGCTTGAAGAGATTCAGGAGTGTCATTTGGTTTCCGGCGATTTCGACTACCTGTTGAAAACCCGTGTACCGGATATGTCAGCGTATCGAAAACTATTGGGAGAGACGTTGCTGCGCTTGCCAGGTGTGAACGACACCCGAACTTACGTAGTGATGGAAGAGGTAAAACAGAGTAATCGTCTGGTTATTAAGACACGCTAACACGGAACAGGTGCAAAATCGCTGTAGTTTGATTACACTCCTGTTAATCCATACAGCAACAGTGCCGGGGCAACCCGGTGCTGTTGTCCGTTTTAGCATCGGGCGGGAAAAGCCTGGAACCTGGAGAGCCTTTTTTGAGCCAGGAATATACTGAAGACAAAGACGTCACATTGACGAAGTTAAGCAGCGGGCGCCGACTTCTGGAAGCGTTGTTGATACTTATTGCCCTTTTTGCCGTCTGGTTGATGGCGGCCTTGTTGAGCTTTAACCCTTCGGACCCCAGTTGGTCGCAAACCGCCTGGCATGAACCCATCCATAATTTAGGCGGCGCGCCGGGCGCGTGGCTGGCCGATACACTGTTCTTTATTTTTGGCGTAATGGCCTACACCATCCCTGTCATTATTGTCGGCGGGTGTTGGTTTGCGTGGCGTCATCAGTCTACGGATGATTACATCGACTATTTTGCTGTGTCGCTACGCCTTATCGGCGTGCTGGCGCTGATTCTCACTTCCTGCGGTCTGGCGGCCATTAATGCCGACGATATCTGGTATTTCGCCTCCGGCGGCGTAATTGGCAGCCTGTTAAGCACCACGCTGCAGCCGTTGTTGCATAGTAGCGGCGGAACGATAATGCTTCTCTGTATTTGGGCTGCCGGGCTGACGCTCTTTACCGGCTGGTCCTGGGTCAGTATCGCCGAAAAATTAGGCGGCTGGCTGCTTAATATACTGACCTTCGCCAGCAACCGTACCCGGCGTGATGATACGTGGGTTGACGACGAAGAGTATGATGACGAATACGATGAAGAAACCGACGGCGTGCAGCGTGAATCTCGCCGGGCGCGTATTTTGCGCGGCGCGTTGGCGCGTCGTAAGCGACTGGCTGAAAAATTCAGCAATCCACGGGGCCGTCAGACCGATGCCGCGCTCTTTTCCGGCAAACGGATGGATGATGACGAGGACATTCAGTATAGCGCGCGCGGCGTCGCTGCCGATCCCGACGACGTTCTGTTTTCGGGCAACCGTGCGACGCAGCCGGAATATGATGAATATGATCCGCTGTTAAACGGCCATTCTGTCACCGAACCGGTCGCCGCCGCTGCGGCTGCAACCGCCGTCACCCAGACGTGGGCAGCGTCCGCCGATCCCATAATGCAAACGCCGCCCATGCCGGGGGCTGAGCCGGTTGTCGCGCAACCGACCGTGGAGTGGCAGCCCGTACCGGGGCCGCAAACCGGCGAACCGGTTATCGCGCCTGCGCCGGAGGGGTATCAGCCGCATCCGCAATATGCTCAACCGCAGGAGGCGCAAAGTGCGCCGTGGCAGCAACCTGTGCCTGTCGCTTCCGCGCCGCAATACGCCGCGACGCCAGCGACCGCAGCAGAATATGACTCTCTTGCGCCGCAGGAAACACAGCCGCAATGGCAGGCGCCGGATGCCGAACAACACTGGCAGCCGGAGCCGACCCATCAGCCGACGCCGGTTTATCAGCCGGAGCCGATAGCGGCTGAACCTTCCCACATGCCGCCGCCGGTTATCGAACAGCCGGTTACCACCGAGCCTGAACCTGGCATAGAAGAGACCAGACCCGCCCGTCCTCCGCTTTACTATTTTGAAGAGGTGGAAGAGAAACGCGCCCGTGAACGCGAACAACTGGCGGCATGGTATCAACCGATTCCGGAGCCGGTAAAAGAGAACGTGCCGGTCAAACCTACGGTATCTGTCGCGCCGTCCATACCGCCAGTGGAAGCGGTAGCCGCCGCCGCGTCGCTTGACGCAGGTATTAAGAGTGGCGCCCTGGCAGCAGGCGCCGCGGCCGCGGCGCCTGCATTTGGTCTGGCTACCGGCGGCGCGCCGCGTCCGCAGGTGAAAGAGGGAATTGGTCCACAACTGCCGCGTCCGAACCGCGTTCGCGTGCCGACCCGACGGGAACTGGCGTCGTACGGTATTAAGCTGCCGTCACAGAGGATTGCAGAAGAAAAAGCCCGCGAGGCGGAGCGCAATCAGTACGAGACGGGCGTGCAGCTAACCGATGAAGAAATAGATGCAATGCATCAGGACGAGTTAGCCCGTCAGTTTGCGCAGTCGCAGCAGCATCGTTATGGTGAGACGTATCAGCACGATACTCAACAGGCAGAAGATGACGATACCGCTGCGGAAGCTGAATTAGCCCGCCAGTTTGCCGCTTCGCAACAGCAGCGCTATTCCGGCGAGCAACCCGCTGGCGCGCAGCCGTTCTCACTGGACGATCTGGATTTCTCGCCAATGAAAGTATTGGTTGATGAAGGTCCGCACGAACCGCTGTTCACGCCGGGTGTCATGCCCGAGTCAACGCCTGTTCAGCAACCGGTAGCGCCGCAGCCGCAGCCACAGTACCAGCAGCCGCAACAGCCGGTAGCGCCGCAGCCGCAGTATCAGCAGCCGCAGCAGCCGGTAGCACCGCAGCCGCAGTATCAGCAGCCGCAACAGCCGGTAGCGCCGCAGCCGCAGTATCAGCAGTCGCAGCAGCCGGTAGCGCCGCAGCCGCAATATCAGCAGCCGCAACAGCCGGTAGCGCCGCAGCCGCAGTATCAGCAGCCGCAACAGCCGGTAGCGCCGCAGCCACAGTATCAGCAGCCGCAACAGCCGGTAGCGCCGCAGCCGCAGTACCAGCAGCCGCAACAGCCGGTAGCGCCGCAACCACAGTATCAGCAGCCGCAACAGCCGACAGCGCCGCAAGACAGCCTGATCCACCCGCTGTTGATGCGTAACGGCGACAGTCGTCCATTACAGCGTCCGACGACGCCGCTGCCTTCGTTAGATCTTCTGACGCCGCCGCCGAGCGAAGTTGAACCGGTAGATACCTTTGCGCTGGAACAAATGGCGCGTCTGGTTGAAGCGCGCCTGGCGGATTTCCGCATTAAAGCTGATGTGGTGAACTATTCGCCAGGCCCGGTCATTACTCGCTTTGAACTGAATCTGGCCCCGGGCGTTAAAGCGGCGCGTATCTCCAACCTTTCCCGGGATCTGGCGCGCTCCTTGTCAACGGTAGCCGTACGTGTTGTGGAAGTCATTCCAGGCAAACCTTACGTAGGGTTGGAATTGCCGAACAAGAAACGGCAAACCGTTTATCTGCGCGAAGTGTTGGATAACGCTAAATTCCGCGAGAATCCGTCGCCGCTTACCGTGGTGTTAGGTAAGGATATCGCGGGCGATCCGGTAGTGGCGGATCTGGCGAAAATGCCTCACCTGCTGGTGGCCGGTACGACCGGTTCCGGTAAGTCGGTCGGGGTTAACGCCATGATCCTCAGTATGCTGTATAAAGCGCAGCCGGAAGACGTTCGCTTTATCATGATCGACCCGAAAATGTTAGAGCTCTCGGTCTATGAAGGTATACCGCATCTGCTGACAGAAGTTGTTACCGACATGAAAGACGCGGCTAACGCGTTACGCTGGAGCGTCAATGAGATGGAGCGTCGCTATAAGCTGATGTCCGCGCTCGGCGTGCGTAATCTGGCTGGGTATAACGAGAAAATCGCCGAAGCGGCCCGCATGGGGCGTCCGATTCCGGACCCGTACTGGAAGCCGGGCGACAGTATGGATGTTCAGCATCCGGTTCTGGAAAAACTGCCGTATATCGTGGTACTGGTTGATGAATTTGCCGACCTGATGATGACCGTCGGTAAAAAAGTTGAAGAGCTGATCGCGCGTCTGGCGCAGAAAGCGCGCGCCGCGGGGATTCACCTGGTACTGGCGACGCAGCGTCCGTCGGTCGATGTGATTACTGGTTTAATTAAAGCCAACATACCAACCCGTATCGCTTTTACCGTATCCAGTAAGATCGACTCCCGCACCATTCTTGATCAGGGTGGCGCTGAGTCGCTATTGGGAATGGGGGACATGCTCTATTCCGGACCAAACTCCACCATGCCGGTACGTGTCCATGGGGCGTTTGTGCGTGACCAGGAAGTCCATGCGGTGGTGCAGGACTGGAAAGCGCGCGGTCGTCCGCAATATGTGGATGGCATTACCTCCGACAGCGAAAGCGAAGGTGGCGGTGGCGGTTTTGACGGCGGCGAAGAATTAGATGCGCTATTCGATCAGGCCGTTAATTTCGTCACCCAGAAGCGTAAAGCGTCCATTTCCGGCGTTCAGCGTCAGTTCCGCATCGGCTATAACCGTGCGGCGCGTATTATCGAACAGATGGAAGCGCAGGGTATTGTCAGCGCTCAGGGGCATAACGGTAATCGTGAAGTGCTGGCTCCGCCGCCTTTTGAGTAAACCTATAAGCCGGATGGCGCTGTGCAGGCTGCCATCCGGTAACAAAATTCAGTATTTTCTTCTTTCCTCATGCTGATTTTTGGCCTGGAATAGAAAGCAAAAGGAGCTCCTGGTCGGGAGTGTCGAAACTTGAGGAATAATGATGAAAAAAATGGCAATCGCCTGTGCATTACTTTCAAGCGTTGTAGCCAGCAGCGTATGGGCTGACGCCGCCAGCTCTCTGAAAAGCCGTCTGGATAAAGTGAGCAGCTTTCATGCCACCTTTACTCAAAAAGTCACCGATGGCAGCGGTGCCGCGGTGCAGGAGGGACAGGGTGATTTATGGGTTAAGCGGCCAAATCTATTCAACTGGCATATGACGCAACCTGACGAGAGTATTCTGGTTTCTGACGGCAAAACGTTATGGTTCTATAACCCGTTTGTAGAACAGGCTACCGCCACGTGGTTGAAAGATGCCACCGGAAATACACCGTTTATGCTGATTGCCCGCAACCAGGCCAGCGACTGGCAGCAATATAATATTAAGCAGGATGGCGATAATTTTGTGCTGACGCCGAAAGCCAGCAACGGCAATCTGAAACAGTTCACCATCAATGTGGGACGCGACGGGACTATCCACCAGTTTAGCGCTGTAGAACAAGACGATCAGCGTAGCGCCTATCAGCTAAAATCCCAGCAAAACGGCGCTGTTGATCCGTCAAAATTTACGTTTACTCCGCCGCAAGGGGTAACGATAGACGACCAACGTAAGTAGAGGCGATGAGTGAGCAATCTGTCGCTCGATTTTTCTGATAATACGTTTCAACCGCTGGCCGCTCGAATGCGGCCGGAAAATTTAGCGCAGTATATCGGCCAGCAGCATTTGCTGGCCGCAGGTAAACCGTTGCCTCGCGCTATTGAGGCCGGGCATCTGCACTCCATGATTTTATGGGGGCCGCCAGGGACGGGGAAAACCACGCTCGCTGAAGTGATCGCCCGCTACGCCAGCGCCGATGTCGAGCGTATTTCCGCCGTCACTTCTGGGGTAAAAGAGATTCGCGAAGCTATTGAGCGCGCCCGCCAGAATCGTAATGCCGGACGCCGTACCATCCTGTTTGTTGATGAAGTGCATCGCTTTAACAAAAGCCAGCAGGACGCCTTTTTACCGCATATCGAAGATGGCACTATCACCTTTATCGGCGCGACCACGGAAAATCCCTCTTTTGAGCTGAACTCGGCGCTATTGTCGCGAGCGCGGGTCTATCTGCTGAAATCGTTGACCACTGACGATATCGAGCAAGTACTGGACCAGGCGATGCAGGACAAAACGCGTGGTTACGGCGATCAGGATATCGTGTTACCGGATAAGACACGGCGAGCGATTGCTGAGTTGGTCAATGGCGACGCGCGGCGCGCCTTAAATACGCTGGAAATGATGGCTGATATGGCGGAGGCGGATGACAGCGGCAAACGCGTTTTATTGCCCGCCTTGTTGACCGAGATCGCCGGCGAGCGCAGCGCGCGTTTTGATAACAAAGGCGATCGCTTCTACGATCTTATTTCCGCCTTACATAAATCAGTGCGCGGCAGCGCGCCGGATGCCGCCCTCTATTGGTATGCCCGTATCATTACCGCGGGAGGCGATCCGCTGTACGTGGCGCGTCGCTGCCTGGCGATTGCCTCGGAAGATGTGGGTAATGCCGATCCACGCGCGATGCAGGTCGCCATTGCCGCGTGGGATTGTTTCACCCGCGTCGGCCCGGCTGAAGGCGAAAGGGCGATCGCGCAGGCTATCGTTTATCTCGCCTGCGCGCCGAAGAGCAACGCCGTCTATACCGCCTTTAAGGCTGCGCTGGCCGACGCGCGCGAACGTCCTGATTATGACGTTCCTGTCCATCTGCGTAATGCGCCAACCAAACTGATGAAAGAGATGGGCTATGGCCAGGAGTACCGCTATGCCCACGATGAGCCCAATGCCTATGCTGCGGGTGAAGTGTACTTCCCGCCGGAAATCGCGCAAACGCGCTATTATCATCCGACAAATCGTGGTCTGGAAGGCAAGATTGGCGAAAAGCTCGCCTGGCTGGCTGAACAGGATCAAAATAGCCCCACAAAACGCTACCGCTAGTGTAAACGTTGCGGTAAGGTTATCTCTAAATATGATGCTCCAGGTATCATGGCGTTGATGATGAATCTCGTTATGCCTGATAGCACGTTGCTTATGAGGTCCGCGGGTATAGCGCAATGGATGCGTTGTTGCTGTCGTCGGTCAGGTAAGGCGAAAACGTCGCTATTACGTAAACGCGGTTTACGTTCATCAATACAATCAGAGGCGATCATCAATTGATCGCGTTTCCTTTTATTATTCGATAAGCACAGGATAAGCATGCTCGATCCCAATCTGCTGCGTAATGAGCCAGACGCAGTCGCTGAAAAACTGGCACGCCGGGGCTTTAAGCTGGATGTAGATAAGCTGCGCGCTCTTGAAGAGCGTCGTAAAGTTTTGCAGGTCAACACGGAAAACCTGCAGGCGGAGCGTAATTCTCGATCGAAATCCATCGGCCAGGCGAAAGCGCGCGGGGAAGATATTGAGCCTTTACGCCTGGAAGTGAATAAACTGGGCGAAGAGCTGGATGCGGCGAAAGCCGAGCTGGATACCTTGCTGGCGGAGATCCGCGATATCGCGCTGACCATCCCAAACCTGCCTGCGGATGAAGTGCCGGTAGGTAAAGATGAAAACGACAACGTTGAAGTCAGCCGCTGGGGTACCCCGCGTGAGTTTGATTTTGAAATCCGCGATCACGTCACCTTAGGGGAAATGCACTCCGGTCTCGACTTTGCCGCTGCGGTTAAGCTGACCGGCTCCCGTTTTGTGGTGATGAAAGGACAGATTGCGCGTATGCATCGCGCATTGTCGCAGTTCATGTTGGATCTGCATACGGAACAGCACGGCTATAGCGAAAACTACGTGCCGTATCTGGTTAACCACGACACGCTGTATGGCACCGGTCAACTGCCGAAATTCGCAGGCGACTTGTTCCATACCCGTCCGCTGGAAGAAGAAGCAGACAGCAGCAACTATGCTTTGATCCCGACGGCGGAGGTTCCGCTGACCAATCTGGTACGCGATGAAATCATCGACGAAGATCAGCTGCCGATTAAAATGACGGCGCATACGCCTTGTTTCCGTTCTGAAGCAGGTTCTTATGGCCGTGATACCCGTGGCCTGATTCGTATGCATCAGTTTGACAAAGTGGAAATGGTGCAGATCGTTCGCCCGGAAGATTCTATGGCTGCGTTGGAAGAGATGACCGGTCACGCGGAAAAAGTGCTCCAGCTACTGGGACTGCCGTACCGTAAAATTATTCTGTGCACTGGCGATATGGGCTTCGGCGCCTGCAAAACCTATGACCTCGAAGTCTGGGTTCCGGCGCAGAATACCTACCGCGAGATCTCTTCCTGCTCTAACGTCTGGGACTTCCAGGCGCGTCGTATGCAGGCACGCTGTCGCAGCAAGTCCGACAAAAAGACCCGTCTGGTCCATACCCTGAATGGTTCTGGTCTGGCGGTAGGTCGTACCCTGGTGGCCGTGATGGAAAACTATCAGCAGGCTGATGGCCGCATTGAAGTGCCGGAAGTATTACGTCCGTACATGAACGGACTGGAATATATCGGCTAATCCTCGCTTTCTTCTCTTCTAAAAAGCGCCTTCGGGCGCTTTTTTTATGCCAGTTTGATACCGGACAATAATCCCTACCCTATTAGGGGTAATACTGATTTCGAATGAAGGTCAGTTTTTAACACTATTTTTCTACTTTTTCGATATATATCAGACTTTATAGCGATGCTATCGCTATATAAAATTCTATACATCGTTTTATTGTTTTTTTTATTGTGAGCAGCAGAGTGAGCCCTTATGAAAACTAAGATCCCTGATGCCGTGCTGGCAGCCGAGGTGAGCCGTCGTGGTTTAGTCAAAACCACCGCGATAGGCGGCCTGGCGATGGCCAGTAGCGCATTTACCCTGCCATTTACCCGCATCGCTAACGCCGCAGAGGCAATAAGCCCGGCGAAAACCGGCGAGAAAGTCGTCTGGAGCGCCTGTACGGTAAACTGTGGCAGCCGTTGTCCGCTACGTATGCATGTTGTGGATGGCGAAATCAAATATGTTGAAACGGATAATACCGGAAACGATGATTACGATGGCCTGCACCAGGTTCGCGCCTGCCTGCGCGGTCGTTCTATGCGTCGTCGCGTCTATAACCCGGATCGGCTCAAGTATCCGATGAAGCGCGTCGGCGCGCGCGGCGAAGGTAAATTTGAGCGTATTAGCTGGGACGAAGCCTACGATATCATTGCCACCAATATGCAGCGTCTTATCAAAGAGTATGGCAACGAGTCCATTTATCTGAACTATGGCACGGGTACGCTGGGCGGCACTTTGACACGTTCATGGCCGCCGGGAAAAACGCTGGTCGCTCGTCTGATGAACTGCTGCGGCGGTTATCTTAACCACTACGGTGATTACTCTTCCGCGCAAATCGCAGCGGGTCTGAACTACACCTATGGCGGCTGGGCGGATGGCAATAGTCCATCCGACATTGAAAACAGTAAGCTGGTGGTGTTGTTTGGTAATAACCCTGGCGAAACCCGCATGAGCGGGGGCGGTGTAACCTATTACCTTGAACAGGCGCGGCAGAAATCAAACGCGCGGATGATCATTATCGATCCTCGTTACACCGACACCGGCGCCGGTCGCGAAGATGAGTGGATTCCGATTCGTCCAGGTACCGATGCGGCGCTGGTCAATGGTCTGGCATATGTCTTAATCACCGAGAACATGGTCGATCAGCCGTTCCTGGATAAATATTGCGTCGGTTATGACGAAAAAACCTTGCCTGCCAGCGCGCCGAAAAACGGTCACTACAAAGCCTATATTCTGGGCCAGGGTAAAGACGGTATTGCGAAGACGCCGGAGTGGGCGGCGCAAATTACCGGTATTCCGGCGGATCGCATTATTAAGCTGGCGCGAGAAATCGGCAGCGCTAAACCCGCCTATATTTGCCAGGGGTGGGGGCCACAGCGTCATGCTAATGGAGAAATCGCCACGCGCGCCATCTCGATGCTGGCGATCCTGACGGGTAATGTTGGGATTAACGGCGGTAACAGCGGCGCGCGCGAAGGGTCTTATGCCCTGCCATTTGAACGTATGCCCACGTTAGAAAACCCGGTTGAAACCAGCATCTCCATGTTTATGTGGACCGATGCCATTGAACGCGGCCCGGAAATGACAGCGTTGCGTGATGGCGTGCGGGGGAAAGATAAGCTGGACGTGCCGATCAAAATGATCTGGAACTATGCTGGCAACTGTTTGATTAACCAGCACTCTGAGATTAACCGCACCCACGAAATCCTGCAGGATGACAAGAAATGCGAAATGATCGTCGTTATCGACTGTCATATGACCTCGTCGGCAAAATACGCCGATATTCTGTTGCCTGATTGCACTGCTTCTGAGCAGATGGACTTTGCGCTGGATGCCTCCTGCGGAAACATGTCTTACGTTATCTTCACTGACCAGGCGATTAAACCGCGCTTCGAGTGTAAGACGATTTATGAGATGACCAGCGAACTGGCGAAACGTCTTGGCGTGGAACAACAGTTTACCGAAGGACGGACGCAAGAAGAGTGGATGCGTCATCTGTACGAACAGTCGCGTAAATCCATTCCGAATCTGCCCACCTTTGAGGAGTTCCGTAAGCAAGGCATCTTCAAACAGCGTGACCCCGAAGGCCACCATGTCGCCTATAAAGACTTCCGCGAAGATCCGCAAGCGAATCCACTTACAACGCCATCGGGCAAGATTGAAATCTATTCACAGGCGTTGGCGGATATCGCCGCCACCTGGGAGCTGCCGGAAGGCGACGTGATCGATCCATTACCGATCTACACGCCAGGTTTTGAAAACTATAACGATCCGCTAACGGATAAATTCCCGCTGCAGTTGACGGGTTTCCACTATAAAGCGCGTGTGCATTCCACTTATGGCAACGTAGACGTACTGAAAGCCGCCTGTCGCCAGGAAATGTGGATTAACCCAATGGATGCGCAGAAACGCGGTATCAACAATGGCGATAAAGTCCGCATCTTCAACGATCGCGGCGAAGTACATATCGAGGCTAAAGTGACGCCGCGCATGATGCCGGGTGTGGTCGCCCTGGGAGAAGGCGCATGGTATGACCCGGATGCAAAACGCGTGGATCAGGGCGGATGTATTAACGTACTGACGACCCAACGTCCTTCTCCGCTGGCGAAGGGGAACCCGTCACATACGAACCTCGTTCAGGTTGAAAAGGCGTAAGGAGTAACCGATGACAACCCAGTATGGATTTTTTATTGATTCCAGCCGTTGCACCGGTTGCAAAACCTGCGAACTGGCCTGCAAGGACTACAAAGATTTGACCCCGGATGTCAGCTTCCGCCGCATTTATGAGTATGCGGGCGGCGACTGGCAGGAAGATAATGGCGTCTGGCACCAGAACGTCTTTGCCTACTATCTCTCCATCTCCTGTAACCACTGCGAAGACCCGGCCTGTACCAAAGTCTGCCCGAGCGGCGCGATGCACAAGCGCGATGACGGTTTTGTGGTGGTGAACGAAGAGGTCTGTATCGGTTGCCGCTACTGCCACATGGCCTGCCCGTACGGCGCGCCGCAGTACAACGAGGCCAAAGGTCATATGACCAAGTGCGACGGCTGTTATGACCGGGTGGCGGAAGGCAAGAAACCGATCTGCGTCGAATCCTGTCCGCTGCGGGCGCTGGATTTCGGCCCGATAGACGAACTGCGCAAAAAACACGGTGAGCTGGCTGCCGTCGCGCCGTTGCCGCGCGCGCATTTCACGAAGCCGAATATTGTGATTAAACCCAACGCCAACAGCCGCCCGACCGGGGACACCACCGGTTATCTGGCCAATCCGAAGGAGGTATAAGATGGGAAGTGGATGGCATGAATGGCCGTTGATGATCTTCACGGTCTTTGGTCAGTGCGTGGCCGGTGGTTTTATTGTTCTGGCTCTGGCGCTGATGAAGGGCGACCTGCGCGCGGAAACGCAGCAGCGGGTGATCGCCTGTATGTTTGGTCTGTGGGTGCTGATGGGGATTGGCTTTATCGCCTCGATGCTGCATCTGGGCTCGCCGATGCGCGCGTTTAACTCGCTTAACCGCGTGGGTGCTTCCGCACTGAGCAATGAAATTGCCAGCGGCTCGGTGTTTTTTGCGGTCGGCGGGATTGGCTGGCTGCTGGCGGTACTGAAAAAGCTGCCGCCGGCACTGCGCACACTCTGGCTGATTATCACGATGGTACTGGGCGTCGTCTTCGTCTGGATGATGGTACGCGTCTATAACAGCATCGATACAGTACCGACCTGGTATAGCGTCTGGACGCCGCTGGGCTTCTTCCTGACGCTCTTTATGGGTGGCCCGCTACTGGGTTATCTGCTGCTGCGCATCGCGGGCGTGAACGGTTGGGCGATGCGTCTGTTGCCTGCGGTTTCGGTGCTGGCGCTGGTGGTTATTGCCATTATGGTGGCCATGCAGGGCGCGGAACTGGCGACGATTCACAGTTCCATTCAGCAGGCGTCTGCTCTGGTGCCGGATTATGGTTCCCTGATGGCCTGGCGTATGGTGCTGCTTGCGGCGGCGTTGTGCTGCTGGATTGTGCCACAGTTAAAAGGGTATCAACCTGCGGTACCGTTGCTCTCTGTCGCCTTCATTCTGATGCTGGCGGGGGAATTGATTGGCCGCGGCGTATTCTATGGGCTGCATATGACCGTGGGCATGGCGGTAGCCAGCTAACGCGTTGACGCGCATTCGGCCTGCAGAACGTGCAGGCCGAATGCGTCTTTAGCCGCCATCAATCTAAGGAATATAACCGGGGCGTAGAAGACGCATATAAATCCATAGAGAAGAAAACGAAGCTAAAGGAACCATGAAATTTTTCGACTGAACAAAACGCCGATTTTGCGGGTTAGATCAATAAAAACAAGGGGATGAATTTTTAGCCTTTCAATATATTCACGTGCAGAATAAGTAAATCAAATCGATAGTCTCAAAACTTGCGGATCGCCCATGCGGAGCCGATTGACAATGTTTTTGGCGATGGCATGATGCGCATGAAATTTGAACTTCCTCACGGTTTTTATTCATGTCCACCTATACCCGTCCCGTCATGCTTTTGCTGTGCGGGCTACTTTTGTTGACCCTGGCCATTGCGGTACTGAATACGCTTGTGCCGCTGTGGCTTGCTCAGGCAAACCTTCCGACCTGGCAGGTGGGGATGGTCAGCTCGTCTTATTTTACCGGCAATCTGGTCGGGACGTTATTTACCGGGTATTTAATTAAACGCATTGGGTTTAACCGTAGCTATTATCTTGCCTCGCTGATCTTCGCCGCGGGTTGTGTCGGGTTGGGGGTGATGGTGGGGTTCTGGAGCTGGATGAGCTGGCGTTTTATTGCCGGTATCGGCTGCGCTATGATTTGGGTGGTTGTCGAGAGCGCGTTGATGTGCAGCGGAACCTCGCATAATCGCGGGCGCCTGCTTGCTGCCTATATGATGGTCTATTACATGGGGACCTTCCTTGGACAATTATTGGTCAGTAAAGTATCTGGTGAATTGCTGCACGTCCTTCCCTGGGTGACCGGAATGATTCTGGCGGGAATTCTGCCGCTACTCTTTACCCGAATTGTAAATCAGCAAACGCAGACACGTCATTCCTCTTCTATTAGCGCCATGCTGAAGCTACGCCAGGCGCGTCTTGGCGTGAATGGTTGTATTATTTCCGGCATTGTTCTTGGTTCATTATATGGTCTGATGCCGTTATATCTGAAGCATCAGGGGATGGCTAACGCCAGCATCGGTTTCTGGATGGCGGTGCTGGTGAGCGCCGGTATTTTGGGGCAATGGCCAATGGGACGTCTGGCGGACAAATTTGGTCGCTTGCTGGTATTACGCGTACAGGTATTCGTTGTCATACTCGGCAGTATTGCCATGTTAACCCAGGCGGCGATGGCGCCAGCTCTGTTTATTCTGGGGGCGGCGGGTTTTACGCTTTATCCTGTTGCAATGGCCTGGGCCTGTGAAAAAGTCGAACACCACCAGCTTGTGGCAATGAACCAGGCGCTGTTGTTAAGTTATACGGTAGGGAGCCTGTTGGGGCCGTCTTTTGCTGCGATGTTAATGCAGAATTATTCAGATAATCTGCTGTTTATTATGATCGCCAGCGTATCGTTTATTTATCTGCTGATGCTGTTACGTAACGCCGGCCAGACGCCCAATCCTGTCGCCCACATCTAACTGTTCTCTGAATCGTATGCAGGACGTGAGTCTTGCATACTCTTTGTTTATGTTTTACGTAAAATAATTGACCTGCATAATTTTCTTGCTTTACTGAAAAATAAAATGTGCCGAAGGTTATAATTTTGCGTTCCTCTATTTTCTCTCTTCGTCTTTACCGCGCATAATCCCCCGCTTCATTTATAGTAATAGCATTGTGTTCACGAAGGATCGCGTTATGCCGAATGTGCAGGAAAAACAGTTGCGATGGTACAACATCGCCCTGATGTCGTTTATTACCGTTTGGGGATTCGGCAATGTTGTCAATAACTATGCTAACCAGGGGTTAGTGGTTGTCTTCTCCTGGGTGTTTATTTTTGCGCTCTATTTTATTCCTTATGCCTTAATCGTGGGGCAACTGGGCTCAACCTTCAAAGAGGGAAAAGGGGGCGTCAGTACCTGGATTAAGCATACGATGGGGCCGGGGTTGGCTTACCTTGCGGCATGGACCTATTGGGTCGTGCATATTCCCTACCTGGCGCAAAAGCCGCAGGCGATACTCATTGCATTGGGATGGGCTTTAAAAGGCGACGGCTCGTTGATAAAAGAATATACCGTCGTTGCCTTGCAGGGGCTGACGCTGGCATTGTTTGTTTTCTTTATGTGGGTTGCTTCCAGGGGGATGAAATCGCTAAAGGTTGTGGGGTCTGTGGCCGGGATTGCCATGTTTATCATGTCAATTTTATATGTTGTGATGGCAGTGACCGCGCCAGCAATTACAAACGTTGAAATTGCGACCACTAACATCACCTGGCAGTCATTTATTCCTCATATCGATTTTACCTATATCACCACCATCTCTATGTTGGTCTTTGCGGTTGGTGGGGCAGAGAAGATCTCGCCTTACGTTAACCAGACGCGGAATCCAGGAAAAGAATTTCCGAAGGGGATGCTCTTTTTAGCCGTCATGGTTGCGGTCTGCGCTATCCTCGGTTCGTTGGCGATGGGAATGATGTTTGATTCCCGGCATATACCTGACGATTTAATGACCAATGGGCAATATTATGCATTCCAGAAATTGGGTGAGTATTACCATATGGGTAATTCATTAATGGTGATTTATGCCATTGCCAATACTCTGGGGCAAATCGCCGCGCTGGTGTTTTCTATTGATGCGCCACTGAAAGTCTTACTGGGTGATGCAGACAGTAAATATATCCCGCAGCGCTTATGTCGTACTAACGCTTCAGGTACACCAGTTAACGGTTATTTGCTGACATTAGTGTTGGTCGCTATCTTGATTATGTTGCCAACGCTTGGCATCGGCGATATGAACAACCTGTACAAATGGCTGCTTAATCTCAACTCAGTTGTTATGCCGCTGCGCTATCTGTGGGTATTTGTCGCCTTTATTGCCGTCATTCGACTGGCGCAAAAGTACAAACCCGAATATGTGTTTATTCGCAACCGGGCGTTGGCGTTAACTGTGGGGATATGGTGTTTTGCCTTCACCGCGTTTGCCTGCCTTACCGGTATTTTCCCCAAAATGGAGGCGTTCACACCGGAGTGGACATTCCAGCTGACGTTGAACATCGTGACGCCTTTTGTCCTGGTTGGGTTGGGATTAATTTTCCCATTGCTGGCGCGTAGAAACACATAACGACGCTCTTTTCCACGGCGCTCCTGTCAGGCGAGCGCCTTTTAAGGTTACAGGTGCCTGGGTTCCAGGCGGAGACCACGGTATTAACAGGCGCCGGGGCAGCAATAGTTGTCAGACCTTCAACCCAGCAGCAGATAAGCGACTCTGTATTTAATACCAGGTAAGCGCAATATTGTTAACAAGGCCTGTCTGACGGCGGGGTCGGGTATTTTAGCGGTAAGAGCGTTACCCAGACAGCAAAACGGCTACCGTCATGGGTAGCCGTTTAAAAGCGGGTAAGATAGCAGGCGATTAATACATCACTTTATGACCATACTGCTCAAGAATACCCTTTACACGTTCCATGGTCTCTTTTTTAGGCGGCTTCACGCCATCCAGTTTATATTCTTCGCCCATTGCCACCCATTTATGTTTGCCCAGCTCATGATAGGGCAGCAGTTCGATTTTTTCGACATTACCCATATCGCGGGTAAACTCGCCCAGGCGATGCGCGGAATCATCGTCGTCAGACCAGCCGGGAACGACAACGTAACGGATCCAGACCTTCACATTTTTCTTTGATAAATACTGCGCGAATTCCAGCGTCCGGTGATTAGAGACACCGACCAGATTCTGGTGGATCTCATCATTCATCTGCTTGAGATCGAGCATCACCAGATCGGTAACGTCCAGCAGTTCATCAATCACCGGGTCATAACGGCGCACAAAGCCGTTGGTGTCGAGACAGGTGTGGATACCTTCTTTTTTACAGGCGCGAAACCAGTCGCGTACAAATTCTGCCTGCAAAATGGCCTCGCCGCCGGATGCCGTCACGCCGCCGCCAGAAGCATTCATAAAATGCCGATAGGTCACCACCTCTTTCATTAAGTCTTCAACGGTGATTTCTTTACCGCCATGCGTATCCCATGTGTCGCGGTTATGGCAATACAGGCAGCGCATCAGGCAGCCCTGGAAAAAGGTAATAAAGCGGATGCCTGGGCCATCAACGGTGCCACAGGACTCAAAGGAGTGAATGCGACCAATAACCGGCTTTTTATCAGCAGTTACTGCAACACTTTCATTTGTAATACAATCGGTTAAGTTACTCATATCGCTTCGGTTAGCTCTAAATAACATGGGGTTTATGGACACATTCCGGGCATGTTGAGCACCCTGGTAAGGGGGTTGCATCCTGTAAAAAAGCGGTACTGCGAGCGTAAATTTTGGACTACAGAATGTGTGGCTGTTCCAGAATGTGCTGCAATGGAGCTATTTTACCTCTATTCAGTATAAAATATACGGCAAATCTATGCTGCATAACTCGCACCGCCAGAAATTCTGGCTCATTCATCAGCTCGTAACGCCCGAACCGCAATACATACTGTAAGTGTATCATCCGTAGCGTCCTGGTTTTGCTGTTTATGATCCGCCTCTTTTTTCGAATGGTTGGCACTGTTTTGTTGTGGTCAGAACGAAAATAATTCTCAACATAATTCAGATGCGTCCAAAGAACGTTACGCCTGTCCAGCGCCTGGCGTTGCATTCAACGCGCAATCAGGTGTAAATCTGATGTTATTTCTAAACCCGGACTGATTCAATCTCTTAAATAGAGTGTGGTTTTAATCAAAAAATGAGAGCAACGGATTGGATTTTGCTTTCGCGGTAAATAATCAAAGGAGTTATTATGCCAGTTACGTTAAGTTTTGGTAATCGTCATAACTATGAAGTTAATACTTCACGGCTAACCCGTTTGATGAGTCCTGATAAAGAAGAAGCGCTATACATGGGGGTATGGGATAGATTTAAGGACTGCTTCAGAACACACAAAAAAAAAGAGGTGCTGGAGGTATTATATACACTCATCCATGGATGTGAACGTGAAAATCAAGCTGAACTTAATGTTGATATAACCGGCATGGAGAAGATACATGCCTTTACACAATTAAAACAATATGCTAATCCATCTCAACAAGAGCGCTTTGTTATGCGTTTTGATATGAATCAGACACAAGTTTTATTTGAGATTGATGGCCAGGTTATTGATAAATGTAATTTGCATCGTCTCCTCAACGTCTCAGAAAACTGTATTTTTAAAGTGATGGAAGACGATGAAGTAGAGTTGTTTTTTAAAGTATGTATTAAGTATGGAGAAAAAATTGCTCGCTATCCAGAATTATTAGAAGGCTTTGCTAATGAACTTAAAGATGCAGTTAATGAGGATGATGACATTAAGGATGAAGTTTATAAGCTTATGCGATCTGGAGAAGATCGAAAAATGGCATGTGTTCAATGGAATGGTACGCTTACTGAAGAGGAGATGAACAAACTATGCTGTCTTCAAATGGGGTCTTTTAGTATTGCTACCCAATTTTTTAAAATAGGTTACTGGGAATTAGAAGGGGAAGTCCTGTTTGATATGGTTCATCCAATACTTAGCTATCTGCTACAAGCATATAAACCGTCATTGTTACCTGATTTAATAGAAACTAACACCATGCTGTTTTCTGATGTATTAAATAAGGATTATAATGAGTATCAAAATAATAAAAGAGAAATTGATGCTATTCTGAGAAGAATATATAGATCACATAATAACACTTTATTTATAAGTGACGGTTCTGGTTGTCGCAATATGCTTATATAAAAAATTAAAAAGGCTCCACTGACATGGAGCCTTTTTTGTACGCTTTTTATAGCGTAATTTCAGTCAAACCCATTACATGGTCTGCGTGAAGGTACGAGTAATAACGTCCTGCTGCTGTTCTTTCGTCAGGGAGTTAAAACGTACTGCGTAACCAGATACACGGATGGTCAGCTGCGGATATTTTTCCGGATGTTCCATCGCGTCCAGCAGCATTTCACGGTTCATGACGTTGACGTTCAGGTGCTGACCGCCTTCGATGGACGCTTCGTGGTGGAAGTAACCATCCATCAGACCTGCCAGGTTAGTCTTACGAACTTCGTCGTCTTTACCCAGTGCGTTCGGAACGATAGAGAAGGTATAAGAAATACCATCTTTCGCGTAAGCAAACGGCAGTTTAGCAACGGAGGTCAGAGAAGCGACAGCGCCTTTCTGGTCACGACCGTGCATCGGGTTAGCACCTGGTCCGAACGGCGCGCCAGCGCGACGACCATCCGGGGTGTTACCGGTTTTCTTACCATACACAACGTTAGAAGTGATGGTCAGAACAGACTGCGTCGGGATAGCGCCACGGTAGGTGGTCAGTTTCTGAATTTTCTTCATGAAACGTTCTACCAGGTCAACCGCCATGTCATCTACACGAGCGTCGTTGTTACCAAACTGCGGGTATTCGCCTTCGATTTCGAAGTCGATAGCCAGACCATCTTCGTCACGAATCGGTTTAACTTTCGCATATTTGATAGCAGACAGGGAGTCAGCCGCAACGGACAGACCAGCGATACCACACGCCATGGTGCGGATAACGTCACGGTCGTGCAGCGCCATCAGAGAGGCTTCGTAGCTGTACTTGTCGTGCATGTAGTGGATAACGTTCAGCGCGGTGACATACTGTTTAGCCAGCCAGTCCATGAAGTGATCCATGCGATCCATCACTTCGTCGAAGTTCAGAACATCGCCTTTGATCGGTTCGGATTTCGGACCAACCTGCATTTTCAGTTTTTCATCAACGCCGCCGTTGATTGCGTACAGCATGGTTTTCGCCAGGTTTGCACGCGCGCCGAAGAACTGCATTTGTTTACCAACGATCATCGGGCTTACGCAGCATGCGATAGCGTAGTCATCGTTGTTGAAGTCCGGACGCATCAGGTCATCGTTCTCGTACTGCAGAGAAGAGGTGTCGATGGAGACTTTAGCGGCGAATTTCTTGAAGTTCAGCGGCAGTTTTTCAGACCACAGAACGGTGATGTTCGGCTCCGGAGACGGCCCCATGGTGTACAGGGTGTTCAGGAAGCGGAAGCTGTTTTTGGTGACCAGAGTACGGCCATCAACGCCCATACCACCGATAGATTCGGTTGCCCAAATCGGGTCGCCGGAGAACAGTTCATCATATTCAGGAGTACGCAGGAAGCGAACCATACGCAATTTCATGACCAGGTGGTCAATCATTTCCTGTGCGTCTTGCTCGGTGATTTTGCCTGCTTTCAGGTCACGTTCGATGTACGCATCCAGGAAGGTGGATACACGACCGAAGGACATTGCTGCGCCGTTCTGAGATTTAACCGCAGCCAGGTAACCGAAGTAAGTCCACTGGATTGCTTCCTGAGCGTTAGTCGCCGGACCAGAGATATCGCAGCCGTATTTAGCCGCCATTTCTTTGATCTGACCCAGAGCGCGGTGCTGTTCAGCGATTTCTTCACGCAGACGGATAGTCGCTTCCAGATTTATGCCGTTTTCCAGATCGGATTGCAGAGACGTAAACTGTGCGAATTTGTCTTTCATCAGGTAGTCGATACCGTACAGCGCTACGCGACGGTAGTCACCGATGATACGACCACGGCCATACGCATCCGGCAGACCGGTCAGCACGCCGGATTTACGGCAACGCAGGATGTCCGGAGTATAAACGTCGAATACGCCCTGGTTGTGGGTCTTACGGTATTCGGTGAAGATTTTTTTGATCATTGGGTCCAGCTCGCGATTGTACGCTTTGCAGGAACCTTCAACCATTTTGATGCCGCCGAACGGGATAATCGCACGCTTCAGCGGAGCTTCAGTCTGCAGACCAACAATTTTCTCAAGCGCTTTGTTGATGTAGCCAGCGTCGTGAGAAGTGATGGTGGAAGCAACGGAGGTGTCAAAGTCAACAGGCGCGTGAGTGCGGTTTTCCTGTTTAACGCCTTCCATTACGCTGTCCCACAGCTTGGTGGTCGCGTCAGTAGCACCAGCCAGGAAGGACTCGTCACCCTCATACGGAGTGTAGTTTTTCTGAATGAAGTCACGGACGTTTACTTCATTCTGCCAGTCACCTTTGGTAAAACCTTCCCAGGCTGTGGCTAACTTTTCATTAAGCTCGGACATGTAACACCTACCTTCTTAAGTGGATTTTTTATTTACTGCGTGTAATGGGCATCAACAGATTAATGATGCTCGTTACCACGCAGGTAAATGACCCAGTATGTCAACCCGACCAACAAACCGCCGCCGATAATATTACCGATCGTGACCGGAATCAGGTTATCAGTGATGAAGCTCATCACGGTCAGGTGAGAAAAACTTTCCGGAGACGAACCAACCGCGGTCCAAAACTCCGGTGTAGCGAAATCGCGTATTACAATACCCATAGGAATCATAAACATGTTTGCGATACTGTGCTCAAAACCGCTGGCGACAAACATGGCGACGGGCAGTACCATGATGAACGCTTTGTCCATCAGGCTACGACCTGAGTAGCTCATCCACACGGCCAGACAAACCATCAGGTTCGCCAGAATACCGAGGCAGACAGCTTCAATAAAAGTGTGGTGCATTTTGTGGTCGGCGGTTTGCAGGACGTTAAGTCCCCATTGACCGTTGGCAGTCATATACTCGCCGGAAAGCCACATCAGTAACACGAAAAGCAGAGCGCCAATCAGGTTACCAAAATAGACGTTTAACCAGTTTTTAGCCAGTTGCCCCCAGGTGATGCGACCGCTAGCTTTAGCTACAACGATCAGAACAGTAGAGGTGAAAAGATCAGCGCCGCAAATAACACAGAGAATCAGTCCCAAAGAGAAACAGATACCCCCGATAAGTTTCGCCATACCATAAGGCATCGCGCCAGTACCGGTTGTCGCAGTAATATAAAAAACAAAGGCAATTGAAATGAATACGCCGGCGGTAATCGCTAGATAGAAAGTCTTAAGCGGATGTTTCGTTGCTTTATAGACGCCTGCTTCTTCAGCCACTTTGGCCATTGCTGCAGGGAGTAAAAGGTCAAAAGGGTTGTCAGCTTTCACACTAACTCTCTCTTTATTAAGTCGGCGACGAGATACTAACAAAGCATTATAGATGAGAATTTGATATAGATCATATCTCGCCTGGCTTATAGGCCCGTAAGTCGCATGGCTTTTATGCAATTACGGTGTAACTTTTTGATTATCCTAATAAAAATAAATTTTAAAAATTATAAATAGAGTTGAATTTTTTCCTGGCTCCTCCTGCTGCACGGTTAATTAATATGGAGTAATCAACAAATAAAGTAACATCACTATGTCAATTAATTTAATGTCAACAACCAATATTTAACCTTGTTATTACATTTTTCGCCGTTTAGTGAAAATAAATAAAACGGGGCCGCAAAGGCGCCCCGTAATATAACGCAGCCGAGAGGGTAAACCTACCCTAAGTCACTCATATGGCCTTATTTTGACCAGTATGCCGCTTTCGCGCGCTGTAATTTATCATACGCTTTTAACAAGGACTGATGCGCCGGGAACGCTTGTAGATCGTGGTCGACAGCCGGTAGTCCATAAAAAGCCGCTTCACCGCTAAGCGCGGCGCTGGCGGCTTCTACAGCCTCCGCGCCATACATTTTTATAAAAGCATTGAGATATTGCAGTGGCTGACGCGCATCTTCTTGCGACAGGAGCAGCAGCGTTTGCAGGCAACGGTAATAGTTTGCGCGTGCCGGACTAAAGACCGACGAATTGAACTCCATCGTCCATTCTGTCCAGATTAGCGCCTGCTCCAAATCGCCGCCCGCTAACGCTAGCATTGCTTTTAATTCGCCGACGCGCAGTGTATACCAACCATTGTCCGCTCCGGTCGCCAGACCCAGCAGTTCACGCACGCGGGTGAAATCGTCAAAACCTTCTTCATCCAATTGTTCAATCAGATTGAGATAGTCTTCTTTATTCCAGGCGCTACCGGGCAGCGAAAGCAGAGTCTCACGAAGATGGCTACCCATATTGTTGTTGGCCAGCCACAGATCTTCGGCAGGATAAATATCAGACATTCCCGGTACGATAATACGACAGGCGTATACGCCGAGATGCTCGTAATCGGCAATGTAAACTTCTTTATCTTCAGCAGCAAAGATGGCCATCAGCGTGGCGAATTCTTCTTCGGTAGTGCCGGAAAAACTCCAGTCCGTGAACGGGTAATCGGCGTCCTGTTTGAACAGATCCCAGGAAATCAGGCCGCTGGAGTCGATGAAGTGGGTCTCCAGATTAGTGTGCTCCGCGACTTCTTCATCATCGAACGTTGGTGGCGTGAAGACATCAAGATCTTTCAGTCCGCGTCCCTGGAGTAGCTCGGTCACTGTACGTTCCAGCGCAACGCCAAAGTCAGGATGGGCGCCAAAAGAAGCAAAGCAGGTACCGTTAGCCGGGTTGAACAGCACGACGCAGATAACCGGATACTTACCGCCCAGCGAGCCGTCATAGGCGAAAATCGGGAAACCCTCGGCTTCCAGCGTGGCGATTGACTCCATTACCGCCGGATAACGCGCCATCACCTCTGCGGGAATCTCCGGCAGACTGATACTTTCCGCAATGATGCGATTTTTCACATAACGCTCGAAGACTTCCGACAGTCCCTGAACGCGGGCTTCATTACGCGTATTGCCGGCGGACATTCCGTTAGAGACGTACAGGTTGCCGATGATATTCATCGGAATATACACGGTCTGGTTATCGGACTGACGGGTAAATGGCAGGCCGCAGACGCCGCGTGCTTCATTGCCGGACTGAAGATCAATTAACTGGCTTCCGGTGAGTTCATTTTCCGGATCGTAAAACGCGCGCAGACGGGCATCAAGCAAGCCTTCCGGTACGTCGTCATTTTCAGTCAGCGGGAACCACTTTTCGTTCGGATAATGCACGAATGGCCCGTTGGCGATCGTTTCGCCAAGCCAGAAATCAGCAAAAAAGTAGTTGGTTGACAGACGCTCGAAGTATTCGCCCAGCGCCGAGGCCAGCGCCGCTTTTTTGGTCGCGCCTTTTCCGTTGGTAAAGCATAACGCGCACTCTTTATCGCGAATATGCACTGACCAGACGTTTGGCACCGGGTTCAGCCAGGAGGCCTCTTCGATGTGAAAGCCGAGGTCGAGTAACTTTTGCTGGAAGCGGGCGATGGAGTCTTCCAGCGCGGCGTCTTTGCCGGGAATAAATGTTTGCGTCATGAAAATCACTTTTGTCGTACGGAAAGCGCGCAATGATACGGGTTTTATGTGACGGGCGCTATCTCGCCGGGACATCGGCGGAAATAAAAGTATTGGCTATGCTTTTACACTGGAATTCACAGGAAGAGCATAAAAAATGAAAGCATTTGATTTGCAACGAATGGCGCTGGATAACGTGCCGGTAGCGTTTTTGGGGGAAGTGGCGCTGCGTAGCTTTTACACCTTTGTTCTGGTGTTTCTTTTCTTAAAGGTGACAGGACGACGCGGCGTACGGCAAATGTCGCTTTTTGAAGTGCTGATCATTTTGACATTGGGGTCGGCGGCAGGCGACGTCGCGTTTTATGATGACGTTCCGATGCTCCCTGTTCTGGTGGTATTCATCACCCTGGCGCTGCTCTATCGCCTGGTCATGTGGCTGATGGCGCATAGTGAAAAGTTGGAAGATCTGCTGGAAGGCAAGTCGGTGGTCATTGTTGAAGACGGCGAACTGGCGTGGGAAAAACTGCAGCGCTCAAACATGACGGAGTTTGAGTTTTTTATGGAGCTTCGCTTGAATGGCGTTGAGCAACTGGGGCAGGTCAGACTGGCCATTCTGGAGACAAACGGACAAATCAGCGTCTATTTCTTTGAAAATAAAGACGTTAAGCCGGGGTTAAGCATTCTTCCTGAGCACTGTACGCCACGCTTTATCGTGGCGCCGGAGGCTGGCGACTATGCCTGCGTACGTTGCAGTGAAGTGATACGCATGAACGCCGGGGAAAAGCAATTATGTCCGCGCTGCGCAAATCCAGAATGGACGAAGGCAAGCCGGGCTAAACGCGTTGTTTAACAGCGAAAATATCGGATTTATACGGTTAATCCGGAAGATTCTGTTGTGTGACGCATGCCGCATTTTCTCCTCGCATTGTTTTACCCATTGCGGCGCGTGTCACTGAATGATAAAACCGATATTCACATGAATAACGTTTGCCTGATGTCTGTCAGGCAGGGAACAATGCAGCGTGGTGAGGGGAAATGGCTCAGGTCTTTAATTTTAGTTCAGGTCCGGCGATGCTACCGGCGGAAGTACTTAAACTGGCGCAACAGGAACTGCGTGACTGGCACGGTCTTGGTACGTCGGTAATGGAAATTAGCCATCGAGGCAAAGAGTTTATCCAGGTCGCTGAAGAGGCGGAGCAGGATTTTCGCGATCTCCTTAATATCCCCTCCAACTATAAAGTTTTATTTTGTCACGGCGGCGGTCGCGGGCAGTTTGCTGGCGTGCCGCTCAATCTGCTGGGCGATAAAACCACGGCGGATTATGTCGATGCCGGTTACTGGGCGGCGAGCGCTATCAAAGAAGCCAAAAAATACTGTGCGCCGCAGATTATCGACGCCAAAATCACCGTTGACGGCAAACGTGCCGTAAAACCGATGCGCGAGTGGCAGCTTTCCGATAACGCCGCTTATTTACACTATTGCCCGAATGAGACCATTGACGGCATCGCCATCGATGAAACGCCTGATTTTGGTCCGGAGGTGGTCGTCACGGCGGACTTTTCTTCTACCATCCTGTCTGCGCCGCTGGATGTCTCTCGCTATGGCGTAATTTATGCTGGCGCGCAGAAGAATATCGGTCCGGCAGGACTGACGCTGGTTATCGTCCGGGAGGAGCTGTTAGGCAAGGCGCATGAGAGCTGCCCGTCCATCCTCGACTACACCGTCCTGAATGATAACGACTCGATGTTTAATACGCCGCCGACTTTCGCCTGGTATCTTTCCGGTCTGGTGTTCAAATGGTTGAAAGCGCAGGGCGGCGTGGCGGCGATGCACAAAATCAATCAGCAAAAAGCGGAGTTGCTGTACGGTGTGATTGATAACAGCGATTTCTACCGTAACGATGTCGCACAGGCCAACCGTTCACGGATGAACGTTCCGTTCCAGTTAGCGGACAATGCGCTGGACAAGGTCTTTCTGGAAGAGTCTTTCGCCGCCGGTCTGCACGCCTTAAAAGGGCACCGTGTTGTTGGCGGTATGCGCGCCTCTATCTATAACGCCATGCCGATTGAAGGGGTGAAAGCGCTGACCGATTTCATGATCGATTTTGAGCGTCGCCACGGCTAATACGTTTCTTTTTTCATCCCCACGGCCAGTCTGTGGGGTTTTTATTTCTGTTTTTTGAGAGTTGAGTTTCATGGAATCCCTGACGTTACAACCCATCGCGCGGGTCGATGGCGCCATTAATTTACCTGGCTCCAAAAGTGTTTCAAACCGTGCTTTGCTCCTGGCGGCTTTAGCTTGTGGTAAAACCGTTCTGACGAATCTGCTGGATAGCGATGACGTCCGCCATATGCTCAATGCCCTGAGCGCGTTGGGGATCAATTACACCCTTTCTGCCGATCGCACCCGCTGTGATATCACGGGTAATGGCGGCCCATTACGCGCGTCAGGCGCTCTGGAACTGTTTCTCGGTAATGCCGGAACCGCGATGCGTCCGTTAGCGGCAGCGCTATGTCTGGGGCAAAATGAGATAGTGTTAACCGGCGAACCGCGTATGAAAGAGCGTCCGATAGGCCATCTGGTCGATTCGCTGCGTCAGGGCGGGGCGAATATTGATTACCTGGAGCAGGAAAACTATCCGCCCCTGCGTCTGCGCGGCGGTTTTACCGGCGGCGACATTGAGGTTGATGGTAGCGTTTCCAGCCAGTTCCTGACCGCTCTGCTGATGACGGCGCCGCTGGCGCCTGAAGACACAATTATTCGCGTTAAAGGCGAACTGGTATCAAAACCTTACATCGATATCACGCTAAATTTAATGAAAACCTTTGGCGTGGAGATAGCGAACCATCACTACCAACAATTTGTCGTGAAGGGCGGTCAACAGTATCACTCTCCAGGTCGCTATCTGGTCGAGGGCGATGCCTCGTCAGCGTCCTATTTTCTCGCCGCTGGGGCGATAAAAGGCGGCACGGTAAAAGTGACCGGGATTGGCCGCAAAAGTATGCAGGGCGATATTCGTTTTGCCGATGTGCTGGAGAAAATGGGCGCGACCATTACCTGGGGCGATGATTTTATTGCCTGCACGCGCGGCGAATTGCACGCCATAGATATGGATATGAACCATATTCCGGATGCGGCGATGACGATTGCCACCACGGCGTTGTTTGCGAAAGGAACCACGACGTTGCGCAATATTTATAACTGGCGAGTGAAAGAAACCGATCGCCTGTTCGCGATGGCGACCGAGCTACGTAAAGTGGGCGCTGAAGTCGAAGAAGGGCACGACTATATTCGTATCACGCCGCCGGCGAAGCTCCAACACGCGGATATTGGCACGTACAACGACCACCGTATGGCGATGTGTTTCTCACTGGTCGCACTGTCCGATACGCCAGTTACGATCCTGGACCCTAAATGTACCGCAAAAACGTTCCCTGATTATTTCGAACAACTGGCGCGAATGAGTACGCCTGCCTAAGTCTTCTATTGCGCCAGTCGACGGGCTGGCGCGCCGAGTCCGTATTCGCACTATTTTTATAATTATGACTAATGCTAATTTGTTGATGATTTAACACATTGATTTATGTGTTTTTTATAATAGTTATCAACGGAAGATTAGTATGAAAAATAAATCATTATTACTGGCGGTGGCGATTTCCGCTACGCTACTGGCAGGATGTAAAAATGGCGTGAATGGCAATTTAATCGCCAGTTCCGGCATGTCAGCCTACAAAGCCGCCACACTGTCCGATGCGGATGTTAAAGCATTATCTAATAATGCCTGTAAACAAATGGACAGCGAGAATCAACTGGCAGGTTCGAAAAGCAAATACACCAAACGTCTGAGCAAAATCGCTAAAGCGCTGGGTAACAACATTGACGGTACGCCGGTTAGCTATAAAGTCTATATGACCAGCGATATCAACGCATGGGCGATGGCGAACGGTTGCGTTCGCGTATACTCCGGCCTGATGGATCTGATGACCGATAATGAAATTGAAGGCGTACTGGGCCATGAACTGGGCCATGTCTCTTTAGGGCACTCCCGCAAGGCAATGCAGACCGCCTATGCCACACTGGCGGCTCGCGATGCGATTTCCGCCACCAGCGGCGTCGCAGCGCAGCTTTCCCAGTCTCAATTGGGCGATCTGGCGGAAGGCGTCATCAATTCGGCGTTTTCTCGCAGTCAGGAGTCGGATGCGGATGACTTCTCTTACGATCTGCTGAAAAAACGCGGGATTAACACCCAGGGCTTAGTCACGGCATTCGATAAATTCGCCACAATGGACGCAGGTCATGCAAAATCATTGATGGACTCCCACCCGGCCTCAGCCGATCGCGCGCAGCATATGCGCGACAGAATTGCCGAAGATAAAAAGTAAATCATTGTCATCTTTCGGGCTGGTTTCTCGCCGGCCCGCTATAATTGCGCAATTATTCCGCATCTGATTACAGACAAAACTGGTTTTTGCACGCAACGTTAACGGTCGCGAGCGTTGGCGCGTATAATGCGCGGCGTTTACGTTAACGGTACGCCTGTTTAAGGAGATAAAGATGACGGCAATTGCCCCGGTAATAACCATTGATGGCCCAAGCGGTGCAGGTAAAGGCACCTTGTGCAAAGCAATGGCGGAAGCATTGCAATGGCATCTGCTGGATTCCGGCGCGATATACCGCGTACTGGCGCTGGCGGCATTGCACCACCATGTCGATCTTGCCTCTGAAGATGCGCTGGTGCCGCTGGCGTCCCATCTGGACGTGCGTTTCGTCTCAACGGACGGCAACCTGGAAGTTATCCTGGAAGGCGAGGACGTTAGCGGCGAAATCCGTACGCAGGAAGTCGCGAACGCGGCATCCCAGGTGGCGGCATTCCCACGCGTGCGTGAAGCGCTTCTTCGCCGCCAACGCGCATTCCGCGAAGCGCCTGGTTTAATCGCCGATGGACGCGATATGGGGACCGTAGTCTTCCCGGATGCGCCGGTAAAAATTTTCCTTGACGCCTCCTCGGAGGAACGTGCGCATCGACGTATGCTACAGTTGCAGGAGAATGGCTTTAGTGTTAACTTTGAACGCCTTTTGGCCGAGATCAAGGAACGCGACGATCGCGATCGTAATCGCGCTGTAGCGCCGTTAGTTCCTGCTGCTGATGCATTAGTTTTGGATTCTACCCGATTAAGCATTGAGCAAGTGATTGAAAAAGCGTTACAATATGCGCGCCAAAAATTGGCTCTCGCTTAAATGCGACCGAATTTGTAGTACCCCCGTTGCAAAGGATTGACAGCGGGTATGTTAAACAACCCCATCCGGCACGGAGCCAGGTGGACGTTAAATATGAAACCTGAAGATTAAACATGACTGAATCTTTTGCTCAACTCTTTGAAGAATCCTTAAAAGAAATCGAAACCCGCCCGGGTTCCATCGTTCGTGGTGTTGTTGTTGCTATCGACAAAGACGTAGTACTGGTTGACGCCGGTCTGAAATCTGAGTCTGCCATTCCGGCTGAGCAGTTCAAAAACGCCCAGGGCGAACTGGAAATCCAGGTTGGTGACGAAGTTGACGTTGCTCTGGATGCAGTAGAAGACGGCTTCGGTGAAACTCTGCTCTCTCGTGAGAAAGCTAAACGTCACGAAGCATGGATCACGTTGGAAAAAGCTTACGAAGATGCTGAAACTGTTACCGGTGTTATCAACGGCAAAGTTAAGGGTGGCTTCACTGTTGAGCTGAACGGTATTCGCGCGTTCCTGCCAGGTTCTCTGGTAGACGTTCGTCCGGTGCGTGACACTCTGCACCTGGAAGGCAAAGAGCTTGAATTCAAAGTAATCAAGCTGGACCAGAAACGTAACAACGTTGTGGTTTCTCGTCGTGCCGTT
This sequence comes from Salmonella sp. SJTUF15570, assembly GCF_043357055.1. Lineage (NCBI taxonomy): Bacteria > Pseudomonadati > Pseudomonadota > Gammaproteobacteria > Enterobacterales > Enterobacteriaceae > Salmonella > Salmonella sp. SJTUF15570. The sequence goes on along the minus strand of NZ_JBEUKJ010000004.1, from coordinate 337,602 downwards.
ATCGAATCCGAAAACAGCGCAGAACGCGATCAGCTGCTGGAAAACCTGCAGGAAGGCATGGAAGTTAAAGGTATCGTTAAGAACCTCACTGACTACGGTGCATTCGTTGATCTGGGCGGCGTTGACGGCCTGCTGCACATCACTGATATGGCCTGGAAACGCGTTAAGCATCCGAGCGAAATCGTGAACGTTGGCGACGAAATCAACGTGAAAGTGCTGAAATTCGACCGCGAGCGTACCCGTGTATCTCTGGGCCTGAAACAGCTGGGCGAAGATCCGTGGGTTGCTATCGCTAAACGTTATCCGGAAGGTACCAAACTGACCGGTCGCGTGACCAACCTGACCGACTACGGCTGCTTCGTTGAAATCGAAGAAGGCGTTGAAGGCCTGGTTCACGTTTCCGAAATGGACTGGACCAACAAAAACATCCACCCGTCCAAAGTGGTTAACGTTGGCGACGTAGTGGAAGTGATGGTTCTGGATATCGACGAAGAACGTCGTCGTATCTCCTTAGGGTTGAAGCAGTGCAAATCTAACCCGTGGCAGCAGTTCGCAGAAACCCACAACAAGGGCGACCGCGTTGAAGGTAAAATCAAGTCTATCACTGACTTCGGTATCTTCATCGGCCTGGACGGCGGCATCGACGGCCTGGTTCACCTGTCTGACATCTCCTGGAACGTTGCAGGCGAAGAAGCAGTTCGTGAATACAAAAAAGGCGACGAAATCGCTGCAGTTGTTCTGCAGGTTGACGCAGAACGTGAACGTATCTCCCTGGGCGTTAAACAGCTCGCCGAAGATCCGTTCAACAACTGGGTTGCTCTGAACAAGAAAGGCGCTATCGTAACCGGTAAAGTCACTGCAGTTGACGCGAAAGGCGCAACCGTAGAACTGGCTGACGGCGTTGAAGGTTACCTGCGTGCTTCTGAAGCATCCCGTGACCGCGTTGAAGATGCGACTCTGGTTCTGAGCGTTGGCGACGACGTTGAAGCTAAATTCACCGGCGTTGATCGTAAAAACCGCGCAATCAGCCTGTCTGTTCGTGCGAAAGACGAAGCTGATGAGAAAGATGCCATCGCAACTGTTAACAAACAGGAAGATGCAAACTTCTCTAACAACGCAATGGCTGAAGCATTCAAAGCAGCTAAAGGCGAGTAATCCTCTGAAACTTCGGGTCTTTTAGTCCGAAGTATAACGAGATTACTTGACAGATTGCAGGTTTCGGCCTGTAATCAAGCACTAAGGGCGGCTACGGCCGCCCTTAATCAATCTCACGGCTGCAGCCAATTTGCCTTTAAGGAACCGGAGGAATCATGACCAAGTCAGAATTGATTGAAAGACTTGCAACCCAGCAATCTCACATTCCCGCTAAGGCGGTTGAAGACGCGGTAAAAGAGATGCTGGAGCATATGGCCTCGACTCTTGCGCAGGGCGAGCGTATTGAAATCCGCGGTTTCGGCAGTTTTTCTTTGCATTACCGCGCGCCTCGTACCGGACGTAACCCCAAGACCGGCGATAAAGTGGAACTGGAAGGAAAATACGTTCCTCACTTTAAACCGGGTAAAGAACTGCGCGATCGCGCCAATATTTACGGTTAAGTTTTAACGCAAAACTTGAACCCGAAAAAAGCACCGTCAGGGTGCTTTTTTCATTTATACGCCGTCAGGCGCAAACGCTATTCGACCGAAAACTGGAAAACGTTTCGCATTTTTTGCTGCGTCTTACATTTATCAGGTAAAAAACCTGGAATCCGCGCCGTATAGCACAAAATCCCCTCCAGACAATGGCGTCCTGAACCTGCACACTTTCCCGCACAGGGAGGTGTCTATGAAGATAACGACGGTCAGCGTATGCGTAGTATGCGGCATACTTCCACTCATGATATTGCCAGTATTACCTGATACGTGGATTCTCGCGGTGCTGTTTTGTCTGGCATGTTTGCTTTGCCTCATACCCCATCACTATGCGCGCTACGCGGCATTAACTTTGCTCTTTTTCATGTGGGGGATATTTGCCGCCAGGCAGGCCATCTGGGCGGGAAACGTCCTGCCCGCCGCGACGCAGGAGGCGACAGTCGTCATTACTGCCACCGATCATATGACCACTCATTATGGGCGAATCACCCATTTGCGCGGAAAGCCGCTCTTTCCTGCTGTAGGGATTGTCCTGCATGGCCAGTACTTACCCACGGAAGTGTGTGCCGGGCAACAGTGGGCGATGACGCTGAAGGTCAGAGCGGTACACGGACAGCTTAACGAAGGCGGTTTTGATAGCCAGCGTTACGCGCTAGCGCAGCACCAACCGTTGACCGGGCGTTTCCTACAGGCTAAAGCGATTAACCCTGAGTGTAGCTTGCGTGGGCGCTATCTTGCTTCGCTTCGCGCTACGCTTGCGCCTTATCCGTGGCAGCAGGTTATTCTGGCGTTGGGAATGGGGGAGCGGGGAGCGGTGTCGCAGGAGGTGAAGGCCGTTATGCGCGATACGGGGACTGCCCATTTGATGGCGATTTCCGGCCTGCATATCGCTTTTGCTGCGTTATTGGCTGCCGGATTAATCCGTGGCGGACAATTCTTTTTGCCGGTCAGATGGATTCGTTGGCAGACGCCATTGCTGGGCGGCATTCTTTGCGCGATATGTTATGCCTGGCTTACCGGCTTACAACCGCCTGCGCTGCGCACGGTGGCGGCGCTGAGCGTCTGGGGAGGATTAAAATTAAGCGGACGACAGTGGAGCGGCTGGCAAGTCTGGTGCTGCTGTCTGGCCGCGATTATTTTCGCCGATCCTGTGGCGGTTATATCACAAAGTCTTTGGCTGTCAGCATTTGCGGTTGCCGGCCTGTTATTCTGGTATCAGTGGTTTCCTGCGCCAAACGGAAATTTTCCACGAGGCTTACGCTGGTTGCTTAACCTGCTTCACCTACAGGCAGGCATTACACTTCTGCTTTTGCCTCTCCAGGTGGCGCTTTTTCATGGCATAAGCGTTACCGCAATGCTGGCGAATCTTTTTGCCGTACCCTGGGTCACATTTGTGACGGTTCCACTCATCCTGGCGGGAATGATTCTGCATTTAACCGGGCCGTTTTTTCTTGAAGAGTGGGTATGGTACCTGACCGATCGCGCGTTAGCCGCGCTATTTTACCTGTTGAATGCTTTACCGCAGGGCTGGGTCAATATTGATAACCGTTGGCAGTGGCTGACGCTTTTACCCTGGTTAACGCTTATCGCGTGGCGATTAAACGTCTGGCGTACCTGGCCGGCGGTTTGTTTATGCGGGTTATTGTTGATGAGCTGGCCACTCTGGCGGCCGATAAACGCCAGCGGATGGCAGGTGCATATGCTGGATGTCGGTCAGGGGCTGGCGATAGCGATCGTCAGGGGCGATAAAGTAATACTCTACGATACCGGTCGGGCATGGCCGGAGGGCGACAGCGGGCAACAGGTTATTATTCCCTGGTTGCGCTGGCATAATCTGACGCCGGAGGGCGTTATTTTGAGTCATGAGCATCTGGATCATCGGGGCGGGCTGCGTTCGCTACAGCAGGTCTGGCCGTCAATGTGGATTCGCAGCCCGTTAGGCTGGCAGGGACATTTGCCCTGTTTTCGTGGCGAGCAGTGGCAATGGCAGGGGCTAACGTTTCAGGCGCACTGGCCGTTACGCGAAAGTGCCGATCGAGGAAATAACCGTTCTTGTGTGGTCAAAGTGGATGACGGTGTACATAGCATCCTGCTCACGGGCGATATCGAAGCGGGCGCTGAACAAAAAATGCTAAGTCGTTACTGGCGACATCTTGCGGCGACGTTTATCCAGGTGCCGCATCATGGTAGTAATACGTCGTCGTCGCTACCATTTATTCAGCGCGTACATGGTGAAGCGGCGCTGGCGTCCGCATCGCGCTATAACGCATGGCGGCTGCCGTCCCGCAAGGTAAAACAGCGCTACCGACAGCAGGCGTATCAGTGGTTTGATACACCCCACCAGGGGCAAATTTCGCTGCTGTTTTCTCCGCAGGGCTGGCGCATACAAGGCTTACGGGATCAAATTTTACCTCGCTGGTATCATCAGTGGTTTGGCGTGTCCGAGGATAACGGGTAGAATATGCGGCTATTTCAACAAATGCTGGTTTTTTGAATGCATAACGATAAAGATCTCTCTACGTGGCAGACCTTCCGCCGACTGTGGCCAACCATAGCGCCTTTTAAAGCAGGTCTGATCGTGGCGGGCATAGCGTTAATTCTCAACGCAGCCAGCGATACCTTCATGCTATCGCTCCTCAAGCCATTACTGGATGATGGTTTCGGTAAAACGGATCGCTCAGTGTTGCTGTGGATGCCGCTGGTGGTTATTGGGCTGATGATATTACGAGGCATCACTAGCTATATCTCCAGCTACTGTATTTCATGGGTGTCAGGCAAGGTGGTAATGACCATGCGCCGTCGCCTGTTTGGCCATATGATGGGAATGCCCGTCGCCTTCTTTGATAAACAGTCTACCGGTACGCTGCTGTCGCGTATTACTTACGATTCAGAACAGGTTGCCTCTTCTTCATCTGGCGCACTGATTACCGTGGTGCGTGAAGGGGCATCGATCATCGGATTGTTTATCATGATGTTCTATTACAGCTGGCAGCTGTCGATCATCCTGGTTGTTTTAGCGCCGATTGTGTCGATTGCGATTCGCGTTGTCTCAAAGCGGTTCCGCAGCATCAGTAAAAATATGCAGAACACGATGGGACAAGTGACTACCAGCGCTGAACAAATGCTGAAAGGACACAAAGAGGTACTGATTTTCGGCGGTCAGGAAGTCGAAACTAAACGCTTTGATAAAGTCAGCAATAAGATGCGACTGCAAGGCATGAAAATGGTCTCTGCCTCGTCAATTTCCGATCCTATCATTCAGCTCATTGCCTCGCTGGCGCTGGCGTTTGTCCTCTATGCTGCGAGCTTCCCAAGCGTAATGGATAGCCTGACGGCTGGGACCATCACCGTGGTGTTCTCCTCCATGATCGCGCTGATGCGTCCATTAAAATCGCTGACAAACGTTAACGCGCAGTTCCAGCGTGGGATGGCGGCTTGTCAGACGTTGTTTGCGATTCTGGATAGCGAACAGGAGAAAGATGAAGGTAAACGTGTCATTGACCGCGCGACCGGCGATCTCGAATTCCGCAATGTGACGTTTACTTACCCGGGCCGTGAAGTGCCGGCATTGCGTAACATCAATTTGAAAATTCCTGCCGGGAAAACCGTGGCGCTGGTGGGGCGTTCCGGATCGGGTAAATCAACTATCGCCAGTCTGATCACCCGTTTCTACGATATTGATGAAGGACACATCCTGATGGATGGTCACGATCTACGCGAATACACTCTGGCCTCTCTACGTAATCAGGTGGCGCTGGTTTCGCAAAACGTGCATCTGTTTAACGACACGGTCGCCAATAACATTGCTTATGCCCGGACGGAAGAATATAGCCGCGAGCAGATTGAAGAGGCGGCGCGCATGGCCTATGCCATGGACTTTATCAACAAGATGGATAATGGCCTGGATACCATCATCGGCGAAAACGGCGTACTGCTTTCCGGCGGTCAACGCCAGCGTATCGCAATTGCCCGCGCCTTACTGCGCGACAGCCCGATTCTGATCCTTGATGAAGCTACGTCCGCGCTGGATACCGAATCTGAGCGTGCGATTCAGGCAGCGTTGGATGAGCTGCAGAAAAACCGTACCTCTCTGGTGATTGCACACCGTCTCTCCACCATCGAACAGGCGGATGAGATCGTTGTGGTCGAAGACGGTATTATCGTTGAGCGCGGCACTCATAGCGAGCTGCTGGCGCAACACGGCGTTTACGCCCAGCTGCATAAGATGCAATTTGGTCAATGATTGCGCGTATCTGGTCGGGTGAATCCCCGCTATGGCGGTTACTGCTGCCGCTCTCCTGGCTGTATGGCCTGGTGAGCGGGGCGATTCGTCTGAGCTATAAGCTTGGTTTTAAACGCGCCTGGCGAGCGCCGGTACCGGTGGTTGTGGTAGGGAATCTTACGGCTGGCGGTAACGGTAAAACCCCCGTAGTTATTTGGCTGGTGGAAAAGCTGCAACAGCGTGGCGTGTGCGTGGGGGTCGTTTCCCGCGGCTATGGCGGGAAAGCTGCCGCTTATCCGCTGCTCCTGACGCCGGAGACGACAACCGCAGAAGCGGGAGATGAACCGGTATTGATTTATCAACGGACCGGCGCGCCTGTCGCGGTAGCGCCTGAACGCGCCGCGGCGGTGAAAGCGATTCTGGCGGCGCATAATGTGCAGATTATTATCACCGACGATGGGTTGCAGCATTACCGGCTCGCGCGAGATATTGAAATTGTGGTGATTGACGGCGTGCGCCGTTTTGGCAACGGCTGGTGGCTTCCTGCCGGTCCTATGCGCGAACGCGCCAGTCGCCTGAAAACCGTAGACGCCGCTATCGTCAATGGCGGCGTCGCCCGGGCGGGCGAAATCCCCATGCAGCTAGCGCCTGGACTGGCGGTGAACTTACGTACGGGAGCGCGTTGCGATGTGGCGCAACTGAGCAATATTGTGGCGATGGCGGGCATCGGTCATCCGCCGCGCTTTTTCGCCACGCTGGAAGCCTGTGGCGCGCATCCGCAAAAGTGCGTCCCGCTGGCCGATCATCAAACGCTCGCCCCTGCTGACGTTCAGGAGTTGGTCGGTGAAGGGCAGACCCTGGTAATGACGGAAAAAGACGCGGTGAAATGCCGTGCTTTTGCCGAAGATAACTGGTGGTTCTTACCGGTTGATGCGCGTTTGTCCGGTGAGCAGCCTGATAAGTTGCTTCAACATATCACCTCGCTGGTTCGCTAGCGTCCCCCAATGCAGCGGCAGTGATGAATTTATGGAGTCATGAATGTCATTGCCGTACCTTTCTCTTTCCCAGGCCCGTTGTCTTCACCTTGCTGCGCAGGGGCTATTGAAAAAGCCGCGCCGTAACGCGCTGCCTGGCGATGTTCTTGCCGCCATCTCACGCATGGCGTTGCTGCAAATTGATACCATCAATGTTGTCGCACGTAGCCCCTATCTGGTGCTGTTTAGCCGTCTCGGTTCGTACCCGCAGGCCTGGCTGGATGAGGCGCTGCGACGCGGCGAGTTAATGGAATACTGGGCGCATGAGGCCTGTTTCTTACCACGCCGCGACTTTAAACTTATCCGCCATCGTATGCTGTCGCCGGAAAAGATGGGCTGGAAATATCGCGCGGCATGGATGCATGAGCACGCGGAAGAAATAGAACAGCTAGTGCGGCATATTCAGGAGCAGGGTCCAGTGCGTTCTGCCGATTTTGAACATGCGCAGAAAGGCGTCAGCGGCTGGTGGGAATGGAAACCACATAAACGCCACCTTGAGGGTTTATTTACCGCCGGAAAAGTCATGGTTGTTGAGCGGCGTAATTTTCAACGTGTATATGATTTAACGCCCCGTGTGATGCCGCACTGGGATGATGAACGCGATGGACTGTCACAGCCGCAGGCGGAAAGCCTGATGCTGGATAATAGCGCGCGCAGTCTGGGGATTTTCCGTGAACAGTGGCTGGCGGATTACTACCGCCTGAAACGTCCTGACCTGAAGGGATGGCGGGAGAGCCGGGCGGAACAGCAGCAGATTATTCCGGTCGAGGTGGAAACGTTGGGGCGGATGTGGCTTCATGCCGATCTTCTTTCGCAGCTGGAACCGGCGCTGAATAACGCCTTAAAGGCGACCCATAGCGCAGTACTGTCGCCTTTCGATCCTGTGGTATGGGATCGCAAGCGGGCAGCGCAGCTTTTCGGATTTAACTATCGGCTGGAATGTTATACGCCCGCGGCGAAGCGCCAGTACGGTTATTTTGTGCTGCCGTTATTATACCGGGGCCGTTTAGTCGGGCGAATGGATGCCAAAATGCACCGTAAAACCGGGGTGCTTGAGGTTATCTCGCTGTATCTGGAGGACGATATTCGCCCTGGCGTTAGTCTGCAAAAAGGAATCTGGCAGGCCATTAGCGCGTTTGCTGCCTGGCAACGGGCATCGCGCGTGACGCTGGGACAATGTCCTCCAGGCTTGTTTAGCGCCATGCGTCATGGCTGGGAAATAGACCCTGCACCATAACCGATTATGTTAATATTGAAGGATTCACAATCCGGTCCATCTGGAGGAACTATGGATCATCGTCTGCTTGAAATCATCGCCTGCCCGGTATGTAACGGCAAACTCTGGTATAACCAGGAACAGCAAGAATTAATTTGCAAACTGGATAATCTCGCTTTCCCGTTACGCGACGGCATTCCTGTATTGCTGGAAAATGAAGCTCGCGCCCTGACATCTGATGAGAGTAAATCATGAGTTTCGTCGTCATCATTCCGGCCCGTTTTTCATCTACCCGACTGCCAGGCAAACCATTAGTGGATATTAATGGTAAGCCCATGATTGTTCATGTCCTGGAGCGGGCGCGCGAATCTGGCGCGGAACGCATTATTGTCGCGACCGATCATGAAGACGTGGCTCGTGCGGTAGAAGCGGCTGGCGGCGAAGTGTGCATGACGCGCGCCGATCACCAGTCCGGCACCGAACGGTTGGCGGAAGTGGTAGAGAAGTGCGGATTCAGCGACGATACCGTTATTGTGAACGTTCAGGGCGATGAGCCGATGATCCCGGCGGTTATTATTCGCCAGGTCGCGGAAAATCTGGCGCAGCGCCAGGTTGGCATGGCGACGCTGGCGGTGCCGATTCACAGCGCCGAAGAAGCGTTTAACCCGAATGCGGTAAAAGTCGTGCTGGATGCTGAAGGCTATGCGCTTTACTTTTCCCGGGCGACGATTCCCTGGGATCGCGACCGCTTTGCAAAAAGTCTGGAAACGGTAGGGGATACTTGCCTTCGTCACCTGGGCATTTATGGCTATCGCGCGGGATTTATCCGCCGTTACGTGAGCTGGCAACCCAGCCCGCTGGAACATATTGAAATGCTGGAGCAACTCCGTGTGCTGTGGTACGGCGAAAAAATTCATGTCGCCGTCGCCAAAGCGGTGCCCGGCACGGGCGTAGACACCGCCGACGACCTGGAGCGCGTGCGCGCTGAAATGCGTTAACATGATCCTGTTCATGATCGTCTTAGACGGTCATGAACAGCGCGGTATGGTAGCGCAAAGATGAATACTCACGTCTGCTCATCAGTGGCGGCTTTCTCGTACCGTTACGATTTTCCTCATTTTTCTTTTCTTCCCTTGATCTGATACGGGTGACATCTGTCCATACGACGCTCATTATTAAAGCAGTAGCACTAATGGGGGTAATCTGGAATGGAACAGTTGCGGGCCGAACTCAGTCATTTGTTGGGTGAAAAACTTAGCCGTATAGAGTGCGTGAATGAGAAAGCGGATTCCGCATTGTGGTCATTATATGACAGCCAGGGAAATCCGATGCCGCTGATGGCGCGAAGCTTTACCACTCCCGGCGTTGCGCAGCAACTGGCATGGAAAACCTCAATGCTGGCGCGTAGCGGTACGGTGAGGATGCCGGTAATCTATGGCGTATTGACGCATGAAGAGCATCCTGGTCCGGATGTGCTGCTGCTGGAACGGCTGCGCGGTGTGCCGGTCGAGGCGCCGGCGCGCACTCCGGAACGCTGGGAACAGCTAAAAGATCAGATTGTCGAAGGGCTGTTAGCCTGGCATCGGCAGGATAGCCGCGGTTGCGTTGGCGCCGTAGACCATACTCAGGAGAATATCTGGCCTTCCTGGTATCGTCAGCGGGTGGAGGTGCTGTGGACGACGCTAAATCAGTTCAGCAATACCGGTCTGACGATGCAGGACAGACGCATTCTGTTTCGTACCAGAGAATGTCTTCCTTCGTTATTTGAAGGGTTTAACGACAACTGCGTACTGGTGCATGGCAACTTCTGCCTGCGCAGTATGCTTAAAGACGCCCGTAGCGATCAGCTTCTGGCGATGGTCGGCCCCGGGCTGATGCTGTGGGCGCCGAGAGAGTTCGAACTGTTTCGCCTGATGGATAATCCATTGGCGGAGGGATTGCTTTGGCATTATCTGCAACGCGCGCCAGTGGCGGAGTCCTTCATCTGGCGGCGTTGGCTCTATGTGCTGTGGGACGAGGTTGCGCAATTGGTCAATACCGGACGTTTTAACCGTACCAATTTTGATCTGGCGGCGAAATCATTACTCCCCTGGCTTGCCTGATATGCCTTTCAGCCATTGCCAAAGTCGCCCTAATGTTTCATACCCAGCGCGATCGCTGTGCATCAGCCAGACCGGGGACGGAATTGCCCGCTCCCAGGGATTGAGCGGCGAATCGATCGCCAACTGATTCGCCGGTGCGGGAAGCGGATTCAGCCCGGCATGCTGAAAGAAAATCATCGCACGCGGCAAATGCGAGGCGGAGGTTACCAACAGGAAAGGGGCGTCGCCGATGGCCTGCTTAACGGCGACGGCTTCTTCTTCCGTATCTTTTGGCTTATCCAGCGTAATAATATCGCTACGCGGTACGCCCAGCGACTGCGCCACCCGCGCACCGACTTCCGCCGTGCTTACCGTATTGGTTTTTGCTACGCCGCCGGTAAAAATCAGCCTGGCTTCCGGATTCGCGCGCCACAGCCGGATGCCTTCCGCCAGCCGCGGCAAGCTGTTGTTAATTAAATTAGAGCTCGGCGCCCACTGCGGGTTCCAGGTATAGCCGCCGCCGAGAACCACAATATATTCCACCTTTTGCGGACCCTGCCAGGTAGGGTAGCGGTTTTCTATCGGACGTAGCAAATGGTCGGAAACGGGTTGCAGGCTTAATAGCAATAGCGCCAGCCAACCTACGCTGATAAATACTTTTCCGGTCTTCTGAAAGCGGCTAAACCAGAGCAGCGCCAGGCCGACGCCAATGATCAGCAACATCAGCGGAAGCGGCAATAACATACCGCCAATCACTTTCTTTAGCGTAAAAAGCATCCTTTTTGGTTCCTTTTTTAACCATATAGCGGAGGATTAACGGTGATATTACACCAGACAGGTTCATTCTCGCCGCGGCTGTGACAAAATAGCGGTTTTATCAGATAACGCCTGAGCCAGCCTGTGGAGAGTCCGATGCAGGATCGCAATTTTGATGACATTGCTGAAAAGTTTTCCCGTAACATTTACGGCACGACCAAAGGGCAACTGCGGCAAGCCATTCTGTGGCAAGACTTGGATCGCGTGCTGGAGGAGATTGGCGGGCGGAAACTGCGGGTGCTGGATGCCGGCGGCGGCGAAGGGCAAACGGCGATTAAGATGGCGGAACGCGGCCATCAGGTGACGTTATGCGATCTGTCTGGCGAAATGATCGCCCGCGCGCGGCAGGCGGCCGAGGCAAAAGGTGTGAGCAAAGACATGCATTTTATACAATGCCCGGCTCAGGACGTCGCTTCGCATTTGGAAAGCCCGGTTGATCTGATATTGTTTCATGCTGTGCTGGAGTGGGTAGCCGATCCTGTCGGCGTATTAGAAACGCTCTGGTCAGTATTGCGCCCTGGCGGCGCGCTGTCGTTGATGTTCTATAACGCTAACGGTTTGCTGATGCACAATATGGTGGCGGGTAATTTTGACTACGTGCAGGCGGGGATGCCTAAACGCAAGAAGCGCACGCTGTCGCCTGACTACCCGCGCGACCCCGCGCAGGTGTACCAGTGGCTGGAGGCGATTGGCTGGCAGATTACCGGTAAAACCGGCGTGCGTGTGTTTCATGATTATCTGCGTGAAAAACACCAGCAGCGTGACTGTTATGAGACCCTGGTCGAACTGGAAACGCGTTATTGCCGCCAGGAGCCGTATATTAGCCTTGGGCGCTACATTCATGTCACCGCGATTAAAAGCCCGGCGCTAGCCGCAGATGCAAGGATAACCTATGAGTGAATTTTCCCAGACAGTCCCCGAACTGGTTGCCTGGGCCAGAAAAAACGACTTTTCCATCTCGCTGCCGGTAGACAGACTTTCCTTTCTGCTGGCGGTCGCCACGTTGAACGGCGAACGCCTTGACGGCGAGATGAGTGAAGGCGAGCTGGTGGATGCATTCCGCCATGTGAGTGATGCGTTTGAGCAAACCAGCGAAACCATCGGCGTGCGCGCGAACAACGCGATTAACGATATGGTGCGTCAACGTCTGCTGAACCGCTTTACCAGCGAGCAGGCGGAAGGCAATGCGATTTACCGATTAACCCCGCTCGGGATTGGCATCACCGATTACTACATTCGTCAACGCGAATTCTCTACGCTGCGTCTTTCTATGCAGTTGTCGATTGTGGCCGGCGAATTGAAGCGCGCGGCGGATGCGGCAGCGGAGGGTGGCGATGAGTTCCACTGGCATCGCAACGTTTACGCGCCATTGAAATATTCGGTGGCGGAGATTTTCGACAGTATCGATCTCACCCAGCGCATCATGGATGAACAGCAGCAGCAGGTGAAAGATGATATCGCACAACTGCTGAATAAAGACTGGCGGGCGGCGATTTCCAGCTGTGAACTGCTGCTTTCCGAAACGTCCGGTACGCTGCGCGAGTTGCAGGATACGCTGGAGGCGGCGGGCGATAAGCTACAGGCTAACCTGCTGCGCATTCAGGATGCCACGATGACGCACGACGATCTGCATTTTGTCGACAGGCTGGTGTTTGACTTACAAAGTAAACTCGACCGTATTATCAGTTGGGGTCAGCAGTCTATTGATTTATGGATCGGCTACGATCGTCACGTGCATAAATTTATCCGTACCGCGATCGATATGGATAAAAACCGTGTCTTCGCCCAGCGGTTGCGCCAGTCCGTGCAGACTTATTTTGACGATCCGTGGGCGCTAACCTACGCGAATGCCGATCGTCTGCTGGATATGCGCGATGAAGAGATGGCGTTGCGTGACGATGAAGTCACCGGGGAGTTGCCGCCGGATCTGGAATATGAAGAGTTTAACGAGATCCGCGAGCAGTTAGCGGCCATCATTGAAGAACAGCTGGCTATCTACAAAACCAGACAAACGCCACTGGATCTTGGGCTGGTGGTGCGCGAGTATCTGGCGCAATACCCGCGCGCGCGTCATTTCGACGTGGCGCGTATTGTTATCGATCAAGCGGTACGTCTTGGCGTAGCGCAAGCAGATTTCACCGGACTGCCAGCCAAATGGCAGCCGATTAATGATTACGGAGCCAAGGTACAGGCGCATGTCATTGACAAATATTGAACAAGTGATGCCGGTTAAGCTGGCGCAGGCGCTGGCGAATCCGTTATTTCCGGCGCTGGATAGCGCATTACGTTCGGGCCGCCACATCGGGCTGGACGAACTGGATAATCATGCCTTTCTGATGGATTTTCAGGAATACCTGGAAGAGTTTTACGCGCGTTATAACGTGGAACTGATTCGCGCGCCGGAGGGGTTCTTCTACCTGCGTCCGCGTTCTACCACGCTTATCCCGCGCTCGGTGTTATCCGAACTGGATATGATGGTCGGTAAAATTCTCTGCTACCTCTATCTTAGCCCGGAGCGTCTGGCCAACGAAGGGATCTTTACTCAGCAAGAGTTGTACGACGAGCTGCTTACCCTTGCGGACGAAGCCAAACTGCTAAAGCTGGTGAATAACCGCTCGACGGGATCTGACGTTGATCGTCAGAAACTGCAGGAAAAGGTGCGTTCTTCTTTGAACCGCCTGCGTCGTTTGGGCATGGTATGGTTTATGGGCCACGACAGCAGCAAATTCCGCATTACCGAATCGGTCTTCCGCTTTGGCGCGGATGTCCGCGCCGGCGACGATCCTCGCGAGGCGCAGCGTCGTCTCATCCGCGACGGGGAAGCGATGCCCATTGAAAACCATCTGCAACTTAATGATGAGACCGAAGAGAATCAGCCGGACAGTGGAGAGGAAGAATAATGATTGAACGCGGTAAATTTCGCTCGCTAACGCTGATTAACTGGAACGGTTTTTTTGCTCGCACTTTTGACCTGGATGAACTGGTCACGACGTTATCCGGGGGCAACGGCGCCGGGAAATCCACGACGATGGCGGCGTTCGTCACGGCGCTGATCCCGGATCTCACATTACTGCACTTTCGTAACACCACGGAAGCCGGCGCCACCAGCGGTTCGCGCGATAAAGGTTTGCACGGTAAGCTGAAGGCGGGCGTCTGTTACTCCATGCTCGACACCATTAATTCCCGCCATCAGCGGGTGGTGGTCGGCGTGCGTCTGCAGCAGGTCGCTGGGCGCGATCGCAAAGTGGACATCAAACCGTTCGCTATCCAGGGGCTGCCGATGTCGGTACAGCCGACACAACTGGTGACGGAGACATTAAACGAACGTCAGGCGCGCGTACTATCGCTTGCTGAGCTGAAAGACAAGCTTGACGAGATGGAAGGCGTGCAGTTTAAGCAGTTTAACTCCATCACCGATTATCATTCGCTGATGTTTGACTTAGGGATTATCGCCCGTCGTCTGCGCTCCGCTTCCGATCGTAGTAAATTCTATCGTTTGATAGAGGCCTCGCTGTACGGCGGGATCTCCAGCGCCATTACCCGATCGCTACGCGATTATTTATTGCCGGAAAACAGCGGCGTGCGCAAGGCATTCCAGGATATGGAAGCGGCGCTGCGCGAGAACCGACTCACGCTGGAAGCGATTCGTGTTACCCAATCCGATCGCGATTTGTTTAAGCATTTGATCAGCGAAGCCACCGATTATGTGGCGGCGGATTATATGCGCCACTCCAATGAGCGTCGGGTTCACCTTGATCAGGCGTTGGCGTTTCGACGCGAACTGTACACATCGCGCAAGCAGCTGGCGGCGGAGCAGTACAAGCACGTCGATATGGCCCGTGAGTTGGGCGAACATAACGGTGCCGAAGGTTCTCTTGAGGCGGATTACCAGGCGGCGAGCGATCACCTGAATCTGGTGCAAACCGCGCTGCGTCAGCAGGAAAAAATTGAACGCTACGAAGCGGATCTTGAAGAGCTGCAGATTCGACTCGAAGAGCAAAACGAAGTGGTGGCGGAAGCCGCCGAAATGCAGGACGAAAATGAAGCGCGTGCCGAAGCCGCCGAGCTGGAAGTCGATGAACTCAAAAGCCAGCTTGCGGATTACCAGCAGGCGCTGGATGTACAGCAAACGCGCGCGATTCAGTATAACCAGGCGATATCAGCGCTCGCCCGCGCTAAAGAACTTTGCCATCTGCCGGATCTAACGCCGGAAAGCGCCGCCGAATGGCTGGATACTTTCCAGGCAAAAGAGCAGGAAGCTACGGAAAAACTGCTGTCGTTGGAACAAAAAATGAGCGTGGCGCAAACCGCGCACAGCCAGTTTGAGCAGGCTTACCAGCTAGTAGCGGCGATCAACGGCCCGCTGGCGCGTAGCGAAGCCTGGGATGTGGCGCGCGAGCTGTTACGGGACGGCGTGAACCAGCGTCATCTGGCGGAACAGGTACAGCCGTTGCGGATGCGCCTGAGCGAACTGGAACAGCGGCTGCGCGAGCAGCAAGAGGCGGAACGTCTGCTGGCTGAGTTCTGTAAGCGACAGGGCAAAAATTTTGATATTGACGAACTGGAAGCGCTGCATCAGGAGCTGGAAGCCCGCATAGCGTCCTTGTCTGATAGCGTGTCGTCAGCCAGCGAACAGCGTATGGCCTTGCGTCAGGAGCAGGAGCAGCTTCAGTCGCGTATTCAACATCTGATGCAACGCGCTCCTGTCTGGCTGGCGGCGCAGAATAGCCTGAACCAGCTTAGCGAACAGTGCGGCGAGGAGTTTACGTCCAGCCAGGAAGTGACCGAATACCTGCAACAGCTACTGGAGCGTGAGCGCGAAGCCATTGTCGAACGCGACGAAGTGGGCGCGCGTAAAAATGCGGTTGATGAAGAGATCGAACGTTTAAGCCAGCCGGGCGGCGCGGAAGACCAGCGTTTGAATGCGCTGGCGGAGCGTTTTGGCGGGGTACTGCTGTCGGAAATCTACGACGATGTCAGTCTTGAAGATGCGCCGTACTTTTCCGCACTGTATGGCCCGTCGCGCCATGCGATCGTCGTACCGGATTTATCGCAAATAGCCGAACAGCTTGAAGGTCTGACCGACTGCCCGGAAGATCTGTACCTGATCGAAGGCGATCCGCAGTCTTTTGATGACAGCGTATTCAGCGTTGACGAGCTGGAAAAGGCGGTGGTCGTGAAAATTGCCGACCGTCAGTGGCGTTATTCGCGTTTCCCGTCGCTGCCTATTTTTGGCCGTGCGGCGCGCGAGAACCGTATTGAAAGTCTCCATGCGGAACGGGAAGTGCTTTCCGAGCGCTTTGCCACGCTCTCGTTTGACGTGCAGAAAACCCAGCGTTTGCACCAGGCGTTCAGCCGTTTTATCGGTAGCCACCTTTCTGTTGCCTTTGAGGACGATCCGGAAGCGGAAATTCGCCGACTGAACGGGCGTCGCGTCGAGCTGGAGCGCGCGCTGGCGACGCATGAAAGCGACAACCAGCAGCAGCGCCTTCAGTTTGAGCAGGCCAAAGAGGGCGTTTCCGCGCTTAACCGTTTGCTGCCGCGGCTGAATTTATTGGCCGATGAAACGCTGGCCGATCGGGTCGATGAAATTCAGGAGCGGTTGGATGAGGCGCAGGAAGCGGCGCGATTTGTGCAGCAATATGGCAACCAGTTAGCCAAACTGGAGCCAGTAGTTTCCGTTCTGCAAAGCGATCCGGAACAGTTTGAGCAATTAAAAGAAGACTATGCATGGTCGCAGCAAATGCAGCGCGACGCGCGCCAGCAGGCTTTTGCTCTGGCTGAAGTTGTCGAACGTCGGGCGCATTTCAGCTATTCCGACTCGGCGGAAATGCTGAGCGGCAACAGCGATCTCAACGAAAAGCTGCGCCAGCGGCTGGAGCAGGCGGAAGCCGAGCGTACCCGCGCCCGCGAAGCGCTGCGCAGCCATGCCGCGCAGTTAAGTCAGTACAGCCAGGTTCTGGCCTCGCTAAAAAGCTCTTACGACACGAAAAAAGAGCTGCTTAACGATTTGCAGCGCGAATTACAGGATATTGGCGTTCGCGCCGACAGCGGGGCGGAAGAGCGCGCCCGCCAGCGTCGGGATGAACTGCACGCTCAGTTGAGCAATAACCGTTCGCGTCGCAATCAGCTTGAGAAAGCGCTCACCTTCTGCGAAGCGGAGATGGA
Source organism: Salmonella sp. SJTUF15570 (assembly GCF_043357055.1). NCBI lineage: Bacteria > Pseudomonadati > Pseudomonadota > Gammaproteobacteria > Enterobacterales > Enterobacteriaceae > Salmonella > Salmonella sp. SJTUF15570. The sequence goes on along the minus strand of NZ_JBEUKJ010000004.1, from coordinate 320,434 downwards.
GAACCTGACCCGTAAGCTGCGCAAGCTGGAGCGTGATTATCATGAAATGCGCGAGCAGGTCGTGACCGCGAAAGCTGGCTGGTGCGCAGTCATGCGGATGGTGAAAGACAATGGCGTGGAACGCCGTCTGCACCGTCGTGAGCTGGCTTATCTGTCGGCGGATGAACTGCGCTCCATGTCGGATAAGGCGTTGGGCGCGCTGCGCCTGGCCGTCGCGGATAACGAACATCTGCGCGACGTATTGCGTCTGTCGGAAGATCCGAAACGCCCGGAACGTAAAATCCAGTTCTTTGTGGCCGTTTACCAGCATCTGCGCGAACGTATTCGTCAGGATATTATTCGTACCGACGATCCGGTTGAAGCCATTGAACAAATGGAGATTGAACTGAGCCGTCTGACGGAAGAGCTGACATCGCGTGAGCAAAAGCTGGCGATCAGTTCCCGCAGCGTGGCAAACATTATCCGCAAAACTATCCAGCGTGAGCAGAACCGTATCCGTATGCTGAACCAGGGTTTGCAAAGCGTCTCGTTTGGCCAGGTGAATAGCGTGCGGTTAAACGTCAACGTGCGTGAAACGCATGCCACCTTGCTGGATGTGCTTTCAGAACAGCAGGAGCAGCATCAGGATCTGTTTAACAGCAATCGTCTGACCTTCTCCGAAGCGCTGGCGAAACTGTACCAGCGCCTGAATCCGCAGATCGATATGGGGCAACGCACGCCGCAGACCATCGGCGAGGAGCTGCTGGACTACCGTAACTATCTGGAAATGGAAGTTGAAGTTAACCGTGGGTCCGACGGCTGGCTGCGTGCGGAATCCGGCGCGCTATCAACGGGGGAAGCTATCGGGACCGGGATGTCAATTCTGGTGATGGTGGTGCAAAGCTGGGAAGACGAAGCGCGCAGACTGCGCGGGAAAGATATTTCGCCATGTCGCCTGCTGTTCCTCGATGAAGCGGCGCGTCTGGATGCGCGCTCTATCGCCACGCTGTTTGAACTATGCGAACGTTTGCAGATGCAGCTCATCATCGCCGCGCCGGAAAACATCAGTCCGGAGAAGGGCACGACGTATAAACTGGTGCGTAAAGTGTTTCAGAATACTGAGCATGTTCATGTTGTCGGGCTGCGTGGCTTTGCGCCGCAGCTTCCGGAAACGCTTCCCGGTACGCAAACGGAAGATACGCCTTCAGAAGCGAGTTAAATACGGCAGAAACGATGACGTGCCTGATGGCGCCTCGTTTATCAGGCAAGGCCGGATAAGTCGGTTACGCCGCCATCCGGCACAACAAGTTCTGCTTTATCATTAGCCTGGGGCGGCGAAAGCCGCCTTTTTCTTTATCTGAAAAATCTCTCCGGGTAGTGCATTTTCTTTAAACTTCTTTACATTAGGTTAGGCAAAAACGTAACGAACTTTATATACTGGAGTTAAGCCTGACGAGTGAGCAGGCTGACTCGTCATACTAAACAAAAGCATTGGTTGCGGTTGACCCGCGCTGCGGGCAGCACAGTCATGCGGAGTATGATAACGAAAACAGGGGGCAAGGGATGTTGCTTAACAAGATGTGTGGTCGTTGTCTGTCGGCAATCAGTTTATGCCTGGCCGTAACATTCGCTCCACTGTTCAATGCGCAGGCCGATGAGCCTGAAATGATACCTGGCGATAGCGCCGTTGCCGCGCCGGATCTGGCTGGGCCGCAGAAGCAATCAGCCGCGACGGCGATTATGGCCGGGATTCAGCCGCTGCCGGAGGGCGTTTCAGCCGAGAAAGTCCGGGCTGATTTACAGTCGCAGCTTCCTTCCGGCTATACGCCGGTCTATATGAGCCAGCTGACATTGCTGTATGCCGCGCGCGACATGAAGCCCATGTGGGATAATCGCGATGCGGTGAAAGTCTTCCAGCAACAGTTGGCGGAGGTGGCGATTGCCGGATTCCAGCCGCAGTTTACCGCCTGGGTGGCATTGTTGACCGATCCCGCCGTAAACGGTATGGCGCGCGATGTTGTGTTGTCAGACGCCATGATGGGCTATCTCCATTTCATTGCGAATATCCCCGTCAAAGGCCAGCGCTGGTTATATAGCAACAAACCTTACGCATTGGCGACGCCGCCAGTCTCGGTGATTAACCAGTGGCAAATCGCGCTGGAAGAGGGCCAGTTGCCGATGTTTGTCGCCAGCCTGGCGCCGCAGCATCCACAGTATGCGCCCATGCATGACGCGCTACTGAAGCTGGTGGCGGACTCTCGCCCGTGGCCGCAGTTGGCCAATACCGCGACGCTGCGCCCGGGGCAATGGAGTAACGATGTGCCTGCGCTGCGCGAAATATTACAGCGTACGGGGATGCTGGATGGCGGTCCAAAGATAGCCTTACCCGGCGATAACACTGCTGATAGCGCCGTCGTCAGCCCCTCCGCCGCGGTAGTCGAAACATCGGTGGCGCAGCCGGTCGACGAACCAACGGCCCGCCGTAGCAAGTCGGCTCCGGCGGCACGCGCCTACGATCGTGAACTGGTCGAGGCGGTAAAGCGTTTTCAGGCATGGCAAGGGCTGGGGGCGGATGGCGTTATTGGCCCGGCGACGCGTAACTGGCTTAATATGACCCCCGCGCAACGCGCAGGCGTACTGGCACTGAATATCCAACGTTTACGCCTGCTGCCGGCGGAACTCTCTACCGGTATTATGGTAAACATTCCCGCTTATTCGCTGGTCTACTATCAGAATGGCAACCAGGTGCTGGCTTCAAGGGTGATCGTCGGGCGTCCCGATCGTAAAACGCCGATGATGAGCAGCGCGCTGAATAATGTGGTGGTGAACCCGCCGTGGAACGTTCCGCCCACGCTTGCGCGTAAAGACATTTTACCGAAGGTGTGGAATGACCCAGGCTATCTGGAGCGCCATGGCTACACCGTGATGCGCGGCTGGAACAGCAAAGAAGCGATCGATCCGTGGCAGGTTGACTGGGCCACCATTACGCCATCGAATCTTCCGTTCCGTTTCCAGCAGGCGCCAGGCGCGCACAATTCGCTGGGGCGTTATAAATTTAATATGCCGAGTTCAGATGCTATCTATCTGCACGATACGCCTAACCATACTCTCTTTCAGCGTGACGCCAGGGCGTTAAGTTCCGGCTGCGTGCGGGTCAATAAGGCCTCTGAACTGGCGAATATGCTCTTGCAGGATGCTGGCTGGAACGATGCGCGGATCTCTGGCGCCCTGAAGCAAGGCGACACGCGGTATGTCAATATCCGGCAGAACATTCCAGTAAATCTTTACTATCTGACCGCGTTTGTCGGCGCAGATGGACGTATGCAATATCGTACAGATATTTACAATTACGATCTCACAGCGCGATCCAGCGCACAAATTGTGCCAAAGGTTGAACAATTAATCAGGTAAATGAAGAAGTTCTGGTAAATATGTTGTCCTAATGTTTGGCTTCAACGGGGCGTTTCGCTGTAGACCCCCGTTGTGGCTGGGGGAGGGCCATCTTGACGCGGGCTTTATCGGCAGTTAAGGTGCCTTTCGTGCGCCAGAAGTGCATATACAACAACCTTTAAGTCGACCGGGCCGTTCAGAAGTCTGTGCCAGCCGGTATCATGTTTGCTTAAAGGTAGAAGTGTATTAACGATAACATTGACCTGTAGACCTGATTATCATGGACAAATTTGACGCTAATCGCCGCAAGCTGCTGGCGCTTGGTGGTGTCGCTCTCGGCGCCGCCATCCTGCCCGCGCCAGCGTTTGCCACACTCTCGACCCCACGCCCGCGCATTTTGACGTTAAACAATCTCCATACCGGAGAGTCAATCAAGGCGGAGTTTTTCGATGGAAGAGCCTACATTCAGGATGAATTAGCAAAGTTAAACCATTTTTTCCGTGACTATCGCGCGAATAAAGTCCGATCAATCGATCCCCGCCTGTTTGACCAACTTTACCGACTTCAGGGGCTGTTAGGGACGCGTAAACCTGTGCAGCTCATCTCAGGCTACCGTTCTCTTGATACCAATAATGAATTACGCGCCCGTAGCAGCGGCGTAGCGAAAAAAAGCTACCATACAAAAGGGCAGGCGATGGATTTTCATATTGAAGGCGTGGCGCTGAGCAATATTCGCAAAGCGGCGTTATCTATGCGCGCAGGTGGTGTAGGATATTACCCACGTAGTAACTTTGTGCATATTGATACCGGGCCGGCGCGGCACTGGTAATCAGCGAGGCTTAATCAAAGGAGCAGTATGAACTATCGTATTATTCCGGTCACCGCGTTCTCCCAGAACTGTTCATTAATCTGGTGCGAACAAACCCGGCTGGCGGCGCTGGTCGATCCGGGCGGCGACGCGGAAAAAATTAAACAGGAAGTGGACGCCAGCGGCGTGACGTTGATGCAAATTTTACTCACGCATGGGCATCTCGATCATGTCGGCGCGGCGAGTGAACTGGCGCAGCATTACGGCGTTCCTGTTATCGGTCCGGAAAAAGAAGATGAGTTCTGGCTGCAAGGACTGCCGGCGCAAAGCCGCATGTTTGGTCTGGATGAGTGTCAGCCGCTGACGCCTGATCGCTGGTTGAACGACGGCGATCGCGTCAGCGTAGGGAATGTGACGTTACAGGTGTTACATTGTCCGGGACACACGCCGGGACACGTGGTTTTCTTTGATGAACAGTCGCAACTGCTGATCTCCGGCGATGTGATTTTCAAAGGTGGCGTCGGGCGCAGCGATTTTCCTCGCGGCGATCACACCCAGTTGATTGACGCCATTAAGCGTAAATTATTGCCGCTTGGCGATGATGTGACCTTTATTCCTGGCCACGGCCCGCTCTCTACGCTCGGATACGAGCGTCTGCATAATCCCTTCCTGCAAGATGAGATGCCGGTCTGGTAAGCAGAATGAAAAAGCCTGCAATGTGCAGGCTTTTTTATCGGTCACGCCAGTCGACAGCTTTTTATAGTACCGCGACAATGGCTTCGCACAGCGGCGCCATATTATCCGGGGTCATGCCCGCCACGTTCACGCGACCAGAAGCCACGGCATAAACGCCAAACTCTTCACGCAGACGCAGCACCTGATCTTTGGTCAGACCGCTGAATGAGAACATCCCGTTCTGCTTGATAATAAAGCTGAAGTCACGGTTCGCGCCTTTTTCCTGCAAGGTATTCACGAACAGTTGACGCATACGCTGAATACGCTGGCGCATGTCCGTCAGTTCCTGTTCCCAGATAGCGCGCAGGGCGTCATTACTCAGGATAGTCGCGACGATGGACGCGCCGTGCGCTGGCGGGTTGGAGTAGTTAGCGCGAATGGCGGATTTCATCTGGCTAAAAGCGCGATCCACGGTTTCCGCATCGGCAGCCACGAGGGTGCAGGCGCCGACGCGCTCATTATATAAGCCGAAGTTTTTGGAGTAGGAGCTGGCGACAATGAGCTCTTTATGCAGCGCGGCAAAGGCGCGCAGACCTTCCGCATCTTCTTCCAGGCCGCGGGCAAAGCCCTGGTAAGCGAAATCGAATAGCGGCAGCCACCCTTTTTCAACGGAAAGCTCAGCCAGAACCTGCCACTGTTCCAGAGTAGGGTCAATGCCGGTTGGGTTATGACAGCAACCGTGGAACAGAACCACATCGCCGGCCTGTGCTTCGCTCAGGCTGGCTTGTAGCGCTTCAAAATCCAGCGTGTGATTTTCCGCATCGTAGTAAGCGTACTCCCGAACTTCCAGGCCGGCAGCGTTAAACACGCTTTTGTGGTTCGGCCAGCTGGGGTTGCTCACCCACACCCGTTTTACCGGAGTATTTTTTGCTAAAAAGTCGGCGGCAATGCGTAACGCGCCGGTACCGCCCGGCGTTTGCGCCGTGCGTGCGCGCTTATCGTTAATCAGCGCGCTGCCTTTGCCGAACAGCAGTTCCTGAGTGCAGCGAGCAAATTCCGGAATCCCGTCAATGCCGAGATAGTTTTTCGTCGTTTCATTTTCCAGTAAATACTGCTCGGCTTTTTTAACGCTGGTGAGCACCGGTGTTTTGCCGGTTTCATCTTTATATACGCCAATGCCAAGGTTAATTTTCCCTGGACGGTCATCGGCGCGAAACAGATCGGCCAGGCCCAAAATCGGGTCGGCAGGAGCGGCGGTTATGTTCTCAAACATGACGAGGTTCCATTATAGTTACAGAAGGGAAATCCGCTATCAGGTTAACGGCAGATTTACAAAATGCCAACCGTTAGCGCTAAAAAGCCCGCCTGTTTTTGAAAGACGCACATTTTCTCTAAGAGAGATAAAAAAACAGGACCGAAGTCCTGTTTTTGAGGCATAAAACAAAGGGGTCTGCTGATCAGAACTGGTAAGTAATACCGACAGCCGCCTGATCGTCGGTGCCAACGTAGCTGGAGCTGTAGTCGTTTTCGTCCAGCAGGTTGAAACGGTAGTCAACCCATACGTTCATGTTTTTGTTGAAGTAGTAAGTCGCGCCCGCCTGAATATATTTCGCCAGATCGGCCGAGCCGTCGGCGCCGTTCAACTGCTTACCTTTACTCTGCACATACGAGATTGCCGGACGCAGGCCGAAGTCAAACTGGTACTGAGCGACCACTTCCAGGTTCTGCGTTTTGTTTGCCATTTCCACGGTATCGGTAACCGTATTTTCAACAATGCTCATATTGCGGGTTTCAGCATATACGGCAGCCAGGTAGACGTTGTTTGCATCATATTTCGCGCCAACGGCCCATGACTCTGCGCGATCGCCATTACCATCGCGATCCTGCTGATCGTTAGTACGCTTGCTGTTGCTGTACGCTGCGGTGACGCCAAAGCCGTCGAACTCATATGCCATGGTGTAACCTACGCCATCGCCATTCTGAGAGTTAATGCTGTGGTTGTCCTGATTTTTACCCTGATACTGGATACCGAAAGAGAGACCGTCCACCAGACCAAAGAAGTCAGAGTTACGGTAGGTCAACAAACCGCCAGCACGGCTGGTCATGTAGTTATCAGTATAGGCGCCGCCCCAGGTTTCGCCGGAGAAGTAGGGGGCCATATCGGTATAGGATTCAACATCGTAAACGATACCGTAGTTACGACCATAATCGATTGAACCCACTTCCGCGTATTTCAAACCCGCGAAAGCCAGACGTACCAGATTCGAGTTCTGCTGTTCGCCTTCAGCGCGGTCTGCTTTAGTACGGTATTCCCACTGACCGAAACCGGTCAGATCTGTGTTAATCTGCGTTTCCCCTTTAAAACCAATCTGGGCATAAGTCTGGTCGGCATTTTTACTATCGCCGGTCGTTGTCCATACGTGACGACCCACGGCTTTACCGTACAGATCCAGCTTATTACCATCTTTATTATAAATTTCTGCTGCGTTTGCGGTTGCAGCAGCCAGCAGGGCAGGGATCACCGCTGCCAGGATTTTGCGCTTCATCATTATTTATTACCCTCATTGGTTTTTTTATATGACACCTGCCACTGCCGTCAATAAATTCCGTCAATAAAACTTTACAGAAATATTGATGAGAGTTTGGTGTCTTTATGTGTCTGACAGGCATCTTTCCATTCAAACTAACGTTTCGCTACCGTGAAAGTGCTACAAATATAAAGATTTGGTTTCAAAAGGAAAAAATATGTAAACAAATGTTATTTTCGCGGAACTTTGTGAACAACGTCAAACTTCCCCTGAGTTCTCGCTTTGATTTGATCGTTTTTCTTTTATCACTATGATTTTATTGTAATTATTGGCTTGTAGCACCGTTGTGCCTGAAAAAGCAGCAGACGAGCTATTTCATAAAAATAGCCATTTAGAAGTCTTGATGTCCGAAATTGTGGTGAAAAATTGTGCTATTAGAGCAGAAAAATCTAATCCGCAATAAAATTAAGGATTAATTTTTATGTGTAAATATTTTCGTGAAATATACAGTAACAAGATGTGGTAATTCAGAGGGTTGTAATTAAATTTATTTACTTATTGATAATAAAACTGACGTTCAGGCGAAAAAAAAGGCCAGCATAGCTGGCCTTGAGTGTGACGTAAAAATCAGAAGCTGGCGTTGCGTGGGGTCCGTGGGAACGGAATAACATCGCGCACGTTTTGCACACCCGTGACGTAAGCGATAAGGCGTTCAAAGCCCAGGCCAAAGCCGGAATGCGGTACAGTACCGTAGCGACGCAAGTCGCGATACCACCAGTAATCCTCTTTATTCAGCCCCATTTCGGCCATACGGGCATCCAGCACATCCAGACGCTCTTCACGCTGGGAACCACCGATGATTTCGCCGATTCCCGGCGCCAGCACATCCATGGCCGCCACGGTTTTGCCATCTTCGTTAAGGCGCATGTAAAACGCTTTAATTTCTTTCGGATAGTTTTTCACCACTACCGGCGCTTTGAAATGCTCTTCCGCCAGATAACGTTCGTGTTCGGAAGAGAGGTCGACGCCCCAGAACACCGGGTTTTCAAATGTCTTACCACAGCGTTCCAGAATGGCGACCGCATCGGTGTAATCCACCTGAGCAAAGTCGGTGGAGACAAAACGCTCCAGACGAGCGATAGCGTCTTTATCCACGCGTTCGGCAAAGAACTTCATGTCATCCGCACGCTCTTCCAGAACCGCCTTGAAGACATATTTCAGCATGGCTTCCGCCAGACGGGCGTTGTCTTCCAGATCGGCGAACGCCACTTCCGGCTCCAGCATCCAGAACTCCGCCAGGTGGCGGCTGGTGTTGGAATTTTCCGCGCGGAAGGTCGGCCCAAAAGTATAGATTTTGGACAGCGCACAGGCATACGTTTCACCGTTGAGCTGGCCGGAGACGGTCAGGAATGATTCTTTGCCAAAAAAGTCTTTGTCAAAATCTACTCTGCCCTGGTCGTTACGCGGCAGGTTTTCCAGATCCAACGTTGAGACGCGGAACATTTCGCCAGCGCCTTCGGTATCGGAAGCGGTAATCAGCGGGGTAGAGACCCAAAAGAAACCCTGCTCATCGAAGAAGCGATGCAGCGCCTGCGCCAGAGTATGGCGGACGCGCGCTACCGCGCCAATCAGGTTGGTGCGCGGGCGCAGATGCGCGACTTCACGCAGATACTCAATGCTATGGCGTTTTGCCGCCATCGGGTAGGTATCCGGATCTTCCACCCAGCCTGCGACCTCTACTTTCGTGGCCTGGATTTCGAAACTTTGCCCCTGTCCCGGCGACGCGACAACCTTACCTGTTACTACCACGGAGCAGCCTGTCGTCAGGTGTAATACTTCTTCATTATAATTGGGCAGAGAATTATTAATGACAGCCTGTACAGGATCAAAGCAGGAGCCGTCATAAACGGCGAGGAAGGAGATGCCAGCTTTTGAATCTCGGCGGGTACGCACCCATCCGCGCACGGTGACTTCTTGGTCAACGGCTACGCGGCCCTGGAGTACGTCGGCTACAGGCACAACGCTCATAATATTCTCTCTAGTTAATAGTCGGAAAAAATAAACACTTGTCCACCCGAAATGGGGGTATTCCTATGTTACCTGGCATCTGCAATCAGACAAGCAGAAATCGCATCTGGAAGCAGGTTTTCAGAAAGAAACCTGTAAAAAGTTCGCACCTGCTCGCGAACCATTGAGAATTTAGGCTGGTTTTGCAAGCTTTGCGCACGTTACTCGATCAGGACGCGCATCTCTTGCTTGGCGTTTTGCATCACGACAATCGTTTTAAAAGACTTTATATTGCCTGAGGAAAAGAAAAGCTCACGGGTAAGCGCTTCATATTCCGCCATGTCACGAACATTGAGCACCAGTAAAAAGTCGAAATCGCCCGTTACGTAGTAGACCTGCTGCACCTGCGGGCAACTGACAAACCGTTGACGAGCCTCTTCCAGTAAATTGAATCGCTCGTTTTCGATCACCACCTGCACCACAATCGTGACCGGGCGTCCCACTTTGCCAGCATCAACAAGGCTGACATTGCCTTTAATTATGCCCGCCTCCTCCAGTGCCGCGATACGACGATTCACTGCCGAAGGTGAAAGATTGACCTGTTCGGCGATTTCCCGCTGAGAAAGACGATTATCGCGCTGCAATAATGTCAGAATGTTTTTATCCCAGGCGTCAAGCTTCATATCGCAAATAACCTCTTTAAGGTGATGACTATCACTGTGCGCAATTTTGCCGCGTCCAGGTCGTTAAAAAAAGGTGAAAATTGCACGACGATGGGCATTTTCGCGCCATTTAACAGCAATAAGCATAGTACTATCATAATCAGTGGAATAAAGAAAAGGACGTAATAGATATTGTGCGACTCTTTTATCAGTACGGTTTATTAAAGTGAGGATAACCACTACTACAGCCACAAAACGCGAGTTCTTTACTTGTTTCTACTCAATAATTGCCAAAAACATATTATTTCAATAAATAAACTTTAACAAAAGGTATCATTATGCATGAACTTATTAAATACCAGTTTAATACACGTCGGAAAAAATATGGTACAGGAGCGGCCTTAAGTTTGCTTAACGGAAACGTTGGGCGTGAGGTGTTAGCATTTCATAAAAAATTACCCAATTATGCCGTCACGCCGTTACATAATCTGGCGCATCTAAGCCGGCGGCTTGGACTAGGGTCCATCCATATTAAAGATGAATCCTGGCGTTTTGGTCTGAATGCTTTTAAAGGTCTGGGCGGCTCTTATGCTGTAGGAAAATATCTCGCTGATAAATTGCAATGTGATATTAACTCGTTAAGTTTTGCTGCCCTTAACACTCCTGAGATTAAAGAAAAAATTAAGGATTGTGTTTTTGTTACCGCGACGGATGGCAATCATGGCCGTGGTGTGGCGTGGGCGGCGGAGCAATTAGGTCTAAAAGCCGTCGTTTATATGCCTAAAGGATCATCGTTAATCCGGGCAGAGAATATTCGCCATCATGGAGCTGAATGCACCATCACCGATCTGAACTACGATGATGCAGTGCGACTGGCCCATAGAATGGCGCAAACAAAAGGCTGGGTGCTTTTGCAGGATACAGCCTGGACAGGGTATGAAGAGATCCCAACGTGGATTATGCAAGGCTATATGACACTAGCGGTTGAAGCTTATGAGCAGCTCGCAGAAACAAACAGTCCGTTGCCAACCCACCTTATTTTACAAGCGGGGGTGGGATCGTTTGCTGGCAGTGTTATGGGTTATTTTGTTGAAAAAATGCAGGAAAATATCCCTAATATTATTGTGGTTGAGCCGCATCAGGCCAACTGTCTTTATCAATCCGCAGTTATGAATGATGGTCAACCTCACTGCGTCACTGGCGATATGGCGACGATAATGGCCGGGCTTGCGTGTGGGGAGCCGAATATTATCAGTTGGCCTATTATTCGGGACAACACCAGTTGTTTTATTTCCGCTGATGATTGTCTGGCGGCTAAGGGTATGCGCATTTCTGCCGCGCCGCGTCCAGGCACTGATACGCCTTTTATTTCCGGCGAGTCCGGAGCTATTGGCGTAGGGTTACTTTATGAGTTGATGAACAATATGCATTATCAGGATCTTGCTAATCGCTTACAGCTTGATGCCAATGCTCATGTTCTGCTTATTAGCACCGAAGGCGATACGTCCCCAGATATTTATGAAGATATAGTCTGGAACGGACGCAGTGCTTAAACATTACGACTAAAAAATTAGATAATAAAGGCAGCATGTAAAAAACGCGTTTTTTTTACGCATAATAAATCTAATGCAGGAAGCAAAACTTCATAACAATATACCATTAAAACGGCATTTAGTGAGTAAGGGATGCTCCTACCCGCTGACTTTCCAGTTTAGTGTTGTTGGCAAAATTCAGGATTACGCTGAACTGGAAAGATTATTTCTGAGACTGAACGAATTAATTTAAATCCGAGGTCATTATGTTAGAGCAACTTTCACAACTCTTTGAATTTCTATGGGGTGGCCCATTATTTTTGTGTGTCATCGGCATTGGCTTTTATTTTACAGTACGCCTCAAATTTTTCCAGATTATCAATTTAAAAGAAATTTACCGTAATACAATTGGTACACTTGCCGGAAAAAATAAACAAAGCACTACTGGCGAGGCAGCGTCTAAAAAATCCTTAAAATCAATAGAGGTGGCTGCCACTGTGCTATCCGGCTCATTAGGCGCGGGAACGATCGCAGGTGTTGCTGCGGCTATTGCGGTTGGCGGACCTGGGGCAATTTTCTGGATGTGGATCATTGCGGTCGTGGGTATGATGACCAAAATGGTTGAAGTGACGCTGGCGGTGAAATACCGAAGTAAAGGTGAGAATGGCGAATATTATGGCGGCCCAATGCATTATATTAAGAAAGGGCTCAATAAAAAATGGCATCCCCTGGCAGGATTATATGCGTTTGCATTAATGATTCTGGTTATTACGGATGCCTGTTTTGTGCAAACTAATACGATGGCGGCGGTCATTCACTATACGTTTGACATCCCAACAAGCGTCATCGGGGGATTTATTGTCATCGTAGGCGCGTTGGTTATTTTAAAAGGACTCGCCAGTCTTGGTAAATTCTGTACGATTGCACTTCCACCGATCACCATTGCCTATTTCATTGGTGCCGCTGGTGTAGTGGTATTGAATATCGAGGCTATCCCACAGGTTATAAAAAGTATTTTCTATTATGCCTTTGCCCCTGCGCCAGCAGCCGGTGGCTTTGTCGGGTCAACCATCATGATGGCCATCAGTAAAGGAGCCAGTCGCGGAATATTCACTAACGAAGCCGGCATGGGTACCTCGGCCACAGTACATGCTACTGCCAACGTGGATTACGCTTTCCGTCAGGGAATGTGGGGGGCAGTGGAAGTATTTTTTGTCTCAATGATTACCTGTAACTTTACCGCATTTGCTGTACTTGCTTCTGGTATGTGGACAGACGCCAGTTATCAAGGTATTCAGATTATCTTTGCCGCCTTAAAAGAAACATGGCATCCGATTATTGTTCAGTTTCTCTGTCTCGGTGTGGCGTTGATTCTGTTTACTTCTTATCTTGGTTCATATATTAAATTTCGCACTTCGATAAACTATATTTTTGGCGACAAGCTAGAACGAATTATTAAATGGCTATATTTTTTGCCGCCACTGATTGCCGTTAATATGGAAATCCCGGTAATCTGGTTAATGGCTGATATTGCTGTCGGTTTTCTGGTTATCCCCAACGTAATTGCTCTGTTCTTGCTGCGTAAAGAATTTATTAGCGAATTCAATATATTCAGAACGCGTACACAGCGGGACACTCATTCTGAAAAAACAACGCAAATTACGCACGTAAATATGTCGAAGAGTGAAGGGGAAGAATAGTCACCATCGCGGGCAGAACAGGTAAAATGGTCAGAAGAGTAACAAAGCGCCCACTTTCCGGGCGCTTCGCACAGGCATGGTTAACTTGCTTTACGCACCTGCGGGAGATCGAACGCTTTACGCAGCGCGCGCACAAACGCTTTATCATGACAGATCGTTTTACCGGGGCTGTCGGAAAGTTTAGCCACCGGCTTTCCGTTACATTCCACGAGTTTAATCACGATATTGAGCGGTTTTACCTGAGGGATATCGCAGGTCAGGCGGGTACCGATGCCGAAGCTTAACTGCACGCGAGAGGCGAAATGGCGATAGAGCTCGACCGCCTTTGGCAGATCAAGGTTATCTGAAAAGACCAGCGTTTTTGTCAGCGGATCAATCCCCAGCTTTTCATAATGGGCAATCGCCTTTTCGCCCCATGCGACAGGGTCTCCTGAGTCGTGGCGTAACCCCTGATAACGGCTGGCGAATTCAATGCCGAAATCGCGTAAAAACGCATCCATTGTAATGCAATCTGTCAATGCGATACCAAGCTGGTCCGGATATTCGTTAAGCCAGGCGGCCAACGCGGCACGCTGACTGGTCGCCAGGTCCGGACTGATTTGTTGATGCGCCTGGAACCATTCGTGCGCCTGAGTGCCCATCGGCGTCAGCGCCAGGCGACGCGCGAGATCATAGTTGCTGGTGCCGACGAACCATGACTCCTGCTGGAGACGTTTAACTATCGCCTGCTGCACTTCACGAGAGAAACGGCGGCGGGTGCCGAAGTCCATCAGGTGGAAGCGGGACATATCGAGATTGGCGGTTAACGCAGTGAAATTAACCAGCTTACTTTCCAGCGCGTCGAGCGCCTGATCAACACCCGCGTTTGGCGAGCGGTAGTGATGAACCAGCTCACTGATCACGGCCAGCAGCGGCACTTCCCACATAATGACTTCACGCCACGGGCCGGTTAAGCGAATATTCAGCTTGCCGTTATCGTTGGTGACACAGACTTGAGCCGGGTTATAGCGAAACTCGCGTAACCAGTTCAGATAATCCGGTTTAAAAAAGGGCAGGCCGGAGAGCCACTGGAACTCGTCCTCCTGGAGGCGCAGGTGCTGCATCGCGTCCACCTGCTCGCGAATAGCATCGGCATAAATACCCAGCAGGTCGTCGCCACGGCAACGAAACTCAGCCGCTACCTGCACATCATAGTAGTGGTGAAAAACGGCTTGCTGCATATGCAACTTATAAGCATCTGTATCCAGCAACGAGTGCAGAACAGGAGAAGCGAATTGTGTCATAGGTGCGCTGTTGCGTCCTCTCACGGGAGCGTTTAGTACAATAAACAACTAAGAAAACCGCTGGAGTATACCTTGTTTAGCGATTTATTGAACCCCGATCACACCATAAGCTGTCTTTAGGGTCGAGCGCATTTCGTGCCCCATGTTATAAAAATGTAGCAAATAGGCCGTTTGTGCCTGAAAAGATGAACATTCTGCGTAGCGCGATTTGCGCAACAGGAATAGACTGGAGTCGACACTCTACACAAAGATGCGAAAGGTTTTTTATGACACAACAGCCACAAGCCAAATACCGCCATGACTATCGCGCGCCGGATTACCAGATTACTGATATTGACTTGACCTTTGACCTCGATGCCGAAAAAACCGTGGTCACCGCAATAAGCCAGGCTGTTCGTCATAGCGCGCCTGATGCGCCTCTTCGCCTTGATGGGGAAGATTTAACGCTGGTATCTATCCACGTCAACGATGCGCCGTGGACAGCATATAAGGAAGAAGAGGGCGCGCTTATCATCAGCGACCTGCCAGAGCGTTTTACGTTACGCATTGTCAACGAGATAAGTCCGGCGGCGAATACGGCGCTGGAAGGATTGTACCAGTCCGGCGATGCGCTCTGTACCCAGTGTGAAGCGGAGGGCTTCCGCCATATTACCTGGTATCTTGACCGCCCGGACGTACTGGCGCGATTTACCACCAAAATTATTGCCGATAAAAGCAAATATCCGTTCCTGCTCTCCAATGGCAACCGTGTTGCGCAGGGGGAACTGGAGAATGGCCGTCACTGGGTTCAGTGGCAAGATCCGTTCCCGAAACCGTGTTATCTGTTTGCGCTGGTGGCCGGTGATTTTGACGTGCTGCGCGATACCTTTACCACCCGCTCCGGGCGTGAAGTCGCATTAGAACTGTACGTTGACCGTGGCAATCTGGATCGCGCGCCGTGGGCAATGACTTCGCTGAAAAATTCCATGAAATGGGATGAAACGCGTTTTGGGCTCGAATATGACCTCGACATCTATATGATTGTCGCGGTGGATTTCTTTAATATGGGCGCGATGGAGAATAAAGGTCTCAATATCTTTAACTCCAAATACGTGCTGGCGCGAACCGATACCGCGACGGATAAAGATTATCTCGATATTGAGCGCGTGATAGGTCATGAGTATTTCCACAACTGGACCGGCAACCGCGTCACCTGCCGCGACTGGTTCCAGTTGAGCCTGAAAGAGGGGCTAACCGTGTTCCGCGATCAGGAGTTTAGCTCTGATTTGGGGTCACGCGCGGTGAACCGCATCAGTAACGTGCGTACCATGCGCGGTTTACAATTCGCGGAAGACGCCAGCCCGATGGCGCATCCTATCCGCCCGGATAAAGTAATCGAAATGAATAACTTCTACACCCTCACCGTTTATGAAAAGGGTGCGGAAGTCATTCGCATGATCCACACGTTGCTGGGTGAGGAAAATTTCCAGAAGGGGATACAGCTTTATTTTGAGCGCCATGACGGCAGCGCCGCGACGTGTGATGACTTCGTACAGGCGATGGAAGATGCTTCTAATGTCGATTTGTCCCATTTCCGCCGCTGGTACAGTCAGTCCGGCACGCCGATTGTAACGGTAAAAGATGATTATAATCCGGAAACCGAGCAGTACACGTTGACCATCAGCCAGCGTACTCCGGCGACGGCGGATCAGGCGGAGAAGCAGCCGCTGCATATTCCATTCGCCATTGAACTGTACGATAACGAAGGCAACGTCATTCCGTTGCAAAAAGGTGGTCATCCGGTCAACGCCGTGCTGAACGTCACGCAGGCGGAGCAGACATTTACCTTCGATAATGTCTA
Organism: Salmonella sp. SJTUF15570; assembly: GCF_043357055.1. Lineage (NCBI taxonomy): Bacteria > Pseudomonadati > Pseudomonadota > Gammaproteobacteria > Enterobacterales > Enterobacteriaceae > Salmonella > Salmonella sp. SJTUF15570. Next base: position 304,030 of record NZ_JBEUKJ010000004.1, on the reverse strand, counting down.
CTTCCAGCCTGTTCCGGCCTTGCTGTGCGAGTTTTCCGCGCCGGTGAAACTGGAATATAAATGGAGCGATCAGCAGTTGACGTTCCTGATGCGCCATGCGCGCAATGATTTCTCCCGTTGGGATGCGGCGCAAAGCCTGCTGGCCACATACATTAAACTGAATGTGGCGCGTCATCAGCAGGGGCAACCGCTATCGCTTCCGGTGCATGTCGCTGATGCGTTCCGCGCAGTACTGTTGGATGAGAAAATCGATCCGGCGTTGGCCGCAGAAATTTTAACGCTGCCTTCGGCCAATGAAATTGCGGAGCTGTTTGAGGTCATTGACCCGATCGCCATTGCGCAAGTTCGTGAAGCGCTAACGCGTACGCTGGCGGCAGAACTGGCGGATGAGTTCCTGGCTATCTATAACGCCAATCATCTGGATGAGTATCGTGTTGATCACGGCGATATCGGTAAGCGCACGCTGCGCAATGCTTGCCTGCGCTTCCTGGCGTTTGGCGAGACGGAGCTGGCTAATACGCTGGTCAGCAAACAGTATCGCGACGCCAATAATATGACCGATGCGCTGGCGGCCCTGTCTGCTGCTGTGGCGGCGCAGTTGCCGTGCCGAGATACGCTGATGCAGGAGTATGACGATAAGTGGCATCAGGACGGCCTGGTGATGGATAAATGGTTTATCCTGCAATCCACGAGCCCGGCGGAAAATGTACTGGAAACCGTACGCGGCCTGCTCAAACACCGTTCTTTCAGTATGAGCAACCCGAACCGCATCCGTTCATTAATTGGCGCGTTTGCTGGCAGCAACCCGGCGGCGTTCCATGCGCAAGACGGTAGCGGATACCAGTTCCTGGTCGAGATGCTGACCGATCTGAATAGCCGTAACCCGCAGGTAGCATCTCGCCTCATTGAACCGCTGATTCGTCTGAAACGTTATGATGATAAGCGTCAGGAGAAAATGCGTGCGGCGCTGGAGCAGTTAAAAGGACTGGAGAATCTTTCCGGCGATCTGTACGAGAAGATAACTAAAGCGTTAGCCTGACAGTATCCGTTATAAAGAGGTAAGACATGCCCGGTAAGCGTTAGCGCTGCCGGGCATTTTTTTGCCGGACGATGACGCTTCCTGGCGAAACGTGAAGTGAGAATGAAGGAAAACGATTGCTATTTATTGCCGTAGGTCAATTCCCTTTTGCCTTGTTATCGCCCATAATACGCCCCCGGTTTGCACACCGGGAATCCAGGAGAGTTCATGTACTATCCCTTCGTTCGTAAAGCCCTTTTCCAGCTCGATCCAGAGCGCGCTCATGAATTTACATTTCAACAATTACGCCGCATTACAGGTACGCCGCTGGAAGCGCTGGTGCGCCAGAAAGTACCGACAAAGCCGGTTACCTGCATGGGACTTACCTTTAAAAATCCACTGGGGCTGGCTGCCGGTCTGGATAAAGACGGGGAGTGCATCGACGCGTTAGGCGCGATGGGGTTTGGCTCCCTGGAAATCGGCACCGTGACGCCGCGCCCACAGCCGGGTAACGATAAGCCGCGTCTTTTTCGTCTGGTGGATGCTGAAGGTCTGATCAATCGGATGGGCTTTAATAATCTGGGCGTCGATAACCTGGTCGAGAATGTTAAAAAAGCCCATTTTGATGGTATTCTGGGAATTAACATCGGTAAAAATAAAGATACGCCTGTCGAAAATGGCAAAGATGACTACCTGATTTGTATGGAAAAAGTCTATGCTTATGCGGGTTATATCGCCATTAATATTTCTTCGCCGAATACGCCAGGGCTACGTACGCTCCAGTATGGCGATGCGCTGGACGATCTGTTAACTGCCATTAAAAATAAGCAAAACGATCTTCAGGCGATCCACCATAAATATGTGCCGGTGGCAGTAAAGATCGCGCCGGATCTTTGTGAAGAAGAATTGATCCAGGTTGCCGATAGCCTGCTTCGTCATAATATTGATGGGGTGATTGCGACAAATACCACCCTCGATCGTTCTCTGGTACAAGGAATGAAAAATTGCCAGCAAACGGGGGGATTAAGTGGCCGGCCATTACAATTAAAAAGCACAGAAATTATTCGCCGTTTATCCCAGGAGTTAAAGGGACAATTGCCTATTATCGGCGTCGGCGGCATTGACTCAGTTATCGCCGCGCGCGAGAAGATAGCGGCAGGAGCTACGCTGGTACAAATTTATTCTGGCTTTATTTTTAAAGGCCCGCCATTGATTAAAGAAATCGTAACGCACATCTAAACTTTAGCCTTTATCAGACAACCAGGGCTTTATTTCCGGCGCTGGTTGTTTTATATTTCTCCACTGTTGCTTATTTAGACATTTTAGGCTTTTATTATTGGGGTAATAAACGAAGCGGCAAAAGGACAATGCTGTTACGAGTTGCTTAAAAGCGGGAGAGAGGTAATGCGAATTAAACCTGACGATAACTGGCGCTGGTATTATGATGAAGAGCACGATCGTATGATGCTCGATCTCGCCAATGGTATGCTTTTTCGCTCGCGCTTCTCTCGTAAAATGCTTACGCCGGACGCGTTTTGCCCGACCGGTTTTTGTGTGGATGATGCCGCGCTCTATTTTTCCTTTGAAGAAAAATGCCGGGATTTCGAATTAACCAAAGAGCAACGCGCGGAGTTGGTGTTGAATGCGCTGGTGGCGATTCGCTATCTCAAACCGCAGATGCCAAAAAGCTGGCATTTTGTAGCGCATGGCGAAATGTGGACCCCAGGAACGGGTGATGCCGCAAGCGTCTGGTTAAGCGATACGGCGGAACAGGTTAATTTGCTGGTCGTTGAGCCGGGAGAAAATGCCGCGTTGTGTCTGCTGGCCCAGCCGGGTGTGGTGATAGCAGGCCGAACCATGCAGCTTGGCGATGCGATTAAAATTATGAACGACAGGCTGAAACCGCAGGTTCACTGTCACAGTTTCAGCCTTGAACAAGCGGTTTAATTTTCCAGTCGTAACGCGGTCTTAGGCACGCAGCTACAGCTCAGAATCGTACCATCGTCACCCATAGCCGATTTTTTCAGCGGACTTACTTCGCCTTCCAGCAAACGTATCCGGCAGCAACCACAGATACCAGCCCGGCAAGAATACGGAATACGAATCCCCTGATTCTCCAACTGTTCCAGTAGTACCTGTTGATTATTCCCGCAGAAGGTTTGCCCCTGCCAGTCGATGGTTACACTCGCGTCCGGGTGTTTATCTGGCGTAACGCTGTCGTCGACCGTTGTGGCGCCATAAGCTTTTGCCGGAGCTGTCGCCAGAATCTCCACTTCATCGCCGACGCGAACGACGCCGCTATTGCGGGCAATCAGATTCTGACCGAAATCCACATCGCCATTGTCCTGGGCGGTACGAAAAGCTTGCAGTGTCGCCAGCGGTTCGCCGGAAGGATGTTTTTGCCCCTTTTCAGGGCTGACGGTCGTAAAAATACAGCGGCTACAGGGCTTCACGACGTCAAAAATCACATCGCCAATGCGAAGCACTTTCCAGCTATCTTCCTCCCAGGCCGTTACGCCGGAAACCACTAAGTTTGGGCGAAATTGTTCCATTTGTACGCCTGCCGGACAGCGCTGTTGCAGATCGCGCAGCGAGGCTTCGTTGGTCAATAAATACGGGTAGCCATCGGCAAATCCCAGCGGCACCGCGTTATGCCGTTTAACCCGGCGCGTCAACTGCGGCCCAACCCAGCGCAACTGGACATCGCGGGAGAAAAAGCCGCTCAACCATTGATTAATCGCCGTCGGGGCGACGCGAGCGGTAAAATGGTTTCCCCAGACCTCGGTCGGCGCATCCTGCGGGGTGAAATCCGTAAAGCGAACCAGCGCGCTACTGCCGTCTGGCGCGGTCAAATGGAGGCCGTCGTGTAAGGGAGAAGGGGTAAAACGTACCATTTGTGGAAACTGGCGGGCGGTAATAAATGTGCCGTCAGGCTCGGTCACCATGAAGATGCGATCAAAAGCCAGGCCGCTGATATCTGCCAGCGCATGAGTCAGACCAATGCCGCGCATGGATTTGACCGGATGAATAAAGAGCCGTGATAACGTCGCCACCGTACAGTCCCTCAAATGAAAATAAGCCTTCAACTTTATGACATGGGCGTGAGATTAGCTATAATGCGCAACAATTTTCTTAGCGTAAAAGTGACAATATGAATTCTCTGTTTGCCAGTACGGCCCGCGGGCTGGAAGAGCTGTTAAAAACTGAACTGGAAAAACTGGGCGCCGTAGGGTGTCAGGTTGTTCAGGGTGGGGTCCATTTTCAGGGCGACACGCGGCTTATTTACCAGAGCCTGATGTGGAGCCGCCTGGCCTCGCGTATTATCCTGCCGATGGGTGAGTGCAAGGTCTACAGCGATCTCGATCTTTACCTCGGCGTTCAGGCGATAAACTGGACAGAGATTTTTAATCCTGGCGCGACGTTTGCGGTGCATTTCAGCGGCCTGAACGACACCATCCGTAATAGTCAGTATGGCGCGATGAAAGTTAAAGACGCGATTGTCGATGCGTTTACGCGGAAAAATCTTCCGCGTCCAAATGTGGACCGTGAATCGCCGGACCTCCGTATTAACGTCTGGCTGAATAAAGAAACTGCCAGCATTGCGCTGGATCTCAGTGGTGATGGCCTGCACCTGCGCGGTTATCGCGATCGCACCGGGCTGGCGCCAATTAAAGAGACGCTGGCGGCAGCGATTGTTATGCGTTCCGGCTGGCAGCCAGGTACGCCGCTGCTCGACCCTATGTGTGGTTCGGGGACACTGTTGATTGAGGCCGCGATGTGGGCGACCGATCGCGCGCCGGGACTGCACCGTGGTCACTGGGGATTTAGCGGCTGGGCGCAGCATGACGAAACTATCTGGCAGGAAGTGAAAGCCGAAGCGCAGACCCGGGCGCGTAAGGGGCTGGCGGAGTATTCCTCTCATTTCTACGGTTCCGACAGCGATGCGCGCGTCATTGAGCGGGCGCGCAGCAACGCCCGTCGCGCCGGTATCGGGGAGCTTATCACCTTTGAAGTGAAAGATGTGGCGCAACTGAGTAATCCATTGCCGAAAGGCCCGTATGGTACGGTGATCAGTAACCCGCCTTACGGCGAACGTCTGGACAGCGAACCGGCGCTGATTGCGTTGCACAGCCTGCTGGGCCGTACCATGAAAAATCAGTTTGGCGGCTGGAACCTGTCGCTGTTCAGCGCTTCGCCCGATTTGCTGGGCAGCCTGCAATTACGTGCCGACAAACAGTTTAAAGCCAAGAATGGCCCGCTGGACTGCGTGCAGAAAAACTATCATATTGCGGAAACCACGGCGGACAGTAAACCGGCGACGGTGGCGGAAGATTACGCTAACCGCCTGCGTAAAAATCTTAAAAAGCTGGAGAAATGGGCGCGCCAGGAAGGGATTGAATGCTATCGCTTGTATGATGCCGACCTGCCGGAATATAACGTGGCGGTAGACCGTTACGGCGACTGGGCGGTGATTCAGGAATATGCGCCGCCGAAAACGGTGGATGCGCAAAAAGCGCGGCAGCGTCTGTTCGATATTATTGCGGCAACCTTGTCAGTGCTCGGTATTCCGCCGAATAAACTGGTGTTAAAAACCCGTGAACGGCAAAAAGGAAAAAACCAGTATCAGAAAATGAGCGAGAAGGGCGAGTTCCTTGAGGTCAGCGAATATAATGCGCGCTTATGGGTAAATCTGACGGATTATCTCGACACCGGTCTGTTCCTCGATCACCGTATTGCCCGCAGAATGCTGGGAGAAATGAGCAAAGGCAAAGATTTCCTGAACCTCTTTTCTTATACCGGCAGCGCCAGCGTACATGCGGGTCTGGGCGGCGCGCGCAGCACCACAACGGTGGATATGTCCCGTACCTATCTGGAGTGGGCCGAACGTAATTTGCGTCTGAACGGACTGAGCGGCCGCGCGCATCGCCTGATTCAGGCCGACTGCCTGGGCTGGCTGCGCGAGGCGAATGAACAGTTCGATTTGATCTTTATCGATCCGCCGACGTTCTCTAACTCAAAACGTATGGAAGAGTCGTTTGATGTTCAGCGCGATCATGTCGCGTTAATGAAAGATTTAAAACGCCTGCTGCGTAAAGGCGGCACCATCATGTTCTCAAATAATAAGCGCGGATTCCGTATGGATCTGGAAGGGCTGGCGGAACTGGGGCTTACCGCACAAGAAATTACGCAAAAAACGCTCTCCCCGGATTTTGCCCGTAACCGTCAGATTCATAACTGCTGGCTGATCCGCGCCGCCTGAAAGGAAAAGTAAATGTCATTAATCAGTATGCATGGCGCATGGCTGTCGTTCAGCGACGCGCCGCTTCTCGATAACGCAGAGTTGCATATCGAAGATAACGAACGCGTCTGTCTGGTGGGGCGTAACGGCGCCGGGAAATCCACCTTGATGAAGATCCTCAACCGCGAACAGGGTCTGGACGATGGGCGTATTATTTATGAGCAGGATCTGATCGTCGCGCGTCTGCAACAGGACCCGCCCCGTAATATTGCGGGCAGCGTCTATGACTTTGTCGCCGAAGGTATCGAAGAACAAGCGGAATACCTCAAGCGCTATCATGAGATTTCCCGTCTGGTGATGACCGATCCCAGCGAGAAAAACCTCAATGAAATGGCGCGCGTACAGGAACAGCTCGATCATCATAATCTTTGGCAGCTGGAAAACCGTATTAATGAAGTGCTGGCGCAGCTTGGACTCGATCCTAACGCCGCGCTGTCGTCGCTCTCCGGCGGCTGGCTGCGTAAAGCCGCGCTGGGTCGGGCGCTGGTCAGCAATCCGCGCGTATTGTTACTGGATGAACCGACTAACCATCTGGATATCGAAACTATCGACTGGCTGGAAGGGTTTCTGAAAACCTTTAACGGAACGATTATTTTTATCTCTCACGATCGTTCGTTTATTCGCAATATGGCAACCCGCATTGTCGATCTCGATCGTGGCAAACTGGTCACCTATCCGGGAAATTACGATCAATACCTGCTGGAGAAAGAAGAAGCGCTGCGCGTAGAAGAATTACAAAACGCGGAATTTGATCGCAAACTGGCGCAGGAAGAAGTCTGGATTCGCCAGGGTATCAAGGCGCGCCGCACCCGTAATGAAGGGCGCGTGCGGGCGTTAAAAGCGATGCGTCGTGAACGCAGCGAGCGCCGGGAAGTGATGGGCACGGCGAAGATGCAGGTCGAAGAGGCGACGCGCTCCGGTAAAATCGTTTTTGAGATGGAAAACGTCGATTACCAGGTAGAAGGAAAACAACTGGTAAAAGATTTCTCCGCTCAGGTACAGCGCGGCGACAAGATTGCGTTAATTGGCCCGAACGGCTGCGGTAAAACCACGCTACTGAAACTGATGCTGGGACAGCTTCAGGCTGACAGCGGGCGCATCCACGTAGGAACGAAGCTGGAAGTCGCCTACTTCGATCAGCATCGCGCCGAACTGGATCCGGAAAAAACCGTGATGGATAACCTTGCGGAAGGCAAGCAAGAGGTGATGGTAAACGGTAAGCCGCGCCATGTACTGGGCTATTTGCAGGACTTCCTGTTTCACCCCAAACGGGCGATGACACCCGTCCGCGCGCTTTCCGGCGGCGAACGTAACCGTCTGCTGCTGGCACGACTGTTCCTCAAGCCGAGCAATCTTTTAATTCTCGATGAACCAACGAACGATCTTGACGTCGAAACGCTGGAACTATTAGAAGAATTAATTGATGGCTATCAGGGCACGGTACTACTGGTCAGCCACGATCGGCAATTTGTCGATAATACCGTGACGGAATGCTGGATTTTCGAGGGCGGCGGCAAAATCGGACGTTATATCGGCGGCTACCATGATGCGCGTGCGCAGCAAGAGCAGCATCTGGCGACGAAACAGCCGATGGCGAAAAAAAATGAGGAAGTTATTGCCCCTAAAGCAGAAATTGTAAAACGTGGCAGTAGCAAACTAAGCTATAAACTGCAGCGCGAGCTGGAGCAGTTACCCGGTCAGCTTGAAGACCTGGAAGCGAAGCTGGAAGCGCTACAGGCGCAGGTTGCGGATGCGGCCTTTTTTAGCCAACCCCATGAGCAAACGCAGAAAGTTCTGGCCGATTTAAGTCAGGCGGAGCAAGAACTTGAGCAAGCCTTCGAACGTTGGGAGTATCTTGAAGGCCTGAAAAACGGGGCATAACGAAAGGAGCGCCTATGTGTGAACATCACCATGCTGCGAAGCACATATTGTGCCCGCAATGCGACATGCTGGTGGCTTTACCCCGCCTCTCGCATGGGCAAAAAGCAGCATGTCCACGATGCGGCGCAACGTTAACGACCGAGTGGGACGCGCCCCGGCAGCGTCCTACCGCCTATGCGTTAGCGGCACTATTTATGTTGCTGCTTTCTAACCTTTTTCCCTTCGTGAATATGAATGTCGCGGGCGTCACCAGCGAAGTCACGCTTCTGGAAATCCCCGGCGTCATGTTTTCTGAAGATTACGCCAGCCTCGGCACGTTCTTTTTGTTATTTGTCCAACTGGTGCCGGCATTTTGCCTGGTGACCATTCTATTACTTGTCAACCGCGCCAGTCTGCCGTTGTCGGTAAAAAAAACGCTGGCAAGGATCTTTTTCCTCCTCAAATCGTGGGGAATGGCGGAAATATTTCTCGCCGGGGTGTTGGTCAGTTTTGTTAAGCTGATGGCCTACGGCGATATCGGCATCGGCAGCAGTTTTATTCCCTGGTGCTTATTTTGTCTCGTTCAACTGCGGGCGTTCCAGTGTGTCGATCGCCGCTGGTTGTGGGATGATATCGCCCCGCAGCCTGTACTGGCGCAGCCGTTAACGCCGGGGATTACCGGTATCCGGCAGTCTTTGCGTTCTTGCGCCTGCTGTACGGCGATCCTGCCTGCGGAGAGTCTCGTCTGTCCGCGTTGCCATACGAAAGGCTATGTCCGGCGTAAAAACAGTTTGCAGTGGACGCTGGCGTTATTATTTACCTCGATCATGCTTTATCTGCCCGCCAATATTTTGCCGATTATGATTACCGACTTACTGGGCTCGAAAATGCCGTCGACCATTCTGGCTGGCGTGATTTTGCTGTGGAGCGAGGGGTCTTATCCGGTGGCGGCGGTTATCTTTCTCGCCAGTATTATGGTGCCGACGCTAAAAATGATCGCCATTGCCTGGCTTTGTTGGGATGCGAAAGGCCACGGTAAGCGCGACAGTGAACGGATGCATTTTATTTATGAAGTAGTGGAGTTTGTGGGGCGCTGGTCAATGATTGATGTCTTTGTCATTGCCGTACTCTCTGCGCTGGTGCGCATGGGAGGGTTAATGAATATTTATCCTGCGATGGGTGCGTTGATGTTTGCTTTAGTCGTCATAATGACAATGTTTTCTGCGATGACCTTTGATCCGCGTCTGTCGTGGGATCGTGAATACGAACCAGGCCATGAGGAGTCCTGATAGCATGGAACCTAAAAAAGGGGAAGCCAAAGTACAAAAGGTGAAAAATTGGTCGCCTGTCTGGATATTCCCGATTGTTACTGCGCTTATCGGAGCCTGGATTCTGTTTTATCACTACAGCCACCAGGGACCGGAAGTTACCTTAATTACCACCAATGCGGAAGGCATTGAAGGCGGAAAAACGACGATCAAAAGTCGCAGCGTGGATGTTGGCGTGGTTGAAAGCGCGACGCTGACTGACGATCTGACCCATGTACAAATCAAAGCGCGGCTTCATTCCGGTATGGAGAAGTTGCTGCATAAAGACTCGGTATTTTGGGTCGTAAAACCGCAGGTGGGGCGTGAAGGCATCAGCGGGCTTGGGACGCTGCTATCAGGCGCGTATATTGAACTACAACCAGGAAGTAAGGGCAGTCAGCCGGAAAGCTATCAGCTTCTTGACTCACCGCCGTTGGCGCCGCCCGATGCCAAAGGTATTCGTGTGATTCTGGACAGCAAAAAGGCCGGTCAGCTCAGTCCTGGCGATCCCGTTCTGTTCCGGGGTTATCGGGTAGGATCCGTTGAAACCAGCTCTTTCGATCCGCAAAAACGGACAATGAGTTATCAGTTGTTCATTAAGGCGCCAAACGATCGATTGGTCACCAGTAATGTCCGATTCTGGAAAGATAGCGGTATCGCTGTGGATCTGACATCGGCGGGAATGCGCGTGGAAATGGGATCGTTGACGACGTTGTTTGGCGGCGGCGTGAGTTTTGATGTGCCGGAAGGACTTGAGCAGGGGCAACCCGTCGCCGAAAAAACGGCGTTTAATCTCTACGACGATCAAAAAAGTATTCAGGATTCGCTGTATACCGATCATATCGATTACCTGATGTTCTTTAAAGATTCGGTGCGCGGATTACAACCCGGCGCGCCGCTGGAGTTCCGCGGTATTCGTCTGGGGACGGTAAGCAAAGTGCCTTTCTTTGCGTCTAAAATGCGCCAGGTATTTAACGACGATTACCGTATTCCTGTGCTGGTGCGCATTGAACCGGAGCGTCTGAAAGCGCAACTGGGAGAAAATGCGGATGTTGGCGCGCATTTGACGGAACTGCTTAAGCGCGGTTTACGCGCTTCGCTTAAAACCGGTAACCTGGTGACCGGGGCGCTGTATGTCGATCTGGATTTTTATCCTAAGGAGCCGCCGATCACCGGGCTACGCGAATTTGATGGTTATGAAATTATTCCCACCGTCAGCAGCGGCCTGGCGCAAATTCAACAGCGACTGGTGGAAACGTTGGATAAGATCAACAACCTGCCGCTGAATCCGATGATTGAACAAGCGACTAATACGCTGTCTGAAAGCCAGCGTACTATGCGTCGGCTGCAAACCACGCTGGATAATATGAACAAGATTACCTCCAGTCAGTCGATGCAGCAGCTTCCGGCAGATATGCAAACGACGTTACGCGAACTTAACCGCAGTATGCAAGGCTTCCAGCCTGGATCGGCGGCGTATAACAAAATGGTGGCGGATATGCAGCGTCTCGATCAGGTGCTTCGTGAGTTACAACCGGTGTTGAAAACTCTGAACGAGAAGAGCAACGCGCTGGTATTTGAAGCGAAGGATAAAAAAGATCCTGAGCCTAAGAGGGCGAAACAATGAAAAAATGGCTAGTCGTGATAATGGCGTTCTGGCTGGCGTCATGTAGCTCCGGCGGAGAGAATAAAAGCTATTATCAGCTCCCGATAGCGCAAAGCGGTGTGCAAAGCACCGCAAGCCAGGGCAACCGTCTCTTATGGGTAGAGCAGGTTTCCGTACCTGACTATCTGGCAGGTAACGGCGTGGTGTATCAAACCAGTGATGTCCAGTATGTGATTGCCAATAACAATCTGTGGGCCAGCCCGCTGGACCAGCAATTACGTAACACGCTGGTGGCGAATCTTAGCGCCCGGCTTCCTGGCTGGGTCGTCGCTTCCCAGCCGTTGGGAACCACCCAGGATACGTTAAACGTTACCGTAACCGGATTCCATGGACGTTACGATGGTAAGGTTATCGTCAGCGGGGAGTGGTTATTAAACCACAACGGACAACTGATTAAGCGGCCTTTCCATATCGAAGCCAGCCAGCAGAAAGATGGCTATGATGAGATGGTCAAAGTACTGGCAAGCGCATGGAGTCAGGAAGCAGCCGCTATCGCAGATGAGATAAAGCGCCTTCCCTGAGATAAAAGTAATGTAAATTTAACCGCTTCAGGTCGTGCGCCTGAGGCGGTTTTTTTATTTTTGACGCCGGAAAAATAGTTGTTATGGCTCACATTTTTTGTACAAATGATTTACCGTATAGCTCACAAATATGACATTGGTGTGAATTTTGCGCATTGACGGGCGATCCATTTAGAGGTATTCGTGTAGTGTGATTGCACATTTTGTAATCACTGTTTTCTTTTCCACCAGATACAAATATGAGGGAAACGAGGCATGAAGAGACAAAAACGAGATCGCCTGGAACGGGCACATCAACGTGGATATCAGGCCGGCATCGCCGGACGATCAAAAGAAATGTGTCCCTATCAGACGCTGAATCAACGGTCATACTGGTTGGGAGGTTGGCGACAAGCCATGGAGGACAGGGCGGTAATGGCCTGATTCTGTCTCTTTAGGAAAAGAAACCTCCGCAGTGCGGAGGTTTCGCCTTTATTGGTTTTGCAAGCATGATACCGATAGCGCGGAATATCAATTCAACACTTAGAACGCGGAAGTATCCTGGAACAAACCGACTTTCAAATCGTGTGCGGTATAGATCAGACGACCATCCACCAGAACCTCACCGTCCGCCAGACCCATGATCAGGCGACGGTTTACGATACGTTTGAAATGAATGCGATAGGTGACTTTCCTGGCTGTCGGCAGAACCTGGCCGGTAAATTTCACTTCGCCCACGCCCAGAGCGCGGCCTTTGCCTTCGCCGCCCAACCAGCCCAGGTAGAATCCCACCAATTGCCACATAGCATCCAGACCCAGACAACCGGGCATCACCGGATCGCCGATAAAGTGGCATCCGAAGAACCATAGATCCGGATTGATATCCAGCTCGGCTTCGACATAGCCTTTGTCGAAATTGCCGCCCGTTTCGGTCATCTTAACGACGCGGTCCATCATCAGCATGTTCGGCGCAGGGAGTTGCGGCCCTTTAGCGCCAAACAGTTCACCACGACCAGAGGCAAGAAGGTCTTCTTTTGTATAGGATTCGCGTTTATCTACCATGTTTTATGTAAACCTTATTTTATTGAAGCACGCAGGATAGCTAACACGTGTACGCTGAACAAGTCCGATCAGTTCGGAATAAAAGCGTTCAGCCAACGTAATGGCCACGGGAAACGATGACGGCCTTCCTGTTGCGTCGCCTGCGCGATACGCTCCTGGATAGTCTGCATCAACGTCGTTTGACCTTCGCCATCCCACACCAGATTTAACAGTAGCGGTAAGGCGTCGGTCACGTCGTCTACCGCCCAGATAGTGAACTTCTCTTCTTTAACCGCTTGCAGCAGTTCAGATTTAAGACTGAGATGGCGGACATTGGCTGCAGGGATAATCACGCCCTGTTTACCGTTTAATTCCCGCTGCTCGCAGATGGCGAAGAAACCTTCAATTTTTTCGTTTAGCCCACCCACCGGTTGCGCGCGACCAAACTGATCGACCGAGCCGGTAATCGCAATGTTTTGATTCACCGGCACATTGGCCAGCGCGCTGATGAGCGCACATAATTCCGCCATTGAGGCGCTATCGCCATCCACTTCGCTGTAGGACTGCTCAAAGGTTAACGAGGCAGAGAAGGGAATTTGTTGCTCCAGCTGCAACTCCGACATCAGGAAGGCCTGCATAATCATCATTCCCTTAGCGTGGATATTCCCGCCAAGTTCGGCCTTGCGCTCAATATCGTTAAATTCGCCATCGCCGATATGCACAACACAGCTAATTCGCGACGGTTCGCCAAAGGCGCGCGGATGCCCGGGAAACTCAATGACGGAAAGCGCATTGATTTGTCCAACGCGTTCGCCTTCGGTTTCAATCAGGATCTGCTCTTGCAGAATCTCATCCTGCATCCGCTCCGCCAGAAAGCCTTCTCGCCATTCGCGTCGGGCAAGCATCAGGCTGAGCGCTTCTGCGCCGCAGGTATCGCCTTCGCATAAAGGCGACGCCTCCTTAAACTGGCGGGCTATCCACAGTGGGCAAAGAGGCAGCGTATCCTGTTCGCCGGTATAGCGCACAGCCTCGCGTATCAGAACGGGCCAGGCGTCCGGAGCCGGAGGGGGCAAATTATCGCGTAAAGCGATACGCGTCACCCATTGACACCACAGGGTCATAGCTTCTGCGTCCGCTATCTGTAAATTGTCTTCAAATTCACTGTAGATAGCCTGTTCCGCGAGCTCCGGTTCCATCTCCTGAAAATCAGCCAGTGATTCACGTTCGCCAACCAGAATCACCTTCAGTTTGAGCGGCATTGATGGCACGGAGACCGGTAATGGACGCGACTCGTCAAAGGCCACCCAGTCAAAACGCTCGCGGCTAACGATGGCTTTCAGACGCATCCACAGTAACGGCTGCGCCAGAAGGGTTCGTAAGGAAATAATCAGCACGCCGCCGTTCGCCTGATGAACCAGTCCCGGCTGCAGGATAATGTCGCCGTTATACTGCCGCAGGCAACCAAAGAGCTGTTCGGCTTCGACCCAGTCCGCGCTGACGACTTGTGTGACGGTGGCAAAGTTGTCTTGCGCATTCTGCGCGGCGCGGTAATGAACAGTATGCCCGGAAACGTCATAATGTCCGCCGGTTAATTGTCCGGCATCGGTTTGCAGAGCGCGGACGGCATCTGAAAGTAAAGTGAGATACTCTTGCTCTTCAGGCGCTTTAGTCAGCATAAAAGAGGATGATGCCCACGGCTGTATAAGTTGCTCAAGCGCAAATTGCAGTCGTGGCTGAGTATCACTGAGTAAGGTGTCGTTTTCGTCAGTCGCGTGTGGCTGTGCAAATATCTCCTGATAGCTTTCGCTATCCGGAACCAGATCACGCCATGCAAGTTTCGTAATGGTCAAAGTTGAGGTTTTTTAGTCTGTTGTAAAAGGGGGGATTATAGCCTAACCCGTCACGCTGCACACGCGGAAAGCGAATGCAAAGTAATATGAAGACGTGTAACCATTCACAGGTTCGAGATTCTTTTCTTCAGATGGCTAAAAAACTGATATTCTGATAACAGTTACACGGTAACATTGGGATCGCAATGAAATATCAACAACTTGAAAATCTTGAAAGCGGTTGGAAATGGAAATATCTGGTGAAAAAGCATCGCGAAGGGGAGTTGATCACCCGCTACGTGGAAGCCAGTGCTGCCCAGGAAGCCGTCAATTTGTTGTTGGCCCTCGAAAATGAACCGGTGCGGGTAAACGTCTGGATAGACAGGCATATGAATCCTGCCTTGCTTAATCGGATGAAACAAACCATTCGGGCAAGACGCAAACGACACTTCAATGCGGAACATCAGCATACGCGCAAAAAATCTATCGATTTAGAGTTTATGGTCTGGCAGCGTCTGGCGGGCCTTGCGCAGCGACGCGGTAAAACATTATCCGAAACGATAGTGCAACTGATAGAAGACGCGGAGCATAAAGAGAAATATGCCACGCAAATGACCACGTTAAAGCAGGATTTACAGGCGTTATTAGGCAAGAAGTGACGCTGAAAGGCGTTGTCATCCAGACCAGAGCAAAAAACCCCGCGACGCGGGGTTTTTTATCAGACGGAAACTTAAGCCTGCGGCTGAGTTACCACGTCTTTAACGCCTTTAACTTCGATCTCTACGCGACGATCCGGAGCCAGGCAATCGATCAGGGCAGCGCGAGGTTTCACGTTGTCACAGGTGTTGCCGGTAACCGGGTTAGATTCGCCCATACCACGTGCGGAGATTTTGTCAGACGGAATACCTTTGGAGATCAGGTAATCAACAACAGACTGAGCACGTTTCTCGGACAGACCCTGGTTGTAAGCGTCAGAACCGATACGGTCAGTGAAGCCCAGAACGACAACGGAACCGTCTTTCGGATCCAGGTTGCTCAGCTGGCTGTACAGCTGATCCAGAGCCTGCTGGCCTTCCGGCTTCAGGGTAGATTTGTTGAAGTTGAACAGTACGTCAGACTTCAGAGTGAAGTGCTTGGTCTGTACTTCCGGAGCCGGTGCCGGTGCCGGAGCGACTACCGGAGCAGCTTCTTGCTGGCCGAAACGGTAGGAAACACCTACGCTCAGCAGGCCGTTGTCCGGACGGGTGCCGATGGTGTTGGCATCACCGATGTTGTTAGTCCACTGGTATTCCAGACGGGTTGCGATTTCAGGGGTGATGGCATACTCGATACCGCCCGCGAATACCGGGGAAACGCCGGTGTCGTGGTCTTTAGTAGACGGGCCGCCAGGGACGTTAGACTTGGTGTCTGCACGCCATACCATACCACCCAGACGGGTATAAACGTCCAGATCGTCAGTGATTGGATAACCCAGTTTAGCGGTCAACTGAACGCCCTGAGCTTTATAAGCGCCATTGATGTTGTCGCCTTTGTACGGCATACGGCCTAACCAGTCGTAGCCCATTTCAAAGCCAACGTACGGGTTAACCTGGTAACCACCAAAAGCACCTGCGCCCAGTTGGTTTTCATGAGTCGGGCCATCATTGTTAATGAAGCCGGTGTCATGGTACTGAGACCAGCCCAGTTTAGCACCAGCGTACCAGGTGTTATCTTTCGGAGCGGCCTGCGCTACGGTAGCGAAACCAGCCAGTGCCACTGCAATCGCGATAGCTGTCTTTTTCATTTTTTGCGCCTCGTTATCATCCAAAATACGCCATGAATATCTCCAACGAGATAACACGGTTAAATCCTTCACCGGGGGATCTGCTCAATAGTTACTCTACCGATATCTACGGCTTATGCTGAGCACCCCTGGCGATGTAAAGTCTACAACGTAGTTGGAAACTTACAAGTGTGAACTCCGTCAGACATGTGAAAAAAACATGACGGATATACACATCATTTAACAGTTTCAGATGATAAATCGTACAGCAAAAATTGCGGAAACCGCTTCTGACAAGCGTTCTCGCAAAAAAAACGTTAGCACTCAAAGGAGATACGTTCGCGTAAAAAAAAAGTCCAGGATAAATCCTAATTTTACTTAATGATACAAATTAGAGTGAATTTTTAGCCCGGAATGCTGTCTCCTGGGTAAAGCGTGTGCACGTACAGGGCGCATGATAAACCCTACCGCATTACCTACCTTCGCTGCTTCAACCAGGCTGGCATGTTCTTCTTCTGTCAGTTCTTCAGTCATCCAACCAATTACCACGCTGTAATTTCCTGTACGCAAAGCGCGGATCATCGACTCCAGCGTATGACGAGGCGCAAGCTGGCTAATTTGCATCACTTTCGTTAATGGCAAACCTGAAGACTGTACCCATTCACGGCTGAGCTTTTGCTGCGGCGTGAGCCAGAGCTGCCAGCGTGATTGTTGGCCTAACTGACGGAGTAAAGGCAAAAGCAGGAGTTGCGCCATCATGGGCTGGTCTTCGTGGTAGACAACTTCGCTGACCAGTCCTGCCGCGGCATTTTCCGTAGCGGTGCGCGCAGCGTTGTGGGTAGTGGTAGGAAATGACGAAGAACGATTTGCATAACCTGAAGTGTACATAATCAATCCAGCCCTGTGAGTTACTGTATATTCATACAGTACCCCTGTGGCGATGAAAGATCAACTCTATTTTCGGAAACTGTCTCGCAATTTTTATTCTTAGTGGCGCCAAAAATAAAAATCATCTTGCTCGCGGAGTATAAGTTGCCTATTTTCGTCATTAACGGATCCGTTACTGCAAATCATTCTTTTACTTTATGATTTAAAAGGAATTTTATGAGAGCACTCTCTTATGACAGGATCTATAAATCGCAAGAATATTTGGCCTCTTTGGGGACGATCCAGTATCGATCTTTATTCGGTAGCTATAGTCTGACCGTGGAGGATACCGTCTTTGCGATGGTGGCTAATGGCGAGCTTTATCTCCGCGCCTGTGAAGAAAGCGTACCCTACTGTGTGAAGCATCCTCCCGCCTGGCTCATGTTTATGAAGTGTGGACGTCCCGTTATGCTCAACTATTACCGGGTGGATGAAAGCCTGTGGCGCGATCAGCAGCAGCTGGTGCGTTTATCGAAGTATTCTCTTGACGCGGCAATGAAGGAAAAACACAGCCGTATTTTACAGCACAGACTCAAAGATCTCCCCAATATGACCTTCCATCTGGAAACATTGCTCAATGAGTCAGGGATAAAGGACGAAAATATGTTACGCATACTGGGCGCGAAAATGTGCTGGCTAAGGTTGCGACAAAGCAATCCCTTGCTGACGGTGAAAGTTTTGTATGTCCTGGAAGGCGCAATTGTCGGCGTACATGAAGCGGCGCTCCCGGCGAGTCGTCGCCAGGAGCTTGCCGACTGGGCTCATTCGCTTACGGCTGGGTAATTAATGTAGAAGTCGGCGGTGAAATTTGCCGTTGCAAGCGTCCAATCTCGGGCAGTAAGGCAATGAGCAAACCAATTTGTTGAACAACCAGAGGTTCTTTGCTGTCCGGACGTGTTTCCAGCGACTGAACTCGCTGCTTTAAACCCTCCAGCGCCTGGTGTACGCGCTGTTCGTCTTCAGGTTGATGATGGAGCGCATCATCAACGTAGCAGACCGCGTCATCCAGAAGCCCCAACACGTCCGGATTACTGAGCTTTTCGCGGTGCGCGCCGAGGGCGGAGATATAGCTGGTAAAAGTGTGATTGAGGCAAAGCAGCCTGAACGCCGCCTCCCGGGTTTCAGCCGTGACGTCGGGTTCGCTCGACATATTAGAAACCACGGATGCCAGTTCTGCATCGCGGTTGTGCGCGTCGCGTCTGGCAATGCGATAGGCCAGGCGGTTATCCCGTCCCTGGTGATATTGCTCAAGGATCGCATCAAGGTAGCGGCAATTAGCATCGGTGGCGCGCTGGAGTACCCGGGGAAGGTTACGAAAGCGCCAGTCCGGCCAAATAAAGCTGACCGCAGCCCAGGCGATAGCGCAGCCAATTAACGTGTCGACGACGCGCGGTAACGCTACCTCAAAGCCTTCGCCCAGGAGGTTAAAGCAGAGTAATACCAGCAGGGTGATGAACATCGTCGCATGGGCATACTGCACATTACGGAATGCGAAGAAAAGCACGCCGGTAATCACCAGCAGAACTAACTGTCCTTCAAGCGAAGGGACAAACCATAAAATCGGCAGGCCGATCGCAACTCCTACCAACGTACCGATAATCCTGAGCGCAAGGCGATGGCGGGTCGCGTTATAGTTAGGCTGACAAACGAACAGGCTGGTGAGCAATATCCAGTACCCGTGGCGCATCCCGGTAATTTGGATGAGAGCATAACCGATGCACAATACCAGTGACATGCGTACCGCATGGCGAAAGAGAGCGGACTCCGGGGTAAAATTACGGCTCAGACGCAGCCAGATGTCGCTAAACCCGTGCAGGCTATCATCAGCCAACTGGTTTTCTGACTCATTGCGCGGCATTGCCTGGGCCTGCTCCGACTCGATCGTCGCCAGTTGCGCATCAATGGCGCGTAGGTTGGTTAATAAGAACCCAAGCGTATTTAACAGCTCTAAAGAAGCGCCGCTGGCGCGCATACGTTCAAGCGCGGCGTCAATGTGGGTAAAGACGCGTTCAAAGCGCGGATCATGCTGGTACGGCGTACGCAGTAAGATACAGCGCGCCAGCTGCGTACAGGCCTGCGCCTGCATCGACATCAGACGTTGAAAGCGGAACATGACGTCGCTATGGCGAAAATAATCGCGCAGCGTCTGGTATTGAATATGCGAAGAACTGGCGCGTTCATGAATATCCTGCGCCACAAAATAGTAATGGAGGGTGCGGCGCGTACCGCGTTGACCGCGATCGCCGCGCAGGCGAGTCAACAACGACACTTTCGTTTGGTTTAGCGTCGCCATTAACTGCCCGTTCGCTAACGCTAAATCATAGAGCGGCGCCTGGCTTTCATCTTCAATATCAGGATCAAACAGACGTGATTTCAGTTCCAGATAGTGCGCTAACTGTTCGTAACTGCGTGCCAGATTATCCTGCAACGGACGGATCGGAAATAGCAGATGCCCGGTTAGCGTCAGTAGGTTATACCATACTGCGCCTGCCAGCAGGAGCAGTGGTTGCTGATACCAGTGGTCGTATAGAGAGGTACCCAGCATCGTATAGATGGCAATGAGTAACGCGCCGAACGCGATGGTGGCATAGCGTTGCCCTAGTCCTCCCAACAGAATAAATCCGCTGGTGGATAACGTTAAGCCCAACGCAAATAGCCACGGCCAGGGAAAGAGCAGCTCAACAGAAGCCGACGCGATAAAAAAGCAAATTAAGGTAATGATTAAATTACGCAAGCGTCCGGCAAGGCGGTCGTCGAGATCGGTTAGCGCCGCGGCAACCATACCGAGCGTGAGCGGGATGGTCAGTTTGACGTCGCCCAGCCACCAGGGCAGGGCGGTGGTGCCGCACAGAGCGATAAAAATGCGGATGTAATACAGCCAGGTACTGTTCCAGGTATAACGGCGAATCAACGGACTTAACATAAAGGCTATTTGTCCCGATCATTCAAAACGGCGGCGCGCGTTAGCTTCTCGCGCGGCGCGAGCGGTTTCTACAGAGACGACGCGGCGACCGACAGGCCAAAGCGCAATCGCGGCAATTTTAAAGTTCGCAATACCGACAGGTATCCCGATGATAGTGACACACTGCGCGATACCGGAGGCAATGTGCATCAGGCATAGCCACCAGCCGAAAAAAAGTAACCAGAAAATATTCAGCAAGGTACCGCCAGTATTCATTAATACGCTTTTCGCCGCCGGATTAAGTTCGTCAACGTGAATGGCTTCATTACCGTAAGGGAACAGGGACAGTTTGGTTATCTCCCAGCAGGAGCGGGTCAACGGCAGGGTAAAAATAAGCACAATACTGACCAGCGTCGCCAGCAGCCAGGCCAGCGTAGTGGCAAAGCCGCCCAGTACAAAGTTTAAAATATTCAGAACGGTACGCATAAACCCTCAGTTCATTCCGGTTTTCTATCACTGCGGGCAATTGTAACGTTTTTTTAGACTGGAGCACGTTTTCTCTGGCGGTTACACTGATAAGCACATCTTTACGTCTGGATTCGCTGAGTCATGGAACTGAAAGCAACTTCTCTTGGAAAACGTCTGGCGCAACACCCGTATGATCGTGCCGAGATCCTCAACGCTGGGGTGAAAGTGTCTGGCGACAGGCATGAATATCTTATTCCATTCAATCAGTTATTGGCGATTCACTGTAAGCGTGGGCTGGTATGGGGCGAGCTGGAGTTTGTCCTGCCGGAGGATAAAGTTGTGCGTTTGCACGGTACCGAGTGGTCGGAAACCCAGCAATTCCATCGCTATCTGGACGCGCACTGGCGTCGCTGGAGCCAGGAGATGAGTGATGTCGCCGCGCAGGCATTACAAGAGCAATGGGCGCGTATTAGTGAGCGAACGGGCGAAAACCAATGGCTTACCCGTGAACGCGTTCGGGGGCTGGAACACGAAATTCGCCAGACGTTTGCCGCCTTGCCGCTGCCGGTCTCACGTCTGGAGGAGTTTGCTCACTGTCGCGAGATATGGCGTAAGTGTCTGGCATGGTTACAGGATAGCGAGGGAAGTCGGCAGCAGCATAATCAGGCGTATGCTGATGCCATGCTGGAAGCGCATGCCGACTTTTTTACGCAGATAGAATCTTCTCCGCTTAATCCTTCCCAGGCCAGGGCGGTGGTTAACGGCGAATCATCGTTACTGGTACTGGCGGGCGCGGGAAGCGGTAAGACCTCGGTGCTGGTGGCGCGCGCGGGTTGGCTGTTGGCGCGCGGACAAGCAGATGCGGGGCAAATTCTTTTACTGGCGTTTGGTCGCAAGGCGGCAGAGGAGATGGATGAGCGTATCCGCGAGCGCTTACATACGGAAGAGATTACTGCCCGTACGTTCCATTCGCTGGCGCTGTATATTATTCAGCAAGGCAGTAAAAAAGCGCCGGTTGTCAGTAAGCTGGAAAGTGACGCCACCGCGCGGCATCAGCTATTTCTGCGCACCTGGCGTCAGCAGTGTAGCGAGAAAAAAGCGCAGGCCAAAGGCTGGCGTCAGTGGCTGGAAGAGGAGATGCAGTGGGCGGTGCCGGAAGGTAATTTCTGGGACGATGAGACATTGCAGCGGCGTCTGGCCCCTCGCCTGGATCGTTGGGTCAGTTTGATGCGTATGCACGGCGGCGCGCAGGCAGAAATGATCGCTGGCGCGCCAGAGGAGTGCCGCGAGCTGTTTGGCAAACGCATTAAGCTGATGGCGCCGCTGCTAAAGGCCTGGAAAAGCGCGTTGAAAGCGGAAAATGCCGTTGATTTCTCCGGGCTGATCCATCAGGCAATAGTGATCCTCGAAAAAGGGCGTTTTATCAGCCCGTGGAAGCATATTCTGGTCGATGAATTTCAGGATATTTCCCCGCAACGGGCGGCGCTGTTAGAGGCGCTACGCAAGCAGAATAGCCAGACTACGCTGTTTGCCGTGGGCGATGACTGGCAGGCGATTTACCGTTTTAGCGGGGCGCAGCTCTCCTTAACGACGGCGTTTCATCAGACGTTCGGCGAGGGCGAGCATTGCCACCTGGACACCACGTACCGTTTTAACAGTCGGATTGGCGATATTGCCAATCGCTTTGTACAGCAGAATCCGCACCAGCTTAAAAAACCGTTAAATAGTCTGACCCCAGGCGATAAAAAAGCGGTGACGTTATTGGATGAAAGCCAGTTGGACGCGTTACTGGATAAATTATCCGGCTATGCGAAGGAAGATGAACGTATCCTGGTGCTGGCGCGCTATCATCATCTGAAACCCGCGAGTCTACAAAAAGCGGCGACTCGCTGGCCGAAGTTACAGATAGACTTCATGACTATCCATGCCAGCAAAGGCCAACAGGCCGATTACGTGATTCTTGTTGGATTGCAGGAGGGTAACGACGGTTTCCCCGCCCCGGCGCGCGAATCCATTATGGAAAGTGCGCTTCTTCCTCAGGTTGAGGATTTTCCGGACGCTGAAGAGCGGCGTTTGTTATATGTGGCGTTGACGCGCGCGCGTGCGCGGGTCTGGCTGCTTTTTAATAAAGATAATCCCTCGCGCTTTGTGGAGGCGCTTAAACAGCTGGATGTGCCGGCGGCGAGGAAGCCCTAAAGCGCGGGCGGTACAGCATCCCGCCCGCGTAGCGGTTATTTCAGGCGCTCGGCCAGATAACGCGCATAATCCGGAATAAGAATATCTACAGCGTCATTAAAATGCGGGGACTGGATGATAAAGTCCGCCGTTGAGACGTTAGTGGCGACAGGGATATTCCATACGGTGGCCAGACGCAGTAGCGCTTTGACATCGGGGTCGTGCGGTACCGCGTTAAGCGGGTCCCAGAAGAAAATCAACACGTCGATTTTCCCTTCTGAAATGAGCGCGCCAACCTGCTGGTCGCCGCCCATCGGGCCGCTCAGCATCGCATTAACGTCCATACCGGTTGCGCGCTGGATCAGATTCCCCGTGGTGCCGGTTGCATAAAGAACGTGTTTTTCCAGCAACGGCTGATGGCGTTCCACCCAGTTCATTAACATCTGTTTGCAGTGGTCGTGAGCAACCAACGCGATATGTTTGCGCGTCGGCAAGGTGCGAGTCGTCAGTTCCATAATTCGATTCCGTAGTTAACCTGTCTACAGATTACTGGAAGCGCTTGATGCTGCAAGAGAAAGACAAAAAAATTGCGCGCTGGGACAACTCATATCAAGAGGGCGGCTGTTTTTCCGCCCATTGCAGAAAATGATGGCGTGTCTGCGGGTCGGCCAGTCGGAACCAATATTTCAGCCGCTGTTCTGTCAGAGTTTGTGATTGCGGCGGTACGGTATCAAGCTCTGAGACGTCGGAAAGTAATGTGCTGTCGTCTGCCATCATCGTGGCGAACTGAGGAAGCGAGGCGCGTTTCGCCGATTTATTATAACGCTCGGTCTCTATTTCATAATCGACCACTTTAGCCGTAGAAGTAATGGCCAGAATATCGAGTTTTACCGGAATGGGCATGGCGTCGCCGTCCAAAAGCGCCAGACGCGGCGCCGCGTTAAAATGCGAGGCTTCGCGCTCGTTTTCCAGCCGCGGGAGCTGGAAATTGACCTGACTTATCAGTTGGGTATCGAAACTTATCACCAGCGGCGGAGAAATATAAAGCCGCTCTTCATTACCGGACAGGCGGATGGTTTTTTCCACCCGGAAAACGAGTTGATGCGGCCCGTTTTCCAGTTCGATGCTCTCTGCGCCGCGTAATAAAGAGCTGGATACCTTTTTGCCGTCCAGCACCAGCAGATCAACCTCATTAGACAAACGGAGCGTTGTGGCAAAAACAGTCACCGGCAAACAGAGAGCAAGGAAGGTGGTTAGCGCGCCGGTTTTCATAAGGTTCTCCTGTCCAAAGGCCGTCTGGCTAATAATGTATCGAAATTTTTCTTAGATCATGTTTACTAACATATAGACATATTTTGGCGTTTTGCTCTCATACATCGGTATGGGATGAATGGTTGCTATGTCAGGTTTGTCGTACACTTTGCAAAACAGCCAGGAGAAAGATGATGAAAGAGACCGATATTGCTGATGTTTTGACGTCCACTCGCACTATCGCGCTGGTAGGTGCGAGCGATAAACCCGATCGTCCAAGTTATCGGGTAATGAAATACCTGCTTGAACAGGGCTACCATGTGATTCCGGTTGCGCCAAAAGTCGCGGGTAAGACATTGCTGGGGCAACAGGGGTATGCCACGCTGGCGGATATTCCCGAAAAAGTCGATATGGTGGATGTTTTTCGCAACTCTGAAGCTGCATGGGGCGTCGCGCAGGAAGCTATCGCCATCGGCGCAAAAACGCTGTGGCTACAGCTTGGCGTGATCAACGAACAAGCGGCGGTACTGGCGCGGGATGCAGGCATGACCGTGGTGATGGATCGCTGCCCGGCGATTGAGATCCCTCGCCTGGGGCTGGCGAAATAAAAGTTTAAATGGCCGGATATCGCTCTCCGGCCTTTTACATACAATCAGTTACGTAGTCGCGGCGCCTGAAGCTGCTTGCGAATGGTACGCGCCAGTTCATCCATCGATGGCTGTTCTGGATGCTCGTCCCGCATTTCGCTTCGCAACTGGGCCTCGGCCAGATAAGTATGCACTGGCTGACCATCATCATCTTCCATTACCACGTGGTACCACGGAGCGGCGCGAAGTTCGTCGTTAACCGCCAGTTCATCAGGCGACGGTTCATCAAGCGAATATTCCGGGTCGATATCGACGACCACTCCGAGGTAACCTAACAGGGAATGGCGGACCTGTTGGCCGATACCGAATTTGCTGGCTATCATAGTCACCTCCCGGGAAATAGATACCCTTTATATGAGGATACTATTCCACTTTTCAAGTTACATGACGCGACAGGCAAACCCTTTCAGATACAGCCCTTCCGGGTAGGTGGCGATCACCGGGTGATCGGCGGCCTGACGGAACTGCTCTATAAATTGTACATCACGACCGGCATCTATTGCGGCATCGGCAATGATTTTCTGAAATAAATCGCTGGTCATCAGTCCGGAGCAAGAGAATGTCAGCAGTATGCCGCCCGGATTGAGCAGTTGAATCGCTAACATGTTAATGTCTTTATAGCCCCGGCAGGCCCCCATTAACTGGCTTTTATTTTCGACGAATTTGGGCGGGTCCATGATGATGACGTCGAATTTTTCGCCGTGTTCACGGTAAGCGCGCAGCAACTTAAACACGTCATCGCGCACGAATTCGGCTTTGCTCAAGTCCAGTTGGTTCAGTTCAACGTTTTGCCTGGCGATATCCAGCGCATCCTGTGAGGTATCCACGCTGACAACCTGGCGACAACCGCCCATTAACGCCGACACGGCAAAACCGCCGGTATAAGAGAAGCAGTTCAGTACCCGCTGATTTTCCACGTAGCGGCGCGTCGCCAGACGACTGTCGCGCTGATCAAGATAATAACCGGTTTTGTGGCCGCCCTGGATATCGACCAGTAATTTCATACCGTGTTCTTCAATTGGCAGAAGCGCAGGCGGCAGTTCGCCAGTGACCGGACCTTGCGTCAGCGCCATCCCTTCTTTTTTCCGCACGGCGACGTCGCTGCGATCGTAAATAGCGCAATCCGGATAGCATGTTTGCAGCGCGCTAATTAATGCGGCGCGTTGATATTCGGCCCCGGCGCTGAGCAGTTGCAGCACCAAAAAATGACCAAAACGATCGATAGTGACGCCAGGCAGGCCATCGGACTCACCGGCGATCAGACGATAGCTATCCAGGCCGTCTTTTTTCGCCAGCCAGTCGCGCCACTGCTGCGCCTGGCGCAGGCGGCGGGTGAAAAACGCAATATCAATGGATTCTGCTTTATCAAATGTCCAGACGCGCGCGCGGATCTGAGATGCTGGCGACCAGGCGCCGCGTGCTAACCACTTTCCCTGATGGTCGACGATATCGATAGTTTCACCGAGGTTGGCTTTGCCTTCCAGGCGGGAGACGGCGCCGGAAAAGACCCATGGGTGGCGGCGGAGTAAAGATTTTTCTCGCCCTTTGCTGAGGACTAAACGGGGATATTGCGGAAATGTAGATTCAGTCATGCGGAGTAACCTCTCACAAACAGTGACGCGAGCCGGATGATAGCTCCAGCCAGGGACCGTGAAAACGAAATGGCGCGTAGGGTAGCACAGATGAGAGAGGCAATCACCAGCGTATGGCGGTGAGCGTTTCTGCACAAAATAGAATCGTAAAGGCACAGTTTCTTCAGCGGGCGCTTTTTATAGTGTTATTTCTTTATATGAAGAAGGAAATACAATGAAAACAGTCTTCTCTTTGACCGCAGCCGCAATGATGGCATTGAGTGGCGGCGTATCTGCCGCATCGGCGTTTAGCCTCAGTAGCGCGGATATTCCGGCGGATTTTCGTTTAACGCAACAGCATGTCTTTAAAGGATTTGGTTGTAGCGGAGAAAATATTTCGCCGCAGCTGAGCTGGCGCAATCCGCCTGCCGGAACCAAAAGCTACGCTATTACCGTCTTCGATCCTGATGCGCCCACCGGAAGCGGCTGGTGGCACTGGACGATGGTGAATATTCCTGCGCAGATTCACGACCTGCCGACGGGGGCTGATAAAAAAACGTTACCCGCTGGAGTGGTGCAGGGACGGAATGATTTCGGTTATGCTGGCTTTGGCGGCGCCTGTCCGCCGCCGGGCGATAAGCCTCATCGCTATCAGTTTACTGTGTGGGCGCTGAATACGGCAACACTGCCGCTCGACAGTGAGTCGAGTGGCGCGTTGGTAGGGTTTATGCTTAACGCGCATGTGATTGCGAAAGCACAATTCACGGCCACATACGGAAGATAAAATAGAGGACGGCACGGTGCAGGAGATGCATATTCGACATCAGGATCTTACGACGGCAGAGGTGCGTTCCAGTCATCTGCACCGTTTGCATCGTGTTACGCTTTTTTCCGCCGCTATCTGCCATATTACGCAGGGCAGTAAAGTCATCATTCAGGATGATAGCCGCCTTGTCGCCGGGCCGGGCGAGTTGATTATTATTCCGGCGAACACGCCGCTGGAGATTATTAATCAGCCTGCGCAGAACGGTTTTCGCTCCGACCTGTTGTTACTTTCACCGGAGATTATTGCTCGCTTTAAAACGATGTACGTTCAGGATTATCCACCGGCAAACCTGACATCGCTGTGTACCCCGATGAGCCGTAGCCTGACATTTATGTGGGAGAACGTGTTGGATGCTGTGCGCCAGGGGTTGCCCGTTGGGCTACAGGAACATCAGGCGATGGGGTTACTGTTAGCGCTTTTACATGATGGCGCGGCGGGACCGCTGCTTATTGAACGGCGTTACACCCTCACGGAGCAGGTGCGGCAACTGATTATGCTCTCGCCTGCTAAGCTATGGACAGCCCAGGAGATAGCCCGCCGTCTTGCTATGGGAACATCGACGCTGCGTCGGCGTTTGCAGCGCGAATCGCAGAGTTATCGACAAATTGTTGAAGAGGTGCGCATGTCCTGCGCGCTTTCTCAACTGCAATCGACGACGCTGCCGATCGGCGAAATAGCGCTACGGTGCGGTTACCTGTCGGGGTCGAGATTTACGGCCAGATTCCGCCAACATTATGGGT
Source organism: Salmonella sp. SJTUF15570 (assembly GCF_043357055.1). Classification (NCBI taxonomy): domain Bacteria; kingdom Pseudomonadati; phylum Pseudomonadota; class Gammaproteobacteria; order Enterobacterales; family Enterobacteriaceae; genus Salmonella; species Salmonella sp. SJTUF15570. Next base: position 276,241 of record NZ_JBEUKJ010000004.1, on the reverse strand, counting down.
GTCTGCCCAGTCAGGTACGTTAAGTATGTCCTGTATGAGCCTCCACCACTGATTATGAAAGGAGAACCATCATGTCGAACGTCTGCATTATCGCCTGGGTTTATGGTCGAGTTCAGGGAGTCGGGTTTCGCTATACCACGCAGCATGAGGCGCAGCGGCTGGAGTTAACCGGCTATGCGAAGAATATGGATGACGGAAGTGTAGAAGTGGTGGCCTGTGGCGACGCGGCGCAGGTGGAAAAACTCATCAAGTGGCTGAAAGAGGGCGGGCCGCGCTCTGCTCGTGTGGACAAAATCCTCACTGAACCGCACAGCCCTCGCGAGACGCTAACAGGCTTCAGTATTCGGTATTAAATACACTTTACCGGTTTGGGCAGGCCGGCGATTTTGGTCGCTTGCTTTGCCGGGCCTTTCGGGAACAGACGATACAGATAACGGCTGTTGCCTTTTTCTTCGCCGAACTTATTCGCCATCGCTTTTACCAGCATTCGGATGGCGGGAGAGGTATTAAACTCCAGGTAAAATTCGCGCACGAAGCGCACCACTTCCCAGTGCTCAGGTGAGAGGGTAATGCCTTCATTTTCCGCAATAGCGGCGGCCAGCGGTTCGCTCCACTGCGTCGTCTCTTTCAGATAGCCTTCGCTATCAGTACTGATTTCTTTACCTTCAAAGATCAACATAACGTTTCACTGCGTAATCAACACGGGCGGCAGTGTAGCAAAAAATAAAGCCCTGCATAAGCAGGGCTGGAAGAGGGGAATGTCGATTAGTCGCGGCTGGCGAAGCCCAGAATGCTGAGCAGGCTGACAAAGATGTTGTACAGCGAAACGTACAGACTGACGGTCGCACGAATATAGTTGGTTTCACCGCCGTGAATGATGTTACTGGTTTCATACAGGATAGCGCCCGAGGAAATCAGGATAAACACCGCGCTAATCGCCAGGTGCAATGCAGGCAGTTGCAGGAAAATATTCGCCACCATACCAATCAGCACGACGACGATCCCGGCCATTAACATACCGCCCAGGAAAGACATATCCTTACGGGTGGTCAGAACGTAAGCGGAGCAGCAGAAAAATACTAACGCGGTCCCACCCAGCGCCAGGCCAATGACATCGCCCATGCCTGCTGACAGATAGGCGTTAAGAATCGGGCCTAGGATATAGCCGAGGAAGCCGGTAAACGCAAAAGCAGACAGGATACCGACCGGCTTATTGGCGGTTTTATAGGTCAGGAACATCAGCCCATACATACCAACCAGCGTCAGAATCAGGCCGGGGGAGGGCAGCATCAGTACCGTACTGGCTGTCGCGGTAATTGCGGAGAAAGCCAGCGTCAGGCTCAACAGAAAATAGGTGTTGCGCAGTACTTTGTGCGTACTCAGTAGCGAGCTACGATCACGCGATGATGTAATGATACGATCCATTAGTCACTCTCTTATGACAGATGTAATTAATAAAGGAGAATAATAAAAACAGTCACTGTCACCCAGTGGTTTTACCCATCTTTACGCATTCGTTTACGTTTAGTTTCCTTAAGAGATTTCAGGTGATTACCGTCGTTAAAACGGTCTTTTCATGCCTGGCGCTACGCCATAAAACAGGCGGCAGCGCCAACCACGCGTTACCGATAAAAAATTGATAATCACAGCGGTAAAACAGTGGGGACGAACAACACGTATTAAGCCCGTTTTTGTGTTGAATAAATGGTCAATGTGCCGCTATTTCAGGCAATTAACGAAATTTTGCCTGTTTTTCACGCAAACGAACACATTCGGTCTTTACATGACGCACCGGGATGTTTATAGTGCGCCTCATTCCGGAAGTGTGGCCGAGCGGTTGAAGGCACCGGTCTTGAAAACCGGCGACCCGAAAGGGTTCCAGAGTTCGAATCTCTGCGCTTCCGCCAGATTAAACAAGGGGTTACCGAAAGGTAGCCCCTTTGTTTTTTAGGCGCTTAGAATATAGTTAGAAAATACTGCCAGAACATTTCCCGAAAAAACGGACTACGCGAGTCTTTAGTTTCTTTTCGTTTCCCGATGTGTCTATTTATTGAAGATGTAGACCATTCTGGGAGGTGAAGGATGCCCCATCTCTTTCAGAATAATGTTGGTATATTCGACAACAGGGCCTCTTGGATGATTTTCTTCTTTATCCTGAAGATGGGTCAGTGCATGTACAACTTCATGAATAAATGAACGTTTTGTGTCAAAAAGTTGTGGTCCTTCGTTACTTTCATAATGTTCGGTATATGAATCATCAGAATCGTCCAGATTGAGACAAATAACTTTCCTGCCTTCTGAAAGTTTGAAGTGTTCCTGAGCCACGGTAGTTTCAAAGGCTTCGCCTGCCCCCAGTAGCCAGCGCTGCTCCACATCATGTAGTTCTTTTTCATATGCGTAATTCATCAGTCTGCGGAATGTTTCGCTTTGGGTATACGCATTTTGAAGTACGGAGGATAGTTCATCGTAGCATTCGTCATAAGTGTCGTCATCAATTTCTGTATCAGGGTCTATTCCACCCGCGCCTGAGATAAGGTACTCCACCACACACTCTGGCTCCAGACGGAATTCACTGTTTATGGCAAGGCTGTCATGAGCAAGGCGTAGCCGTGAGGGGTTTGGTGCATGTTCGGGAATATCGGGGAAAACAGGTGTATCTGCGGTATTTAATCCATATGTGGATACTCCGCTTTGAGGTATTAATCTGTAGGTGACCGGAAGCATAACTTCTTATTTCCTGACTACAATTATGAATTATTTAAATTAAACAATAATAGTGTTTTTAGTTAATGTGCCACATACAGATAACGCTATGATTCAGACAAAGCCAACAAGTAATACGCTGAAAATGTTATTTATAATGAAACTTAGGGGCGGGGTTTATTTAATAAAACAAGGGGGCCTCTGTTTGAATACTTCTTGTTTATAAAATCCCTTTATCTCGACTAAAATATCGGATGGGGGAAAAGAGTTCTATCATTGTAATCCGGGAGTGGAGTAGGGGTATGTTGACTACCTGTCAGATCGGCTCCTGTTAATGCTTTCGCTAAAGTTAGAGCTATCTTATCTAATTTTGCACCATTTAATTTGGTGTCAGTTAAGTCTGAGCCGAATAGAATTGCAGCGGTTAAGTTTACACCGGACATGTTAGCGCAAGTCAGGTCTGCGTGAGTCAGGTTTGCTTTAGTCATGTTTGAACCCATTAGATTTACAGCGTGTAGATTTGCACAACACAAAATTGCACCAACTAAATTTACATTAGAAAGATTTGTTTCACGGAAATCTGCATCAGAAGCATCTATTTCTGACAAATCTTCCCCCTGGAAATCTTTATAAGCCAGGTTTACTCCGCGCAGGTTCAGAAAACCATCCTCGGTTATAAGTGAATCAGGCTGTTGTATATTATGTTTACTCATCAGCTTTAACATTCGACATACATTCCAAAATCTCTCGCTATCAACTTTATCCATTACAGTTTTTCCATTTTTGCTCACTTCAATAATGACCATGGGATCCGTATTTTCGGATGCTGCTCCACATGACAGACATATAGTACACCCGTTGACATCCTCCAGAAATATTTTATTACCATCGAAGAAAGCATCTTTATTTACATATAATAATGATGTGGTCAGTTTTCCAATTACCTCCCGAAAGCATCTTTCATTGCTTCTTCTTACTCCACCACAGGTAAAAAAATTGACAAACCATTCCAGTATACCGCGTGGTGAAGTTGCACTTTTCATTGCTTCTTTCGTACCGGTACCGGCCGCATGCAAATATCTTAATATATTTTCTGGGGACGCGTTAGTTATTGGCATTTTGATTCCTTCTTATGGAAGTGAGTCGATTCCTTATAGGTGTGAGTCAAGTCACATTTATACAAGGAATAATAAAAAAAGATATAAGGTGATTTTTGTATTTAGAGCTTTGGTTGAGTATGAGTAGGTGTCTGGCATCTGACAAGAGGCGATGATATCTGCCATAACGGTGAAGCAGAAGTACTGTCGGGGTCGTTACAATCACCAGCTTAGATATAGAACGCACTAGCTGCGCCTGTAAGTCAGTAATATGATGTTGTAAAAAATCAGGCTGACGTTAATAAAACACGCCAGCCTGAAGTCATATTCAGTTCATCAGGAACTGATGAAACATAATGATCAGAAATACTCTCAATCCTGATATGGTTGTTATAGCTTTCTGTAAAAAATTAACAACCACATACATCACACCAAAAATCTGGTATCTCTATATCTTGTGGCCAGTTATCACACCAGGGTGGGTGAACCCATGATGCGGGGCCTGACGGCCAGCCACCGGAGGCGTGTTTTGTATTATCTGGTGGTGGGGGGGAATCACTGGCAGCCATCGCCGATGCCGAAAAGGCTGTAGCCGACAACACCAGAAGCAATGGTAAAAATATACGATGTCTCATAATATCACCCGTGAATAATCAGATTATCCTTGCTATTGGCTTCCTTCATTTCCAGCATAACTCACGCTTCATCATCATTGAATAAACAATTAAGTTTGTTGAGCGAAAATTTACTTAAAGAAAAAATAATAAGCACTAATATTTTTTTGCAGTATTTCAACTTATAGCAGAATAAATGCGCGTAGATGGCGTAAAAACCTGATGATCAGGAATACTTACACACTAAAAATGCTCCCGCAAACAGAGCGAAATGAGAGAGAGGAACGTTTGCCCCTTACATTTCCACCAAAGATTCTGGTCTTGTCTCTTGTAAAGGGCATACGTATCGCGCTTTATCTCATTAAGAAAGCATGTTGATGTATTAAATTATGCATAACGCTCTTTCAATTGCTTCACGTTAGAAATGAATAATTCAAAACCAGTGAGCGCCTCTTCTTCGGTACTGGTTTGCGGCAAGCGATAAAGCGCCACTAAAGCAGTATTGTCTGCGTCAGCGCCGATAGTGACGGCGCTGGCGTAGTTAAGACGTAAAAAATGCTGCAAAGTCAGAGTGTCGTCAGGCAATGGCATAAAGGGACAGCACATTTCCAGTGTATGATCGGATTCATTAAAATAAACCTGTATCCCATCATCAATGATGAGCAGTGGCTCATCTTCTGGCGCATCCAGGCCTAACGCGGCATATAAACGATTTAATAGACTTTCCATATAGTTACCTCAAGACTCAAGATGTGATTAATGAAGAAATGCCTTTTACTGACTGCCAAATATTTTCATCCCCAATTCGTTTTTGATAGGAAAGATTGAGCACCTCTGGCGATAAATTTTTCAGTACTTTGTTTCCCGCCCCGCCCGTATTTTGTTTCTGAATCTCCAGGTTGCCACTATTCAGTAATACTTTTTGGAAAATTTTCTGTCCACCGCTATCCGGAAGGCTGCCAGGCGCATTTAACATATGGGTCTGATGGAAAGAAATAATCTCTCGCTTGATTTCTGAATCCATCATCCCTGTACGATCTTTGCCGCTTTTACAATTCCAGGCGGGCACCGCGTCAATTTCATGGGCTAACATGGCAAGGCGTTGTGCGAGTTTATAGGGTTCGCCGCCATCTTTATGATGTTGGTTATTTTTCCAGATATCCTTAATCTGGCGTGCTAATGTATTGACGACCTCATAATTATCCGGGTATTGCGCCAGCCATTCGCCAACCCAGCCACCTGGTCTGGCTTCAGGGCGTAAATCATTGCCTAATAACTGATGTAGCGCTTCGGCATTATATCTATCAGATGCCTTAAGGCCAAAGCCGAGCTTGAGCGTCAGCTCATTAACACCCATATTAAATGCGGCGACGTCCGGTTTTATTTTTACCGTCTGTAGATCGCCATCTTTATTGCGGATTTTTAAATGAATCATTTTTCCCGGCTGGGTCAACGATTGCCATGCGCGCATTTGATCCTCGACCATCGTTCCCTCTTTGCCGAAAATATTCGACGCGGTGAGTAACCCGACGGATACCAGTTTCAGGCTTACCGCTTCGCCCGCTAAGGCTCTGTTAAGCAACTCAGGTTTACTAAAAAGTGCCGCAGTTAATACTTCTTTGGCTTTGTTTTCAGCGCCGACCTGACGCAGAAGCGGATCTTTTTCATGATAGGGGGAAAGCACGCCATGACGTATCCCGCAAAAAAGCATTTTATCTTTACCGTCCTCATGCACACTCACCGTGGACATCCACAAATTATTGGCGTGATGAATATTCCTGGTATCCCAACTGCATACGCCCTTTCCCTGATAAGCACTGGGAAAGATATCTTTTGCGCCGATTTTCATCTCTGCGGCAGGGAGCTGCGTGTTGGTATAGTGATGCCCGTTATGCGTGAGTGTATTTTTTATGGTTTGCCAGGGCTGGTTATTAAGCTGCTTGACCTGAGCGTCTCTAAACGCTACTGCCGCAAAGCGATGAGCTTCTTTTGCAGGTAGGCCATTTTGCTGCTGAGTGCGTGCTGCAATAAGTTCGATAAGATTTTTCTTCAATGCTTTTGCCGCAGCTTCTTCTTGTTTTGTTGCTGGCCGGTCCGCTTTAACTTTGGCTAACTCCATTTGGTTTGCCATTGACGTTAGAACCGGGTCTTGTTTACCCAGAACGGTTGCCGCGACGGTAAGAAGATCGCGCTGTAAGTTATAGAGGTCATGCAGAGAGTGGTTAGACGTCTTCTGATGCTGTAGATAATTCCCCCATGTCGCGCCAGGTTCTCGCAGGACAATAATTTCCGGGCGAGCGTCGGGCGCTTTAGCCGGCGCTTTGCCCTGGCCTGAGAGAATCTGCATTCCGTTGTATAAGGTTTTTTGTAGGCTTTTAAAAGCCTCCTGGGTTTTTAGTGAAGCTGAGTGATAGAAGCTCTGTATTTGCATAGCGTTTTTAATATTCCTGAATAGGGGAGTGGGAACATTCAACAGGGTTAACAACCCTTTAAAAGGATGTGACTTTTATGCACCAGGAACTTTAAAAAAATGTCCTTTTTAATGAGGAAACGCTTCTGATCAGGCGGGGAGGCATCCTGACGTCCATACGTAGTGGCGATCATGGGGGAGATCGGTACATCAAATGTTCATAAAATCTACAAACTTCACAATTTAGGGCACAACTTTTATTGAAAACCCACCTTCTTGATTCAGATCAAATTCACCGATTTACTCCTGCGTAAAGTAACGGCGTTACATCAAATGTTATACAGGTGTGTGTATGCCAGCAAAGCCCCGGACAAGTAAGACCGTGACGAAGAATATTCGTTTTTCCTATTCCATGCTTGAACAGATAGAATTCGCGTTGAAATCTGAAAAGACGCGGAATTTTTCAGCATGGGTAAAAGAGGCCTGTCGGGAAAAGTTATGTAACACGGGACATAAGCTGTAGTTATCGTTTTATGCGAGAGGAGGCGGCCATTTTGAAAAGAACAACGTGCTTATATACCTCCTGGGTTTTTGCCGCTTTTGTCTCTCTGCTGATATTTGCCTGGAGTGTCATAAACTATCCTCTCTATGAATCCATAATAATTATTGTCTTTTATATCTGGCTAATTCTGGTGCCGCTTTATCTTATTGTGTATGAGTGGCTAATAGATTGTCATTAAATTTATGGTTGCGTACTTGAAAAGTGATATTTCATATCTGTGCGGTAAGTCATTGTCGTAATAATATTATTGGTCAGGCGACGGGCGAGCGTCTGCGCATTTTGCATCGTTTTATCTTCAAAATTTTGCAGTAAGCGTTGCGCTTCTTTCGGATGCGACGCATATAATCTCAGATAGCTCTGTTCCATCTTATACTGCTGCTTAGCTGTTTGCTGTTCAAATGTTTTCCAGGCGTGTTGCACATCTGGCGCAAACGCATTGTAGTCCTGCATAACCAGCGTTTGCAGCGTGCGGAATGTCCAGTAGGTAGAGTCGTTGCTCGCCCGATCGGTTCCTTTATCATCTCCGGGTTGATAATGACGCATTCCCTGATAATAGGGGAGATAGACGCTAAGAGATGGCATTCCATAGGCGATGTATTCTACGTTACCGATAGCCTGCGGTAATTTCGGTCTGACCTGTAAAATATGCGACTCCTGGGTACGAAAAACGGATATAGGTCGCCATGGTTCTTGTGGATTATGACTGGCATAAGGGTCGTGCGACGTTCCCTGATAGTGATTGCGTAACGCGTTTTTTACTGCCGCCACGCTAATTTTCGTTATTGGCGTTAAAAAAACAGGAAATGTTTTCCCTTCGCTAACGACCGTATCCAGATGCGGATTAAACTGATGTTGTAGCGTCCAGACGCGCGGATAATTATAGGTGGTATCGTTTTTGTTATCCTGCGAATAGGCTTGATGGAAGTCGAATTCGCCGCGGGCCGGATCATATAATCCCTGCTTTTTCGCAAAGCTTACTAACGTTGGTGACGCCATATAATTCGCGTTATCATTCGGATCGTAATGGCGTAAACGTCCCTGATTGGCGGAAACGAAATAGCTATCTGCCGGAAGTCGTACTGCCAGCCATTGATGACCGCTTCCCGTCTCCAGATACCATATCTCTTTGCTATCAATAAACGCGACGCCGAAACCTTCGCCCGCGCCTTTTTGTTCAATAATGTCGCCCAGTAATTTGGCGCCCTGACGCGCCGATTGCGCCACTGGCAGGATCACGGACTCAATGGCGTCTTCCGTGATTCCCGTTTTTGTCACGTAAGGATCGGCAGCCAGCGCCGCTCTGCCGTTGTAAATGGTTTCCGTTGCGCTCATTCCGACGCCCGCCGAATTGAAACCGGCTTCACCCATGGCGTTATCGTTAGTATCAAAGTCATGAATTGCCGTATAGCGCATCGCTGTCTCCGGAAGCGGCCAGCTAAAATTGTTGCGATGTGCTTTATACTCGCCTTGTTGATGAAACGCGACGGGATGAATAACCTTATGCTTGGCGTTATTTGCCGAGCCATCCTCGTTGCGCGCGATAATGAAGGAGCCGTCAGCCGAAGCCTGATTGCCTACCAAAAGGGTAGTACAGGCGATGACTTTACCCATACCCAGCAGCGTAACGGCGAATGCAAGATACTTTTTCATAAAGGTTCCCACTGAATAACGCGTTATGGGATGAATTGACCCTGGATTGGAAACCGAGAAAGTGATCGAGCCAGCAATATTCTTTGCCGGCATCCTTTATTTTCTTTTTATTGAGGTTGTATTGATAACCACAGCCCTGTGGCAGGGAAGGGGAACAGAACCTGTACTGACCTTAGCTATCACCGCTATCAGGCAGACGAACCGAAAAGATATTATGTTCATCGGCATATCGGTAAGATGCCGAGCCACCGTGCAATAGAGCAATCGCATTAACCAACGATAGCCCCAGGCCGAAACCAGCAGTATGGCGGGCATTATCTCCTCGCCAAAAACGCCGGAAAAGCTTATCCGCATCGGCGGGGTGGCTGCCCGGATTAGCGACCCGAATTTCTGCAACGTTATCATCATAAGCGCTTTCAATACGTATCACGGCGTTTTCATCAGAATAACGGATGGCATTCGTCAGCAGGTTTGAGAGCACTCTTTGTAATAATATTTCGTCAGCCCATACCGTTCCCTGACATTGATTTATAAAACAGATGCGCTTCTCCTCGGCAAGGGGGCTAAGATAATCCAGCATATTTTCGACCAGCGCATTGAGCGAAACAGGCTGTTTTTTTACCGCTATATTCTGGTGCTCCGCGCGTGCCAGAAAGAGAATATTTTCTGTCAGTCGCGACAGTCCCTCCAGCTCTTCAATATTATCGACAAGGGCTTGTTGATACTCTTCGGCGCTGCGTTCCTGACTCAGCATCACCTGATTCTTCCCCAGTAAAATATTAACCGGCGTGCGCAGCTCATGCGCCAGATCGTCGGCAAATTGGTTCAGGCGTTCAAAATCATCGGAAAGCTTCTGGCGCATGGTATTTAGCGCTTGTCCAAGCGGCCTGAGCTCAACGGGTAACGCCTGTTCCGCCAACGGCTGGCGAAGTGTGCCGCTATCTGTCGCCGCGGTGAGTCGGCTGAGCGACGTAATGGCCCGCAGCCCGTTTCTGATGACTAATGGACTGAGCGCCGAACAGACGAGGATCGCGATAAGGCTCATCAGCAAACTGTTGCGGCGATATTGCGCCAGCATTTGCCGCCTTTCCGTCGCCAGCCTGGCAATAGTAAGGGTCAGCGGGTCATCGCCGCTTCTGGCGTTTACTCGTACCGCGGTCAGCTCCGTGCCTTGTACCGCCTGGCGAAATAAGGTTTCGCGGGTGATGTTTTTAGCCAGCGGAATCTCGTTAAAGCGTTGGTCGGGGATACCACTATGATTAATCGCAACATTGTGGCCTGTTGCTGAATGGATCAATAAGATATCCTGCTTCGTATCCACCATCCGATTGAAATAGAGCGGCAGATTTTCCGGCCTGGCGCCATCCAGTAACAGTTGCTGCATTTGCGCCGCCCGATTTATTAGCGTCATATCATCCCGATACGTTAATTCTTTGCTCAGCGCGTTATAGAGCGTCCAGCTAATGCCGGTACAGGCGAGGATAAGGATGGCGATAAAAGAAATTGTCAGGCGCAGCGTCATTGATAACTTAACCATTCTGCGACGTTTCCGCCTGTAATCGATAACCCATCCCCCGGACGGTCATAATGAGCTTCTTTTCAAATGGATCGTCTACTTTGGCGCGCAGCCGACGAATCGCGACATCAACGGTGTTGGTTTCACTATCAAAGTTAATTCCCCAAACTTCGCTGGCGATCGCGGTTCGGGGCACGATTTCTCCTGCCCGGGACGCCAGTAACCAGAGGAGCAGGAATTCTTTGCGGGTCAGGGAAATCGGTTTGCCATTTCGTGACACCGATTGCTTTGTGGCATCCATGTCCAGACCATTGATCGTCAGTCGGGTAAAGACCGGGACGTGCTGTCTGAGTTGAGCTCTCACCCGGGCCAGCAGTTCGGCGAAGGAAAAAGGCTTAACAAGGTAATCATTAGCGCCCGCCTCAAGACCTTTGACGCGATCCTCAACCGAGTCGCGCGCCGTCAGGCAAATAACAGGGGACTGATGCGCAGTGCGTAACGCGCGTAAAACCTGCCATCCATCAAGCCCCGGCAGCATAATATCAAGAATAATCAATGAATAATGTTCCTGAAGCGCCAGGTGCAATCCGTCTCGTCCATCACAGGCATAATCAACCACATAGCCTGCTTCCGTGAGTCCCTGACATACCCACTCAATGGTTTTCTGGTTATCTTCAATCAATAAAATCTTCATCAACGCAGTATGCCATAGGCTTGGTAGCGAATCCGTAAATCTCCAACAAGATGACATAATTGTCATGTCCGTGTAAGGTTAATCCTGGACGCGCCAGATATATTTTCCTGCATCAATACCGTAAAGGAGTGAAGCATGAAACGATATATACTGGCTACCGTGATAGCATCTCTTGTTGCAGCCCCGGCAATGGCGCTGGCCGCTGGCAACAATATTCTCAGCGTACATATTCTCGATCAGCAAACAGGCAAACCGGCGCCCGGCGTGGAGGTGGTACTGGAGCAGAAAAAGGATAACGGATGGACGCAATTAAACACCGGGCATACCGACCAGGATGGACGTATTAAAGCACTGTGGCCCGAAAAAGCTGCCGCGCCGGGGGATTATCGCGTTATTTTTAAAACCGGCCAGTATTTTGAAAGTAAAAAACTGGATACGTTTTTCCCGGAGATTCCCGTCGAGTTTCATATCAGCAAAACGAATGAGCACTATCATGTGCCGCTGTTATTAAGTCAGTATGGTTATTCAACCTATCGCGGGAGCTAATTTAGAGCCTATCCCATTAGGGTTATTTTACTTGCCATTTTGGTCCTGGGCAGTGCTCGCCAAAACGCGTTAGCGTTTTGAACGCCGCTTGCGGCGGCCCGAAGGGCGAGCGTAGCGAGTCAAACCTCACGTACTACGTGTACGCTCCGGTTTTTGCGCGCTGTCCGTGTCCAAACTGGCTGCGCCAATAACGCCTGGTGGGATAGGCTCTTAGATTGTATTAATCGCCGCGATTTATGGCGAGCAAACATCGCGGCGGGAATAAAAATCTTCAGCGTATCGACTCTTCTCCCACAAGCGGTGGTTATCCCGCTTGTGGGCATGAGTGACGGTTAAACAGGCGCTTCCATCTCAAGTCTGACCGGATGAAAACGGCGTTTGAAATAAATCAGGCCATGCCCATCCTGGCTAAGAATAATATTTTTGATCGCCACCAGATACACCAGATGCGTGCCAATGGTTTGTACCTCGCTGATCTCGCCTTCAAGACCGGCCAGCGCGCCGTTAAGTACTGGCTGGCCCAGCGGCCCGTTTTGCCAACATGGCTGGTGAAAACGCTCTTCCATCGCCATCCCCGTCATACCGGCAAAGTGGCGCGCCATCAGCTCCTGCTCATGGTTAAGTACATTAATGCACAGCCTGCCGTTGCCCTGAAAGACGGGGTTCATGGCGCTATTGGCATTAATACATACCATCACGGAGGGCGGCGTATCGGTGACGGAACAGACCGCTGTTGCGGTGATACCGCAGCGTCCGGCGTGACCCGCCGTGGTTACGATGTTGACCGCTGCCGCCAGACTTGCCATCGCATCGCGAAAACGCAGACGTTGTTCATCTACTTGCATGAGAACCTCCTGCCGCGTTATTTCAGCAGCTTATCCAGTTGATTGATGTCGTCGTTATTGTGCAAATGCGAAACCGTCCAGCCATTCTGATCGTATTCGGAGAGGCAGCGATCGACCATTGCCATCATCTTATCCATATTGCCGGAGCTCTGGGCCTGACGCAGGCACTGCAGACGAATTTCATCCTGGCTGCCCGAGTAGTTAATCTCGTACAGCTCATGGCGACCGCCGAACTCGCTGCCGATGGCATCCCACATCAATTTAAGAATTTTGATACGTTCAACATGGTCCATTCCGTTAGAGCCGCGTACGTATTTCGCCAGGTACTGGTCGATTTGCGGATTATTCAGATCGCGGGCGCTGGAAGGCAGGTAAATCAGGCCGCTGGTAACGTTACGTTCAATAATATTTTTAATTTTCGCGTAGGCCATTGGGGCCATGACACGATAGGTTTGCAGCGCGGCGTGGTCCGGCAGCCAGGCGCCGTTTACCCACGGGGTTGCTTCAGAACACATAGAATCGCTCAATGCCCAGAACATATTGCGCCAGGCCACGACTTCGCCGAGATCGGCCTGCACGCCCCGGAACTCTACGGTACCCGTACATTCGAGCGATTTTTTCAGCAGCGCGGTAATGAAATCAAGTTTAACCGCCAGACGAACACAGGCTTGCAGTGGATACATACGGGCAAAGCCGCCTTCCATCGTCCAGCGACGGCAACGATCGAAATCACGGTAAATTAATACGTTTTCCCACGGGATCAGCACCTTGTCCATCACCAGAATGGCATCGTTTTCATCAAAGCGGCTGGAGAGTGGATAATCAAACGGCGAGCCCGTCGCGCCCGCGACCATTTCATACGAGGCGCGTGAAATAAGTTTTACGCCTTCGGCATCCATTGGCGCGACAAACATCAGAGCAAAATCCGGGTTTTCGCCCATCACCTGGGCTGAGCCGAAACCAATCATGTTGTAGTGAGTCAGGGCGGAGTTAGTGGCGACGACTTTTGCCCCGCTGACAATAATCCCGGCGTCCGTCTCTTTCTCCAGCTTGATATAGACGTCTTTCACTTCGTCGGCAGGTTTGTGGCGGTCAATGGGCGGGTTGACGATTGCATGGTTAAAGTACAGGCCGGTCTCCTGAATACGGGTGTACCAGTTGCGGGCGTTCTGCTCAAACTGGCCGTAGAAGGCTGGGTTAGCGCCCAGAGCGCAGCCAAAGGCGGCTTTGTAATCCGGTGTGCGTCCCATCCAGCCGTAACTCAGGCGTGACCACTCGGCGATAGCATCACGCTGTTGGCGCAGATCGTCTGCGCTTTTCGCCACGCGGAAAAATTTATGCGTATAACCGCCGCTGCCGGTATCGGTATTCCAGCACAGGGTATCTTGCATCGACGGTTTATGTAATGCGTCATACAGTTGTGCGACAGAGGCTGCGGCATTGCGGAATGCCGGATGTGTCGTAACATCTTTAACGCGTTCGCCGTAAATATAAATTTCCCGCCCGTCCTGCAGGCTTTTTAAATACTCTTCGCCCGTTAACGGACGCTTGTTATCAGTACGAAAATCTTCAGGTTTCATTGCGGCCTCTTCCTCGTTAATCGGAATGTTTTGTTAATAATATGTTTCTTATTTGTTGTTTAATTGAATAGGCAGAAGCGTAAACTGTGAAGAGACTTTCAGGACAACGGCGGGTACTTTTCAGATGAACGTCGAAGAAGAAGAGTAAAATGCGATCGCCGTCAACGTTGTAAGCGGGAGGGGATTCCCGTGTCGGCGGCGTGGGAAGGTAAGAATACTATGCTTCCGCTTCGCTATCAGGATGCTGGCGCCCCAGAGCAATAAGATCGTCCAGCAGCAGCATCAATTGCTGTGTTTTTTCGGGCGTGAAATCGGCCTCAATTTTTCGATAAGCCTCTTCTACCTGGCTTCGGGCACGGGCGTACAACGTTTGTCCCTGCTCCGTCAACATGACATATAACTTACGCTGATCGTTAACCGGCTTGAGTCGCAACACCAGTCCGTCTCGCTCCATGCGCGTCAATATTCCGGTCAGACTTGGACGCAAAATACAGGTACGAAAGGCCAGCTCGTGAAAATCCATAGAGGGGCTATCGGCCAGGATTCGCACAATGCGCCATTGCTGGTCGGTCAGATTGTGGCTTTTAACGATGGGGCGGAAATAGGTCATTGCCGCTTCGCGCGCCTGAAGCAAGGCGATGGTTAATGAATCATGCATAAGCGTTTCTCTTTTGCAGAATTATTAATACCTGAATAATCGTGTTTACCGATGTGAGCTATGACATCTGTTTTATGTCCAAAGTTTAACAGAAACAAAGTCTTTTATTTAACTATTTGATATATATGCATTTAATTATTATTTTGTGAAAATATTGTTAATCGCATCACAAATACTTTACTTCAGCTTGCTAAATGTACAGCGAAAGCATAAATCTAATTATTAATATATTAATGAAATCACAGCCCGTTAAATCGGCCTGAGGAGTTTATGTATGAAGGGTACTGTTTTCGCCGTTGCGTTAAACCATCGCAGTCAGCTTGATGCCTGGCAAGAGGCTTTCTCTCAGCCTCCCTATAATGCGCCGCCTAAAACCGCAGTGTGGTTCATCAAGCCGCGTAATACGGTGATTCGTTACGGCGAACCCATTCCTTATCCGCAGGGAGAAAAGGTACTGAGCGGCGCGACAGTGGCGCTCATCGTGGGGAAAACCGCCAGCCGGATACGCCCTGAAGCGGCGGCGGACTATATCGCCGGGTATGCGCTGGCTAACGAGGTCAGCCTGCCGGAAGAGAGCTTTTATCGCCCGGCGATTAAAGCGAAATGTCGCGATGGCTTTTGCCCGCTGGGTGAAATGGCGCCGCTGAGTGATGTGGATAACCTCACCATTATCACTGAAATCAACGGACGAGAAGCGGACCACTGGAATACTGCCGATTTACAGCGTAGCGCCGCACAACTGCTTAGCGCGTTAAGTGAGTTCGCTACGCTTAACCCTGGCGATGCGATCTTACTCGGTACGCCGCAGAATCGCGTTGCGCTGCGTCCCGGCGATCGGGTGCGTATTCTGGCGAAAGGTTTACCCGCGCTGGAAAATCCGGTTGTCGCAGAAGATGAATTCGCCCGCCACCAGACGTTTACGTGGCCGCTGTCAGCGACGGGAACGTTATTTGCGCTGGGGTTGAACTACGCCGATCACGCCAGCGAGCTGGCATTTACGCCGCCGAAAGAGCCGCTGGTATTTATCAAAGCGCCAAACACCTTTACCGAACATCACCAAACGTCGGTGCGCCCGAACAACGTCGAATATATGCACTATGAAGCCGAGCTGGTCGTGGTGATTGGCAAAACGGCGCGTAAGGTGAGCGAAGCCGAAGCTATGGAGTATGTGGCCGGTTACACCGTCTGCAACGACTACGCGATCCGCGACTATCTGGAAAACTACTACCGTCCGAATCTGCGGGTAAAAAGCCGCGACGGCCTGACGCCGATAGGCCCGTGGATTGTGGATAAAGAGGCGGTTTCTGATCCGCACAACCTGACGTTACGCACCTTTGTCAACGGTGAGCTGCGCCAGGAAGGGACGACCGCCGATCTGATCTTCAGCATCCCGTTCCTGATTTCTTATCTGAGCGAATTTATGACGTTGCAACCGGGCGACATGATTGCCACCGGTACGCCGAAAGGGCTGTCCGATGTGGTGCCGGGGGATGAAGTTGTCGTGGAAGTAGAAGGCGTGGGTCGCCTGGTTAACCGAATCGTCAGTGAGGAGAGCGCAAAATGAAGAAAATAAATCATTGGATTAACGGCAAAAACGTTGCAGGTAACGACTACTTCCAGACCACTAACCCGGCGACCGGTGACGTGCTGGCGGAAGTAGCCTCCGGCGGTGAAGCAGAAGTGAACCAGGCTGTCGCGGCGGCCAAAGAGGCGTTCCCGAAATGGGCCAACCTACCGATGAAAGAGCGCGCGCGCCTGATGCGCCGCCTTGGCGACCTGATTGACCAGAACGTACCGGAAATCGCGGCGATGGAAACCGCCGACACCGGTCTGCCTATTCACCAGACTAAAAACGTGCTGATCCCGCGCGCCTCGCATAACTTCGAATTCTTCGCCGAAGTGTGCCAGCAGATGAACGGCAAGACCTATCCGGTTGACGATAAAATGCTCAATTATACGCTGGTGCAGCCCGTCGGCGTCTGCGCGCTGGTGTCGCCGTGGAACGTGCCGTTTATGACCGCGACCTGGAAAGTTGCGCCGTGCCTGGCGCTGGGTAACACCGCGGTGCTCAAAATGTCCGAGCTGTCGCCGTTGACTGCCGACAGGCTGGGCGAGTTGGCGCTGGAGGCAGGAATTCCGGCAGGCGTGCTGAACGTGGTGCAGGGCTACGGCGCGACGGCGGGCGATGCGCTGGTACGCCACCATGACGTGCGTGCGGTGTCGTTTACCGGCGGTACCGCCACCGGTCGCAATATCATGAAAAATGCCGGCCTGAAAAAATACTCGATGGAGCTGGGCGGCAAATCGCCGGTGCTGATTTTTGAAGATGCCGACATTGAGCGCGCGCTGGACGCCGCGCTGTTCACCATCTTCTCGATCAACGGCGAACGCTGCACCGCCGGGTCGCGCATCTTTATCCAGCAGAGCATTTACCCTGAGTTCGTGAAGCGCTTTGCCGAACGCGCGAATCGCCTGCGTGTCGGCGATCCGACCGACCCGAACACCCAGGTCGGCGCGCTGATTAGCCAACAGCACTGGGAAAAAGTCTCCGGTTATATTCGCCTCGGCATTGAAGAGGGCGCAACGCTGCTGGCGGGCGGTGCGGAAAAACCCACTGACCTGCCTGCGCATCTGAAAGGCGGTAACTTCCTGCGCCCAACCGTGCTGGCCGATGTCGATAACCGTATGCGCGTCGCGCAGGAAGAGATCTTTGGGCCAGTCGCCTGTCTGCTGCCATTCAAAGACGAAGCGGAAGGGTTACGTTTGGCGAACGACGTGGAATACGGTCTGGCCTCTTATATCTGGACCCAGGACGTGAGCAAAGTGTTGCGCCTGGCGCGTGGGATTGAAGCCGGCATGGTCTTCGTTAACACCCAGAACGTCCGCGACCTGCGCCAGCCGTTCGGCGGCGTGAAAGCCTCCGGTACCGGGCGCGAAGGCGGCGAATATAGCTTCGAAGTGTTTGCGGAAATGAAAAACGTCTGCATCTCAATGGGCGACCATCCTATCCCAAAATGGGGAGTTTGATATGGGCAAGTTAGCGTTAGCAGCAAAAATTACCCACGTGCCGTCGATGTATCTTTCTGAACTGCCGGGAAAAAATTACGGTTGTCGTCAGGCAGCCATTGATGGGCATATTGAAATTGGCAAGCGTTGCCGCGAAATGGGCGTTGACACCATTATCGTATTCGACACCCACTGGCTGGTGAATAGCGCTTACCACATTAATTGTGCCGACCATTTCCAGGGCGTCTATACCAGCAACGAATTGCCGCACTTTATTCGCGACATGACCTATGACTATGACGGTAATCCGGAGCTCGGCCACCTGATCGCCGACGAGGCAGTCAAACTGGGCGTGCGCGCTAAAGCGCATAACATCCCGAGCCTGAAGCTGGAGTATGGCACGCTGGTGCCGATGCGCTACATGAACAGCGACAAGCACTTCAAAGTGGTCTCCATCTCGGCGTTCTGTACTGTGCATGACTTTGCCGACAGTCGCAGACTGGGCGAAGCCATTCTCAAGGCGATTGAGAAATATGACGGTACCGTAGCGGTATTCGCCAGTGGTTCTCTGTCGCACCGTTTTATTGACGACCAACGGGCGGAAGAGGGGATGAACAGCTATACCCGCGAGTTTGATCATCAGATGGACGAGCGCGTGGTCAAGCTGTGGCGCGAGGGCAAATTCAAGGAGTTTTGCACCATGTTGCCGGAGTACGCCGACTACTGCTACGGCGAAGGCAACATGCACGACACGGTCATGCTGCTGGGAATGCTGGGTTGGGACAAATACGACGGCAAGGTGGAGTTCATCACCGACCTGTTCGCCAGCTCCGGTACCGGCCAGGTGAACGCTGTTTTCCCGCTGCCTGCGTAAGGGGTGTTTATGCCGCACTTTATTGCTGAATGTACTGAAAATATTCGCGAGCAGGCTGATTTACCCGGCCTGTTCAGCAAGGTAAACGAGGCGCTGGCCGCCAGCGGGATTTTCCCCATCGGCGGTATCCGCAGTCGCGCCCACTGGCTGGATACCTGGCAGATGGCTGACGGTAAGCATGATTACGCGTTTGTGCATATGACGCTGAAAATCGGCGCCGGGCGCAGCCTGGAGAGCCGTCAGGAAGTTGGCGAAATGCTGTTTGGGCTGATTAAAGCCCACTTCGCCGACCTGATGGAGAACCGCTATCTGGCGCTGTCGTTTGAGATTGCCGAGTTACATCCAACGCTCAATTACAAACAAAACAACGTACACGCGTTATTTAAATAGCACACTCTTTCGCCCGGTGGCGCTGCGCTGACCGGGCCTACAAAAAAACGATGCACGAAGCAATACCGAACCGTAGGCCGGGTAAGACGCACCCGCGTCGCCACCCGGCACAGCAGCACCGAATGACGTAACAGGAAACACTATGCTCGATAAACAGACCCATACCCTGATCGCCCAGCGACTTAATCAGGCTGAAAAACAGCGTGAACAGATTCGCGCAGTGTCGCTGGATTATCCCAACATCACTATTGAAGATGCCTATGCCGTACAGCGTGAATGGGTCAATATCAAGATCGCCGAAGGGCGCACGCTCAAAGGCCACAAAATCGGCCTGACCTCAAAAGCGATGCAGGCCAGCTCGCAAATCAGCGAACCGGATTACGGCGCGCTGCTTGACGATATGTTCTTCCATGACGGCGGCGATATCCCCACCGACCGTTTTATCGTCCCGCGTATTGAAGTGGAGCTGGCGTTCGTGCTGGCGAAACCGCTGCGCGGCCCCCACTGCACGCTGTTCGACGTCTACAACGCCACGGATTATGTGATTCCGGCGCTGGAACTGATTGACGCCCGCAGCCACAACATCGACCCGGAAACCCAGCGTCCGCGCAAAGTGTTCGACACCATTTCCGACAACGCCGCCAACGCCGGGGTGATCCTCGGTGGTCGTCCCATCAAACCAGACGAGCTGGATCTGCGCTGGATTTCCGCGCTGCTCTATCGCAACGGCGTGATCGAAGAAACCGGCGTCGCCGCAGGCGTGCTGAATCATCCGGCCAACGGCGTGGCGTGGCTGGCGAACAAGCTTGCCCCCTACGATGTCCAGCTTGAAGCCGGGCAGATCATCCTCGGCGGCTCGTTCACCCGCCCGGTGCCGGCGCGCAAGGGCGACACCTTCCATGTCGATTACGGCAACATGGGCGCGATCAGTTGCCGGTTTGTGTAAGGAAAAAACGATGAAAAATGCTTTCAAAGACACGTTAAAAGCGGGGCGTCCGCAAATCGGTTTGTGGCTGGGGCTTGCCAACAGTTACAGCGCTGAACTGTTAGCGGGCGCCGGCTTCGACTGGCTACTGATCGACGGTGAACACGCGCCAAACAACGTGCAGACGGTGTTGACCCAGTTGCAGGCGATTGCGCCTTATCCCAGCCAGCCGGTGGTGCGTCCGTCATGGAACGATCCGGTACAGATTAAGCAACTGCTCGACGTCGGCGCGCAAACGCTGCTGATACCGATGGTGCAGAATGCCGATGAAGCGCGAAACGCCGTGGCGGCTACGCGTTATCCGCCTGCTGGTATTCGCGGCGTGGGCAGTGCGCTGGCGCGGGCATCGCGCTGGAATCGCATTCCGGACTATCTCCACCAGGCCAACGACGCCATGTGCGTACTGGTGCAGATTGAAACGCGTGAGGCGATGAGCAATCTGGCGTCAATTCTCGACGTGGATGGCATTGACGGCGTGTTTATCGGCCCGGCGGACCTCAGCGCCGATATGGGCTTTGCCGGCAATCCGCAGCACCCGGAAGTGCAGGCGGCGATTGAGAACGCCATCGTGCAGATACGCGCGGCGGGGAAAGCACCGGGGATTCTGATGGCCAATGAAGCACTGGCGAAACGTTATCTGGAACTGGGGGCGCTATTTGTCGCCGTCGGCGTTGACACCACGCTGCTGGCGCGCGGCGCGGAGGCGCTGGCGGCGCGCTTTGGCGCAGAAAAAAAGCTGTCCGGTGCGTCCGGCGTCTATTAAGCCTGGCCCGGTAAGCGCAGCGCTACCGGGCAACCGTAGTACCCTACAAAATTCCCATCAGAGGAAAAAAAATGAGCGACACATCATCTGCACTTCCGGAAAGCCCCGAGTCTGTCCGTTCGCACAACGCGCTCAGCACGGGTCAACAAACCGTCATAAATAAACTGTTCCGCCGACTGATCGTATTTTTATTCGTGTTGTTTATCTTCTCGTTTTTAGACCGTATCAACATCGGTTTTGCCGGGTTGACGATGGGGCAGGATCTGGGGTTAAGCGCCACCATGTTTGGCCTTGCCACGACGCTGTTTTACGCTACCTACGTCATTTTCGGCATTCCCAGCAACGTGATGTTGAGCATCGTCGGCGCCCGCCGCTGGATTGCGACCATTATGGTGCTATGGGGCATTGCATCTACCGCCACGATGTTCGCGGTGGGACCGAAAAGCCTGTATGTGCTGCGAATGCTGGTGGGCATTACCGAAGCGGGCTTTTTGCCAGGAATATTGCTCTATTTAACCTACTGGTTCCCGGCATTTTTCCGCGCCCGCGCCAACGCATTATTTATGATTGCCATGCCAGCCACTACCGCGTTGGGGTCGATTGTCTCCGGCTATATTTTATCGCTGGACGGCATATTCAATCTGCATGGATGGCAGTGGTTATTCCTGCTGGAGGGATTTCCGTCAGTTTTGTTAGGCATTATGGTCTGGTTTTACCTGGATGATACCCCGGCAAAAGCCAAATGGCTGACGGCAGAGGATAAAAAATGTTTGCAGGAGATGATGGATAATGACCGCCTGACGCTGGTTCAGCCGGAGGGGGCCATCAGCCATAACGCCATGCAGCAGCGTAGTCTGTGGCGCGAAGTATTCACGCCAATTGTACTGATGTATACGCTGGCCTATTTTTGCCTTACCAATACGCTTAGCGCCATTAGTATCTGGACGCCGCAAATCCTGAAAAGTTTTAATGAAGGCAGCAGCAATATCACCATCGGCCTGCTGGCGGCGATCCCGCAGATTTGTACTATTCTGGGCATGATTTACTGGAGCCGCCATTCGGACAAACATCAGGAGCGTAAACATCACACGGCGTTGCCGTTCCTGTTTGCCGCCGCGGGCTGGCTGCTGGCGTCGGCGACCGACCATAACCTGATCCAGCTCCTGGGGATCGTGATGGCATCCACGGGTTCCTTTAGCGCGATGGCGATCTTCTGGACCACGCCGGATCAGTCGATCAGTTTACGCGCCAGGGCGATAGGCATTGCGGTCATCAATGCCACCGGCAATATTGGCTCCGCGCTTAGCCCGTTTATGATTGGCTGGCTAAAAGATATCACCGGTAGCTTCAATAGCGGACTCTGGTTTGTCGCTTCTCTGTTAGTCGTCGGCGCCGCCATTATCTGGCTCATTCCCATGAAAGCATCGCGTCCGCGCGCCACCCCTTGAGGAGAAACTATGTGCCAACGTGCGATCGCCAATATTGATATCAGCAAAGAGTATGACGAAAGCATGGGCAGTAACGATGTGCATTATCAGTCGTTTGCTCGTATGGCGGATTTCTTTGGTCGTGATATGCAGGCGCATCGCCACGACCAGTTTTTTCAAATGCACTTTCTTGATACCGGGCAGATTGAGCTACAGCTCGACGATCATCGCTATTCGGTGCAGGCGCCGCTATTTGTGCTTACGCCGCCCTCGGTGCCGCATGCTTTTATTACCGAATCGGATAGCGATGGCCATGTTCTGACGGTACGCGAAGAGCTGGTTTGGCCGCTGCTGGAAGTGCTTTATCCCGGCACCAGAGAGGCCTTCGGCCTGCCGGGAATCTGTCTGTCGCTGGCGGATAAACCCAACGAGCTGGCGGCGCTCAAACATTACTGGCAGCTAATTGAGCGGGAGTCCACGGAGCAACTGGCTGGCTGCGAACATACCCTGGTGCTACTGGCGCAGGCGGTATTTACCTTGCTGTTGCGTAATGCGAAGCTGGACGATCACGCCGCAACCGGGATGCGCGGTGAACTGAAACTTTTTCAGCGCTTTACCCTGTTAATTGACAACCACTTCCATCAGCACTGGACGGTGCCCGATTATGCCTGCGAGTTGCATATTACCGAATCTCGTTTGACCGATATTTGCCGACGTTTTGCTAATCGCCCGCCTAAACGCCTGATTTTTGATCGGCAATTACGCGAGGCGAAACGACTGCTGCTTTTTTCCGACAATGCTGTCAACGAGATCGCCTGGCAATTAGGTTTTAAAGATCCGGCTTATTTCGCCCGTTTCTTTAATCGCCTTGCTGGCTGTTCTCCTTCGCAGTTTCGCCAACGTGAAGTTCCCTCTTTTCTCAACTAAGAAGAGTAAAAACATGATGAAAAAAAGCGTCGCTATGCTGGCGGTTTGTATGCTGGCGCAAAGCCACCTTGCCATTGCTGCCGGTGCTCCTGCGCCTCAAGAGATCAACATTGTTTTACTGGGCACCAAAGGCGGGCCTTCTTTGCTCAATACAGCCAGACTACCGCAAGCGACGGCGCTCACTATCGGCGATAAAATATGGCTGATAGATGCCGGCTACGGCGCCAGTCTGCAACTGGTGAAAAACGGCATTCCACTGCGCAACATCAATACTATTTTGCTCACCCATCTGCACAGCGACCACATACTGGATTATCCTTCCTTGCTGATGAATGCCTGGGCAAGTGGTCTGAAAGACCATACCATACAGGTGTATGGCCCGCCGGGAACCCAGGCGATGACGAAGGCTAGCTGGAAGGTTTTTGACAGGGATATCACGCTACGCATGGAAGAAGAGGGGAAACCCGATCCGCGCAACCTGGTTAAGGCGACCGATATTGGTCAGGGCGTCATCTATAAAGATGAACTGGTCACAATAAGCGCGCTAAAAGTGCCTCATTCCCCTTTCCCGGACGGTGAAGCGTTTGCTTACCGTTTTGATACCCAGGGTAAGCGAATCGTCTTCTCTGGCGATACGTCCTGGTTTCCGCCGCTTGCAACGTTTGCCCAAGGGGCGGATATCCTGGTACATGAGGCGGTACATGTCCCCTCGGTAGCAAAACTGGCTAATAGTATTGGCAACGGAAAAACGCTGGCTGAAGCGATTGCGTCGCATCACACCACGATTGAAGATGTCGGTAAGATTGCTCGCGAGGCCCACGTGAAAAAACTGGTGTTAAGTCATCTGGTGCCTGCGACGGTTGCGGATGACGTCTGGCAACAGGAAGCCATGAAAAATTACCCGGGCCCTGTCATTGTCGGTCATGACAATATGACGATAAGCGTACCGTAAGTATCAGGGCAGGGGTAAACCCACGGGCTGACATGATGTCAGCCCGTTATGCTTTTGGCGATCAGCATGACGCGCAGAGCTTTTGTCTAAAACATTATTTTTTCTAAACACTACTTGCTGATTTTTATGCACAATAAAGGTAAGATGATTGCTCTGGTGAAATATTACTAAAGAAGAATGTCACGGATGGAATTTATACAGTGTTAAAAGCAATGCGTTTCTTTGTCTGCCGGCCATCAGTAATATCCTCTGTACCGGCTCCTCGTTGCCAAAGTGAAGGTTAGATTAAACGAATCAAAAAATATCCGAACTGTACAATTTTTATATCAAACATATTTAACTGCAAAATACTGCAAACGTGCGCGAATACACTTAATCAGTAGTATGGCTAATGCATACTTTATTTCCTAAACTTTCTTATTATCTATTTGAATATTTCTGGTTAAACCAAATGGACAAACGGATACCAGACACTCGAAAGGATAACTGCAGGCTTCTGGTTTAGGATTGCAGTTACCAGGACAGTGGCTATTTTCTTTAAGCGATTTCCATAGAACAGGATTAAACCTGGTAACGTTGTAAACAGTAACGGGATAAAGTTTATCGTTTATTAAGACCCCCTTATTAAAGGGGATGATAATGCTACCTGGAGGCATGTAAACATCTGCCTGATACCATAAGGTCAATCTAAGATTTTTTAGGCTATGTATGCATGAGAACGACACTCCGGTAGAGGGACTTATAACTGTATCAACGACCTTCCATTCCATTACAGAAACCTTTTAAGTGAAATAGTCAATGGTGTAAATTACATTTTCCGCAAGCCTATTCAGGATAGATGAAAATCTGAGAAACATAACTCGTTGAAAACGATCGTTTTTTATTGACCACTCTATTTATATTGATTTTTTAATAAGTTATTTATTTTATGCTCTTATTTTGTTTACATTCTATTACATTTTTGTATTTTAGGCGTGGTGTAAATATTGGGCGGTAGTGGATGTTATAACGCTCAATTATTAAACTGTAAGTGACTGTTGTATTTCTTATTTATAAATACCGCAACCTGTAAGCGCAGCGGTACATTTTACCCGGCATTGACAGGGAGAAGGTACGTATCAACCAGAGAGTACAAAACAGTGAAAGAATATATTCTTCAGGCAATAAATGATCGCTAACGTGTAAAAATAACCGACGTATCTAAAAAATGTGAACGTGTGGCTGGTCTTTATTTAAACGATGATCTTCGCAATGGCGCATTAATGGCTGACATTGGCGGTTCGTTGATCGGGTTGTGCGCGGTGAAAGGCTATATTTCTTCCGTTGGGGGAAGTATGTCAGAGGCATTCTGGTATTATACCGGGTGCATGTAAATCCGGGGTGGGCAGAAAGCCCACCCTCGGTTTATTGCCTTTATCGTGGATTAGGGATGCGAGATAAAGCGAGAAAGGCGTTGCAGCAGTAACCGGTTTTCTTCGCGCAGCCGTGAATTCTCTTCCAGCAGCGTTAACGCGACCGCGATCCCAGGCCAGTCGAGCGCCAGCTCCTCGCGTAAGCGTAGCGCGCGTTGTACCACGCTCGCTGCGCGATCGTCGAATTGCCAGTCGGCGTTATCGTCTTCGTAAGGCTCAATTACGCCAAGTCCGACGATTTCGTTTAGCTCTTCTTCCGTCACGCCGGTGTGCAAACAAAATTCGGTGATGGTAAAGGTGACAGTGATGTTAGCCATTATGCTTTCCCCCATTGCTGGCGTGGGTCAAAGGACGACTGCGCGTCCGCCAGTTGTTGCCACAGGGCAGCTGTTTTCTCGTCAGGTTTCGGCGGCATAACGATTTTGATGATGGCATAGAGATCGCCAGTGTGCTTTTTACTGGCTAATCCTTTTCCTTTGATACGCAGCCGCTGACCTGCCTGGCTGCCGGGGGGAATGGTCAGCAAAATACGCTCTTTAAGCGTTGGCACAGACACCTTAGCGCCGAGCGCCGCCTCCCATGGGGCAAGCGGAAGGACGACTTCCAGATCCTGATTGACGATATCAAAGAGCGGATGCGGGGCAATATGGATAACGAGCCATAAATCGCCATTAGGTCCGCCGTTTTCCCCCGGCGTGCCCTGGCCTTTCAGTCTGATTCGTTGCCCGTTGCTGACGCCAGCCGGGATTTTCACATTCAATGTTTTGGGAATTTCCCGCTCCACCAGGCCGAACGCGTTATAAACGGGGACGGAATAGCTAATCGTACGCTGGTGCTCTTCCAGCGTTTCTTCCAGGAATACCGCCACTTCAATTTCGATATCATGACCGCGTGCGGCGTGGCGGTGGTGCGAATGGCGACCGTGCTGACCAAAAATAGACGAGAAAATATCATCAAAATCTTCGGCGTTATACGGCTGGCCTTCGTGTTGCTGGAACTGGCGATTAAATTGTGGATCGTTACGGTGTTGCCATAACTGGTCATACTCGGCGCGCCGTTGCTCATCACTCAGCACTTCCCATGCTTCAGCAACCTCTTTGAAACGGGCTTCGGCATCGGGTTCTTTGCTGACATCTGGATGGTACTTGCGGGCCAGTCGGCGATAGGCGGTCTTAATCGTCTTGAGATCGTCCGTCGGTTTCACGCCCATAATGGCGTAATAATCCTTAAGTTCCATAGCATCATCTCGCTAAATCAATACATACAGAAGGGACCCCAAAAAGGTTTCTCCACTAAGTGTAGGGTAAACCTGAAAAGTGCGTATGAAAACACCAGTTATATCATTAGTAAGAATAAATTACGTTGTTCGACTATCAGAAGGTTGCGCAGCGCGCCGACATAACTTTACAGGGGAAAGGTTGCCAAAACCGCGCCAGTGGCTAAGATAACTCGCGTTAAACAGTGAGGGCGCAATGGCGAAACAACAACGGATGGGCTGGTGGTTTCTTTGCCTTGCATGTGTCGTGGTAATGGTTTGTACCGCGCAACGCATGGCGGGCCTGCACGCCTTGCAGATGCAGGCGACGGCCTCTGCTGCGGTGGTCAGCGCTCCCTCCTCGACAGATGACGGCTCGCCGGTCACCCCCTGTGAATTAAGCGCCAAGTCGCTGCTGGCGGCGCCTCCGGTACTCTTTGAAGGCGCTATCCTTGCGCTTTGTCTACTGCTTTCCTTACTGGCGCCTGTCCGGGTCATGCGCCTGCCGTTTTCGCCTCCACGGGCTATTTCGCCGCCCACATTACGGGTACATCTACGATTTTGTGTCTTCCGTGAATGACAGACCGGTTATTGCTAACGGTTAATTACTCATTCACGGAGAAAAAATATGATGATTTTGTTCAGGCGGATACTGTTCTGCCTGTTATGGCTTTGGCTGCCCGTCTCCTGGGCGGCGGAAAGCGGCTGGCTGCGCTCGCCCGATAACGACCATGCCAGCATACGGCTACGTGCCGATACGTCCGCTAACGGCGAGACCCGGCTGTTGCTTGACGTCAAACTGGAAAACGGCTGGAAAACCTACTGGCGCGCGCCGGGGGAAGGGGGCGTGGCGCCCTCTATCGCCTGGAAAGGCGACATGCCTGAGGTAAGCTGGTTCTGGCCAACCCCCTCGCGCTTTGATGTGGCGAATATCACCACCCAGGGATATCACGACGAGGTGACCTTTCCGATGATCGTGCGCGGTACGCCGCCCGCGACCTTGCGCGGCGTGTTGACGTTATCAACCTGCAGCAATGTTTGTCTGTTGACCGATTACCCCTTTTCCGTGACGCCCACTGTGCAGAATGCCGATTTTGCCCATGACTATGCGCGGGCGATGGGTAAAGTTCCGCTCCGCAGTGGACTAACGGACTCGCTTGACGTCGGCTATCGCCCGGGAGAACTGGTGGTCACTGCTACGCGAGCGGCGGGCTGGTCATCGCCCGGGCTCTATCTTGACACCATAGATGACGTCGATTTTGCGAAGCCTCGCCTGCGCGTAGAGGGCGACAGGTTACAGGCGACGGTGCCGGTGACGGACAGTTGGGGCGAAAAGGCGCCCGATTTGCGCAACAAATCGCTGACCCTCGTGTTAGCCGATGGCGCTATCGCCCAGGAGAGCACGCAAACCATTGGCGCTGCGCCAGCGCAAACGCCGGACAATGCGGCGCTACCTTTCTGGCAAGTTGTAATGATGGCGCTGATCGGCGGACTGATTCTTAATTTAATGCCCTGCGTACTGCCGGTTCTGGGCATGAAACTTGGCTCTATTTTATTGGTAGAGGAAAAAAGCCGCTCTCACATCAGGCGACAATTTTTGGCTTCGGTCGCCGGTATCATTGCGTCATTTATGGCGCTGGCGGCGTTTATGACCCTCCTTCGCCTGTCAAACCATGCGCTGGCCTGGGGAGTCCAGTTCCAGAATGTATGGTTTATTGGTTTTATGGCGCTGGTGATGTTGTTGTTTAGCGCCAGCCTGTTCGGGCTTTTTGAGTTCAGGCTTCCCTCATCTATGACCACGAAACTGGCCACTTACGGCGGTAACGGTATGTCGGGACATTTCTGGCAGGGGGCATTCGCCACGCTGCTGGCGACGCCTTGTAGCGCGCCGTTTCTGGGCACGGCGGTCGCCGTGGCGCTCACGGCGTCGTTGCCGACGCTGTGGGGGCTGTTCCTTGCGCTAGGCCTGGGGATGAGCGCGCCGTGGCTACTGGTCGCGCTACGACCAGGACTTGCGCTACGTTTACCGCGCCCCGGACGTTGGATGAATGTCCTGCGCAGGATCCTCGGTCTGATGATGCTGGGGTCGGCTATCTGGCTGGCGACGTTACTCCTGCCGCATTTCGGCTTCACTGCGTCAAAGAGCGCGCAAGACACTGTTCAGTGGCAACCGTTGAGTGAACAGGCAATCCAGTCGGCGCTGGCACAGCATAAGCGGGTATTTGTCGATGTCACTGCGGACTGGTGTATTACCTGTAAAGTGAATAAATACAACGTTCTGCAAAAAGAGGATGTGCAGGCCGCCTTGCAACAGCCGGATGTTGTGGCGCTGCGGGGAGACTGGACGCTGCCGTCCGATGCCATTACAGATTTTCTGAAAACGCGCGGCCAGGTCGCCGTGCCGTTTAATCAGGTATATGGCCCCGGATTGCCGGAAGGGGAGGCACTGCCCACTTTGCTGACCCGCGATGCGGTATTACAAACGTTGAAAAAAGCGAAAGGAATAACCCAATGAAATACATGATTGTTTTACTGCTGGCGCTGTTTTCAACGCTGAGCATCGCGCAAGAAACCGCCCCTTTTACGCCGGATCAGGAAAAGCAGATTGAAAATCTGATCCATGCGGCGTTGTTTAACGATCCTGCCAGCCCGCGGATAGGCGCTAAACACCCTAAGCTGACGCTGGTGAACTTTACGGATTACAACTGCCCGTACTGCAAACAGCTTGATCCGATGCTGGAAAAGATTGTGCAGAAATATCCTGACGTTGCGGTCATTATTAAACCGCTGCCATTCAAAGGAGAGAGTTCCATACTGGCGGCGCGTATTGCGCTGACCACCTGGCGCGAGCATCCGCAACAGTTCCTCGCGCTACATGAAAAACTCATGCAAAAGCGCGGTTACCATACGGATGACAGTATTAAACAGGCCCAGCAGAAAGCAGGGGCTACGCCAGTGACTCTGGATGAAAAAAGCATGGAAACGATACGCACTAATTTGCAGTTGGCAAGGCTGGTCGGCGTGCAAGGAACGCCAGCGACGATCATTGGCGACGAGCTGATTCCGGGCGCGGTGCCCTGGGATACGCTGGAAGCGGTGGTGAAAGAAAAACTGGCGGCTGCCAATGGCGGGTAAACTGCGGCGTTGGCTGCGTGAAGCCGCGGTTTTTCTGGCGCTCCTCATCGCGATAATGGTGGTCATGGACGTCTGGCGCGCGCCGCAGGCGCCTCCGGCGTTTGCCGCGACACCGTTACATACGCTGACGGGAGAGTCGACAACTCTGGCGACCTTGAGCGAAGAACGCCCCGTACTGCTCTATTTTTGGGCCAGCTGGTGCGGGGTATGCCGCTTTACTACGCCTGCGGTCGCTCGCCTGGCGGCGGAAGGGGAAAACGTCATGACCGTTGCGCTCCGCTCCGGCGATGACGCTGAGGTTGCCCGCTGGCTGGCGCGCAGGGGCGTTGACTTCCCGGTCGTCAATGATGCTAACGGCGCCTTATCCGCTGGCTGGGAAATCAGCGTGACGCCAACGCTGGTGGTGGTTTCACAAGGTCGGGTTGTGTTCACCACCAGCGGCTGGACCAGCTACTGGGGCATGAAGCTTCGGCTATGGTGGGCAAAAACGTTCTGAATATGCGCCGGGGTTTCCCGGCGCTAACGCGTTTACTGTAAGAAAAACCCCCGTTTTGCGAAATCGTTCCCGGAAAAATGATCCATTTCTGTCACACTCAGAACGATTTGATAACAACAAGAGGTCATAGGGATGAAAAAATCATTACTCGCTGTTGCTGTGGCAGGGGCTGTTTTGTTGTCATCCGCCGTACAGGCGCAGACAACGCCGGAGGGTTATCAATTACAACAGGTGCTGATGATGAGCCGCCATAATCTGCGGGCGCCGCTGGCGAATAATGGCAGCGTACTGGCGCAGTCGACGCCGAACGCCTGGCCGGCGTGGGACGTTCCCGGCGGGCAACTGACGACGAAAGGCGGCGTGCTGGAAGTCTATATGGGACACTACACACGTGAATGGCTGGTCGCGCAGGGGCTGATACCGTCAGGAGAATGTCCGGCGCCCGACACGGTATATGCCTATGCGAATAGTTTGCAGCGCACCGTCGCCACCGCGCAATTTTTCATTACCGGCGCTTTCCCCGGCTGTGATATTCCTGTTCATCATCAGGAAAAAATGGGCACTATGGACCCTACCTTCAATCCGGTGATTACCGATGATTCCGCCGCGTTCCGGCAACAGGCCGTACAGGCGATGGAAAAGGCGCGTAGTCAGCTACATCTTGATGAGAGTTATAAACTGCTTGAGCAGATAACGCATTATCAGGACTCGCCGTCCTGCAAAGAGAAGCATCAGTGTTCGCTAATCGATGCGAAAGATACCTTCAGCGCGAACTATCAGCAAGAGCCTGGCGTGCAGGGGCCGCTGAAAGTAGGGAACTCGCTGGTGGATGCGTTTACCCTGCAATATTACGAAGGGTTTCCGATGGATCAGGTCGCCTGGGGCGGGATCCACACCGATCGGCAGTGGAAGGTGCTGTCAAAACTGAAAAACGGCTATCAGGACAGCCTGTTTACCTCACCTACGGTGGCGCGCAATGTCGCTGCGCCGCTGGTGAAATATATCGATAAGGTGCTGGTTGCCGATCGCGTTAGCGCGCCGAAGGTTACCGTGCTGGTGGGGCATGATTCCAATATCGCGTCGCTGCTGACGGCGCTGGATTTTAAACCCTATCAGCTCCATGACCAGTATGAGAGAACGCCGATTGGCGGTCAGCTTGTCTTCCAACGCTGGCATGACGGCAACGCTAACCGGGATTTGATGAAAATCGAGTATGTCTACCAGAGCGCCCGGCAGTTACGCAATGCGGAAGCGTTAACGCTCAAATCGCCCGCGCAAAGGGTAACCCTGGAACTGAAAGGATGTCCGGTGGATGCGAACGGCTTCTGTCCGCTGGATAAGTTCGATAACGTCATGAACACTGCTGCAAAATAGCCATATGCCCCCGCGCAGGCGGGGGCGTTTGTGTTATACGTTTTTACGTTCGATGATTTGTTCGCCCCAGAAGAGCGAGTCTTTGTCCGTTTTCTCAAAGGCTTTGATCAGCACCTCATCGCTACCTTCTTCCCATATTTTTTCTGCCAGTTTCTCGTCATAGTGAGCGACTTCAAAAATGGCTTCGGCAATTTCCGGCGACGTATTACGCAGGCTTGCCCATTCGCCGACGCGGTGCGCTTTTGCTTCTTGAGTTGGCATTCGAATCCTCCTGTTGAAGATTAGCCGTTGAGTTTGACTGCCAGACCGGCGACGTATTCCCCCTGATAGCGAGCGATAGAGAGTTCCTCCTGGCTTGGTTGACGTGAACCGTCGCCTCCGGCGATAGTCGTTGCGCCGTAAGGCGTGCCGCCGCGAACCTGGGAGACGTCAAACAGTTCCTGTGCGGCATAGCCTATCGGGACAATCACCATCCCATGATGGGCAAGCGTAGTCCAGGTCGAGGTGATGGTCTGCTCCTGGCCGCCGCCCGTTCCGGTAGAACTGAACACGCTGCCGAGCTTGCCGTATAGCGCGCCGGATGCCCACAGTCCACCGGTTTGATCCAGGAAGGTACGCATCTGGCCTGACATATTGCCAAACCGGGTTGGCGTACCAAAAATAATGGCATCGTAATCCGCCAGCTCCTGTGGGGTGGCAACCGGTGCGTTTTGCGTTTTACCGCCAGCTTTTGCGAAGATTTCAGGCGGCATTGTTTCTGGCACACGCTTTATAATGACCTCTGCGCCGTCGACTTTCTTTGCCCCTTCCGCCACCGCGTGCGCCATGGTTTCAATGTGTCCGTACATGGAATAATAGAGCACCAGAATCTTTGCCATTTGTACTACTCCTCAGATTAATCAGGTGTGTAGCGATTCGCTACGTCTATTTAAAGATATGCTCTCCTGTGAAGAGTGCAAATTTCAGCGCCATTTCTTTGATTTATAACAATAATTAATTTGGCGACCTTTGTTGCAAAATGATACATTTTTAAGCGCTTTGATTTTCCCAAATATAAGAATAACTTATTTATTTCTTATGGTTATTATTCTGCATATTCGGCTTCTGATGTTGCAGAATATTTCGGTAAGCGGCCTACCACGGCGTTTTTCACTATGCTTAATGTTACGCGGCGTTACTGATGATATCGTTCATACGCTGCGCGAGGAGATACTCCTCATTACCTATGCAATATGATGTCTAATCTATGACGGAGGTCAGTAATGGCAAACCATCGTGGCGGTTCCGGTAATTTTGCGGAAGACCGCGAAAGAGCATCAGAAGCAGGTCGTAAAGGTGGTCAGCACAGCGGGGGCAATTTTAAGAATGACCCGCAGCGTGCATCCGAAGCAGGCAAAAAAGGGGGCAAAAGCAGTAACCGTAATAGCTAGCCTGCGTCACAACAGCAAGACGCTGAGCGTTTCGCGCTAAAAAGCGTCATGCGCCACCGCCGCCGGATTTCCGGCGGTTTTTTTGTTTATAAGCCGGATTTGGTATGCTTGCGTCCTGACGAAAAGGAGAGGGCGCATGTCGCAACGCACAGAGAAAAAAATCGGAAAACGTTCGCAGGCCACCGGTGCAAAACGGCAGCTTATCTTAACCGCCGCGCTTGCCGTTTTTTCCCAGTATGGTATCCATGGCGCGCGTCTTGAGCAGGTCGCCGAGCGGGCAGGCGTCTCCAAAACCAATCTGCTTTATTATTATCCCTCGAAAGAGGCGCTGTATGTCGCGGTAATGCGACAGATCTTGGATGTCTGGCTGGCGCCGCTCAAGGCGTTTCGCGCAGAATTTTCCCCTCTGGAGGCCATCAAAGAGTATATCCGTCTCAAGCTGGAGGTTTCGCGTGATTATCCGCAGGCGTCGCGGCTCTTCTGCATGGAGATGCTGGCGGGCGCGCCGCTCTTAATGGAGGAACTGACCGGCGATCTAAAAGCGTTGATAGATGAAAAATCCGCGCTGATTGCCGGATGGGTGCACAGCGGGAAACTGGCGCCCGTCTCCCCGCACCATTTGATCTTCATGATTTGGGCCGCCACGCAACATTACGCCGATTTTGCCCCTCAGGTTGAGGCGGTAACCGGCGCGACGCTTCGCGATGAAGCCTTTTTTAACCAAACGGTCGAAAGCGTTCAGCGCATTATTATTGAAGGGATTCGCGTGCGTTAACCGGCTGGCGGCAGTGGGCAGCTCAAATCCCCCTCTTCACATTGCAGCAGCGAGGCTAAAAACGCTTCGCGTTCGTTCGTTTTATCGGTCAGGCACTGGCTGGCGATCATGGGTTGCACGCTGCCGCCCTCCGTACCTGAGCGAATCAGAGCGCAATCGGCGTCCCGCAGTGCAATCCATGCC
Source organism: Salmonella sp. SJTUF15570 (assembly GCF_043357055.1). Lineage (NCBI taxonomy): Bacteria > Pseudomonadati > Pseudomonadota > Gammaproteobacteria > Enterobacterales > Enterobacteriaceae > Salmonella > Salmonella sp. SJTUF15570. The sequence goes on along the minus strand of NZ_JBEUKJ010000004.1, from coordinate 241,982 downwards.
ACCTGCGCTTTTTGCAACAGCTCGCGCTGCGGCGGTTGTGCACGCTTAATCGCGCTTTGATAGGTTTCGTTCAGCTTTTTATCTGCCGCCTGGTATTGCGCGGCGGCGCAGCGATTCATTTCCAGCTGCGTACTGGCGCTGGCACACTCATCGGCCAACGCCTGACTGCTGAACAACAACGCCGCGCAGGTAAGGAAAATTCGTTTCATACGGTCCTCTGACGCGAGTAAAAAGGCTCCATTGACGGAGCCTTAATTAACCACAGTATTAGCCAATTGTCATCAGGCTGGCATTACCGCCAGCGGCGGCAGTGTTTACGCTCAGCGAACGTTCAATATAGAGCCGTTCCAGCAACATATTGCTTTCGCCGCGGGCGAACCCCTGTACCGACACTATCGCGCCTTCGCGGGCGGCGACGGCTTCGCACACGGTTCGCAGCTTGTCGGAGTCGCCGTGGAAAATCACCGCGTCAAACGGCTGCGCCATCAGCGTTTCCGCTTTCGCAAACTGGACACGCGCCGCAACGGCGGCGGGGAGACGTTTCGCCAGATCGCGGTGGAAGGCGTCGTCTGACCATAGCGCCTGACTGCCGACGGCGAGAACGGCGGCAAGCTGCGTCAACGCGTCCTGTTCGTCATCAGCCAGGCATAATACCCGTTCACGCGGCAACAGCGTCCAGGTATTACGCTCGCCGGTCGGTCCCGGTAGCAGGCGCTGCGTGCCGGCCTGCGCCAGATCGGCGAATTGTCGGCAGAGCGTCTGTAGCGCCGGGCGATCCGCCGCCCATTGCGTCAGGGCGGTCAACGGCGCAAGTAGCGTGGTTTTAAGCTGCGCATCTACCGGGTAACGCGCATCCTGACGAGTCAGCGTCGTATTGAGCGCATTGGGCGGGCGGTGTGCCAGCAGGCGGTAGAGATAGAGCGGCCCTCCCGCTTTTGGCCCGGTACCGGACAGTCCTTCGCCGCCAAACGGCTGGACGCCGACGACCGCGCCCACCATATTACGGTTAACGTACAGGTTGCCGACGTGGGCGGAACCGGTGACTTGCGCAATGGTTTCATCAATACGGGTATGTACGCCCAGCGTTAGCCCGTAGCCGGAAGCGTTAATCTGTTCGATAAGCTCCGCCAGTTGGTTACGGTTATAACGCACGACGTGCAGCACAGGCCCGAAGACCTCTTTTTCCAGTTCTGCGAAGTTTTCCAGCTCAATAAGCGTGGGCATTACAAACGTACCGGTTTGCCATTCCTGCGCATCATCGCTGTTTTCACGCGCGGCCTGGAAAACCGGGCGGCCTTTGGCGCGCATTGTCTGGATATGACGTTCAATGTTGGCTTTGGCCTCGCTATCGATCACCGGCCCGATATCGGTCGTCAGACGGCCTGGATTCCCCATCCGACACTCCGCCATCGCGCCGCGTAACATTTTCAGCGTATGTTCGGCGATATCGTCCTGTAAACACAGCACGCGGAGCGCGGAACAGCGTTGTCCGGCGCTGTCGAAAGCGGAAGCCAGCACATCCACGACCACCTGCTCGGTGAGCGCGGAAGAGTCGACAATCATAGCGTTCATACCGCCGGTTTCCGCAATCAACGGAATAGGGCGGCCCTGGGCGTCAAGACGCGTGGCGATGTTGCGCTGCAACAACGTCGCGACCTCCGTGGAACCGGTAAACATCACGCCGCGTACACGCGCATCGGCGGTAAGCTGGGCGCCGACGGTTTCTCCCCGTCCCGGCAACAGTTGCACGACGCCCGGCGGTACGCCCGCTTCCAGCAAAATGGCAATGCCCTGGGCGGCAATCAGCGATGTCTGCTCTGCCGGTTTCGCCAGAACGCTGTTACCTGCCGCCAACGCGGCGGCGATTTGGCCGGTGAAAATGGCCAGCGGGAAGTTCCACGGACTGATGCAGACTACCGGCCCTAACGGGCGATGCGTTTCGTTATCGAAATCGTCACGCACTTGACCGGCATAATAATGGAGGAAGTCTACCGCTTCGCGCACTTCGGCAATGGCGTTGCTGAACGTTTTCCCCGCTTCACGCACCAACAGGCCAATCAACTGCTGCATTTGGTCTTCCATCAATACCGCCGCCCGCTGCAAAATGGCGGCGCGTTCTTGCGGCGGCGTCGCAAACCAAACCGGCGCCTGATTGACCGCGTTTTGCAATGCCTGTTCAACCTCGCTTTCTGTCGCTTCGCGTCCCCAGCCGACAATATCTTTCGGTTCCGCCGGGTTGATAACCGGCGTCATCTCACCGTCGGCCACCGGTTGTTCCAGCACAGGTTTGGCCTGCCATTTCTGCATGGCGTTGCTTAACAGGGCAGAAGAAAGCGAGGCGAGGCGATGTTCATTCGCTAAATCAAGTCCGGCGGAGTTTATCCGACCTTCGCCGTACAGATCGCGCGGCAGCGGAATTTTCGGATGCGGTATGCCAGCCTGACCTTCCTGCTGCGCCAGTTTTTCCACGGCCTCGACCGGGTCGGCCACCAGTTCATCGAGCGGTAGGGTGGCATCGGCGATGCGGTTGACAAAAGAGGTGTTGGCGCCGTTTTCCAGCAGGCGTCGTACCAGATAGGCCAGCAGGGTTTCGTGTGTTCCCACCGGCGCGTAAATACGGCAGGGACGGTTAAGTTTTCCGTCCGCTACTTTACCGGTGACCTGTTCATACAGCGGTTCGCCCATGCCGTGCAGGCACTGGAATTCGTACTGACCCGGATAGTAATTTTGCCCGGCCAGATGATAAATCGCCGCCAGTGTGTGAGCGTTATGGGTCGCGAACTGCGGGTAGATCAGATTAGGAACGGCGAGCAGTTTTTTCGCGCAGGCCAGATAAGAGACATCGGTATACACTTTGCGGGTATAAACCGGATAGCCCTCCAGCCCTTCCATTTGCGCGCGTTTGATTTCGCTATCCCAGTAGGCGCCTTTCACCAGACGAATCATCAGCCGACGGCGGCTACGGGAGGCCAGATCGACTAAATAATCAATGACCAGTGGACAGCGTTTTTGGTAAGCCTGGATCACAAAGCCAATGCCGTTCCAGCCTGCGAGTTCGGGTTCGAAGCAGAGTTTTTCCAGCAGATCGAGCGAGATCTCCAGACGATCCGCCTCTTCGGCGTCGATATTGAGACCGATATCATACTGGCGCGCCAGCAGAGTCAGGGATTTCAGGCGCGGATAAAGCTCCTCCATTACCCGATCGTATTGCGCGCGACTATAGCGTGGATGCAGGGCGGACAGCTTAATCGAGATGCCTGGCCCTTCGTAAATACCGCGACCGTTAGACGCTTTGCCGATGGCATGAATCGCTTGCTGGTAAGAGACCATATAAGCCTGCGCATCGGCGGCGGTTAACGCGGCTTCGCCCAGCATATCGTAAGAATAGCGGAACCCTTTCTCTTCCAGCTTTCGGGCATTCGCCAGCGCCTGAGCAATGGTTTCGCCAGTCACGAACTGCTCGCCCATTAAACGCATCGCCATGTCGACGCCTTTGCGGATTAACGGTTCGCCGCTCTTGCCGATAATGCGGTTCAGCGAGCGCGAAAGATTGGCTTCGTTATGCGTTGAGACCAGTCGGCCGGTAAAGAGCAGCCCCCAGGTGGCGGCGTTTACAAACAACGACGGGCTACGGCCAATATGCGACTGCCAGTTGCCATTACTGATTTTGTCGCGAATTAACGCATCGCGCGTAGCTTTGTCGGGAATACGCAGCAGCGCTTCCGCCAGACACATCAGCGCAACGCCTTCTTGCGAAGAGAGGGAAAACTCCTGCAACAGGCCTTGTACCATACCCGCGCGACCGCTGGCGGATTTTTGATTGCACAATTTCTCCGCCAGTTGATACGCCAGTTTATGCGCCTGCTCAGCGACAGGCGGCGACAGGCGCGCCTGTTCCATTAGCATTGACACCGCATCGGTTTCCGGGCGGCGCCAGGCGGCGGTGATGGCGGCGCGAGAGACGGATTGGGGAAGAATCTGTTCGGCAAACTCCAGAAAGGGCTGATGCGGCTCATCCTGCGGCGCGACCGGCTCCTCGCTTTCATTTGCCGCGCCGGCAAACAGCGCAGGTAGCTCCGGTAGCGTATCGCTATTTTCCAGCTTGTCCAGATAGCTAAAGATTGCCTGTTTTATTAACCAGTGCGGCGTGCGATCGATACGCGACGCGGCCATTTTGATCCGTTCGCGCGTGGCGTCGTCCAGCTTAACCCCCATCGTGGTGGTTCCCATACCCTCTACTCCTGTTATTCGCTCTGTCTGCTAACCAATAGTTAGCGGAAAATATCCACTATGTTGCAACTTTGTGCAACCACGTTAAATGTGACCAGCGTTGCAAGCTTAAAAATGAATAAATTGTTAAAAAAAGAAAGAGGGAGTCTGACGGGGAAAACCATCTGGATTTATTTTCTCTGCGGTAGTTAACACTTTTAAAAGGTGCAACCGCAAAAAATGTGAGAGAGTGCAACCTGGAGAAAAATAGTATCCCTCTGCAATCAAATTTGATGTAAATGGTGTGTTAAATCGATTGTGAATAACCACCGCTTCCGGCAGGATACGGTCGCCCTGGTAAACATAACACCCTTGCCACGTTCCGGCAGGGTACAAAACGGCACGCTACGGTAGTGCCAATAAATAAATTTGGAGAACCTTGATGGCTATTAGCACACCGATGTTGGTGACATTCTGTGTCTATATTTTTGGCATGATATTGATTGGGTTTATCGCCTGGCGCTCAACCAAAAACTTTGATGACTATATTCTTGGCGGTCGCAGCCTGGGGCCGTTTGTTACGGCTTTATCAGCCGGCGCGTCGGATATGAGCGGCTGGCTGTTAATGGGGCTGCCTGGCGCTATCTTTCTGTCGGGGATCTCTGAAAGCTGGATCGCCATTGGCCTGACGTTAGGCGCATGGATTAACTGGAAGCTGGTGGCCGGGCGCCTGCGCGTGCATACCGAATTTAACAATAACGCGCTCACGCTGCCGGACTATTTTACCGGTCGGTTTGAGGATAAGAGCCGAGTTCTGCGTATTATTTCCGCGCTGGTCATTCTGCTGTTTTTCACTATCTATTGCGCATCAGGTATTGTCGCTGGGGCACGACTGTTCGAAAGCACCTTCGGTATGAGCTATGAAACCGCACTGTGGGCGGGGGCCGCGGCAACCATTATTTATACGTTTATAGGCGGGTTTCTTGCCGTTAGCTGGACGGATACCGTTCAGGCCAGCCTGATGATTTTTGCGTTAATCCTGACGCCGGTGATGGTTATTGTCGGCGTAGGCGGTTTTAGCGAGTCGCTGGAGGTGATCAAGCAAAAGAGCATCGAGAATGTCGACATGCTCAAGGGGCTGAATTTTGTCGCTATTATTTCTCTGATGGGCTGGGGACTGGGTTACTTCGGTCAGCCGCATATCCTGGCGCGCTTTATGGCGGCGGATTCCCATCACAGTATTGTTCATGCGCGTCGTATCAGTATGACCTGGATGATTCTGTGTCTGGCGGGCGCGGTGGCGGTGGGCTTCTTTGGCATTGCGTACTTTAACAATAACCCCGCGCTGGCCGGGGCGGTGAACCAAAACTCAGAACGCGTATTTATTGAACTGGCGCAGATCCTGTTTAACCCGTGGATTGCCGGTGTTCTGCTGTCTGCTATCCTGGCGGCGGTGATGTCGACGTTGAGCTGTCAGTTGCTGGTATGCTCCAGCGCGATTACGGAAGATTTATATAAGGCTTTTCTGCGTAAAAGCGCCAGCCAGCAAGAGCTGGTATGGGTAGGGCGAGTGATGGTGCTGGTGGTAGCGCTGATCGCCATTGCGCTGGCGGCGAACCCCGATAACCGTGTGCTGGGGCTGGTGAGCTACGCCTGGGCTGGATTCGGCGCGGCATTTGGACCTGTTGTCCTGTTTTCTGTGATGTGGTCGCGTATGACACGTAACGGCGCGCTGGCGGGAATGATTATTGGCGCGGTGACGGTTATCGTCTGGAAACAATATGGCTGGCTGGATCTGTATGAGATTATCCCTGGCTTCATTTTCGGCAGCCTGGGGATCGTAATCTTTAGCCTGCTTGGCAAAGCGCCGACAGCAGCGATGCAGGAACGCTTTGCAAAAGCGGACGCGCATTATCATTCCGCGCCGCCGTCGAAGCTACAGGCGGAATAACCGACATGTCCGATAGCATTATTGCCATCGGACATATTTTACCAGGCGGCGTTATACGCCTGCCTGGTCCTCTGATAAGTCCCGGACCGATTGACTGAAGATGTTCAGGTAAATGAGGACGCTCTCTCAAACTATTTTTAGCCCTTGAGCGCCGTTAACGCGGCCGTAATACGTCTCGAGTAATCACTAACTGGCCATATATGAAATCGCCTGTTAATGGTACCAATAGCCTTGACGCAATAGAGTAATGACAAAAATTAAAACGAGTCAGCGTTACTGGCGTAAGTATGCCGCACAAAATTTTGCATAAATAATGCCGTTTTAGCGATGGGAGAGAGGACACGTTAATTACTCCATTTTAACCTTTTATATGTTGAATATTCAATGGGTTATGGGTGGTTTCACCATTAATACCCGCAGTAGCTAATGATTATCTTTTTTAGTCTCCTGCCGATGAAATAATCGTGTAATCTTTCTGTAAGAGACTGACAATGACGCAATAATTTTTGGTTAATGCTTGGTGAATATATTGTTGCATTATTGATGTTTTGTGTTGTACTTAGTAGTAATAGCGGTAGTTCCCCGGCAGTGATGGTCACTCACTATGGAGATCGCGAATGGTAATGTCCGCACCAGGACACATTGTTTACAGTAGTTACAACACCCTGTACGGACATTCTCTCTCCGGTGGTGGTCTTGTCACCTTAAAAGCTCTCATCATTTCTCTTACTGTCCATACCCATGACGTCATATGTGGTGCGCGTAGCCGTGTGTGGCGTCGTTTCAAAAAGCAAGCTAAGGCTTACAAGGAAGCCAACCCTCAGATGTGTGTGCGCATAATCGCGTTCAAGAGAACGCGGGTGATGTATACCTACAACTCAAGGTGCTATCCATGGGAAGACAAAAAGCAGTGATCAAAGCTCGTCGTGAAGCAAAGCGTGTGTTGAGACGAGATTCGCGTAGTCATAAGCAACGTGAAGAAGAATCGGTCACGTCACTGGTGCAGATGGGCGGAGTAGAAGCCATTGGCATGGCGCGCGATAGTCGCGATACCTCTCCTGTTAAGGCGCGAAATGAAGCACAGGCGCATTATCTGAACGCTATTGACAGTAAACAGCTTATTTTTGCGACCGGCGAAGCCGGCTGTGGAAAAACATGGATCAGTGCGGCAAAGGCGGCAGAAGCATTGATTCATAAGGACGTCGAGAGGATCATTGTGACGCGTCCGGTATTGCAGGCTGATGAAGATCTTGGTTTTTTGCCCGGTGATATCGCTGAAAAATTCGCGCCTTATTTTCGTCCCGTCTACGATGTCCTGCTTAAACGGTTGGGCGCGTCCTTTATGCAATATTGTTTGCGCCCGGAAATCGGTAAGGTAGAAATTGCCCCGTTCGCCTATATGCGTGGGCGTACTTTTGAAAATGCGGTCGTGATCCTCGACGAGGCGCAAAATGTGACTGCGGCGCAAATGAAAATGTTTTTGACGCGACTAGGTGAAAATGTCACGGTCATTGTCAATGGCGATATTACGCAATGCGACCTGCCGCGCGGCGTGCGTTCCGGGTTGAGCGATGCGTTGGAACGCTTTGAAGAAGATGAAATGGTGGGGATTGTGCATTTCAACAAAGACGACTGCGTGCGCTCGGCGCTTTGTCAGCGAACACTTCACGCATACAGCTAATATAGCATTGACTTTCAGAGCCCGGGAGACCGGGCTTTGTTGTCTATCCCCGGTCAGGTGACTTAATACGAAAAAAAGCCCGTACTTTCGTACGAGCTCCTTCTTGAAGATGGCGGTGAGAGGGCTGCCATATTTACGTTCATTATCATTCGCATTAATCATAATTATTTCTTTATATACAATGCGTTGCCATTATTCTTTGTTCGCTGGCGTATTGCTATCTTTCGTAAAATCGTCATTTTATGCAGTACAGGATGCATGACAAAAGAGTGGGGATTATGCCAAAGAAAGCCAGAGAACTGTCCGCCTTAGCCGTTTCCAGGCTTAAAGCGGAAGGTCGCTATGCTGTAAGTGGTGTTGACGGATTGTATCTGCGGATCGCCGGACGCTCACGCGCATGGGGCCTTATTTATATGCTCATAGACTACATCAAGTTCTGTAAAGGAGGATTTTGCTTCTGAAATGGTCTTATAGCAACCAGTAGCATAAAGATTATTGGTCACTGCGATTAGCTCAGGTTTAATACTGCCCGGTTTTACATCTGATGGGGGTAATATCTTGTAATATAAATTTGTTACTTCTGAGGATGTATAACGGTATCGCTAAAAATGTTCTTTCTGGTATTTAAAACTACATGTCACTGCCCACAGGAAGGATGGTTTATTATTGATTCCTTTCATTATGATAACTCTCTCTGGATTATCTACATTTCATTTTTTAACATAAAATACATCACAACTAGAAAAATTAAACATTTTATATTAAAAGTTTTTTCTAATATTCGAATATTATAAATTTAATGGCCATATAGAAATAAAATATAGTAATACAAATCTTTAAAGAGAAACTTATCATATGTTTATGTTTCATAAATGAGAGTATTGGCTGTTTATTAATGTTTTTATTATTGTATTTAATGTGGAAGTGGTGTATTCCCTCAATCCCAATGTCTACTAATGAAAATGCACTATAATAAAAGAATATATATCCTGATAGTGCTACAAGAAATTTAATAAATATAATGCTATGTATATTATTTATATTCCTGATCAATAAAAAACAAATTAGCGAGGACATTACGATGCCAAAAAAAAATCTAAAAAAATTATTATGATACACCTTGATAATCTTGCCTGACAGTTTCATAAGATACCATTATCCACCAATGTTAACATTTGCTTTCCCGGTCAATATAGCCCCCCGATGTTGAACCTGCCAACTCTGGTTGTACTGGCCAGGGGGGTTCAGTCAAGAGGCCTGTTTGTATATCTTCCTCCAGGTCAATTCCAATACCCGGTGCTTTATTTCACCACACCCGCGATACATTACTCATTGTTTAATGTCATTCTCATTACCTAAACGCCACAGTATCCGGACATATCAAGATGTTTTTCCTCATTCCTTACTTTGATGGTGATAATAGCTTTAACATCATACCCTTCTACATCCTCGTTTGATGCTGTGAGAGGAGTCTGTTTCGTGGTGATGGAAATATTACCATTTTGGAATGATGATATGTTTCCCTTTGAGGATGTATAACGACATCGCCAAAATGTTCTTTCTGGTATTCAAAACTATATGTCACTGACCCTGTAATGATGGCTTATTATTATATTTATTTATGATAATAATTCCTTCTTCAATCTGAGAAATAAGATAAGTAAAAATCCCAAATTGAATATTAATTTATATCCTCTGGATACTAAGTTTGTGTTTCCAATAAAATTTTTAAGAAATGGTTTTTTGATATTTTCTTTATTATATTCTTGATGGAATGATGATATGTTTTCGACAGATGAATCGATAAGGGAGAAAATAAAAAAATACAAAAACAAATAACAGCCAATAAGAAAACACACATCTTTCCAACCAGTAGTTCCAAGCATAATACTAACTTTTGAAAATAACAGGAAAGCTATCACTCCAAATAACATCCTAACTGTTTTGTTATATTGACTCATTTTAGTCTCCGATAATCACCGTTGAAAAATCTGTAATGACAGCTCCAGTGCCACCCGCCGAAGGGGACACAAGAGGAGCAAATTGAATTTCTATGTCCCCACCTAATCGTTACAAAAGGATATGGGGTATCAGGCAACCCAAAATCCACTGAAATCCGATTTATTCAACAAAGCTAATGCAGTCAGTAAAAGTATGGCACTGACTACTTTAGGAAGGGCGTCCATCATCTATTTCAAGCCATTTCCAGAATTGATAAATCCCTCCTTTAGAAGCCTATAATATTAGGGGAAGATAACTCTCTCAGAATCATCAAATGTATTTGACAGTCCACTTTACTCAAATTTTCAATTTTTATTTCTCCGCCAAAAATGTATGCAGGTTCCAAACTAAACATTTCATTATCAGCTAATACGCCTAGTTGTTTAACTGCCCGGTCAAAAATGTAATTATCATTACAATCAAATAAATCAAACTCTTCAACACTTGAAAATGCAAGAAAAGATTCAATTTCACTATTTAATTCATCTGTTGTTTTTACCATAAAACCATTTTCGGAAAAAATTATTTGATTAAATAAAGGCTGAATCGTAATATTTCTTCCGGTAGACTCACCAAAAACATATAATTCGCCAAAGGCACTCCTGGCTATGACATGGTATGCGTCCATTTCTTTAAATGGAGTATCTTCTAGCCATATATCCAGTACATCTTCATACTCATCAGGATTGACAAGACTAAACAATCCATTTTTATACGTTCCCCATCCCTCTGTTTTCCAGTAAGAAAGAAGTTTATCCGGAAGAATTCCTTTCCATTTTGTCATACTTTTCTCTGGAACAGCGCTATAAGATGTAGCTTCTCCAAATTTCTCAATGAAGTAACTAAAGTCTTGATCTCGCATAATATTTCCCCCTGGATTCTAAGCCCTTTGCCCCGGCATAATACCAGTTTAACATTCATCTTTTCTCAAATATGGCCTGATTTAATGCTATCATTAGGTGCTTCATCTGGTGTTTTTAGTCTTTCATTCTGATTCCAGCTTGCACCTGTTGAACTGTTGATACCACTAGAGGGGAAGCCGACGACAGCGGTTGCCGTCGGCGTTAATCCGTCCACATCCAGCGTAAAACGCAGGCCGTTTTGTGACATAACCTTATCCTGGATTCATTGGCGAAAAAGGAATCACGGCCGTTCGTGGCAGTGGGGAGGGCAGGCGTTTCAGACACACTACCGCCGAAGTTTCCGGCATCCGCCATCTCCCATATATGAAACGTAACAGACGTAACTCATTGCTGGAACGGGTTTTTTGTCTCCGTTTCCGGACAAAAACAGCATCCTGCCATTAAGGCGGAATGCTGTGGATTTAACGGATTGGAGGTGATTTACACACGCTTACCGAATACGTAGTCAATAACGCTCAAGCCTGGGTCTTCCCGGATATAGCCTTTGAGACGGATGTAGAAAGCCATACCGCTATGACGCTATGGAGGCTGGTGTCGACGCTGGTGTAAGTATCCCGCATAATCGTGCCATTCACATTTAGAGATCCTCCGGCATAATCAATCTGCCAACAAAGGAGATCGCTATGCATAAAGCCCGTTTTACTGAGCATCAGATCATTGCCGTAATTAAATCGGTTGAAGCCGGACGAATCGTTAAAGATGTCTGCCGGGAGGCCGGTATATTTGAAGCCACCTGGTACAACTGGAAGTCCAGATACGGCGGCATGGAGGCTTCTGATATTAAAAAGATCAAGGATCTTGAGGACGAGAATCGGCGTCTCAAACAGATGTTTGCCGACCTGAGCCTTGAGAACCGGGCGCTGAAAGACGTTATCGAAAAAAGCTTTAAAACCAGCCTTTAAGCGTGAGCTGGTCACTCATCTGATAACGACATTTGGACTCAGTATCCGTCAGGCCTGCTGGAGTCTGAACCTGAGCAGAACGGTTTACCATTACCGTCCGGATACCACGCGTGACGAACCCGTTATTGTCGCGTTGCAGGCAGTGGCAGAGCGATACCCACGGTACGGTTTTCCAAAACTTTTCCAGGTTCTGCGGCGGCAGGGATACCCGTGGAATCACAAAAGGATCCATCGTATTTATTGTCTGCTGAAGCTGAATTTTCGCCGTAAAGGCAAACAACGGTTGCCGGTGCGTAATCCCTCGCCACTGGCCACACCGGAAGCGCTGAACCAGAGCTGGTCTGTCGATTTTATGCATGATGCTCTGGTCTGTGGCCGTCGTTTTTGCACGTTCAATGTCGTTGATGACTTTAACCGTGAGGCATTGTCGATTGAAATCGATCTGAATCTGCCAGCTTTGCGCGTGGTCCGTGTACTCGACAGGATCGCGGCAAATCGCGGCTATCCGGTTATGCTACGCATGGATAATGGTCCGGAATTTATCTCACTTGCACTGGCTGAATGGGCAGAGCAACATGCAGTAAAACTGGAATTTATTCAGCCGGGTAAGCCGACGCAGAACGCTTTTATTGAGCGCTTTAACCGAACATACCGTACAGAAATACTCGATTTTTATCTGTTCAGAACGCTGAATGAAGTGCGGGAGATCACGGAAAGATGGGTGTCAGAATATAACTGTGAACGCCCTCATGAATCACTGAACAATATGACGCCGGAGGAATATCGGCAACACAATCATTTGGCCGGGATCTCAAAAAATGCCTGGAACTAAAACGGGTCTATTTACACCTGTTTCGTTGTAAAAATGTAGCATCTTGAGTCATTCATCAGTCGGTTTTATTCCTCTCAGACTAAGCCATCAACACAGATTTCAACGCCGCTGTCGCGGTTATTATGGCTTGCCTGTAAACATAATGAACACACTAATTCTCTGCTTGACCACCCTTATAAACTGGTCACACAAGATCACAGGAACCTCTCACGATGAGGCGCATGTATCCTGGTTTACGACATCAGGAAATGTGGCGCGTTTATTGCCAGGTAGGCGTTATGAGACGTCACTTATTTACGCCAGGTTTCAGCCGTAGCGATGGGCATGGATAAAAAGAGTATGGCAATCAGCGTGATAATACTAAAAAACAATTAATATTTTTTTAACAAAACTAAAGCTTGCTATGTGCAGTTAACCATGCGTTAATGGTTGTGCGGTTTGATACAAACTTATCTGAAGTAGTGATTGTAATATTTCTCATCATTTGTTCCTCTTGAGATCTCCTTTAGGTTTTTTTCTCTCTGATAATTTTCTTCAGGCCATTTCGCCCAAGGGCTCATTCAAAAGGTAACAATATTATGACGACGAAAATCACTGGTTTAGTAAAATGGTTTAACCCTGAAAAGGGCTTTGGTTTCATTACGCCTAAAGATGGCAGCAAAGATGTGTTTGTGCATTTTTCCGCCATTCAAAGTAATGAATTCCGCACTCTGAATGAAAATCAGGAAGTGGAGTTTTCAGTAGAGCAGGGACCAAAAGGTCCATCAGCGGTCAACGTTGTGGCGCTTTAAGGCAACTGATATTACTAATAAAATTCACTTCCGGTGTCCATGTTGCCATGGTTCACAATACAGAACATCGACATTCGATGTTACTGAGCAAAACCCATTTGGCGCGAAATGTATTTTTTGTAAGTCAACCATGATTACTTTTGATAATGTTGGATTATACATTCGCTCAGGACAGGTTCCGCCAGATTTTAGAAAATAATTCATATTAGCTCCGTACCGGAGCTTTTTTATGCCCGGATGATTATCATCTATAGACGCTGACATCCATCATCTATAGTGGCATTTACCTTTCCCCAAAGGTGTTATTTCTCTTGCAGACAGCGCCTGAAAAGAGCGACGTTGTCTTCATCTATCCGATGAAGCCAGGTCACCTGTCTTTGCGCCGTTATCCGTTATTTAATTCTTGCCCTATAATAACAAGCCCGCGCTAAGCACGGGCTTGAATAACATAAAGCGTCTTAGAACTGGTAGACCAGACCAACACCTACGATATCATCGGTTGCAATACCGTTGCTTGCGTAGAAGTCATCATCTTCGTCCAGCAGGTTGATTTTATAATCAACGTAGGTGGACATATTTTTGTTGAAGTAGTAAGTCATACCGACGTCAACATATTTAACCAGATCTTTGTTGGTGTAACGCCAGTTGCCACGATGGACTTCCTGACCGCCTAAATCTTTGCCCTTAGACTGCAAGTAGGCGATGGACGGACGCAGACCGAAATCGAACTGATACTGCGCAACCACTTCAAAGTTCTGGGTTTTGTTAGCAATACCGCCATTATCTTCGCCATTACCGCCGCCATAATAGGTCATGTTGCGGGTTTCAGCGTACATCGCCGCCAGGTAAACATTGTAGGCGTCATATTTGGCACCTACTGTCCAGGCTTCAGCGGTTTCACCACCAGCATAGTTGTTGCGCTCATTCATGCCGTCGCCATAACCACGAGCAACCTGATTGTCCGTACGGTCAGAGGAAGAGTAGGCCGCACCCAGGCTTAACCCGAAGTCAAAGTCATAGGAGGCAGACATACCGAAACCGTCGCCGTTTTCACGGGCCAGTTTGCGGCTGCCGCCGTTACCTGTACCTTCACCAGCACCGCCGTTTTCATTATTACCCTGGTACTGCAACGCGAAGTTCAGGCCTTCCACCAGACCGAAGAAGTCGGTATTACGGTAGGTGGCAACGCCGTTGGTTCTGCCCAGCATATAGACATCGGTCTGGGTATAAGTATCACCGCCGAATTCCGGCAGCGCATCGGTCCAGGCTTCAATGTCGTAGATAACACCATAGTTACGGCCATAATCGAAAGAGCCGTACTCGCCGAATTTCAGACCGGCAAAGCCCAGACGAGTCCAGGAGTTTGCACCTGAACCTTCTCCTTCGGTGGCGTTTACCTTAATGTTGTATTCCCACTGACCATAGCCGGTCAGCATATCGTTGATCTGCGTTTCGCCTTTAAAGCCAATACGGGCGTAGGACTGGTCGCCGTCGTCGCCTGCATTGTCAGAGAAGTAACGCAGACCATCAACTTTGCCGTACAGGTCGAGTTTGTTGCCATTTTTATTATAAACTTCAGCCGCATTTGCTGCGCCTGCCACTAATAACGCCGGGACAAGCAGTGCCAGAACTTTTCTGTTCATTATGTATTCCCTTATGATAATAATTTATATGAATATGTAGCCACTTCAACAAAACTACAAATTGATACTATTCTATGAAGTTCATGGAATTTAAAAAATAACATGTAACAAAGCTATTTAAAATATTTCAATTTGTTTCCGTTTGGTTTTTTATAATACTGGTCATATAAATAACCAAGAATATATATTCTATAATTATCATTTTTTATCAATGAGTTATGTGTTTTGATTTGATGGTTGCTGGTGTGAATATAATTTGTTTTTTATATGTATTTGAAGCTTTGATTATGAAAAAGCATAAAAAAAAACCGGCATAAATGCCGGTAATGTGGGTAATGATAAAATAAATGATAAAAGGCTAATAACCGAATCATTCTGACACTTAATGCTAATAAAATAAAACGCTATCGCGGTGCGTAAAAATAAGTTGTTCTGGTTATGGGTTATTCTGCATCAGAGTGCGATTCAATCACCATTCCCTTATTTAACAGCAGGTTCAGCGCCAGATGCAACATTAACTGAGAATAAACTATTTGTGGAATGAATAATCAGAACTGGTGGATAAGGTATTCCATGGTCGAAATGTGACTAATGTCACATTATAATGTAATTAATGTCATATGACTTACATCACAAAAGCGGAGTAAAGTTTGAGTACCAGGGAGGAGAACGCCACCCGTAGCATGGGCGGTAAATTAGCGTTATGGGTTTTTTATACCTTTTGCGGCTACTTTATCTGGGCGATGGCGCGTTGCGTGTGGCTGATGTCCGCCATACAAACCGAGCCGGTTCTCGGCCCAATCAGCACTCCTGGCAGCGCAACGGAAAAATGGCTTAACGCGCTTTCGCTGGGCGTCGTCTGGCTTATTCTGGGGAGTATTGCCTGGTACACCCGGCCTCGCAAAAACAGGGGGTATCCCGCCGACACTCAGCCAGAAACGCGCAAGCACGCAAGGATGTAAAGTGGTGGCGGATATGTCAGGATAGCGAACCCTGTGCTCAGGCATGTAATAAAAATGGTCTGCTATAAAGAGAGGGCGTATGGACTCAGGATACTGGCAATCGCAGTTTGAAGACTGGCTACGTCACCACCACCAGGAACAGGATGCCGCCCATGACATCTTCCATTTTCGTCGTGTTTGGGCAACCGCGCAAACGCTCGGGGAAAACAGTCCTGTCGACTGGCTGGTGGTGCTATCGGCATGTTATTTCCATGACATCGTCAGCCTGGCGAAAAATCATCCGCAGCGGCATCGTTCTTCCATTCTGGCGGCGGCAGAAACCCGGCGTATTTTTCTGCGGGATTTTCCTGACTTTCCGGCAGAAAAACTGGCGGGCATTTGTCATGCTATCGAAGCGCATAGCTTCAGCGCAAAAATTGCGCCTACCACGCCAGAGGCAAAAATCGTGCAGGATGCAGACAGGCTGGAGGCGTTGGGCGCCATTGGTCTGGCGCGGGTCTTCGCGGTCTCCGGCGCGCTGGGCGTCGCGCTGTTTGATGCCGACGATCCCTTTGCCGACAGACGGCCTCTTAACGATAAGCAATTCGCGCTCGACCATTTTCAAACCAAACTGCTGAAACTGCCGCTGACGATGCAGACCGAACGGGGCAAGTACCTGGCGCAGCGTAATGCGGATTTTCTGGTGTCGTACATGGCGAAACTGAGCGCTGAGCTGAAAGGCGACTATGAAACACGGGATGAGGCGGTCATCCAGATGTTTGCTACGCATCAGTAACCCCTGCCGCTGAAACGTAAACCGCGTCATTTTATGTTAGTCTGTCGGCAATTATTTTTGGCCGGTTAAATGTATGCAGGAAAATATTTCAGTAACACACGCCCGGAACCTCATCGCCGACGACGCCGGAAGCGAGATCCAGGCGATGCTGAGTCAATTGCTGGAAATCTATGATGTTAAAACGCTGGTGGCGCACCTTAACGGCCTGGGCGAGCAGCACTGGAGCCCGGCCATCTTAAAGCGCGTAATAATGAACGCGGCATGGCATCGTTTGAGCGACAATGAACTCACCTGTCTTAAAACAGAGTTGCCGACGCCGCCATCGCATCATCCACATTACGCCTTTCGTTTTATCGATCTCTTCGCGGGCATCGGCGGCATTCGCCGCGGATTTGAAGCGATAGGCGGACAGTGCGTGTTTACCAGCGAATGGAATAAGCACGCGGTACGGACATATAAAGCGAACTATTTTTGCGATCCGCTGCAACATCGCTTTAATGAAGATATCCGCGATATCACGTTGAGCCACCGGGAAGGGGTCAGCGATGATGAGGCGGCGGAACACATTCGCCAGCATATTCCGCAACATGATGTCCTGCTGGCGGGCTTTCCCTGTCAGCCATTTTCTCTGGCGGGCGTTTCCAAGAAAAATGCGCTGGGCCGCGCCCACGGCTTTGCCTGCGAGACTCAGGGGACATTATTTTTTGATGTCGTAAGAATTATCGACGCCCGCCGCCCCGCGCTGTTTGTGCTGGAAAACGTGAAAAACCTTAAAAGTCACGACCAGGGCAACACCTTCCGCATTATTATGCAAACGCTCGATGAACTGGGATATGACGTGGCGGATGCCGCTGACAATGGCCCGGACGATCCGAAAATTATCGACGGGCAGCACTTTCTTCCTCAGCATCGGGAACGTATTGTGTTGGTGGGATTCCGTCGCGATTTAAACCTGAAAACCGATTTTACGTTACGCAATATCGCCCGTTGTTATCCACCGCGCCGTCCGACGCTGGCAGAACTGCTGGAGCCCGTCGTCGAAGCCAAATATATCCTGACGCCGGTGCTGTGGAAATATTTATATCGCTACGCGAAAAAGCACCAGGCGCGGGGAAACGGTTTTGGCTATGGCATGGTTTATCCTGACAATCCGGAAAGTGTGGCGCGCACGTTATCTGCTCGCTACTACAAAGATGGTGCCGAAATTCTGATCGATCGTGGTTGGGATATGGCGAAAGGCGAAGTGAATTTCGACGATGCTGGCAACCAACAACATCGTCCCCGCCGACTCACGCCGAGAGAGTGCGCGCGTTTAATGGGATTTGAGGCGCCGCAAACGTACCAGTTCAGGATACCTGTCTCGGATACGCAGGCCTATCGCCAGTTTGGCAACTCCGTGGTGGTGCCGGTATTTGCTGCGGTAGCAAAGCTGCTGGAACCCAAAATTCACCAGGCGGTGACGCTGCGTCAGAGAGAGACGGCAGATGGCGGACGTTCACGATAAAGCCACGCGCAGTAAAAATATGCGCGCGATAGCGACCCGCGATACGGCTATTGAAAAACGTCTTGCTGGCCTGTTAAGTGCACAGGGGATTACGTTTCATACTCAGGACGCGACATTACCGGGCAAGCCGGACTTTGTGGTGAATGATTATGATTGTGTGATTTTTACTCACGGCTGCTTTTGGCATCATCACCACTGTTATCTGTTCAAAGTGCCGGCCACGCGAACGGCTTTCTGGCTGGAAAAAATCGGTAAGAACGTTGAGCGCGATGAGCGCGATATTCAGCGTTTACAGGCGCTTGGCTGGCGGGTACTGATCGTCTGGGAGTGCGCCTTGCGCGGGCGAGCGAAATTGAGCGACGCGGCGTTGGCGGAGCGCCTGGAAGAGTGGATCTGCGGCGGCGGCGCCAGCGCGCAGATCGACACCCAGGGGATTCATCTACTGGCGTGAATCTTCCGTTTTACACGGCGTGACCACCGCCTTGACAGGAAACAGGTACTTACCCAGAGTCACCAGCACTACGGCAAACACAATCACACCCAGCGCGGCCCATTCAACGGGCGATAACCTCTCGCCGCCCAGGCCAGTGCCAAGCAACACGGCGACAACCGGATTCACATAGGCGTAGCTGGTCGCCAGCGCCGGACTGACGTTGCGAATCAGGTACATATAGGCATTAATGGCGATAATAGAACCGAACAACGCCAGGTAGCCGACGGCCATAAGCCCCGATAAACCAGGCAGCGTGGCGAGCTTTTCGCCGGAAAGAAACGCCGCGCAAAGCAATACCACGCCCGCCGCCAGCATTTCAATCGCACCCGCCATCATGCCCACAGGGAGGGCGATGCGCGAGCCGTAAACGGAACCAAATGCCCAGCTCATCGAACCTATCAGGATCAAAATCGCGCCCCACGGATTGCCGCTTAAGTTGCCGCCACTGTTCAGCAGAATAATCCCGGCAAGTCCAATGGCAATCCCCACCCATTCTAATTTGCGCGTTTTAATACCAAAAAAGTAGCTAAAGCACAGCGTAAATAACGGGACAGTGGCGACCACGACGGCAGCAATGCCCGATGGCACGTTTTGATGCTCCGCCACCGTCACCAGGCCGTTACCCACCGCCAGCAGCAGTAGACCAATCAGCGCGGCGTTGATGGTCTGGCGCAGCGGCGGAAGTTTTTCGCCGCGCAGCAGCAAAAACGCCATGAGCAACATCCCCGCCGAGAGAAAACGTACGCCTGCCATCATCAGCGGCGGCCAGCTTTCAACGCCTATGCGGATAACAAAATAGGTAGACCCCCAAATGATGTACAAGGCAAAAAGCGCGCCAAAAAGAGGTAATAACTGCCGGAAACGCATAATCACTCACGGTGAAATAAAAAGGGTGAATATAGTAAACGTCAAAATTATTATGCTGGCGAGCATTATAATTGTCCTTTTGGAATAAAAAGGCGTTGACCCGCGCCGCCGGTTTCGGCATTGCGCGTTTTGCTACATACTTAACGTCTTAGAAGAAAAGACCGAGGAAATCATTTTGGCAGGAAGTAGCTTACTGACATTACTCGACGATATCGCCACGCTGCTGGACGATATTTCGGTAATGGGCAAATTGGCCGCGAAAAAAACCGCGGGCGTACTGGGGGACGACCTGTCGCTCAATGCGCAGCAGGTGACCGGCGTTCGCGCTAATCGCGAGCTGCCAGTGGTATGGAGCGTGGCGAAAGGATCATTAATCAACAAGGTTATTCTGGTGCCGTTGGCGCTGCTGATAAGCGCATTTATCCCGTGGGCCATCACGCCTTTATTAATGTTAGGCGGCGCGTTTCTCTGCTTTGAGGGGGTAGAAAAAGTCCTGCATACCTTTGAGGCGCGAAAACACAAAGAAGACCCGGCGGAGCGGCAAAAACGTCTTGAGGCGCTGGCTGCGCAAGATCCTTTGGCCTTTGAAAAAGATAAAGTAAAAGGGGCGGTCCGTACCGATTTCATTCTGTCCGCTGAAATTGTGGCCATTACCCTGGGGATTGTCGCGCAGGCGCCGCTGCTTAATCAGGTGTTGGTGCTGGCGGGGATTGCGTTGGTTGTGACTATTGGCGTGTATGGCCTGGTGGGTATTATTGTCAAACTGGATGATATGGGGTACTGGCTGGCGGAAAAGCGTAGCGTGTTGGCGCAGGGCGTCGGTAAAGGATTACTGATTATCGCGCCCTGGTTAATGAAAGCATTATCCATTGTCGGTACGCTGGCGATGTTTCTGGTCGGCGGCGGGATTGTCGTACACGGTATTGCGCCGCTACACCATGCCATTGAACATTTTGCGCAGCAGCAGGGGGCTTTCATGGCGCATACGATCCCTGCGGGGCTGAATCTGGTGCTCGGCTTTATTATCGGCGCCATTGTGGTGGCGCTGGTGAAAGGTGTGGCGAAAATTCGCGGTGTTTCGCACTGATTTTCTACAATGAATTATGCAAAATTGTCCATCCTCGTCTAAGGTGAAAACGTTTCATCTGATACAGGAGGCAGGTATGGTCTTTTCTGTCAGTGAGGAAGTTACCGTGAAAGAGGGTGGGCCCCGGATGATCGTCACCGGTTATTCCAGCGGAATGGTAGAGTGTCGCTGGTATGATGGTTTTGGCGTAAAGCGGGAGGCATTCCATGAGAATGAGCTCGTGCCAGGCAAGGAAAGGCGCGGGCGGGACGAAGCCCGATGACAAAACGCCCGGTTAATGCCGGGCGTTTTGCTGTGGAGAAAAAGAGTCGTCGCGCTGCGACATGCTGCTACCTGGTTATGCCAGGATTGAGTGGTATCCCTTGATGAGGTCTGGCTACCATAAGCCATCAGGGGGAGTTGTATCAATAACCAGGAGTTACCAGGGTGCCGCACGAAACACTGTTAGACAATCAAGGCTGGTTTAAAAAGCTGGCGCGGCGTTTTGGTCCCGGTCATGTCGTCAACACCTGTTTTCTGATCGTGATGCTGTTCTCGACGCTACTTACCTGGCGGGAAGTGATGATACTGAAAGACGCGTATGTCGCCAGTCAGCGCAATCATCTGGGGAGCGTCGCGAATGTCCTTGACCGCCAACTGCAATTCAACATGGACAGGTTGATCTTTTTACGCAACGGTATGCATGAAGCGCTGGTGGCGCCGCTGGCTTTTTCCGCATTGCAAAGCGCGGTGACGCAGTTTGAGCAACGACGCGTCAGACATTTCTGGCAACTGGAGTTGGATAAGCGGCGGACATTGCCGTTATATGGCGTTTCCGATCAATTTGTCGCCCGGACGACGCTTCTTTCGCGGGAGAGTCGTGACCTGGCAAATGAATTAACCGCCACGCTGGAGTTAGGGTATCTGGCGCGTCTGGCGCGCTCATCCGCCATGCTGACGCTGGAGACGATGTATGTTTCTCGCTCAGGGTTTTACCTCTCAACTCTCCCTACGGCGTACGGTAGCGATATTGTCTCCCGTTACTATCAGTACGTGACCCAGCCCTGGTTTATCGAGCAAAGCCAACGGCGTAACCCACAGCGCGGCGTGCGGTGGTTTACCTCCGCACAGCCCTATGTTGCTGACGAGCAGAAAAAAGTGACAGCCAGTCTACCGCTGGATCACGATAATTACTGGTATGGCGTACTGGCAATGGATATTCCCGTCGCGTCATTACAGCGGTTCCTGCGCGATGCGGCCGAAAAGGATATTGAAGGGGAATATCAGCTATACGATAACCATCTCCGTTTGTTGACGGACTCCGCGCCGGAACAACAAACCGCGAATACGTTAAATGACCGTGAGCGCGCCTTACTGGCGCGTGAAATAGAAAAAGATACCCTGGGCGGGCTGCGTTTAGGAACGCATTATGTCAGCTGGGAGCGGCTGGATCATTTTGATGGCGTCCTGCTGCGCGTGCATACATTACGTGAAGGCATACAAGGGAATTTTGGCAGTATTAGTATCGCGCTGACGCTGTTATGGGTGCTTTTTACGGCGATGCTGTTGATCTCCTGGGGCGTTATTCGACATATGGTCAAAAACATGTTTGTTCTGCAAAATTCGCTGCAATGGCAGGCATGGCACGATCCGCTGACCCGGCTGTATAACCGTGGCGCGCTGTTTGAAAAAGCGTCCAGGCTGGCAAAGCGTTACCGGGAAGCCCGCCAGCCATTTTCTGTGATACAGCTGGACTTAGATTATTTTAAAAGCGTTAACGATCGCTTTGGTCATCAGGCAGGCGATCGCGTGTTGTCCCATGCCGCTGGGCTCATTGGCAGCACCATTCGGGCGCACGACATCGCCGGACGGGTAGGGGGCGAAGAGTTTTGTATCGTGCTGCCTGGCGCGACGAAAGCGCAGGCGCTGCAGATTGCCGAACGCATACGCCAGCGCATTAATGACAAAGAGATTCTGGTGACGAAAAGCACGACGCTTCGTATCAGCGCGTCAATGGGGATCAGTAGCGCGGAGGAATACGGCGACTATGATTTTGAGCAGTTGCAGTCGCTGGCCGACAAACGGCTTTATTACGCCAAACAGTCCGGACGTAACCGTATTTGCGCCAGCGACGCGACTCAGGAGCGGGAAAAGAAATAGTCCATTCCTTCGCGCCAGCCATCCGGCCCTTCGTTCTGGCTACGGTAGACGCGCTGAGGATCGTCGTTACGCAAATGTACGCCCTCCCGGTTTAGCCCTTTAACGACAACCGCATAATCCATCACATCCAGTAAAGGCGCATCATTGGGGCCGTCTCCTAGCCCCAACGTCAGAGGACGCGCGCGCCACTGCCGACGATATGCTTCAATCAGCCAGTTGGCAGCCTGATCTTTACCGGCGGAGGCGTCCAGCACATGCCAGAAACGGGCGCCATGGACAAATTGCAGTCCCAGGTCATTTAAACGGGCGACAAACTGCGTCATGCGTTCATCGCTATCGCGCCAGATCAGCGACACCGACGCTTCATGCAGACGGGTTAGGGCAGACTGGGCCCGGTTTAGGCCCGTCCATTCGCTTATCACCTGATCGTCAACGTCATCAAACGTGGTGAACTTAAACTGTTCCTTTTCACGCAACTTATGCAGGACGAGGCGGATTTCGTTGTGAGAAATACCGGCTATCAGGCGGGGATAGTTGGGATGGTCTTCCCAGTGAACGTCCAGTTGGATCACCGCGCCGTTTTCCGCAATCAGCGGCAGTCCCTGTAGATTTAACGTCGTCTGGAGCTGGAGCATTTCAGCCGCGGTTTTACTGCTACAGAGGATCACGGGCACGCCGCTTTCATGCAGGCGTGTAAGCCAGGGAGCCGCGGGCTGCCACTCAAACGTGTGGCTGTTCAGCAATGTGCCGTCCAGATCGGTAAAAATCAGCAAGGGGTCATGGATTGAGAGCATTTTTTCCTCATTTTCCGTTGCAACGGCGGGCTTATTTCCAGGAAAAGTCCTAAAGCACACCCGAAAGAAGTCGAACGCTAACTGGAACCGATCCCGTCGCTTCCAGGCAGCACATGCGTTGTCACACTTTTGCTACCGAACTATTAGCGCGCTTAATCATTCATGTAAAAAATATTTACTTGTCATGCAAAAAAATTGCAGATAAGGTAAATCTCACATCAGATTTCCTGGTGTAACGAATTTTCAAGTGCTTCTTGCATAAGCAAGTTTGATCCCGACCCGTAGGGCCGGGATTTTTTTCGGCCATTTTTAACGGTTTACTTCTGTTACACTAAAATCATGAATATCCAGCTCGAATGCTTCAGCTAATTCATGCCATGTATGATATTCCCGTCCGTCTACGCTCACCCGCTCAGGATCTTCCTGGCTACGGTGAACCTCGCTTTCGCTGATTTCATTGATGGCCGCCAGTAGCGCATCTACATCGACGCTCACTTCGCGCTTGGCCGTATCACTGTACTCTTTTGCCGTTTTCATCTTCACTACCTCACGGGTTCCTGACAGCCTAAGTATAGACCGTTGAGAAAACCAGCAAACACGCCGGCAAGGCGCTGTCAGACGCAGAAAATTGTTCTACACTGGCACAAAGCGACAGGAGGAAAATGATGAAGGTGAATGATCGGGTAACCGTTAAAACGGACGGCGGTCCCCGCCGACCGGGCGTGGTACTGGCAGTGGAAGAATTTAGTGAAGGCACAATGTACCTGGTTTCGCTGGAGGATTACCCGCTCGGCATCTGGTTCTTCAATGAGTCAGGTCACCAGGATGGTATTTTTGTCGAGAAGGCGGAGCAGGACTAATTGAGCCGGACTGGAGGTACATTGCCAGTCCGGATGTCTCAGCGCATGTTAACAAAAATGCCGTTAGTGACGTTATCTGTCAGCCGCACTACGTGATAGATCACTTGTTTATTATGCGTTTTTATCTTTCTTTTTATATTCCCCTTATGGGAGGATACTGTTTTTGCTTTAATATTCATTCTGTCAGAAATCTGAATGGTTCCCTGACCTTCCATCCACATTCGCAACATGCTGGATTCAGTTCGACTTAACGATAATGTTGGTAAATTTATGGTTCCTGAAATACCCGACTCTTTTTTCAGAATATCGCCAAGAATGGTATCCAGCGAGTCAGGTTTAATCGATTTTGAGCTAATCAATAAGTTTTTTCTTACTAATAAATATTCATCAAAATGCACATTAGCAATTGCCATAAAAACAATAAATAACGTGTCAGGATGCTGATTAATGATTTGCTTTATTTGTTGACTGTCTGAAGGCGTATGAATGAAACAGTCCTCATTAATAAACACCACCGAAGGCTGATGCGCGCCACAAGCGATAGCGAGTTCGTCAACGGTTTCGATGTCGTTGATTTCCCTTTTTTTCACCCCTCTGCTGACCAGATACCCGCTTAACCCTAGCCGGGTGTAACTGCACAAATCCATAATAATCGTTGACATGGCATACCCTCACTCAATGCGTAACGATAATTCCCCTTACCTGAATAACTCACCATAATCAGACGGAACACGAATAGTCACCTTAGACAACGCTTACGCGGTTTTTCAGGCGAACTTACTATCCCGTAAAGTTACATATAATTTGCCAGGAATCATCTTAAAGTAAAGTGAATGTTGCGTTATGTGAGTGAAGTAAAAACAAATAAGGGGCAGTGGATATATCCTGGTGAATGTTTTTTAAAATTTATTTTCGGATAAACCTTAGTAAAACAGGATAAAAATTATGGGTTATTATTTATCGGCATCTCGCTAACAATATCAGCAAGCAAATTGAAAATTTCGCTGAATAAATGTTCGCAAAACGGCGCAATTAATGGCATTAGCGCGGCCATCAGCATAATGCCGACGGTGAGGGTAAGCGGGAAACCGATAACAAATATCGAGAGCTGCGGCGCCATGCGGTTTAATAGCCCCAGCGCCAGGTTGAGCGTAAGCAGGAGGGTAATGACCGGCAATGCCAGCATCAGTCCGTTTAAGAAAATGAGCCCTCCGGCCCTGGCGAGCGCCATAAATGCATTACTGTTCACCGGGTTACTACCGATGGGCAGGGTGTGGAAGGTATCGACCAGCAGCGAAATAAGCCACAAATGGCCATTAAAGGTGAGAAACAGTAGCATGGCGAGCATATCCATAATACGCGCCAGAACCGGCATATTCAGGTGGCTGCCCGGGTCGACGAAGGTGGCAAAGGAAAGCCCCATTTGCAGACCGATAAACTCACCTGCGGTACGCACCGCCGCAAAGGCGAATTGCATGGTAAATCCCAGCGCAATACCGATCAGAATTTGTTGCATCGCCAGCCATAAGGCGGCAATAGAAAAAAGCGGCGTATCGTTTGCCGGTAGCGACGGCGCGATAACAAGGGTAATCATTATTCCCAACCCCAGTTTTACCCGCTTGGGAATAGCGCGCTCGCTGAGAATGGGGGCCGTTGAAATCAGCGCCAGTACGCGCAGCAAAGGCCAGAAATAGAGATGCAGCCAGTATAGCCATTGCTCGCTTGTAACCTGGATCATCGTTCTGTTTATCCGATGATATAAGGTAAATTGCTGAACAGAGTGCGCACGTAATCCAGCAGCAGGTTGAGCATCCACGGGCCGGCAACGATAATTGCGATGAATACCGCGACGATTTTAGGGATAAACGACAGCGTCATTTCATTAATCTGAGTCGCGGCCTGCAAGATGCTGATAATGAGGCCGGTAATCAGCGCGACGAGTAACAGCGGCGCAGCCAGGGCGAGAGCGACTTTCATCGCCTCGGTGCCCATCATCATGACGGATTCAGGAGTCATTTTGCGCCTCTAACTGTAAAAGCTTTGGGCCAGCGACCCCACAAGCAATTGCCAACCATCGACCAGCACAAACAGCATCAGCTTAAACGGTAGGGCGATTGTCGCTGGCGGCACCATCATCATCCCCAACGCCATCAATACGCTGGCGATCACCAGGTCGATAATCAAAAAAGGGATGAAAATCGTAAAACCGATCTGAAACGCCGTCTTTAATTCGCTGGTGACATAAGCGGGCAGGAGGATACGCATCGGTACTGCTTCCGGTCCCTGTAACGGACCGCTATTGGCCAGACGGGCAAACAGCGCCAGATCGGCTTCGCGGGTTTGGCGCAGCATGAACGCGCGTAACGGTTGCGCGCCTTTATCCAGCGCTTCCTGCATAGAAATTTTCTGCTCGCTAAACGGCTGGTAAGCATCCACGTAAATCTTGTCAATGACGGGCGACATAATAAAAAAGGTCAAAAACAACGCCAGCCCGAGTAACACCTGATTTGGCGGTGCCGAGGGCGTGCCCAGCGCGTTACGCAACAGGCCAAAAACAATGATGATACGCGTGAAGCTCGTCATCATCAGTAAAATCGCTGGCAGAAACGTCAGCGAGGTGATGAAAACCAGCGTCTGGACGGATAATGACCAGCTTTGGCCTCCGCCCGCTAATGGTTGGCTGATAAGCCCCGGCAGTTGCGCAGCAGCGGCGGGACTAAAAAGCCACAGACCCGCCAGAGAAAGGAATAACAAACGGCGCATCAGGATCTCCCGGAACGCTTGAGTAAGCTCTTCATCATGTTCTGGAAATCCGCCGGTGGGGCAACGGGTGCTTCCGTGTCATTCTCCGCGGGCGGCAGGGTGTGCAGCAGGTTGATCTGCGAGGCGGTCACGCCCAGTACCAGACGCGCATTTTCGACCTCGACAATCACCACGCGTTCGCGCGGGCCAAGCGAGGCGCTGGCTGACACCTTGAGTCCCCGGACGCTATTTCCTTTTGGCGCGAATCCCATACGCTTAATCACCCAGGCCGCCGCCAGAATGAGCGCAATAATGCCAATTAATGCGCCGCTCACCTGCATGAGCGGCGATCCGGCTGGCGCGGTGGGCTGAGAAACCGTGGCCTCTGTCTTCATCATTAACGACTCAAGCGACGCATACGCTCGGATGGCGTAATAATATCGGTGATACGTACGCCGTATTTATCCGCCACGACGACCACTTCACCCTGGGCAATCAGGTAGCCATTAATCAGGATATCCAGCGGCTCGCCCGCCAGCCCGTCCAGCGCGACGACCGACCCCTGCGTCAGACGCAGCAGTTCTTTAATGGTCATTCGCGTGCGGCCCAGCTCTACGGTCAGTTTGACCGGGATATCCATAATCAGATCGATATCCTGCATAGCACCGCTGACATCGCCGCCGCCAAGCTGTTGGAAAACCGCGTCGGCGGCGCTTTTATTGGTGGTCGCTTTTTGCTCGTTTAACGCGTCAGCCCACAGATCATCCAATGCGCCAGTATTCTCATCGGACGGATTATTCATGTCACTCATTTGGGCTGTTCCTCATTCAGCGAATTCAAAATTGGGTTGATCAAATGTTCTACGCGTAGCGCATACTGTCCGTTTACGGTGCCATATTGGCTGGTGAGTACCGGAACGCCGTCCACATGAGCAATAATGCGGTCGGGTTTTTCAATCGGCAGTACATCGCCGGGTTTCAGCTTCAAAATCTGGGAAAGACGTAACGGAATATCGGCAAAATTGGCCACCAGCTCCAGTTCAGAGTGCTGAACCTGGCGTACCAGGTTATCACGCCAGTTCTGATCTTCATGGCGCGAGTTTTCCAGCGGCGGATTCACCAGCAGCTCACGCAGCGGCTCGATCATGCTAAATGGCAGACAGATGTTAAATTCACCGGTCAGATTGCCGATCTCCACATGAAACGGCGTATTGACGACGATATCGTTCGGCGAGGTGGTGATATTGGTAAATTTCACCTGCATTTCGGAACGCACATACTCCACTTCCAGCGGATTAATGGCTTTCCATGCGTCGCTATAGCCTTCCAGCGCCAGTTTCAGCATACGGTTGATGACACGCTGTTCCGTATGGGTAAACTCGCGGCCCTCGACTTTGGTCGGAAAACGACCGTCGCCGCCGAACAAGTTATCGACGGCAATAAACACCAGACTCGGCGAGAACACCACCAGCCCGGTGCCGCGTAGCGGCTTCAGGTGGATCAGGTTCAGGTTGGTCGGTACCGGCAGGTTACGCGCAAATTCGTGATACGGCTGAATACGTATGGCGCCCACGGTAATATCCGGGCTGCGGCGCAGCAGGTTAAATAATCCCATCCGGAACTGGCGTGCGAAACGCTCGTTAATAATCTCCAGCGCCTGCAAGCGTTCACGCACGACGCGACGCTGAGTATTGGGATCGTAAGGGCGAATATCGCTATCGCTTGCGATACCGGGAGTGGGTTCGTCTTTGGTGTCGCTGTCGCCGTTCAACAGCGCGTCGATTTCAGCCTGAGAAAGAATACTATCGCCCATATCGTTACCGCAGAATAAAAGCTGTATAAAGCACGTCAGTGACGACCTGTTTTGGTTGTCCGGCAACGAGCGGCGCGGCCAGCGTCTCTTTAATGGCGGCAATCAGTTTTTGTTTGCCAGCTTCTGTTGAGAGCTCGGCGGCATTCTGGCGGGAAAACAACAACAGCAGACGGCTGCGTACTTCCGGCAGATATTCATTTAATCGCGCGCGCGTCGCTTCGTCTTTCAGACGCAGGGTCACGCCGATATACAACACGCGATCCGCATCGCCCAAATTGACGGTAAACGTATCCAGCGCAAAAAATACCGGCGCGGGCGGCGGAGCCGGTTCCGCTTTAGCGTTCGTGGTCGGTTGCTGCTGCATACGCCAGTAGCTATAACCAGCGGTCGCGCAGGCGGCGAGGGTAATCAACACCAGCAAAGGTATCCAAATCGAGCGTTTGCTCTTTTTGTTAATCGCGGAGTCAGTCATCTGATACGGGCTTCCTGTTTCGGTACTGCTTATTGGCTGATTATCCCGTGTCCTGTCCACGACAAAGCGTGGAAAAGACGCGGATAATCATGCTACCTCTGGCGTTAGGCGAAGATATCCACTGCGCCATTGCCGCGCGCGGCGGCCTGAAGCGAGGCCGGCGCCGCTAACGCTATGTCATCTTCAGCGCCAAACGCGTCCGTGTGTTGGGCGCGGGAAGACTGTTGTTGCGATGAAGACTGCTGCTGTCCGGCAAAGCTTTCGCTACTGATGCTGCTTTGTCCCAACTGAATGCCGCTTTCCGCCAACTGAGTGCGCAACATGGGCAGGGCGGCTTCCAGCGCGGCGCGGACATGGCTGTGCGGCGATACCATCTGGAGCTGCGCCTGATTGTCATCCAGCTTGAGCGAAATATGCACCTGACCTAACTCTTCCGGATGCAATCGAAGCTGCGCGCTTTGCTGTCCCTGACGCGTAAATAACATGACCTGCTGACTGAACGTTTGCTGCCATTCATGGCTGCCTAACGGCGCGCTGAGTACCGGGGCTGAGGCGACAGGTAGCGGTTGCGGTTGCGCCGTGGCGCTGCTGAGCGTCGGCATTGCCGCGCCATGCGTTACTGGCGCGGGCGGGCTATCCACCTCCACTTTCGCGCTGGTCGCGGCGGCAGCGACCACCAGCGGCGTCAGTGATGGCCCCGTGGCGCGATCGTCGCTGGCGCGCGCAAGCGACGCCTCGGTTTTCCCTTTTTCATGCTCGCTAAAAGAGAGCGTATGTGTCTCTTCCTGCGGCGCCGATGGCATGTCGCCGCGCAACAGTGACGGCAAGGCGATGTGATTTTCAGCCGGCGTCTCTCCGGCGACAGGCGTCGCGACAAGTTGTCCGGGCAGCATGGCGAATAAGGCGCTCAGACTGGCAAGATCCTCATCGCTCAGCGCGGGCGTTTTCTCATCATGCTGCGCCGTCTTACTCAGTGCGGCCAGAGCGCTGGTTTTCAACGATGGCGTTAGCGTAGACAGTAGATGCTGCGCTTGTGTTAGATCGGTAAGCGTTTCATCCGTCGCATTCGCTTTTTGCGCCAGCAGGTCGGCAAGCTTCACCGCCTGGCCCGGCTCGCCATGTTGGGTCAGTAGCTCTTTCGATAACTTGCCGCCTGCCGCCTGTAAATCGGCCAGCGTGATGCGGGCGTCTTTGCCCTGTGCGCCGTCTGCGCCTAACGCGCCCGCCAGTAGCGCCAGAAAGTCCTCGGCTGAATCGGTGGTTTTTCCTGACGTCAGACCCGCGGTCATGTCGGTATCGGTGGTGATCAGTTGGGGCAGGGTGATCATTCGGGTTTCCTCATTGCTGCACGCTGAGCAAATTCATCCATCTTTTTCTGATCCATGCGGTTTTCAGCTAACAGCGCTGCCGCGGTTTGTCGGTCCTGTAAGGTTTGCCAGGCCTGAAGTCGCTGCTTTTTCTCACGCCAGCTCTTCAGCGCCAGGTCGACTTTTTGCGTCCACTGCGTAAGCTGGAGGCGATGCTGCTCTATCGCCTTTTCCAGTGTCTGAATAAACTGCTGATAGTTGATCCAGCGATTACTGGCGATGCCGTTGCCCATATCGGTGTTCAAATTACTGCGATACTCATTCTGATAATCGATCAGCATTTTGAGCTGTTCTTCCGCCTGTTGGCAGCCGCGACGCATTTCGCCCAGTAAACGCGCCGCATCATCTACCTCTTTTTCGGCCAGATCTTTGAGTGTTTCCAGAGCGCCATGTTGTGCCATGATCGTCGCCCTCCTGCTTTATCACACCGTCGGGAAAATTAAATCGAGCGCCTGCAGAGAGTCCTCCCAGTCGGCCCGTTCAAAAATGCCTTGCTGTAAAAACGCTTCCAGTTGCGGCCATAAGGTAATGGCTTTATCGAGCATCGGATCGCTGCCTTTGGCATAGGCACCGACGCTGACCAGATCGCGGTTACGCTGGAAACTGGAAAGCAACTGTTTAAATAGCCGTACCCGCGCATAGTGCTGCTCGGTAATGAGCGCGGTCATTGCCCGGCTGATTGACGCCTCGATATCAATGGCCGGATAGTGCCCGGCCTCCGCCAGACGGCGGGACAAGACAACGTGCCCGTCGAGGATTGCGCGTGCCGAGTCGGCAATGGGATCTTGTTGGTCGTCCCCCTCGGTCAACACGGTATAAAACGCGGTGATAGAGCCGCCGCCGTGGATGCCATTACCGGCACGTTCGACCAGCGCCGGCAGCTTTGCGAACACCGAGGGCGGATAACCTTTGGTGGCTGGCGGTTCGCCGATTGCCAGCGCAATTTCACGCTGTGCCATCGCATAGCGCGTCAGCGAATCCATAATCAGCAACACATGCTGTCCGCGATCGCGAAAATCTTCGGCGATACGGGTGGCATAGGCGGCGCCCTGCATCCGCAGCAGCGGCGAGACATCCGCCGGGGCGGCGATCACCACCGAACGCGCGCGACCGTCGGGGCCGAGAATATTTTCGATAAAATCTTTAACTTCGCGGCCACGTTCGCCGATAAGTCCCACGACAATCACGTCCGCCCGCGTGTAGCGCGCCATCATGCCAAGCAGAACCGACTTACCGACGCCGGAACCGGCAAAGAGTCCCATACGCTGACCGCGCCCTACGGTTAACAACGCGTTGATAGCGCGTACGCCGGTATCCAGCACATGTTCGATTGGCGTTCGCTGTAGCGGGTTAAACGGCGGCGTGATTAACACGCCGGTTTCCAGCGTATCCGGCGCAGGCAGTCCGTCGAGCGGTTTACCGCCGCCATCCAGCACCCGACCAAGCAGGGCCGGGCCGAGCGGTAACTGTTTGCCGCTTTGCAGACCGTCGCCATGCCCGTTACGGGCGTAAACGCGGGCACCGGGCAGAATGCCTTCGACCTCTTCCAGCGGCATTAAAAACAGACGCTGGCCGTTAAAACCGACGACTTCCGATTCCACCTCTTTGGTTTCAGGGCCGTCCTGGCGCTCAATAATGCAGGTGGCGCCCAGCGGAAGCTGGAGACCGGTGGCCTCCAGTACCAGGCCAGTGGCGCGGGTTAAACGTCCATAACGACGCACCGCCGGCAATAACGCCATTTTGGCTTCAAAGTTGTCGAGCGCGGTAAGCCAGCGGGTCAGGCGCGTGGTCATCAGAGCACTCCCGGCGCCGCCAGGCGACACAACTCTTGCCAGCGAGTGGCGACGCTGGCGTCCAGATCGCCCTCATCGGCAGAGACTTTACACCCGCCGTGATGCAACGTTGGATCGCCGCGTAACCGCCATCCGTGAAGACTGAGCGTGGCGCCCAGCATCTCTTCCACCCGCTGTAAGTCGTCCGGATGCACGCGCAACTGCGGCTTGCCGCTAAAGAGCGGCTCTTGCTGCAACAGTTGTTGGATCTGTTTAATCAGCGCCGAGTTGTCCACCGCCGGCGTTTGGCCGATGACCTGACGCGCGGCCTCCAGGGCCATTTGCATCAGCCGTGAGGCGATAACGCTATCGAGCGCGTCAAGCGTGTTCTGAAACTCGCTCACTAACTGCTGCATACGGGCATGAATCGGCGCCTGCTGCGTCTGCGCCTGGGCTTGTCCTTGCTCCAGCCCCTGCGCTAACCCTTCCTGGTATCCCTGCGCGTGTCCTTTTTGCCGTCCCTCCGCCAGCCCGGCGTTATAACCTTGTTCATGGGCCTGTATTTTTAGCTGCGCCAGCTCCTGCTCCAGCTGCTGTTCGGCAGTGAGTTCGGGCTCCGGCGTATCGTCTGTCAAGGTCACGTTATCAGCCTCAACCGGCACAAACGTCTCCGGCGGCGGGGCGAGATCGTCGGGGGTCCAGACTTGCCACGGCAATTCATTAGACATAGGTATCCTCGCCGCTGCCAATCACCATTTCGCCGGTTTCCGCCAGACGACGCACAATAAGCAGAATCGCTTTCTGCTCGTTTTCCACCTGAGACAGACGAACCGGGCCACGGTTGGCAAGGTCGTCGCGCAGGATATCGGCGGCGCGCTGGGACATATTGCGCAGGAACTTCTCGCGTAATGGCGGTTCGGCGCCTTTCAGAGCGATCAGCAGCGATTCGGAATCCACTTCCTGCAGCAGACGCTGGATACTGCGATCGTCCACATCCACCAGATTTTCGAACAGGAACATCTCGTCGATGATTTTCTGCGCCAGTTCGCCGTCGAATTCGCGCACAGCGGTAATAACCGCTTCTTCCTGCTGCGTTTTCATCAGGTTGATAATTTCCGCCGCGGTTCTTACGCCACCCATTTTGCTGCGTTTCAGGTTCTGACCATCGAGCAGGCCATTCAGCACTTCGGTCAACTCCGCCAGCGCCGCCGGCTGTACGCCGCCAAATGTCGCGATACGCAGCATCACATCATGACGCAGTCGTTCGTCAAACAGCGCCAGAATATCGGCGGCCTGACTGCGTTTGAGGTGGACCAGAATGGTGGCGATAATCTGCGGGTGTTCGTCGCGAATCAGGTCGGCGGCACTCTGCGGTTCCATAAAGTTGAGCGTTTCGATACCGCTGGTGGTATCGCGCGTTTCCAGAATATCTTCCAGCAGGCTGGAGGCGCGTTCTTCGCCCAGCGCTTTAACCAGTACGGAGCGTAGGTATTCGTTGGCGTTAATATTCAGCGCGGCGAACTGCTCCGCTTCTTGCTCAAACTCTGATAGTACGTCCGTCAGTTGTTTGTTGGAGATCTGACGCACGTTAGCCATCGCCGTACTTAACGCCTGCACTTCGCGAGTGGAGAGGTGTTTAAACACCTCTGCCGCCCGGTCTTCGCCAATGGTCATCAACAAAATGACACTTTTATCGGTACCGCTAAGATTACTCATGATCGTTACTCATCCACTGGCGAATGACCAGCGCCACCACGCGCGGATCGTTGTCTGACATTTCGCGAATACGCTGGCTCATCACCTCGGCGCCCAGACGCTGGTTAGCCCGGCGTTGCTGGAGCTGCTCGTCTTTGCTAAGGCGTACTTCCACGGCTTCTTCGGTTTCCTGGCGAACCTGCGCCTGTTCCTGCGCCGCTTTCGCTTCTTCAACGCGGCGCGTCAACTGCGGACGTACCGCTTTGCGCCACAGAATCCAGGCCACCACCAGCACCAGCAACCAGCGACCTGCCGCGAGCAACTGATCGATAAAGGACTGCTGTTGCCAGAAGGGCAGTTCGCCGCCGGTGTTATCCACTGCGCTAAACGGTGAATTCACCACATTTAGCGTATCGCCGCGTTTATCAGAAAAACCCATCGCCTCACGGGTTAGATCCTCGATCTGTTTCATCTGATCGGCGGTCAATGGTAGCGGTTTGCCATCCGCCAGCGTTTTGTAATTCACCACGACGGCCACGGAGAGACGCTCAATATCGCCCACATTCATTTTGGTGTGACGAATGGTGCGGTCCACTTCGTAGTTACTGGTTTCATTACGCTGTGTACTGCGCGGGCCAGCACTGTTACTGTTGGTACTGGTACTGGTACTGGTGCTGGTTTGTGGCGTATTCTGCGCGTTTTGTTGATTGGTCGGCGGCGTGGCGATCGGCGCCTCGTTAGGCGGCGCTGGTTGGTTCGACAGCGCGCCAGGCACGCCGCCGGGATAGCCCGCGCCTACCTGTTCGCTAATATTCAACTGACGTGAACGCAGAGTGGCCTTCGACGCATCGCCGTTCGGGCTGTAGTGCTCTTCCGTCTGCTCTTTATTGGCAAAATCCAACTGGGCGGTTACCTGAGCGTGAACATTACCGTTCCCGACGATAGGCGACAGAATGGCTTCGATACGGCGTTGGATGCGGCTTTCCACATCATTAGCAAATTTTAATTGCGCGTCATTAAGGTCGCGACCGCTGGTATTGGATTGCGTGAGCAGATGACCGGATTGATCGACCAGAGTGACGTTTCCTGGCGGCAAACCGGCGACAGCGCTGGAAACCAGATGTACCACGGCGCTAATTTGTCCTTCATCCAGCGCCCGGCCCGGTTCCAGTGTGACGGTGACGGAGGCGGAAGGGGATTTTTGTTCCCGCACAAATAGCGACGGCTTTGGCATCGCCAGGTGAACGCGGGCGCTTTTTACCGGACCCAGCGTCTCGATCGTCCGGGCCAGTTCACCTTCCAGCGCGCGCTGATAATTCACCTGCTCGCTGAACTGACTGATACCGAATTTTTCCTGATCAAGCAGTTCAAAGCCTACCGCGCCGCCTTTAGGCAGTCCCTGCTGCGCCAGACGCAGACGCAGTTCATGCACTTTGTCGGCGGGCACTTCAATCGCGCCGCTGCCATTGGCAAAGCGATAGGGGATATTCATCTGGGTCAACTGCGCGACGATCGCGCCGCCGTCCTGATCGGAAAGGTTGCTAAATAGCGTGCGGTAATCGGGCGTTTTGGCCCACAGCACCATCGCAACGACGATCGCCACGGCAGCGGAACCCGCCACAATTAACGGAATTCGGGGATTCGCGCGTAGGCGATTAAGCCACTCGAGAGGTTTAGGTTGGGTTGCAGTCGATGCAGTCGCACTCATCTCGCACCTCGTGACTGATCGTGGACGGCGTTTTTTGCAAAGTGGAACAAGACTCACTCCCGGGTCAGCAAACTCGAAAAATTGACGGTCTCATTATTTGTGGTTTCGAATTTTTCTATGCGCTAAAAACCGAGGTTTTTTATCGTTATTTAACGCCTTTATCTTATTGACAAACTGGTAATCTCTGCTGCGTAAAAAATCATCCAGGGGAATAGCATGGCAGCAATACAGGGGATTGAAGGGGTTATTAGCCAGTTACAGGCGACGGCGATGGCCGCGCGCGGGCAAGACACGCACTCGCAGTCGACGGTGAGTTTTGCCGGCCAGCTACATGCTGCGCTGGATCGTATTAGCGACAGACAAACGGCGGCGCGCGTTCAGGCGGAAAAATTCACTCTGGGTGAGCCGGGCATTGCGCTTAATGACGTGATGGCTGATATGCAAAAAGCGTCCGTCTCTATGCAAATGGGGATTCAGGTGCGCAATAAGCTGGTCGCCGCGTATCAGGAAGTCATGTCCATGCAGGTTTAAGCCAGGGCTGACAACACATCCGCAGCGAACTCCCGGGCGCTTACCTAAGTCAGCGACGGGGACGCGACGCCCATGCAACCAGTGCGTGATTATGTGGGCTTGTTTTTTGCGAGGCGCGCTCATTTTATTGATAAGCGGGTTGCACATTGTTGCAGGGACTTATTAAAAATAGGGTACGCCTGTTTACTGACGCCATTCATTCCTACTATTCGTTCTGATGCTATTGTCATTGAGTTTGCAATCCAGAATGTTCCTGCAATATATGCGCCGTTGCGATAATACACGGTAAATTCTTTATTAATGCCTGGAATATCTGTTTCATGGAGATCCAGTATATACCCATACGGGGACAGATTATCAGCGAGACAGCGGGCAATGGCGCTCGGATGTGCATTGACCACTGTGACGGGTGAGTAACGGGCAGCGGCAAGACAGACGACTCCAATAATGGAGATGAAAATAATTTTTATCATTTTTTTGGCTTCTGCTGTGCATAAATAAATCATCACCTGATAATGTCAGTGAGTAAAAATATAAATACCTAATACCTGATAGTCTTTTATGCGTAGAGGGAAAATAATAATTATTTTATGTTTTGCTTAAAATAGTCATGGGTTTTTCATCGGCTCAGACAAAATTAAAACGGTATACGTTATATAATAGATTTATGCCACGGCGCACAAGACGACCTTGTCTGATTTCTTTTATGCGTTGTAGATTTTTGCCGGTTATGCCGTAAAAAGGTCTCCCGCCGTAACGTACAGCGGGAGTATGCGCTTATTTTTGAATCAGATAACGAATTGTCGGGCCATCCTGTTGGATATCCAGCACCGTATAACCGTGATTGCGCGCATCCAGTGGAATATTATTAATGGATTGCGGACAGTCGCTCACCACTTCCAGGATCTCACCTTTTTTTAGCTGCGGCATCGCTTCCAGAGTGGCGACCGCCGGGTACGGGCAAGGTTCGCCAACCATATCCAGACGGTAATCAGGGACGATATTTTTCATACAGATTCCTTAGCAGGCGTCAGCCCCGCACGACGGAAAAAACGTTTTTCCCAGCCGATGATTAACATCAGCGCGGTAAATAACAACAGATAGGTGACCAGCAGACCCCCCAGCGGACCAAAGGTATTCAGCAGGTTAACTTTATCCCAACTGGTCGCCAGCGCGGGTGCGAAATCATCCCAGTAGTAAGCCAGGATGGTCGAACCGATGACATTGCCGAGGCCCACCCACCAGTAATGCACCTGGCCTTCTACGGCGCGGTACATCCAGCCGGTTTCGCAGCCGCCCGCCAGCACGATGCCAAAACCGAACAGCAGTCCGCCAATGACCGCATTCGGGCCAGCCCACATAATTTTAGGTGCAACGCCCAACTGCACGTAGCTGAAAATACCAATGGCGCTGACCGCCATGCCGAAAATAATCGCTTTCGCCATATGGGCGCGTCCGGAGATCCACAGGTCGCGAAAGGCCGAAGTAAAGCAGATTTGCGCGCGCTCGATCAGCAGCCCAAACCCGACGCCGAACAGCATCGCCAGCCCCAGTTTCGGCTGATGCATTGCCGTTAATAACGCCCAGCCAATCATGCCGATAAAGACCAGCATACCGAGCCTGAAACGCCGTCTTGCCTGATCCGGTTTCTGCGTCAGTGGCGAAGCCGCGGAGACCTTTTGCATTTTCACCGGTATGCGAAATATCGGCAGCAACGTAAAGCGGGCGCCGAACCAGGAACCGATAGCGGTCGCCAGCGCAAAGAACCACGCGTGTAGGGAGAACTGCGGGATCCCGGTAAAAAAGGCGGCCAGGTTACACCCCATCGCCAGACGCGCGCCGAAGCCAGCGATCATGCCTCCGGCCACCGCCTGTACGATACGGATTCGGCTGCGCGGCATACGCAGTTTTACGTTGTTGGCCCACAGCGCCGCGGCGAAACAGCCGCCGAACATGCCGAGGATCATCATGCCGTCGATACGCGTCAGCGGCGTACCTTCCAGATGAATCAGCTTGTAGTAGCCCCACTGTTCGGCATGAACGCCAAAAAGCTGCAAAATTTGCCCGCCCCAGCGGGTAAATTCGCCCGTCACGGCCCAGAACGTGCCGGTGATGCCAAAATAGTAGGTAGAGAGAATACCGGCTGCGATCACCGCAGGGGCCGGCGCCCAGAATTTAATTAACCAGGTTTGCTTGAAGTGTTGCCATGACATGTGTTTAGCCTCTGAACTCAGAAGGTGTGAAACAAGAAGTGCGCATACTACACCGATCACAGAATTTGCCTACACCTAATAAGCGGTAATACCGACTGGATCAAATTGCGGCCAGCGCCTGGAAAGGCTGGCGGCGTCAGGGCTTTAATGCCACAATTCCTCTTTCTTCTGATGCAGGATGAATGATGAAAAAAGTAGCGATCGTTGGCGCATTGCTGGTTCTGGCCGGATGCGCCGAGGTGGAAAACTATAATGATGTGGTGAAAACGCCCGCGCCGGCCGGTCTGGAAGGGTACTGGCAGTCAAAAGGCCCGCAACGTAAGCTGGTGAGCCCTGAAGCTATCGCCAGCCTGGTGGTGACTAAAGAAGGCGATACGCTGGACTGCCGCCAGTGGCAGCGCGTTATTGCTCTGCCGGGCAAGCTGACCATGCTCTCCGATGACTTAACCAATGTTACGGTTAAGCGTGAGCTCTATGAGATTGAGCGCGACGGGAATACCCTGGAATATGATGGCATGACGCTGCAACGGGTCGCTCGTCCGACGCCGGAGTGCGCCGCCGCGTTAGAAAAAACGCCGCTGCCGACGCCGCTGCCGTAATTTCGCTTCCCGGCAGCGCTCTGCCGCCGGGAACGCTCATCACACGTCCTCAATGACCCACACGCTGACGCTGCCTGCGTTGCAGAAGAACGTCGCTTCGCCTTGATCATTAGTTACAACATGCTCACTGCGGTTTCCCAGAAAATCACGCCAGGTCTTGTTAGCGTAATTGTCGCCGAGCAGGAGGGTTTTTTCACCGTCGTCGCCATTGGAAAGTACGACCACACAGCCTGGATTCTCTTCAGTACCACTGCGACTAAAGGCGATACAGTTAGGATGATCGAAAAAGAGAGTTTGTATACCGTGCGCAAAACGCTGACGAGCAAGGATCAGCCGATCCAGTTGGTTAATCACCGGCATGTCGACCCGACAGGTCTCGCCATTTTCGCCGCTATCCTCATAGCTGGCGCCGTATAAATCGGGATAAAACACCGATGGCACGCCGTTTTCACGAAGCAGGATCAGCGCATAGGCCAATGGTTTGAACCAGGGTTCTACCGGCGCTTCCAGCGCCTGTAACGGTTGTGTATCGTGGTTAGCGACCAGCGTCACCGCATGAAAAGGGTCGGCTTCTACCAGCGTGCCGGTGAAAATGTGGCGCATGTCATACTCCGCGCCCTGGCGCGAGGCTTCATGAAATTTCATCTGCAACGGCGCGTCGAACAGCATGGTTTTCCCGTCGACCTGATCGATGTACGTTTGCAGTTTATCTACTTCATGCGACCAGTATTCTGCGACAATAAACAGCGGTTTTGGTGCAACCGCCTGTACATGCTCAATCCATTCTTTATAAAACCAGGCGGGTATATGTTTTACCGCGTCCAGGCGAAAGCCGTCACAATGGGTTTGTTCCATGACCCAGCGAGCCCAATATTTAATCTCCTCCGTAACCGCGTGATTGCGAAAATCGATATTTTCCCCCATCAGATAGTCGAAATTACCCATCTCATCATCAACCTGATCGTTCCAGCCATCGCCGGTATAGTCATTGACGATCTTAAAAATGCCGTCTTCGTCGGGATTCTCGATGTGATCAATGCCGCTGAAACAGTGATAGTCCCAAATAAAGTTGGAATACTGGCCCGCGCGGGCAGGGAAGGTGTAGCGCGTCCAGCCTTCGCATTCAATGATGTTGTCATCGATTTGCGTGCGGTCATCCTGATTCACGCGCTGAACGCGAATACGTTCTTTTTCGTCTGCGCCCATCTTGTGGTTCACGACGACGTCGAGCAGCACCGCAATATTATTTTTTTTGAGCGCGTCTATCGCCGTCAGTAACTGGCGTTTATCGCCGTACTTTGTCGCGATAGTTCCTTTTTGGTCAAATTCGCCGAGGTCAAACAGGTCGTAGGTATCATAGCCTACGGAATAGCCGCCGGAGGCGCCTTTACAGGCGGGCGGTAGCCAGACCATATTGATACCGATATCATTCAGCCCATCAGCACGTTCCGCCAGCTCAGACCAGAGTTTACCGCCGTCGGGATAATACCAGTGGAAGTACTGCAATAACGTGGGGTTTTTCATCTTCCGTGCTCCAGAAGTCGTTTAGCCGACCTCTGGAGTATGGAAGAATTTTCATACGAGACGAGAAAATATTATGAGGCGCCAGGCGCGTCTGGCACGAGTAACATACCGGAAAGACGCCCATAAGCGTTGTTGAGTGATTTTTGGCGGGTGGATTGTCCGATCAAACTACTGAGTTCATCCAGTCGCTGTTGCAGCAGCCCTTTCAGGAGCTGCTCATTATCCAGCGTTTGTTTGATGTATCCGGCGACCATATCCTGAATACTTCGCGTAATGCCCGGTGGAGTTTGCTTTTCCATCACCGTTTCAATACTTTGCAGATAGGAGACCTCTTGTTGCAGTAAGAGATCCCATTCACCTCGCTGCGCAAGTTCAAGCAGCGATTGACTGAGCAGCGCAATACGCTGCCAACGGTTGATAAACTCCACGGTTGAGGTCATTAACGAGACTCCTGGAAAGATGCTTTCGGTGAAATCTGTTTCCAGGCTTCTGCAATATTGCTGAGTAACCCTTCCACTTCTTCGATGGCCTGAGCGTCGTTACGCAAATTAGCCTGCAGTAAACGGCGAATCATATAGTCGTATAGCTCGGAAAGATTCGTCGCAATCTCACCGCCTTTTTCCTGATCGAGGCCGGCTTTCAGCCCGTTATCGATAATATTGATGGCTTTGCTTAACGCTTCACCTTTCGCGACAACATCGCCTTGTTCTAAAAACAGGCGAGCGCGCACCAGAGCGCTATTCGCGCCATCAAACAACATTTCAATCAACTGATGCGGGCTGGCGCTCATCACGGCGCTTTCCACGCTGATTTGCGCATAAGCTTTGATACCGCTCGCGGTGTACATGGTAACCTCTGTTATCAGGACTTGTTCATAGCATTAAATTGCTGGGTCAAATAAGTACTGGTGTTATTCAGCTTACTCATCATGGTATCCAGTTGGGTAAACTGGGCCTTGTAACGGGCAACGGTGTCGTCAATGCTACTGCTGACGGTCAGATATTGCTTAGTCAGCTTTTTCAGCGTGGCGTTAATACTGTCTTGGGCGCTGTCAATAATGCCGTCATCGGCCAGATAACTTTTCACTTCGGTGGCAATTTTGGTGGTGATCCCCGTTTCTTTACCATCACCTACCAGCAGCTCACGTACAGAAGCGGTATTTTCATCCAGCGCTTTTTTAAGCTTGGTATCATCAATTTTTAGTTTTCCGGTGGTACCATCAGAAGTAATACCAATTTCATTCAGGGTCTTAAATGTACCTGTACTTGCACCATTAGCGAACTGAGCGCGGATTCCAGTTTGAATCGTTCGCACTACGGTATCTCCAAGTAGTGCACCGTTGTTTTTGTCCTGTTCTTCAGCCCCTGGATCAACCTCTGTATATTTTGTTAATGAACTAAAGGTATCAAGCAGCGAGTTGTAGGCATCAACCCAACCTTTGACGGCTTCGGTCGCCTTTTCATTATCTTTTGTGACAGTAATACGGGCGTTTTTTACTTCTTTAGTTAGTTCAAGCGTCACACCTTGTGGAGCGTCAGTGATTTTATTACTCGGTCGCTCAATATCAATGCCGTTAACGGTTAACAAAGCATTATCTGCAGCAACCAGTTGCTTCATTTTGCCCGTGCCAGTACTACTATCATAGGACAACAGATCGCTGAGTTTGCTATCGCCTTCCACAGAGATAGTCATTTGATTATCCGTGCCACTATCTGCGGTCAGTACAAGCTGATAATCGCCTTCTTTAACTTTAACGATACTGGCGGAAATACCACTGTCAGCATCATTAATGGCGTCACGGATGCCCTCTAAAGAGGTTTGATCTTTAGTGAGCTTGATTTCAAGTGGTTCTTTACGGCCTTTCTGTTCAATTTTTATGGTACGGCTGTCAGATGTGGTATCTCCCAGCACTTCTTTGGTGGATGTAATTTTGGTTGCTGTACTCAAAGATTGTGCTTGTGCTAACTGAGTTACGCTAACCACATAAGTTCCAGGTGCGGCCCCAGCTTCCGTCGAGACTTTCAGGTCTTCTGTACTGCTGGTGACATTCGTACTTTTAAACAGATCGGCTTTATTTAAGGCCGTGTTTGCTGTTTGAAACTTCTCCAGTGCACTTTTTAAAGTACCGTATGCCGTTAGACGGGCCGTATTAGCACTCTGCTGCTGTGTGATCGGCGTTAAGCGTCCTTTTTCAGCGTTGGTCAGTTTAGTCAGCAGTGAATCCAGAGGTAAGTTTGACCCTACACCTAATGATGAAATTGAAGCCATGCCATCTTCCTTTCGATTGCAAACAGTAGTTAAACGCGTTATCGGCAATCTGGAAGCAAAGTTTAATGATAATTTTGCAAAAATAATGCGTGGAATAATGATGCATAAAGCGGCTATTTCGCAGGCTAAGAAAAAGATCGGGGGAAGTGAAAAATTTTCTAAAGTTCGAAATTCAGGTGCCGATACAAGGGTTACGGTGAGAAACCGTGGGCAACAGCCCAATAACATCAAGTTGTAATTGATAAGGAAAAGATCATGGCACAAGTCATTAATACAAACAGCCTGTCGCTGTTGACCCAGAATAACCTGAACAAATCTCAGTCCTCACTGAGTTCCGCTATTGAGCGTCTGTCCTCTGGTCTGCGTATCAACAGCGCGAAAGACGATGCGGCAGGCCAGGCGATTGCTAACCGTTTCACGTCTAATATCAAAGGTCTGACTCAGGCTTCCCGTAACGCTAACGACGGCATTTCTATTGCGCAGACCACTGAAGGTGCGCTGAATGAAATCAACAACAACCTGCAGCGTGTGCGTGAGTTGTCTGTTCAGGCCACTAACGGGACTAACTCTGATTCCGATCTGAAATCTATCCAGGATGAAATTCAGCAACGTCTGGAGGAAATCGATCGCGTTTCTAATCAGACTCAATTTAACGGTGTTAAAGTCCTGTCTCAGGACAACCAGATGAAAATCCAGGTTGGTGCTAACGATGGTGAAACCATTACCATCGATCTGCAAAAAATTGATGTGAAAAGCCTTGGCCTTGATGGGTTCAATGTTAATGGGCCAAAAGAAGCGACAGTGGGTGATCTGAAGTCCAGCTTCAAGAATGTTACGGGTTACGACACCTATGCAGCGGGTGCCGATAAATATCGTGTAGATATTAATTCCGGTGCTGTAGTGACTGATGCAGTAGCACCGAATAAAGTATATGTAAATGCAGCAAACGGTCAGTTAACAACTGACGATGCGGAAAATAACACT
Source organism: Salmonella sp. SJTUF15570 (assembly GCF_043357055.1). NCBI lineage: Bacteria > Pseudomonadati > Pseudomonadota > Gammaproteobacteria > Enterobacterales > Enterobacteriaceae > Salmonella > Salmonella sp. SJTUF15570. The sequence continues at coordinate 197,881 of NZ_JBEUKJ010000004.1, read as the reverse complement.
GCGGTTAACCTCTTTAAGACCACTAAATCTACTGCTGGTACCGCTGAAGCCAAAGCGATAGCTGGTGCCATTAAGGGTGGTAAGGAAGGAGATACCTTTGATTATAAAGGCGTGACTTTTACTATTGATACAAAAACTGGTAATGACGGTAATGGTAAGGTTTCTACTACCATCAATGGTGAAAAAGTTACGTTAACTGTCGCTGATATTACCGTTGGTGCGGCGAATGTTGATGCTGCTACCTTACAATCAAGCAAAAATGTTTATACATCTGTAGTGAACGGTCAGTTTACTTTTGATGATAAAACCAAAAACGAGAGTGCGAAACTTTCTGATTTGGAAGCAAACAATGCTGTTAAAGGCGAAAGTAAAATTACAGTAAACGGGGCTGAATATACTGCTAACGCCACGGGTGATAAGGTCACCTTAGCAGGCAAAACCATGTTTATTGACAAAACAGCTTCTGGCGTTAGTACATTAATCAATGAAGACGCTGCCGCTGCTAAGAAAAGTACCGCTAACCCACTGGCTTCAATTGATTCTGCATTGTCAAAAGTGGACGCAGTTCGTTCTTCTCTGGGGGCAATTCAAAACCGTTTTGATTCAGCCATTACCAACCTTGGCAATACGGTAACCAATCTGAACTCCGCGCGTAGCCGTATCGAAGATGCTGACTATGCAACGGAAGTTTCTAATATGTCTAAAGCGCAGATTCTGCAGCAGGCTGGTACTTCCGTTCTGGCGCAGGCTAACCAGGTTCCGCAAAACGTCCTCTCTTTACTGCGTTAATCCGGCGATTGATTCACCGACACGTGGTACACAATCAAGGCAGCGAAAGCTGCCTTTTTTAATTCCGGAGCCTGTGTAATGAAAGAAATCACCGTCACTGAACCTGCCTTTGTCACCCGCTTTTCCTGTTCTGGCTCGGCCTGTCGCGACCACTGTTGTAAGGGCTGGAAAATCACGCTGGATAAGACGACGGTCAAAAAGTACCTTACCAGCAAGGATGTAACCATCAGAGAGATTGCCAAAAATAGTATTATTCTGTTAAAGAAAGCCCCAAATAACTGGGGGGAGATTAAATTACCATCTGGGACAGGCAGCTGCCCTTATCTGGATGACGATCGTCTGTGCAAGGTACAAAAAAAACTGGGAGCTAAAGCATTAAGTTATACCTGCACTACGTTTCCGCGGGTGTTCCATACTTATAAAAACGAGGTACGACATTCTCTAAGCCTTGCCTGCCCGGAAGTGACAGCCCATCTTTTAAACGACCCCGATGCGGTAACACTCAATGAAAAGGCGATCATTCAGCAGAAGTACAATACCGCGCCGCTATTCTCCCCACAGCAAAAACTACTTAACTTGTTTTGCCTGAGTTTGATTAACCATGCTGCCAGCAATCCGGATGCGGCATTATACGCGTTGATCAAGTTTGTAATGTATGTGCAGAAGTTTCCCCGGATTGATGACGCTGCATTAGGGGAGATTGAGCAAGTGTATGGCACGTTAGTTTCCCAGCTGCAGTCCGGTTCGTTAACTCAGGAACTCGCTAATATTACGCCGGATAAGAAATTCAAAACATCCCTGGTACTGTTGATGCAGGATTATTTCAGGGCTCTCCCACCGAGCAGAGGAAGCTATGTCCTCGATCACTACATCCAGTGTCTTCTGCGGGTGCTGACGGCGGAAGAGGGCGTTTCAATGGAGCAAAAGGTTAGCGATATTGAGTCCTCATTAGCGCGCTGTTTACAGGCGGATGAGCAGCAGAAGAACTGGGCTTTCAGAAATTTAATTCTCTATAAAATTTGGGAAAATAATTTCCCCAACCAGCCGAATGTCGACCCGTTACGCGCGCTGTATATTATCGTAGCGGAATATGCCTTTATTAAGCTATTAACGGCAGCCAGCGTGCATGAGCGCGGGCGGCTTGAGTGGGATGACGTTACTAATATTGTGTATAGTTTTCACTCCCGCAGCCAGCATAACAGCGAGGTGGCGAAGAATTTTCATCGCCATATAGAAACGGTGCGTACTGGCGACGATCTGTCGATGATTCATCTTCTGACATAGTTTTGTTCGGGGTGGGCTTTTGCGCATCCCGTTTATCCTATCTGGCTGATTTTATTCTGCTCTTTTAGCCGCTAAAAAGGTGCTACAGGTTACATAAGTGAAATAACCCTTCTTTTATAGCCTTATTCCTTCGATAGAACCCTCTGTAGAAACGGATAATCATGCCGATAACTCATTTAACGCAGGGCTGTTTATCGTGAATTCACTGTATACCGCTGAAGGTGTAATGGATAAACACTCGCTGTGGCAGCGTTATGTACCGCTGGTGCGTCACGAAGCATTGCGCCTGCAGGTGCGATTGCCGGCGAGCGTGGAACTGGACGATCTGCTACAAGCGGGCGGCATCGGGTTATTAAATGCGGTCGACCGATATGACGCTTTGCAAGGAACGGCATTTACCACTTACGCAGTGCAGCGTATTCGTGGGGCGATGCTGGATGAATTACGCAGCCGCGATTGGGTGCCGCGTAGCGTCCGGCGTAATGCCCGCGAAGTGGCGCAGGCGATGGGACAACTGGAGCAGGAACTGGGGCGTAATGCGACGGAAACCGAAGTGGCGGAACGTCTTGGCATCCCTGTTGCGGAGTATCGTCAGATGTTGCTCGATACCAACAACAGCCAACTTTTCTCTTACGATGAGTGGCGGGAAGAGCATGGCGATAGCATCGAACTGGTGACTGAAGAACATCAACAGGAAAACCCGTTACATCAACTGCTGGAGGGCGACCTGCGACAGCGGGTAATGGATGCGATTGAATCGCTGCCGGAACGCGAGCAACTGGTGTTAACGCTGTATTACCAGGAAGAGCTCAACCTCAAAGAGATTGGCGCGGTACTGGAAGTCGGCGAATCGCGGGTCAGCCAGTTGCATAGTCAGGCCATCAAACGATTACGCACCAAACTGGGTAAGTTATAGGTCGCGCATGGTCGCACCCGAAAAGTGCCGCACAACGTATAGACTACCAGGAGTTCTCATGACGGTGCAGCAACCTAAAAGGCGGCCCTTGAGCCGCTATCTTAAAGACTTTAAACACAGCCAGACGCATTGCGCGCATTGTCACAAGCTGCTCGACCGCATTACGCTGGTTCGCCGTGGCAAGATCGTTAATAAAATCGCTATTTCACAGCTGGATATGCTACTTGACGACGCTGCCTGGCAGCGGGAGCAGAAGGAGTGGGTGGCGCTGTGTCGCTTTTGCGGCGATTTGCACTGCAAAAAGCAGAGTGATTTTTTCGATATTATCGGTTTCAAACAGTATTTGTTTGAACAAACCGAGATGAGTCATGGCACGGTGCGGGAATATGTCGTGCGTTTACGACGTCTTGGCAATTACCTCAGCGAGCAAAACATTTCCCACGATCTGCTGCAGGACGGTTTTCTCGATGAAAGCCTGGCGCCATGGTTGCCGGAAACCAGCACCAATAATTACCGTATCGCACTACGTAAATACCAGCAATATAAAGCGCATCAGCAGATTGCACCCAGACAGAAATCCCCCTTTACCGCCAGTTCTGATATATATTAAAAAAGCATAAGATGTAGCAGAGTCGTGTTGGTGAAACGTGGCGAACCTTCTACATTAGGCTGAGTCCCCCAAAGGTTCGCGAGACGTGACGATGCGCCATGGCGGGACACAGTCTATGGTCATTAACGGCAATATTCGGGGTTACTATGAAATTAGCACTGCTGGGACGTCAGGCACTGATGGGAGTAATGGCTGTAGCGCTGGTGGCGGGAATGAGCGCGAAGAGCTTTGCCGATGAGGGTTTGCTGAACAAAGTTAAAGAACGCGGCACGCTGCTGGTAGGGCTGGAAGGTACCTATCCGCCGTTTAGCTTTCAGGGCGAAGACGGCAAATTAACCGGTTTTGAAGTCGATTTCGCCGAGGCGTTGGCAAAACATCTGGGCGTTAAAGCGTCGTTGAAGCCGACCAAATGGGACGGAATGCTGGCGTCGCTGGACGCTAAACGCATTGATGTAGTGATAAACCAGGTCACGATTTCAGACGTCCGCAAGAAAAAATATGATTTCTCTACGCCTTATACTGTCTCCGGCGTTCAGGCGCTGGTGAAAAAAGGCAATGAAGGCACGATCAAAACGGCTGCCGATCTGCAGGGCAAAAAAGTCGGCGTTGGGCTGGGGACTAACTATGAAGAGTGGCTACGTCAACATGTGCAGGGCGTGGATATCCGTACCTATGACGATGATCCTACAAAATACCAGGATCTGCGCGTAGGCCGTATTGACGCGATTTTAGTCGATCGTCTGGCGGCGCTGGATCTGGTGAAAAAAACCAAAGGTACGCTGGCCGTCACCGGTGATGCGTTTTCGCGTCAGGAGTCCGGCGTTGCGTTACGTAAAGGCAACGAAGACTTGCTGAAGGCGGTAGATAACGCCATTGCGGAAATGCAAAAAGATGGCACCTTAAAAGCGCTCTCTGAAAAATGGTTTGGCGCTGACGTGACCCAATAATGCTCTACGTTGCCCGGCAGGCAGTGCGCCGCCGGGCAATATCAACCTCATACTATGTCAGCAAACGGAGGCGCGTGAATCGGCGCCTTTTTTATTTCCGTTAGATCAACGTGCATAATAAAAAGAACACACCACAACGTTACCGGAGGCTCAATGCCACTACATCACTTAACGCGCTTTCCTCGCCTGGAGCTTATTGGCGCGCCGACCCCGCTCGAATACCTGCCGCGATTGTCTGATTATCTTGGCCGTGAGATTTACATTAAGCGCGATGACGTTACGCCCATTGCAATGGGCGGCAATAAACTGCGCAAGCTGGAGTTTTTGGTGGCCGACGCGCTGCGAGAAGGGGCGGATACGCTGATAACCGCAGGGGCGATTCAGTCGAACCATGTCCGTCAGACGGCGGCAGTCGCGGCCAAATTGGGACTGCATTGCGTCGCCTTGCTGGAAAATCCAATCGGTACCACCGCGGAAAATTACCTGACGAATGGTAATCGCCTGTTACTGGATTTATTTAATACGCGAATTGAGATGTGCGATGCGCTAACCGATCCGGATGCGCAGCTGCAAACGCTGGCGACGCGCATTGAAGCGCAAGGGTTCAGGCCCTATGTGATTCCGGTCGGCGGCTCCAGCGCGCTGGGCGCAATGGGATACGTAGAGAGCGCTCTGGAAATCGCCCAGCAGTGTGAAGAGGTCGTCGGGCTCTCTTCGGTGGTGGTGGCCTCCGGCAGCGCCGGAACGCACGCCGGGTTAGCTGTCGGGCTGGAACATCTGATGCCGGATGTCGAACTGATTGGCGTGACCGTTTCACGTTCTGTCGCCGAGCAGAAACCCAAAGTGATTGCCTTGCAGCAGGCTATTGCCGGTCAGCTGGCGCTGACGGCGACGGCGGATATTCATTTATGGGATGACTATTTTGCCCCGGGTTACGGCGTGCCAAATGACGCGGGGATGGAGGCGGTGAAACTGCTGGCGAGCCTGGAGGGGGTGCTGCTGGATCCGGTATATACCGGTAAAGCGATGGCGGGTCTGATAGACGGCATCAGCCAGAAACGCTTTAACGATGACGGGCCGATTCTCTTTATTCACACCGGTGGGGCGCCTGCGCTGTTTGCCTACCATCCTCATGTATAACCTCCAGGTAATCAACGCGAATGCAAGAAAGTATCCAACTGGTTATTGAATCGCTGCCGTATTTGCTTAAAGGCGCCGTCTTTACCCTGCAACTGAGTGTTGGCGGTATGTTTTTTGGTCTGCTTCTGGGATTTGTGCTGGCGCTGATGCGGATGTCTCCGCTATGGCCGGTTCGCTGGCTGGCGCGCTTTTATATCTCGATTTTTCGCGGTACGCCGCTTATCGCCCAGTTATTTATGATCTATTACGGCCTGCCGCAATTTGGGATTGAGCTGGACCCTATCCCGGCGGCGATGATTGGTTTATCGCTCAATACCGCGGCTTACACGTCCGAGACGCTGCGCGCGGCGATCTCGGCTATCGACAAGGGGCAATGGGAAGCGGCGGCGAGCATTGGCATGACGCCGTGGCAAACGCTACGTCGCGCTATTTTGCCGCAGGCCGCTCGCGTCGCGCTTCCGCCGTTGAGCAACAGCTTTATCAGCCTGGTGAAAGATACGTCGCTCGCCGCGACGATTCAGGTGCCGGAGTTGTTCCGCCAGGCGCAGTTAATTACCTCGCGAACGCTGGAGGTGTTTACCATGTATCTGGCCGCGTCGTTAATCTACTGGGTAATGGCGACCGTCTTATCGGCACTGCAAAACTATTTTGAAAACCAGCTTAACCGCCAGGAGAGAGAGCCAAAATGAGTGCTATCGAAGTCACCAACCTGGTCAAAAAATTTCATGGTCAAACGGTGCTGCACGGTATTGACCTTGAGGTGAAGCCCGGAGAAGTCGTCGCCATTATCGGCCCGAGCGGCTCAGGGAAGACAACGTTATTACGCTGTATTAACCTACTGGAACAACCGGAAGCGGGCACCATTAAAGTGGGCGATATTATCATCGATACCGCCCGCCCATTCAGCCAGCAAAAAGGGTTGATTCGCCAGTTGCGTCAGCATGTCGGCTTTGTCTTTCAGAGTTTTAACCTGTTCCCGCATCGTACCGTGCTGGAAAATATCATTGAAGGTCCGGTGATTGTAAAGGGAGAGCCGAAAGCCGAGGCGACGGCGCTGGCGCGGGAACTGTTAGCCAAAGTCGGGTTGGCCGGTAAAGAGACCCGTTATCCGCGCCGCCTGTCGGGCGGGCAACAGCAGCGCGTGGCGATTGCACGCGCGCTGGCGATGCGCCCGGAAGTGATTCTGTTTGATGAGCCCACGTCGGCGCTTGATCCTGAATTAGTCGGCGAGGTGCTTAATACGATTCGCCAGCTGGCGCAGGAAAAGCGCACGATGGTGATCGTCACTCACGAAATGAGCTTTGCGCGTGACGTGGCTGATCGGGCAATATTTATGGATCAGGGGCAAATCGTCGAGCAGGGGCCAGCGAAAACCTTGTTCGCCGATCCTCAGCATCCGCGTACCCGCCAGTTCCTTGAGAAATTTTTAGTGAAATAATGCCTTTTCAACGCTCGCCCGAATTAGCCGCGCCTCGGGCGAGCGCAATGAATAATTATGAAGTCATTCTGCCAGATTATTAACCTCGCTCTCTGGCGGAAGCCAAAAAACTGTAATGCCGCTCAAGTATTCTATGATTCGTCCGATATTTCTTATATATAAACACTATTTATGTGTTAATTTAAGTCATTCATAATAATGATTATCAATATCAAAGGCGTGACCATAAAATATGCAGGAAAATGATTTCTTCACCTGGCGACGCGCAATGTTGTTACGCTTTCAGGAGATGGCGGCAGCAGAGGATGTTTATACTGAATTGCAATATCAGACACAGCGGCTGGAATTTGATTATTATGCCCTGTGTGTTCGTCATCCCGTCCCCTTTACCCGGCCTAAAATATCGCTTCGTACCACTTATCCTCAGGCGTGGGTAACGCATTATCAGTCCGAAAACTATTTTGCGATCGATCCGGTATTAAAGCCGGAAAATTTCAGGCAGGGTCATTTACATTGGGATGACGTGCTATTTCATGAAGCGCAGGCGATGTGGGATGCCGCCCAGCGTTTCGGATTACGCAGAGGCGTAACCCAGTGTGTGATGTTGCCGAACCGGGCGCTGGGCTTTTTATCTTTCTCCCGTAGCAGTTTACGCTGCTCCTCGTTTACCTACGATGAAGTGGAGCTGAGGTTACAACTGCTGGCGCGGGAGAGTCTTTCGGCGCTGACAAGATTTGAAGACGACATGGTGATGGCGCCTGAGATGCGTTTCAGTAAACGTGAGAAAGAGATTCTGAAGTGGACGGCGGAAGGGAAGACCTCATCAGAGATCGCCATTATTCTGTCAATTTCTGAAAATACCGTTAACTTCCATCAGAAAAACATGCAGAAGAAATTCAATGCGCCAAATAAAACACAGATTGCCTGCTACGCTGCGGCGACAGGTCTGATATGACGTGCTGAAGATGCTTCGCGCCAGACGCGAAACCGGCTGAAAGCGATGCTAACAGCCGGTTTTTTACTACTGGCGGTAAGCTTGTTTAATTTGCTTAACCGTACTGGAAAATACCGCCGCTTGTGCTTCATCATCCATCTGCGCGATCTGTTTTTCCATTTTAAGAATCACGCGCCCTGCATCGGCCTGGCCCATCGCCTGCAGCATCAGCGTTAACATGGCTTTCAGGCAGTTGACTTCAGTAGCCAGTTCTTGATTATTCTCAGCGGTGGAAAAATCAGGCGTACTCATTTATTTTCCTCGTTATGTTTCAGTGAAAATGTGCGATAGCAGATGTTAAGGCGGCGGAGTATACCATAAGCTACGCTAAAAATAGCAGTGGTTGTTTTTTGATCAAAAAGCGGAGGGGTTACCCACAAAATAAACGTTGCCGCGTGATGCATATATTTTCTTCATTCTTTGTTTATTACGCGTATTTTACTCGTTAATTATTGTTACAAAGTTTATTCCCTAATTAGTGTTTAGACAGCGGAACGTGAAATTTTTGTCACCATTATGAAATAGCAGCCCGGGACAGCGCCGTCAGAAGGGGCTACAACGTTGGCAGTTGCCACATGACGTACAACATAATTTCCAAAAACGAGAGCAAAATCGAATACCCGGTGTTTTTTTACGTTTCAAAGTTGAGATAAAACCAGCTAATATAAGGGCGATTAACTATCAGTAGCGTTATCCCTATTCTGGAGATATTCCTTTGATCAACGTTCTTCTTGTTGATGACCACGAACTGGTGCGCGCAGGGATACGACGCATTCTTGAAGATATAAAGGGCATTAAAGTTGTCGGTGAAGCGTGCTGCGGAGAGGATGCGGTAAAATGGTGCCGTACTAACGCCGTTGACGTCGTGCTGATGGATATGAACATGCCCGGTATTGGCGGCCTTGAGGCGACGCGTAAAATTGCCCGATCGACAGCGGATATCAAAGTGATCATGCTGACCGTCCATACGGAGAACCCGTTGCCCGCCAAAGTGATGCAGGCTGGCGCAGCTGGCTATCTCAGCAAAGGCGCTGCGCCTCAGGAGGTGGTGAGCGCTATTCGTTCGGTGTATTCCGGACAACGTTATATCGCCTCCGATATCGCTCAGCAGATGGCGCTCAGTCAGATCGAGCCTGCAAAAACGGAAACGCCGTTCGCCAGTTTGTCTGAACGCGAGTTGCAGATTATGCTGATGATCACCAAGGGTCAGAAGGTCAATGAGATTTCAGAACAGCTGAATCTTAGTCCTAAAACGGTGAACAGCTATCGCTATCGTATGTTCAGTAAATTAAACATTCATGGTGATGTTGAGCTGACTCACCTGGCAATCCGCCATGGCCTGTGTAATGCGGAGACGTTAACAAGCCAGTGAGTGAAATATTTGACGCAAAGGCGTTTTTGAAAACCGTTACCAGCCAACCCGGTGTCTATCGTATGTATGACGCCGGCGGTACGGTTATCTATGTCGGTAAAGCAAAAGACCTGAAAAAGCGTCTTTCCAGCTACTTTCGCAGCAACCTGGCTTCGCGTAAAACCGAAGCGCTAGTTGCGCAAATTCAACACATTGATGTCACGGTAACGCATACCGAAACGGAAGCGCTGCTGCTTGAGCATAATTACATCAAGTTGTATCAACCGCGTTACAACGTGTTGTTGCGTGATGATAAATCCTATCCTTTTATTTTTCTGAGCGGCGATACCCATCCGCGTCTGGCGATGCACCGTGGCGCCAAACATGCGAAAGGCGAGTACTTCGGCCCATTTCCTAATGGCTATGCCGTGCGGGAAACGCTGGCGCTGTTACAGAAAATTTTCCCTATCCGCCAGTGCGAAAACAGCGTATATCGCAACCGCTCGCGTCCTTGCCTGCAATATCAGATTGGCCGCTGTTTAGGCCCCTGCGTTGCAGGACTGGTCAGCGAGGAGGAGTATGCGCAACAGGTGGAGTATGTCCGGTTGTTTTTGTCCGGTAAGGACGACCAGGTCTTAACACAGCTGATTGCCCGGATGGAAAAGGCCAGCCAGGATTTAGCATTTGAAGAGGCGGCGCGTATTCGCGATCAGATCCAGGCGGTACGCCGGGTCACGGAGAGACAGTTTGTCTCCAATGCGGGCGACGATCTCGACGTTATCGGCGTGGCTTTTGATGCGGGTATGGCCTGTGTGCATGTGCTGTTTATTCGCCAGGGTAAGGTGCTGGGCAGCCGCAGCTATTTTCCAAAAGTGCCTGGCGGTACGGAACTGGGCGAAGTGGTGGAAACCTTTGTCGGGCAGTTTTACCTGCAGGGTAGCCAGATGCGTACGCTACCGGGCGAGATACTGCTCGATTTTAATCTGAGTGATAAAACGCTGCTGGCCGATTCGTTGTCGGAACTTGCCGGACGGCGTATTCATGTCCAGACAAAACCGCGCGGCGATCGCGCCCGTTATCTCAAGCTGGCGCGGACCAACGCGGCAACGGCCTTAATCACTAAACTCTCGCAGCAGTCCACCATCACGCAGCGTTTGACCGCGCTGGCGGCGGTATTAAAACTTCCTGCGATCAAGCGGATGGAGTGTTTTGACATCAGCCATACCATGGGGGAGCAAACGGTCGCATCCTGTGTGGTATTTGACGCTAACGGGCCGTTACGCGCCGAGTATCGTCGTTATAATATCGCGGGCATCACGCCGGGTGATGACTACGCGGCGATGAATCAGGTGCTACGTCGGCGTTATGGCAAGGCCATAGAAGAAAGTAAGATTCCGGATGTTATTCTGATCGACGGCGGAAAAGGGCAGCTCGCCCAGGCGAAAGCCGTTTTCGCTGAGCTGGATGTCCCCTGGGATAAGCATCGTCCTTTGCTGCTCGGCGTCGCCAAAGGCGCGGACAGAAAGGCCGGTCTGGAAACACTCTTTTTTGAACCGGAAGGCGAGGGGTTTAGCCTGCCGCCGGACTCGCCGGCGCTGCATGTTATTCAGCATATTCGCGATGAGTCGCACGATCACGCGATCGGCGGGCACCGTAAAAAACGCGCGAAGGTTAAAAATACCAGTACGCTGGAAACTATTGAAGGCGTTGGGCCTAAACGTCGCCAGATGCTGCTGAAATATATGGGCGGTTTGCAAGGACTACGTAACGCCAGCGTAGAAGAAATTGCAAAAGTGCCGGGTATTTCGCAAGGTCTGGCAGAAAAGATCTTCTGGTCGTTGAAACATTGAGGCCACTGTAGCAACATAGGGGTAATTTCACTGACAACAGATAGTTACCCGTCACTATGCAATTTAATATCCCTACGTTGCTCACGCTGTTTCGCGTCATCCTGATTCCATTCTTTGTCGTGGTGTTTTATTTGCCGTTCGCCTGGGCGCCGATGGTCAGCGCGCTGATTTTCTGTATTGCCGCGATTACCGACTGGTTTGACGGCTTTCTGGCGCGACGCTGGAACCAGAGTACGCGTTTCGGCGCTTTCCTCGACCCCGTCGCCGACAAGGTGCTGGTGGCGATCGCCATGGTGCTGGTCACCGAGCATTATCATAGCTGGTGGGTGACGTTACCTGCGGCGACGATGATAGCCCGCGAAATTATTATCTCTGCTCTGCGTGAATGGATGGCGGAGCTGGGCAAACGCAGTAGTGTAGCGGTCTCCTGGATCGGTAAAGTCAAAACTACCGCGCAGATGGTGGCGCTGGCGTGGCTCTTGTGGCGTCCGAATATCTGGGTAGAGTATGCCGGGATCGCGCTTTTCTTTGTCGCAGCGGTGCTAACGTTGTGGTCCATGTTGCAATATTTGAGCGCTGCACGCGGAGATTTGCTTGATCAGTGATCGTTTCGCCGCAAATTTCAGCAAACGATCGTGAGTGACGAAAAATATCGTTGACTCAGTGCGTCAGGTAAGTAGAATGCAACGCATCGAACGGCAGCACTGATTGCCAGACGATAACAAAATCAAGTGATTAACAAAGTTGCTTGATACTGCGGGAATAGCTCAGTTGGTAGAGCACGACCTTGCCAAGGTCGGGGTCGCGAGTTCGAGTCTCGTTTCCCGCTCCAGTTTAAAAGCATTGGCGTAAAGCGGATGCTGGCTGAAAAGCCAAAAAAATTTGGCGCGTTAACAAAGCGGTTATGTAGCGGATTGCAAATCCGTCTAGTCCGGTTCGACTCCGGAACGCGCCTCCAATTTTTCCCGAGCCCGGATGGTGGAATCGGTAGACACAAGGGATTTAAAATCCCTCGGCGTTCGCGCTGTGCGGGTTCAAGTCCCGCTCCGGGTACCATGGGAAAGACAAGAATAATCAAAGCAATAAGCAGTGTCGTGAAACCACCTACGGGTGGTTTTTTTGTGCCTTCAGTTTGTATGCCGACCGCGAGCGTGAACTCTCCAGTGCGATATACAGTAAAAAACATCGGTAGCGGCATTTCTGCCAGTACAACAGTTATGTGCTACCGACCCGCAAGAACTTATGCCTGGTAAATACTAAACGTCGGGTAAATCAGCCGATAAAATCCATTAATCTCTATAAAAAATGCTGATATGTTTTATGCCTGCTTTATTAAAGAGAGTAGGTCTGCCAGTGAAATATACCGATAATGCAAAATTATTTATTAGCTTCATTAATATTGGGATTGTAGGTTGCGCTTTTTTACTTTTTTTTATTTTGTATGAGCCTGAGAGTGCAATCGTAACCTACTCTCTTCCAGGAGAGGTTTCCTCTTCAACATGTGATGCGCGTAATTTTATTGGCTACGTCGATGAAAATGACTTTGCAGAGTATATAAAAAAAGTAGAACTGACGCGCTACAGTATGTATTGTCTGAAAAAAACAGGGGCGGGCCAGTGGAGTATTTATGCAAATTAAACGAGTATATAACTGTTCAGGGGTGTTTTCTGCACAATTTAATTAAAGGTAGATAGCGAACTAATATTCATCACTAGGTAATGTGATCCGCTTCATGCTTTAATCACGTTTTGCAATATTGTCTTAATAACAGGTCAACTACAGATAATTTCGGGTTTTCGTGAATGGCGGTTTTGGTCAGTCTCTATATTATGCTTTCCCCGCTTTACGGAGATGATGATGCAAAAGAAAACCTGGGCCGTTTTATTGATACCATTGTGCCTCACCGCTTGCCACCAGACGACCTACCGATCAACAGCCAAAGATGAAATTGTCGCAGGGAGCTATATTGACCCGACAAAAACACGCTTTCCGTTAGCGGATTATTCACAGTCGGTTGATAAATGGATACCTCCGGACTCGGCTGATTACACTATTCCGGTTATTGATAGTGCTACCCAACAACGCTACTTTAACGCACTAAAATCTCATTATTTCGGAATGGACAGTGAAGCGCACTCGCCGTGGAATGGTTTTTATATTACCGCATTGCTGAAAAAAAACGCAGCACAGGCGCGGGATGCCAGTATTAAGCAGTTTCTTAGCGACGGCAGTGCTTATTGGGGAGAAAACTTCAGACTTTATACCTCTCGCTGGAAAGAGGAGGTTAGAGGGAATACGGATACGCAAATTGACAATATCTATCATGCCTCCCGGCGAGGCATTATGGTCAGAGAAAGTTTAGTCAGAGCGCTGCCAACGGACGACCCGCTCTTTAACGATCCCCGTCAGGCGGGCGAGGGGTATCCGTTTGATAATTTACAAATGTCTTCGCTGCGTCCCGGTACGCCGGTCTATACGCTGACGAAGAGCAAAGACCAACGCTGGCAATATGTCGTTTCACCAGCGGTAACTGGCTGGGTTCATAGTGAAGATATTGCCAGTACGGATCAGAAATTTATAACACAGTGGGTTTTGCTCGCTCACAAGCAACTGGGGGCATTTATCAACGCGCCGGTTTCTGTCCATGCCGCAGGCGTCTATTATTTCACCGGGCGACCGGGCACTATTTTACCGTTCCGACATCAACGGGCGGGCCAGTTCCTGATTGCGGCGCCAGTTCGCAATAGCAATGGTCGCGCGTCTATCCATTGGGTCTGGCTAAGCGGTAACGAGTTTACGGCTATGCCGTGGAAAATGACGCCGGAAAATATCGCCGTGCTAATGAAAGCAATGCATGGCACCCCCTACGGTTGGGGAAATTTTAACTTTTATAATGATTGTTCAGCCGAAGTCCGCAGCCTGTTAATGCCGTTTGGCATATTCCTGCCCAGACATTCATCCGCGCAGGTAGAGGCTGCTGGACGGGTGGTCGATCTTAGTCATAAAAGTCCCCAAATGCGGATCGATTATCTCACCAGATACGGAAAACCGTTTACTACGCTGGTCTATATTCCAGGACATATTATGCTGTATATCGGTAACACAACCATGAATGGGCAGGTCGTACCGATGACTTATCAGAATATCTGGGGATTGCGCCCAAACCATGCTAATAGCCGGAGCATTATCGGTGAGGCGGTATTTTTGCCGTTACTGCGTTTTTATCCTGAAAATCCTGAGCTGATATCGCTGGCTGGTAAGGTTCTGTTTAAGCTTGGTTATATAGAATAGGTTGACAAACTGTGTTATCGCGGAAGACATGATTAAGGCAACCGTGCGCGTGGATATAAAGAGAGTATCCCTGTAAACTGTGTCTGAAAAAAGTATGCGCTATAGTGCGGGCTGTTTATTTGAAATACTATCTGGAGCTGATTCTGGATGTGATTATGTGCCTCACACATTGAAGTGAGAGTTATTGTTAGCGGTATCTGGCTGGAGGCTGGGTGGTAAAAAGACGTAATTTATTGCATTTTAATAACGGTGCCCGGTCAGAGCGCGATCTTGGGGATCTGGTCACTAAAGTTTTTGAGAAAGCGGCGAAAAAAGAACCGCAACCGCTATACACATTTAGCCTGCCGTTGCTGAGTGTGCAGGATGAGATCCGTGTTTACTGTAAGAAAAAAAATATCAAAATAGGGTACGATACGCTGTTTATGGAAATAACCTTTTCTGCTGACAGAGAAGCGGTAGACGAACTCATTAAACACTTTTTTACTGAAAATAAGCTCTATTTGAGAGGGCGGTTTTATCTGTCCGCGGCGGTGGTATAAGTTAGCATGAGTATAATATAGCGAGAAACCTATCTCTCGCTTTTGTGTGGGGCGAGCGCTTCCTGGCGGAAAATCTGCGCCCTGATCCTCCTTTTGTGCGTTAACTTCCGGAATCCTCCTCATTTCGTGTTAATCTGGCCCCTGATGGTTGCCATCCAAACTGCCTGCAAAAAAATTATTTTTATCCGCTGCAATGTAAGAGGCCTACAGGCGGAAGTCATCACTGAGGAAAAGCGTTATGAAAATGGAACCATTAAACGAGAACGAGCTGGAATGGCTGGATGATGTGCTGACGAAATACAATACCGATCAGGCCATTTTGGATGTCGCGGAGCTGGACGGTCTGATTACTGCGGTACTAAGTTCTCCGCGTCCCATCGAGCCGGAACAGTGGCTGGTCGCGATATGGGGGGGACCCGCGTACGTACCGCGCTGGACATCTGAAAAAGAAATGACGCGATTTATGGATCTGGTGTTCCAGCACATGGCGGACACAGCCGCCCGGCTTGAAGATTATCCAGAACAGTTCGAGCCGCTGTTTGGCCTGCGAGAAGTTGATGGCCATGAATTAACGATTGTTGAAGAATGGTGCTTTGGTTACATGCGCGGAGTGTCGCTGTCCGACTGGTCTGACTTGCCGGATACGCTAAAACCGGCGCTGGAAGCGATTGCCTTACACGGCACGGAAGAAAACTTTGCGCTGTTGGATAAAATGAGCCCGGAAGCGTTCGATAAAAGCGTTGATGCTATCCGTATCGCGGCGCTTGAGCTGCATGCCTGGTGGATGGCGCATCCGCACACGACGCCGCTACAGATGCCGATAAAAGCGGAGGTGAAAGTGGGGCGTAACGATCCTTGTCCATGCGGGAGCGGCAAAAAATTTAAGCAGTGCTGCCTGCATTAATGGCTCGTAAACGGCCATAGCGTGATGATTATCGAGCCTGGACGGCGTCCGGGCCCGGTAATCTTTGCCTGGCGTTAACCTGGATCGGGCAGGAACCCCAGTGCGATCGAAAACTGGACGCCAATCACGACAATGCCGCAGATAAACACCAGCGCCAGCGCTGGGGTGCCGCCTGCCACACGATAGCCCGCCTGAGGGATCTGTTTACGGCACTGCCAGACCAGCATGGCAGGGATGAGCAGTGCCAGCACTGCCAGCGCTACGCCGGCATAGCCTAATGCCATCACAAATCCGCGTGGGTAGAAAAGCGCAAACGCCAGCGGCGGCAGAAAGGTAATCAGCCCGGTTTGCAGGCGTCCGGACACCGTACTGCGGCGCTGGAATAGATCGGCCAGGTAATCAAATAATCCTAGCGCTACGCCCAGAAAAGAGGTCGCCAGCGCCAGATCGGCGAACAGGTGGACCGCCAGTTCGACATGTGGCGAAGCGACCACTTCTCTGAGCGCCTGCAGCAGGCCATTTAACCCGGCATGGCTGGCCAGTAGCCCTCTGAATGACGGCGAGTCGATGCTTCCCAGCGTGGCGAGCTGCCAAAAAATATAGGCCACTAACGGAATGGCGCTACCCGTCATAAAGACCCAACGCAGCCGGCGAATATTGCCGTTCATATAACTCACAATACTCGGCACGCTTCCGTGAAAACCAAACGAGGTGAAAATGACCGGTATGGCGGATAACGCCAGCCCCTGCTGTAAAGGAAGCGTAAGAAGATTTACTTTATGAATATGTGGCGTGAGCAACGCAAGCATGATGACCAGAAAAATGATCTTTGCGCTAAACAGGAAGCGGTTAAAAAGGTCGACCAGCGAGGTGCCCACACATACCACCCCACCGGCAACAAAGGTGAACAGCAGTACTCCGGCAGCGGGCGAGAGCGTGGCGCCAAGCCAGTTATTAATACTGGATGCCAGTAATTCTCCGGCTCCGGAAATGTAGGCGGCGGTGAGCGCATACATTAAGAACATCATACTGAATCCCGTAAGCCACTGTCCGTAACGTCCAAGATAGCGTTTTGCCAACGAGCCCAGCCCGGTATCCGCCGGAACGTGTTGATATACCTCCAGTAATAGTAGCGCGGTATAACACATCAGCGCCCACAGGCCAATCAACAATCCCAGCGTGACGCTGAAACCAACGCCAGCCGCTGCCAGCGGCATTGCCAGCATCCCGGCGCCGATAGTGGTGCCTGCCACGATAAAAATACTGCCCAGAGTTCTGTTTTTCACGCTTTCTACTACCCCGGTAACAAAGAACGGTGATATCCGCGGCGCAGGGTAAGGCATTACGCTATTTTCGTCAAATGGTCGTTACAATGGATGTACTGTAAAATTTACAGTTTCGGGCATAAAAGCGAATATGAGAGGAGACGCGGACAACCGCCGCAAACCTGCGCTAGCGCAAAGTCGCTCGCACACGGACACATTAGGCTACGAGTTTT
Source organism: Salmonella sp. SJTUF15570 (assembly GCF_043357055.1). NCBI lineage: Bacteria > Pseudomonadati > Pseudomonadota > Gammaproteobacteria > Enterobacterales > Enterobacteriaceae > Salmonella > Salmonella sp. SJTUF15570. The sequence goes on along the minus strand of NZ_JBEUKJ010000004.1, from coordinate 180,330 downwards.
ATTCAGGAGGGGTTATGGATTCTATTCACGGTCACGAAGTACTCAACATGATGATTGAGTCTGGCGAGCAGTACACGCATACCTCGCTGGAGGCGGCAATAAAAGCGCGCTTTGGCGAGCGGGCACGATTTCACACCTGTTCAGCGTCAGATATGACGGCGGCGGAACTGGTCGCGTTTCTGGCGGCGAAAGGAAAGTTTATTGCGGTGGAGGACGGTTTTTCAACGCATGAGAGTAAAATCTGCCGCCATTAATACGCCACGGTGAGAGCGCGTCTCACCGTGTAAGGACGTGTTGGATTAATTTTGCGTATCCAGGGTGGAGAGTTCTTTATCAATGAAATAAAGCCCTTCGCCGCTTTTTCCCGCCAGCGTTAATTTATCAATAATAGATTTGAACAGTTTTTCTTCTTCATGCTGTTCTGCCACATACCACTGCAAGAAATTAAATGTCGGATAATCCTGGCTGGTCATTGCGGCATGAGCCAGTTCATTAATTTTTTGCGTAATAAGCTGCTCATGCTCATAGGTCGCGCGGAACAGTTCATCCAGTGAGGTGTACTCAGCGAAGGGCGAAGAAACGGTATTAATGCGCGGCAGGCTTCCGGTATCGGTAAGGTAGTCAAACAGGCGCTGCATATGCGTCATCTCTTCTTGCGCATGGCGACGAAGAAATGCGGCTGCGCCTTCAAAACTATGATAGCTACACCACGCGCTCATTTGTTGATAGAGCAGGGAGGAGTACAACTCCAGATTCATTTGCTCATTCAGTTTGTCGATCATTTCTGTTTTCAGCATGGTTCCGCTCCACAAATAGCAAAAGATATACGGTAATGTGGCGCCACTATAATTTGTTATTTTATTATTTGCAAAAGGTAAAATATTAAATTTAATTATTAAAAATACGAATGGGAATAAAACGCATTAACGCCAGTGTATAGGGTATAAAAATAAAGGAAAGCCAGCATCTTCATGCTGGCAATAGCGACCCTGCACTCTCCTCTATTGTAGATGGTGTCGGCGTTAAGCCAGCCGCCTTAATAATAAAGCGGCATGATTTGCGGGACGGCAACGCCCCGGCACTGCCAGGAGAGGGTAAATCGGGTGTTCAGACACAACGAGCCCGCATAAATGCTACAGGTTCCTACCGGCTGACCAAACGAAACGGCATCGGCATAGCCCATCTGCTGGCATTCGCGTGTTGCGGTCCCGTGAGATACATAGTCATCTGTCCGTGAAGTAAAAAATAGCGGCTGGTTATACGTCAGGCGCACGATGCCGCTTATCGGGCTGGCTTCGCTGACCTGCGCTTGTCGAGTAATGGTGCATCCCGTCAGGGCTAGCAGTGAAAGAGTAAAAATAAGAGGCTTCATAAAATCGCTCCGACAATTCGGTATCAGACCATGCTACCTCGTGTCTTGCACCGTCAATGGCTGGAATAACTTACGGATTCGCCTTGATTAAAGGTAACGGCAGGAGGTTTACAGCGGGAACAGAAAATGTGTGAGCGTCTCTTCATTTAATGAAACTTGGTTTCATTAAATTTGAATGCGTGTTCTTAAGTGTGTAGTGTGGGCAAAACGTCATGATTTACGCAGACGCGACCGTCTGCATTCAGGAGGAACACGATGAAAATTGCACTGATGATGGAAAATAGCCAGGCCAGCAAAAATGCCATCATTTATAACGAACTTAGCGCCGTCGCCAATGAAAAGGGATTTCCCATTTTTAACGTTGGCATGTGCGACGAAAATGACCATCACCTGACGTACATTCACTTGGGCATCATGGCGAGTATTTTGCTTAATGCAAACGCGGTTGATTTTGTGGTTACTGGCTGTGGCACCGGGCAGGGCGCGCTGATGTCGTTAAATATTCATCCAGGTGTCATTTGTGGCTATTGCATCGATCCGGCAGATGCTTTTCTGTTTGCGCAGATCAACAACGGCAATGCGTTGTCCCTGCCATTTGCGAAAGGCTTTGGCTGGGGCGCTGAGCTGAACGTGCGTTTCATCTTTGAAAAAGCGTTTACCGGGCGTAAAGGCGAGGGGTATCCGCCTGAGCGCAAAGCGCCGCAGGTACGCAATGCGGGCATTTTGAACCAGGTTAAGGCCGCGGTCGTCAAAGAGAATTATCTGGATACACTACGGGCTATCGATCCTGAACTGGTTAAAACGGCGGTTTCAGGGCCGCGTTTCCAGCAATGTTTGTTTGAAAACGGCCAGAATAAAGAAATAGAAGCGTTTGTACGTGAGATGCTGGGGTAATGCCTGGACAAGACAGAGACGTTTCGCGCCTGTCGGCTGGCATGATGTGCCGATTATACGCCAGCAGCGACAGGCGCCACCTCTGGCAAACAGACCAGAAACGGTGTAGGCCGGATAAGCTGCTTCGCGTTGCTATCCGGCTAATAACGTCTCAATATTGTCGCTCGGGGAGCCGCTATCAGTGATGCTGATAGGTCACGACGTTAAGGAGATGCTGATCGGTTTGCGCCAGGCATAACCCTGCTCGTTTAGCGCTGCGAACTTCTTCGAGAATAGTTTGTAAAAGTACGCCATCCTGCTGCTGCTCTTTTTCCAGGGTATGGAGAAAATCAAGCGTTGAGGCATCATTCAGCGCTTTCGCTTCATCTGCCAGACGCGACAGCGTGCTGGCGCGTTGCTGATAATCCTCCAGGGTTTTCTGGAACAATTCTTCCAGAGAGCAGAGCTCTTCACCCGGAACGTCAATGGCTTTAACGATAGGGGTGGCGCCGGCGTTTTTCATAAAATTAAACATGCGCATCATTTGCGTCACGTTGCCTTGCGCTTGGGTACGAAGAAAGGTGGCGGTGCCTGTTAAACTGTGTTCAGAACACCATTCGCTTAGATGGAGGTAAAGATTTGATGCGTAAAACTCAAGGTTCATTGGCGTGTTGAGCTTTTGAACCATTCCTACAGCTGCCATAACAATATCCTTATTTCCAGAAAGTGTTGATGTGCATGACAGACGAGAATGCAACGGGCCGTTGTCACATTCTTACCTCTATGCACAATAAATACTCTTAGCAGAAGAACTCCGTTCCGCCAGTCCCTTATGCGATCTCATTTCCTGTTTATCGATCGGTAATGAGAATAGCGCGTCAATAAAAATAAGAAAATCCTTAAATGCAATTGTTTATCTTTTTTTACATTTTTAGCGGTGTGATTTTTTCAGGTGTAATGATTTTTGGTGTGGAGCAGTTACAACCATTTGAAAGTTAAATGATATTATATAGATTTGTAATTTATGAAACATTGTTTCAGATCATGGGGTAAGCCTTTCAAGTATGGTAATTTCAATAAAATAAACATTAGTCAGTCTGGATACCACACGCATAAACGGTTGAGAGCAAATATGCCTGTTTTTATAAACTAGCCGATTTTGCGGTAGATCATTTTTAATGTCATTAATCATACGAGCACGTTATTCGGTTGAGCGCAGTTTTGATGGGTGACTCGTTAACAAGGAGCAGTCAATGAAAAAGGTCGCGGTGCTGTTGGCACCAGGATTTGAAGAAGCAGAGGCCATTGTTACTCTTGATATTCTGCGACGTTTGCATATCGACGTCGAAACGCTGGCGTGTGCTGAATCTCGGGCGGTGGTGAGTTACCATGATATTCCTATGGTTGCGGACAGTACGCTGAGTGAACGCCAGCAGGCGCTTTTCGATGCGGTAGTGCTGCCGGGCGGTCCGCAGGGGAGCGCTAATCTGGCGGCTAATCCGGCGGTGATCGCTTTCGTTGCGCGTCATGATGCGGCAGGGAAATTTATTTGTCCTATCTGTTCCGCGGCGGCAAGGGTGCTGGGGGCTCACGGATTGCTGAAGGGGCGTCGTTATGTCTGTTCCGGCGACCTGTGGAAAGCGGTTCCGGAAGGTGTCTATGTGGATGCGCCCGTTGTTGAAGATGGTAATTTAATTAGCGGTAAAGGCTTGGGTCATGTCTTTGATTTCGCGCTAACCCTTTCCGCCAGACTGCTGGGAGACGATGCGCCGGTTCGCGAACAGGCTGAACATATCTATTATCCCTGGTAATCGTTATTCACCCAGGGCCATAAGGATTAGCTGGCTGATGTTATGGATTAATGTGCTGGCTTTCCTGCCTTTTGGCTGATGAATTCGCTCTGGGTTATGTCATTTTCCGCTAAAACTATTCCCGCCATCAGCATTTATCTAATGAATGAAAGACAGTGCACCGTTTTACGTCTTCTCTAACAAGAATCGTTTGATTTTACCCTACATAAAAAACGCTAAAGCAGGTCAATGAATTCCCTGGGTTATGAGTTAATCGTTATTTCTGCGTGTGTCTTAGGGGGGGGGATTCCTGAGAGGCGGCCTCGGAAAAATCTCATATGTGGTGGCGAGCGTACTGATATCAGGAGCAGTGGAGAACGCGATGAACCTGCTCAACATTTCACCTTTTGCACAGTACGTGGTTCGCGGCTGAATCCTTCTGACAACAGTTATCTTCGACCATTATAAGTAAAAAGCGAAGCGTATGATTTGATGAATTAACACTCAACTAAACAGTATAGCTTCACGTCATCGCCAGCCGCTACCCCGGCTGGCGATGGTCTTTCTAAATGGCGAGCAGCGTCACACTGTCTATACTTACATGACTAATGAGACCGTTTGTGAATCTCAATATGATGATAAGGAGGAGACCAGGGTGGCAGAACCGTTAACCGTATCCCCCGAACTCACTGCGAACTATGCGTATTTTTTTGACCTTGATGGCACATTGGCAGAGATAAAGCCTCATCCCGATCAGGTAGTGGTACCGCATAAAATCCTTCAGTTGTTAGACCGTCTCGCGGCGCACAACGCAGGGGCACTGGCATTGATTTCAGGGCGTTCAATGACTGAGCTGGATGTTTTGGCGAAGCCTTTTCGCTTTCCGCTCGCTGGCGTTCACGGGGCAGAGCGTCGTGACATCAATGGTAAAACCCATATCGTGCGCCTTCCTGAAGCGGTAGTCCGTGAGGTGGAGGCGTTATTACGTTCGACGCTTGTAGCGCTGCCCGGAACGGAGCTGGAGACGAAGGGGATGGCGTTTGCGCTGCACTACCGTCAGGCTCCGGAACATGAAGCGGCGCTGTTGGCGCTTGCGCAACACGTTACGCAGCACTGGCCGCAACTGGCGTTGCAGCCTGGTAAATGTGTTGTGGAAATCAAACCTAAGGGAACCAATAAAGGCGAAGCGATTGCCGCCTTTATGCAGGAGGCGCCCTTTGCGGGACGGATTCCCGTTTTTGTGGGCGACGATTTGACCGATGAGGCTGGCTTTGGCGTGGTGAATCACGCTGGCGGAATTTCCGTAAAAGTGGGCGTCGGGGCAACCCAGGCGGCATGGCGGCTGGAAAGCGTACCCGATGTCTGGCGCTGGCTGGAACAAATCAATTATCCACAACAAGAACAACAAGTAATGAATAACAGGAGAGATGGCTATGAGTCGTTTAGTCGTAGTATCTAATCGAATTGCCCCCCCGGATAATAAAGGCGGCGCCGGCGGCCTCGCCGTTGGCGTGCTTGGCGCGCTAAAAGCGGCTGGCGGGTTGTGGTTCGGCTGGAGTGGCGAGACAGGTAACGAGGATGAGCCATTAAAAAAGGTGACAAAAGGTAATATTACCTGGGCATCGTTTAACCTGAGCGAACAAGATTACGAAGATTATTACTGTCAATTTTCCAATGCGGTTCTCTGGCCTGCGTTCCATTATCGTCTGGACCTGGTACAGTTTCAGCGTCCTGCATGGGAAGGCTATATGCGGGTGAATGCGTTATTAGCGGATAAGTTATTGCCCCTCATTAAAGAGAACGACATCATTTGGGTGCATGACTACCACCTGTTACCGTTTGCCAGCGAGCTGCGTAAACGCGGCGTGAACAACCGAATTGGTTTTTTCCTGCATATTCCATTCCCGACCCCGGAGATTTTTAACGCTTTACCGCCGCATGATGAACTGCTGGAGCAGTTGTGTGACTTTGATCTGCTAGGGTTCCAGACCGAAAATGATCGCCTGGCTTTTCTGGATAGCCTTTCGAGTCAAACGCGAGTCACGACTCGCAGCGGCAAGCAGCATATCGCGTGGGGTAAAGACTTCCAGACAGAAGTGTATCCCATCGGTATTGAGCCCGATGAGATTGCTCTGCAGGCTGCCGGGCCGTTGCCGCCAAAACTGGCGCAGCTCAAGGCGGAACTGAAAAATGTGAAGAATATTTTTTCCGTTGAGCGGCTGGATTATTCGAAAGGGCTGCCGGAACGTTTTCTGGCGTATGAAGCGCTACTGGAAAACTACCCGCAGCATCGGGGAAAAATTCGTTATACCCAAATTGCGCCTACGTCACGCGGCGAAGTACAGGCATATCAGGATATTCGCCACCAGCTTGAGACGGAAGCAGGCCGGATTAATGGGAAATATGGACAATTGGGCTGGACGCCGCTCTATTATCTGAATCAGCATTTCGACCGTAAACTGTTAATGAAGATATTCCGTTATTCAGACGTCGGGCTCGTCACCCCGTTGCGTGACGGGATGAACCTGGTGGCGAAAGAGTTTGTCGCCGCGCAGGACCCCGCTAACCCTGGCGTACTGGTACTGTCACAGTTTGCCGGCGCGGCGAATGAACTGACGTCGGCGTTAATCGTCAATCCTTACGATCGGGATGACGTGGCGGCGGCGCTCAATCGTGCGTTAACGATGCCCCTTGCCGAGCGTATTTCGCGCCATGCGGAAATGCTGGACGTGATCGTTAAAAATGACATTAACCGCTGGCAGGAGCGTTTTATTCATGACCTAAAGGAGGTCACGCCGCGTAGCCCTGAGCGTCAGCAGCAGAACAACGTGGCGACGTTCCCTAAGCTGGCCTGAAATATCGCGAGCGGCGACTAGTCGCCCGCTAACGGTACCAGCAACACATCTACCTGGCTGGCGCTGACGACACTTTTTGCCGAGCAGGACGCGCGCGAAAAGAAACTGTGGTTATGGTTGCCGCAAATGACCAGATCAACATGGTGTTTGCGGCACACAGCCAAAATATGCTGGCTTAACTCACCTGATGCGATGAAAGTTTGTTCAATCGGATAATCCGCCTTTTCCCCCAGCATCTTAAGAAAATTCTCGGTTTCCTCATGCATAACCGCGCGTAAATCCTCCATCATGGGCGCGGCGAACTGGTTATACAGTTCAGGATCGGAAGCGAGAGTAATCAGGCTTACTTTCGCCTGAACAGGGCGGGCGATAGAGACCGCTTTAGCCAGTAGCTGGTGACTTTCCGGGGTGACGGCAACGGCGACAAGAATATGGGTGTAGCTCATAACTCGCTCCTTGATTGCAAGAATATGAGATTGTGCTTTAGCTTTACTCTGTTTATCGCATTTCTGCAATGCGCTAATGCCACATTAATGTGAAGGACATCATAATTAATCATTAATTATTCTTATGTAAAGAATCGTGGCATAAGACACTTTTTACACACCACCAGGATGCTTCATTTAAACGGGTGAACAAGGAAAGCTAAAAGTTAAATCAAATGAGCTTATTTTTAACAGCGGAGGGCGTATGCTGTGACGAGATTAATTAATAACGTTTAATATTTAAGCCACTGTTTACTAAAGGTAAAATAAAATCGTTTCTAAAATAGAAATAATAGCCTGTTATCTATTATCCTGGCGTTATTTTAACAGAGAGAAACAAAAAAGAATTTGGTGTTGACGTACCCCTATTCAGCAGTGTGGAATAGAAAAAGTGAACATTAGGTTATTAATTAAACAAAGTAAAAGCCATGCTGATGGTTTTATCGTAAGTATTCCGTTAAATTATGTGATCTACATCACATATTTTCTAAAATCGCCGTCCCGCTCCGTTGTATGTCACGAAGCTGACGAGTAGAGTTGCGTCGAATTAGGAAAAATCTTAGGCATTTGTAAAAATTGATGTAAACGTGTAAGGCGAATCTCAGTGGGAAGCTGCGTTATACGTCACAATGTCCACAATGTCTGAGCGCTGCTATGCATTTGACCTTTTTGCTTCTTTTACCGGGCCTTCCCGGCGACATCACGGGGTGCGGCTACGTCGCACAAAAATAAAGTTGGTTATTCTGGATGGGAACAATGCATACATCCGAGTTGCTAAAACACATTTATGACATCAATTTGTCATATTTACTCCTTGCACAGCGTTTGATCGTCCAGGACAAAGCATCTGCGATGTTCCGCCTCGGTATCAACGAAGAGATGGCAAACACACTGGGCGCGTTGACCCTGCCGCAGATGGTCAAACTGGCGGAGACGAACCAGTTAGTTTGTCATTTCCGGTTTGACGATCATCAGACGATCACCCGTTTGACTCAGGATTCGCGCGTCGATGACTTACAGCAGATTCACACAGGTATCATGCTTTCAACGCGTCTGCTCAATGAAGTGGACGATACGGCGCGTAAGAAAAGGGCATGATAATGAGTGAAAAAAGCATTGTTCAGGAAGCTCGCGATATCCAGTTGGCGATGGAGTTGATTAATCTTGGCGCTCGTCTACAAATGCTGGAAAGCGAAACACAGCTCAGCCGTGGTCGCCTCATCAGGCTGTACAAAGAATTACGCGGTAGCCCGCCGCCTAAAGGGATGCTGCCATTTTCGACAGACTGGTTTATGACCTGGGAGCAAAATATTCATGCCTCCATGTTCTGCAACGCCTGGCAATTTTTACTGAAGACCGGCTTATGCAGCGGTGTGGATGCGGTGATTAAAGCTTATCGGCTTTATCTTGAGCAGTGTCCGCAACCGCCTGAAGGGCCGTTATTGGCGCTGACTCGCGCATGGACGCTGGTGCGTTTTGTTGAAAGTGGGTTGCTTGAATTGTCGAGCTGTAACTGCTGCGGTGGGAACTTTATTACCCATGCGCATCAGCCCGTAGGCAGCTTTGCGTGTAGTTTATGCCAGCCGCCATCCCGCGCAGTAAAAAGACGTAAACTTTCCCGAGATGCTGCCGATATTATTCCACAACTGCTGGATGAACAGATCGAACAGGCTGTTTAACCGAAACGGTGTGGACAAACACTCCAGCAGCGGTAAGCCATTACCGCTGCTTTTTTTTGCCTTGCCTTCGCGTTAATCGCCCGACTGCGCATCCTGTCATAGTCAACAGCGGAAGGATGATGTCGTGCTTATCTTATTAGGTTACCTGGTGGTTATCGGTACAGTTTTCGGCGGTTATGTCATGACCGGCGGACACCTTGGGGCACTCTATCAACCTGCTGAACTGGTCATCATTGGCGGCGCGGGGATAGGGGCGTTCATTGTCGGCAACAACGGGAAGGCCATCAAAGGCACGATGAAAGCGATCCCGTTGTTATTTCGTCGTTCGAAATACACGAAATCTATGTACATGGATTTGCTGGCGTTGCTCTATCGCCTGATGGCCAAATCACGCCAGCAGGGGATGTTCTCCCTTGAACGCGATATTGAAAATCCGAAAGAGAGTGAAATCTTCGCCAGTTATCCGCGTATTCTGGCCGATGCGGTAATGCTTGATTTTATTGTCGATTATCTGCGTCTGATCATCAGCGGCAACATGAATACGTTCGAAATTGAAGCGTTGATGGATGAAGAGATTGAAACCCATGAAAGCGAGGCGGAAGTCCCGGCCAACAGCCTGGCGATGGTGGGGGATTCGCTGCCTGCCTTTGGTATTGTCGCGGCGGTAATGGGGGTGGTTCACGCTCTGGCTTCAGCCGATCGTCCGGCAGCGGAGTTGGGGGCGCTGATTGCCCATGCCATGGTAGGTACGTTCCTCGGTATTTTACTGGCTTATGGATTCATTTCACCGTTAGCGACCGTTTTGCGCCAGAAGAGCGCCGAAACCACCAAGATGATGCAGTGCGTAAAAATTACACTGCTGTCTAATCTGAACGGCTATGCGCCGCCGATTGCCGTGGAATTTGGTCGTAAAACGCTTTATTCCAGTGAGCGTCCATCGTTTATTGAGTTGGAAGAACACGTTCGCGCAGTGAGAAACCCAAACCAGCAGCAGACGACTGAGGAAGCATGAAAAATCAGGCTCATCCCATTGTCGTCGTAAAACGCCGCAGGCACAAACCGCACGGCGGCGGGGCGCACGGTTCCTGGAAAATTGCCTACGCCGATTTTATGACGGCGATGATGGCTTTTTTTCTGGTGATGTGGCTGATTTCCATCTCCAGCCCTAAAGAATTAATTCAGATTGCCGAATATTTTCGTACGCCGTTGGCCACCGCGGTAACGGGGGGAAATCGGATTGCCAATAGCGAGAGCCCGATACCAGGCGGCGGCGATGATTACACCCAACAGCAGGGTGAAGTGGAAAAGCAGCCGAATATCGACGAGCTGAAAAAACGGATGGAGCAGAGTCGCTTAAACAAACTGCGCGGCGATCTGGATCAACTGATCGAATCCGATCCCAAACTGCGAGCGTTACGTCCGCATCTGAAAATTGATTTGGTTCAGGAGGGGTTGCGCATCCAGATTATCGACAGCCAGAACCGCCCGATGTTTAAAACCGGCAGCGCCGAAGTTGAGCCGTATATGCGCGATATCCTGCGTGCGATTGCGCCAGTGTTAAACGGTATACCTAATCGCATTAGCCTGGCTGGCCATACCGATGACTTTCCCTACGCGAACGGCGAAAAAGGCTATAGCAACTGGGAGTTATCCGCCGATCGCGCCAATGCCTCGCGTCGCGAACTGGTCGCTGGCGGGCTGGATAACGGAAAAGTATTACGGGTGGTTGGCATGGCCGCCACGATGCGGCTGAGCGATCGCGGTCCTGATGACGCCATCAACCGCCGTATAAGCCTGCTGGTGTTAAACAAACAGGCGGAACAGGCCATTTTGCATGAAAACGCTGAAAGCCAGAATGAGCCGGTAAGTGTATTACAACAGCCTGCGGCAGCCCCGCCGGCAAGCGTACCCACATCGCCAAAAGCGGAACCGAGGTGATAGCGTGAGCATGGATATTAGCGATTTTTATCAGACATTTTTTGATGAAGCTGACGAGCTGTTGGCTGATATGGAGCAGCATCTGCTGGATTTGGTGCCGGAATCCCCGGACGCTGAACAACTGAACGCCATTTTTCGCGCGGCGCACTCCATTAAAGGCGGCGCGGGCACATTCGGCTTCACTATTCTGCAGGAAACCACACATTTAATGGAAAACCTGCTGGATGAAGCCCGACGCGGTGAAATGCAGCTCAATACCGACATTATCAACCTGTTTTTGGAAACGAAAGATATTATGCAGGAACAGCTCGACGCCTATAAAAACTCCGAAGAGCCGGATGCCGCAAGCTTCGAATATATCTGCAATGCGCTACGCCAGTTGGCGCTGGAGGCGAAAGGCGAAACCACGCCGGCGGTCGTAGAAACCGCGGCACTAAGCGCGGCGATCCAGGAAGAGAGCGTAGCCGAAACCGAATCGCCTCGTGACGAGAGTAAACTGCGCATTGTACTTTCACGGTTGAAAGCCAATGAGGTCGATCTGCTTGAAGAAGAGTTGGGCAATCTGGCTACTCTGACGGATGTCGTTAAGGGGGCGGATTCACTGTCGGCAACTCTGGATGGCAGCGTCGCGGAAGATGACATTGTCGCGGTGCTCTGTTTTGTCATCGAGGCCGATCAGATCGCTTTTGAAAAAGTGGTCACCGCGCCGGTTGAAAAAGCGCAAGAGAAAACCGAGGTAGCACCGGTAGCGTCTCCGGCAGTCGTTGCGCCAGCCGCCAAAAGCGCGGCGCATGAACATCATGCGGGGCGTGAAAAACCTGCGCGTGAACGCGAGTCCACCAGCATTCGCGTGGCGGTAGAGAAAGTGGATCAGCTCATAAACCTGGTCGGCGAGTTAGTGATTACCCAGTCAATGTTGGCCCAGCGTTCTAACGAGCTGGACCCGGTAAACCACGGCGATCTCATTACCAGTATGGGTCAGTTACAACGTAACGCCCGCGACTTACAAGAGTCGGTGATGTCGATTCGTATGATGCCTATGGAGTACGTCTTCAGCCGTTTCCCGCGTCTGGTACGCGATTTAGCGGGCAAACTGGGCAAGCAGGTAGAGCTGACGCTGGTGGGGAGCTCCACTGAACTTGATAAAAGCCTGATCGAACGCATTATCGACCCGCTGACGCACCTGGTGCGCAACAGTCTCGACCACGGGATTGAAATGCCGGAAAAACGCCTTGAGGCGGGGAAAAATGTTGTCGGCAACCTGATTCTTTCCGCAGAACATCAGGGCGGGAATATTTGTATTGAAGTGACCGATGACGGCGCGGGGCTTAACCGTGAGCGTATCCTGGCGAAGGCCATGTCGCAGGGGATGGCGGTGAATGAAAACATGACCGACGATGAAGTAGGCATGTTGATCTTCGCGCCGGGATTCTCAACTGCGGAACAGGTCACGGATGTCTCCGGTCGCGGCGTTGGCATGGATGTGGTGAAACGTAACATTCAGGAGATGGGCGGTCACGTTGAGATCCAGTCAAAACAAGGCTCCGGCACCACGATTCGTATTCTGCTGCCGCTGACGCTGGCCATCCTCGATGGGATGTCGGTTCGCGTGGCGGGGGAAGTTTTTATCCTGCCGTTGAATGCGGTGATGGAGTCGCTGCAACCGCGTGAAGAGGATCTTCATCCGCTGGCGGGCGGCGAACGGGTTCTGGAAGTTCGCGGCGAGTATTTGCCGCTGGTCGAATTGTGGAAAGTGTTTGACGTGGACGGGGCGAAAACCGAAGCCACGCAGGGCATTGTTGTGATCCTGCAAAGCGCGGGACGCCGTTACGCGCTGCTGGTCGATCAGCTCATCGGTCAGCACCAGGTGGTGGTCAAAAATCTGGAAAGCAATTATCGCAAGGTACCGGGGATTTCCGCCGCGACGATCCTGGGCGACGGCAGCGTCGCGCTGATTGTTGATGTTTCCGCATTGCAGGGTTTAAACCGCGAACAACGTATGGCGATCACAGCCGCCTGATTGAGTGAGAAGGGAATAATATGACCGGTATGAGTAATGTAAGCAAACTGGCCGGCGAGCCGTCAGGTCAGGAATTCCTGGTGTTTACACTGGGAAATGAAGAGTACGGCATCGATATCCTGAAAGTGCAGGAGATCCGTGGCTATGACCAAGTGACGCGCATCGCCAATACACCGGCCTTTATAAAAGGGGTGACTAACCTGCGCGGCGTGATTGTCCCCATTGTCGATCTGCGCGTGAAATTCTGCGAAGGCGACGTTGAGTATGATGACAATACGGTAGTGATCGTACTGAATCTGGGGCAACGTGTCGTCGGGATAGTGGTAGACGGCGTGTCTGACGTACTGTCGTTAACGGCGGAACAGATCCGTCCGGCGCCAGAATTTGCCGTGACCTTGTCAACAGAATATTTGACGGGATTGGGCGCGCTCGGCGAGCGTATGCTGATTCTGGTGAATATCGAAAAACTGCTTAACAGCGAAGAGATGGCGCTGCTGGATATCGCAGCATCACACGTCGCGTAATAACGTTGCCGGATGGCGTCGCGCTATCCGGCAATATTCACCGTTATGCTTCCGCCAGCGGTGAGAGTGCCTCTTCATCGCCCGCGCCCAGCCCCTGCATTTTGCGCCGGCATCGCCGCTGCGACGCTGTTATTGTCAATATCGTCTTCCGGAACAGCGTATTTCCTTTTTGCAAAAGTAAAGTTATCACCGTAGGTGCCGATAACGTTGATAACTCGTTATCAGGAAGGTGCCTTATGTTTAACCGTATCCGCGTTGTCACAATGCTGATGATGGTGCTGGGGGTTTTCGCACTGCTACAGCTTGTTTCCGGTGGTTTGCTGTTTTCTTCATTACAGCATAACCAGCAAGGTTTTGTTATTTCTAACGAATTACGTCAGCAACAAAGCGAACTCACGTCGACATGGGACTTAATGCTGCAAACGCGCATTAACCTGAGCCGCTCCGCCGCACGCATGATGATGGACGCTTCTAACCAGCAGAGCAGCGCCAAAACGGATTTACTCCAGAATGCAAAAACGACCCTCGCACAGGCGGCGGCGCACTACGCCAATTTCAAAAACATGACGCCATTGCCAGCGATGGCGGAGGCCAGCGCGAACGTCGATGAAAAATATCAGCGCTATCAGGCCGCATTAGCCGAACTTATTCAGTTTCTGGACAATGGCAATATGGATGCCTACTTCGCCCAGCCAACCCAGGGAATGCAAAACGCGTTGGGCGAGGCGCTGGGCAATTACGCCCGGGTGAGCGAAAACCTGTACCGCCAGACATTTGATCAAAGCGCTCATGACTACCGTTTTGCGCAATGGCAACTGGGGGGGCTTGCGGTCGTGCTGGTGCTGATTTTGATGGTGGTTTGGTTCGGCATTCGTCATGCCCTGCTTAACCCATTAGCGCGAGTGATTACTCATATCCGTGAAATTGCCAGCGGCGATCTGACGAAAACGCTCACCGTCTCAGGACGTAATGAAATTGGCGAACTGGCGGGAACGGTTGAACATATGCAACGCTCGCTGATTGACACCGTGACGCAGGTTCGTGAAGGTTCGGATGCGATTTATTCCGGCACCAGTGAAATTGCCGCCGGTAATACCGACCTCTCTTCCCGTACCGAACAACAAGCCTCCGCTCTGGAGGAGACGGCGGCCAGCATGGAACAACTGACGGCCACCGTGAAGCAAAACGCCGATAACGCCCGTCAGGCTTCGCAACTGGCGCAAAGCGCCTCCGAGACCGCGCGTCATGGCGGCAAAGTGGTCGACGGCGTGGTAAACACCATGCACGAAATTGCCGACAGTTCGAAAAAAATCGCTGACATTATCAGCGTTATCGACGGTATTGCCTTCCAGACTAACATTCTGGCGCTGAATGCGGCGGTAGAAGCGGCGCGCGCGGGAGAGCAGGGGCGCGGTTTTGCGGTCGTGGCAGGCGAGGTGCGTAATCTGGCCAGCCGCAGTGCCCAGGCGGCGAAAGAAATAAAAGCGTTGATTGAAGATTCCGTCTCGCGTGTCGATACCGGTTCAGTGCTGGTGGAAAGCGCCGGGGAAACCATGACTGACATCGTCAATGCCGTTACGCGCGTCACGGATATCATGGGCGAAATCGCCTCCGCCTCGGATGAGCAAAGCCGGGGTATCGATCAGGTCGCTTTGGCCGTTTCCGAAATGGATCGCGTAACGCAACAGAACGCCTCGCTGGTTCAGGAATCCGCAGCGGCCGCCGCCGCGCTGGAAGAGCAGGCCAGCCGTCTGACCCAGGCGGTATCGGCTTTCCGCCTGGCATCGCGACCGCTGGCGGTAAATAAACCTGAGATGCGTTTATCAGTGGACGCTCAGTCCGGCAATACGCCGCGGCCCTTAGCCGCCGGGGATGATGCGAACTGGGAAACCTTCTGATCGATGTGCGCTGTGTGCTGTCGGTTATCGATTAATTTGCGAACCCGCCGATCCCTTTCGTCTGGTTCGCATAGATAAAAGCAAAAAATGTGTAATACGGGAAGCATGGCGCTGCCGCAGGGCGCGCCCGTTGTACTTTGAATGTGATTAAGAAGGCGCTATGACATCATCTCTGCCCTCCGGGCAAACGTCAGTATTGTTACAGATGACACAGCGCCTCGCGCTGTCCGACGCGCATTTTCGTCGGATATGTCAATTAATCTACCAGCGCGCAGGGATCGTGCTGGCCGACCATAAGCGGGATATGGTTTATAACCGCCTGGTCCGTCGGCTGCGTACCCTGGGACTGGATGATTTTGGCCGTTATCTCAGTATGCTGGAGGCTAATCAAAACAGCGCTGAGTGGCAGGCTTTTATCAACGCTCTGACTACCAACCTGACCGCTTTTTTTCGCGAGGCGCACCATTTTCCCATCCTTGCGGAACATGCGCGTCGCCGCCACGGCGAGTACCGCGTCTGGAGTGCGGCGGCATCGACAGGAGAAGAACCTTACAGTATCGCCATTACGCTGGCGGATGCGTTAGGGATGGCCCCCGGTCGCTGGAAAGTATTCGCCAGCGATATTGATACTGAAGTGCTGGAAAAAGCGAGAAGCGGTATTTATCGCCTCAGCGAACTAAAAACGTTATCGCCGCAGCAGCTACAACGTTACTTCATGCGCGGTACGGGGCCGCATGAAGGACTGGTGCGCGTGCGTCAGGAACTGGCCAATTATGTTGAATTTTCCTCCGTTAATTTGTTGGAAAAGCAGTACAACGTACCCGGTCCCTTTGACGCGATTTTTTGCCGTAACGTCATGATCTATTTTGATAAAACGACTCAGGAGGACATTCTGCGCCGTTTTGTTCCACTCCTTAAACCTGACGGACTGTTGTTTGCCGGTCACTCAGAAAACTTTAGCAACCTCGTGCGCGAGTTTAGCCTGCGCGGACAGACGGTGTATGCGCTAAGTAAGGATAAAGCATGAGTAAAATCAGGGTATTGTCAGTTGATGATTCCGCGCTAATGCGCCAAATCATGACTGAAATTATTAATAGCCATAGCGATATGGAGATGGTGGCGACTGCGCCGGACCCGTTGGTCGCCAGGGATCTCATCAAAAAATTTAATCCGGACGTATTGACCCTGGACGTTGAGATGCCGCGTATGGACGGCCTCGATTTTCTGGAAAAACTGATGCGCCTGCGACCGATGCCGGTGGTGATGGTCTCTTCGCTGACCGGGAAAGGTTCCGAAGTGACGCTACGGGCGCTGGAGTTGGGGGCCATCGATTTTGTCACCAAACCGCAGCTTGGCATTCGTGAAGGTATGCTGGCGTATAGCGAGATGATTGCCGAAAAAGTGCGTACCGCCGCGCGGGCCCGCATCGCCGCACATAAACCGATGGCGGCCCCGACAACCTTAAAAGCCGGTCCGCTGCTCAGTTCGGAAAAACTGATTGCTATCGGCGCTTCAACGGGCGGTACTGAAGCTATCCGACATGTGCTGCAACCGCTGCCGCTTTCCAGTCCGGCAGTGATTATTACGCAGCATATGCCGCCTGGCTTTACCCGCTCGTTTGCCGAGCGTCTGAATAAACTCTGTCAAATCAGCGTGAAGGAGGCCGAGGACGGCGAACGCGTATTGCCAGGTCATGCCTACATTGCGCCCGGCGACAAGCATATGGAGCTGGCGCGTAGCGGGGCGAATTATCAAATCAAAATTCATGATGGCCCGCCGGTAAACCGGCATCGGCCTTCCGTGGATGTGCTGTTTCATTCGGTGGCGAAACACGCGGGGCGCAACGCCGTAGGCGTCATTCTTACGGGGATGGGCAACGATGGCGCCGCTGGAATGTTAGCGATGTACCAGGCTGGCGCCTGGACCATTGCGCAAAACGAAGCAAGTTGTGTGGTGTTCGGCATGCCGCGCGAGGCCATCAATATGGGTGGCGTAAGCGAAGTGGTCGATCTTAGCCAGGTAAGCCAGCAGATGCTGGCGAAAATCAGTGCCGGACAGGCGATACGTATTTGAACCAGGAGTAGTATTTTATGGCGGATAAAGAGCTTAAATTTTTGGTTGTGGATGACTTTTCGACCATGCGTCGTATCGTGCGCAACCTCTTAAAAGAGCTTGGATTTAACAATGTGGAAGAGGCCGAAGACGGCGTCGATGCGCTGAACAAGCTCCAGGCGGGCGGCTTTGGTTTTATTATCTCCGACTGGAACATGCCGAACATGGATGGCCTGGAGCTACTGAAAACCATTCGCGCCGATAGCGCCATGTCGGCGTTACCCGTGTTGATGGTCACGGCGGAAGCCAAGAAAGAGAATATTATCGCCGCCGCACAGGCTGGCGCCAGCGGTTATGTCGTAAAACCGTTCACCGCAGCGACTCTGGAAGAGAAGCTCAACAAAATCTTTGAGAAACTGGGCATGTGAGGATGCGATGATGATGCAACCATCTATCAAGCCTGCTGATGAAGGCTCAGCAGGAGACATCATTGCGCGCATCGGTAGTCTGACCCGAATGCTGCGCGACAGCCTGCGTGAACTGGGGCTGGACCAGGCGATTGCCGAAGCGGCGGAGGCGATCCCTGATGCGCGCGACCGTCTGGATTACGTCGTCCAGATGACGGCGCAGGCGGCGGAACGCGCGCTAAACAGTGTCGAAGCTTCGCAGCCGCATCAGGATGCGATGGAGAAAGAGGCGAAAGCGCTAACCCAACGTTGGGACGAGTGGTTTGACAATCCGATCGAGCTTTCCGACGCCCGTGAACTGGTGACGGATACGCGCCAGTTTCTCAGGGATGTCCCGGGTCATACCAGCTTTACTAACGCGCAACTGCTGGACATCATGATGGCGCAGGATTTCCAGGATCTGACGGGTCAGGTGATCAAACGCATGATGGACGTGATTCAGGAGATTGAACGCCAGTTGTTAATGGTGCTGCTGGAAAACATCCCGGAACAGAGCGCGCGACCAAAACGCGAGAACGAAAGCTTGCTCAACGGCCCGCAGGTGGATACCTCGAAAGCTGGCGTCGTCGCCAGTCAGGATCAGGTGGACGACCTGCTGGACAGTCTTGGCTTTTAAGCTTTTTTGACCTGATGGCGCTGCGCTTATCGGGTCCGAATCCGTCAACCCGGCCGGATACGATACTTTCTTATCGTATCCGGCTATCTCTATTAACGCCATAAACCCCGCCTTTTTTACCTCTTACTCTGCCCATTGGTGTAAAGCGGTTCTGGCATCATTCTCGCTTATCAATCTATCCAGGGTTTGCTGCGTGGCAGAAGAGAGCGACGACGACAAAACAGAAGCCCCCACACCCCACCGACTTGAAAAAGCGCGGGAAGAAGGGCAGATCCCCCGTTCCAGAGAACTGACCTCACTGCTGATATTGCTGGTGGGCGTTTGTATTATTTGGTTCGGCGGCGAGTCGTTAGCGCGGCAGCTGGCGGGAATGCTCTCAGCAGGCCTGCACTTCGATCACCGTATGGTGAACGATCCTAACCTGATCCTGGGGCAGATAATTTTGCTGATTAAAGCGGCGATGATGGCACTGCTACCGCTCATCGCGGGCGTGGTGCTGGTGGCGCTTATCTCGCCGGTTATGCTTGGCGGCCTGATTTTTAGCGGTAAGTCGCTACAGCCAAAATTTTCTAAATTAAACCCGCTGCCGGGAATTAAGCGCATGTTTTCGGCGCAGACCGGCGCGGAACTGCTAAAAGCGGTGTTGAAATCCACGCTGGTCGGCTGCGTTACCGGCTTTTATCTCTGGCATCACTGGCCGCAAATGATGCGCCTGATGGCGGAGTCGCCGATCGTCGCAATGGGGAATGCGCTGGATCTGGTTGGACTCTGCGCGTTACTGGTGGTACTGGGCGTGATTCCGATGGTGGGATTTGACGTGTTTTTCCAGATCTTTAGCCACCTGAAAAAATTACGCATGTCGCGGCAGGACATTCGCGACGAATTTAAAGAGAGCGAAGGCGATCCGCATGTTAAGGGCAAAATTCGCCAGATGCAACGCGCCGCCGCGCAGCGCCGCATGATGGAAGATGTGCCGAAAGCGGACGTCATTGTCACTAACCCGACGCACTATTCCGTGGCGCTGCAGTATGACGAAAACAAAATGAGCGCGCCGAAAGTGGTCGCGAAGGGGGCTGGATTAATAGCGCTGCGCATTCGCGAGATCGGCGCTGAACATCGGGTTCCCACTTTAGAAGCGCCGCCGCTGGCGCGGGCATTATATCGCCACGCCGAAATTGGTCAGCAAATTCCCGGGCAGTTATATGCTGCCGTTGCGGAAGTGTTGGCCTGGGTCTGGCAGCTTAAACGCTGGCGGCTTGCGGGCGGGCAACGTCCTCCACAACCTGAGAACCTTCCGGTGCCAGAAGCGCTGGATTTTATGAACGAGAAGAATACTGATGGCTAATCTGGTCGCGATGCTGCGCCTGCCCAGCAACCTGAAATCGACGCAATGGCAAATTCTTGCCGGGCCGATCCTCATTCTGCTGATTTTGTCGATGATGGTGCTGCCGCTGCCTGCTTTTATCCTCGACTTATTGTTTACCTTTAATATTGCGCTATCAATTATGGTGCTGCTGGTGGCGATGTTTACCCAGCGTACTCTGGATTTTGCCGCGTTTCCGACCATTCTGCTGTTTACCACGCTACTGCGTCTGGCGCTTAACGTTGCCTCAACGCGCATTATTTTGATGGAAGGGCATACCGGCGCGGCGGCGGCGGGAAAGGTAGTGGAGGCGTTCGGTCATTTCCTGGTCGGCGGTAACTTCGCGATCGGGATTGTGGTTTTTATCATCCTCGTCATTATCAACTTCATGGTCATCACCAAAGGCGCCGGACGTATTGCCGAAGTCGGCGCGCGCTTTGTGCTGGATGGTATGCCCGGCAAGCAAATGGCGATTGACGCCGATCTTAATGCCGGTCTGATTGGTGAAGACGAGGCCAAAAAACGGCGTTCGGAAGTCACTCAGGAAGCCGACTTCTACGGCTCGATGGACGGGGCAAGTAAATTTGTACGCGGCGACGCCATCGCCGGTATTCTCATCATGGTCATTAACGTGGTCGGCGGGCTGCTGGTCGGCGTATTGCAGCACGGAATGAGCATGGGCAGCGCGGCGGAAAGCTACACCCTGCTGACCATTGGCGACGGCCTGGTCGCCCAGATCCCGGCGCTGGTTATCTCCACGGCGGCGGGCGTCATTGTGACCCGCGTCAGTACCGATCAGGATGTAGGCGAGCAGATGGTTGGCCAACTGTTCAGTAATCCAAGGGTGATGCTGCTGGCGGCGGCGGTGCTGGGGCTGCTTGGCATGGTGCCAGGAATGCCTAACCTGGTATTTTTACTTTTTACCGCCGCTTTGCTCGGCCTGGCATGGTGGCTGCGCGGGCGTGAAGAAAAAGCGCCGGAGGAGCCGCAGCCGGTAAAAATGCCGGAAAATAACTCGGTGGTCGAAGCCACCTGGAATGACGTACAGCTTGAGGATTCACTGGGAATGGAAGTGGGCTACCGCCTGATCCCGATGGTGGATTTTCAACAGGATGGCGAATTGCTCGGACGTATTCGCAGTATTCGTAAAAAATTCGCGCAGGATATGGGGTTCCTGCCGCCGGTGGTCCACATTCGCGACAATATGGATTTACAGCCTGCGCGCTATCGTATTTTGATGAAAGGGGTAGAGATCGGCAGCGGGGACGCCTATCCGGGACGCTGGCTGGCTATTAACCCCGGCACGGCGGCGGGAACGCTACCGGGCGAGAAAACCGTCGATCCAGCTTTTGGCCTTGATGCCATCTGGATTGAAAGCGCCCTGAAAGAGCAGGCGCAAATTCAGGGCTTTACCGTCGTTGAAGCCAGTACCGTTGTAGCGACGCACCTTAACCACTTGATTGGCCAATTCTCCGCCGAACTGTTTGGCCGCCAGGAAGCGCAGCAACTGTTGGATCGTGTCTCTCAGGAGATGCCTAAACTCACGGAAGATCTGGTCCCCGGCGTAGTGACCCTCACGACTTTACACAAAGTCCTGCAAAACTTACTGGCGGAAAAAGTCCCGATTCGCGATATGCGCACCATTCTGGAAACGCTGGCGGAACATGCGCCGTTACAAAGCGATCCGCATGAATTAACCGCCGTGGTACGCGTGGCATTAGGACGAGCGATTACGCAACAGTGGTTCCCCGGTAATGAAGAAGTGCAGGTGATTGGCCTGGATACCGCGCTGGAGCGTTTGCTGCTTCAGGCATTGCAGGGCGGCGGTGGACTTGAGCCTGGGTTGGCGGATCGCCTGCTGGCGCAGACGCAAGAGGCGCTTTCTCGCCAGGAGATGCTTGGCGCGCCGCCGGTATTACTGGTTAACCATGCGCTACGTCCATTATTGTCCCGCTTTTTGCGGCGCAGTTTACCGCAGCTGGTGGTGTTGTCGAACCTTGAGCTTTCCGATAACCGTCATATCCGCATGACGGCGACCATTGGAGGAAAATAATGCGTAAATGGCTGGCGTTGTTGCTCTTTCCCCTGACGGTTCAGGCCGCAGGCGAAGGCGCGTGGCAGGATAGCGGTATGGGTGTAACCTTAAATTACCGGGGTGTTTCCGCATCGTCTTCGCCATTGTCGGCGCGCCAGCCGGTTTCCGGTGTGATGACGCTGGTCGCCTGGCGTTATGAACTGAATGGCCCGACTCCCGCGGGCTTACGGGTACGTTTATGTTCCCAGTCCCGTTGCGTAGAACTTGATGGTCAGAGTGGCACGACCCACGGTTTTGCTCATGTTCCCGCAGTCGAGCCGCTCCGCTTTGTCTGGGAAGTCCCCGGCGGCGGCCGACTTATCCCGGCGTTAAAAGTGCGGAGCAATCAGGTGATTGTGAACTACCGCTAACCGCCCCTTTCTTTGCCAGGTAGCAGATCTGACTCTCTTTTTGAATAAATAGAAACGCTGTTTTATAAAATGGTGAGGTAGGTTGCCGGACTCTTTGCGTTTTTGCCATTTACGCTCTGGCAATGGCAGAAACAAAAAGGTTTCCGCCCAGCTTAGCTTTTACTGTAGCGAATCGACTGCGTCGGCGGTAAAACTGCACGCAGCACTGAATTCGACATTACACAGAGGTTAAGCAAATGATGGTTTATCCAGTCAAACACAGTCCGCTATTGCGTCAGCCTGAGCATTTTATCGCCAGAGATGAACTAAAAGCCCTGGTGCAAAAGGTGACGCATAACCTGGTCAATATTAAAGATGAGACAGGCGAATTTTTATTGCGACTGGACGACGGACGCGTGATCGATACTAAAGGCTGGGCCGGATGGGAGTGGACGCACGGCGTGGGCCTGTACGGAATGTATCACTATTACCAACAGACCGGCGACCAGACGATGCGTAAGATCATTGATGACTGGTTTGCCGATCGTTTTGCGGAAGGCGCGACGACGAAAAACGTTAATACGATGGCGCCGTTTTTAACGCTGGCGTATCGCTATGAAGAGACGCGTAATCCAGCGTATTTACCGTGGCTGGAAACGTGGGCCGAATGGGCGATGAATGAAATGCCCCGTACCGATCACGGCGGAATGCAGCACATCACGCTGGCGGAGGAAAATCATCAGCAGATGTGGGACGACACGCTAATGATGACGGTGCTGCCGCTGGCGAAAATCGGTAAGCTGTTGAACCGGCCGGAATATGTGGAAGAGGCAACCTATCAGTTCCTGCTACACGTGCAGAATTTGATGGATAAAGAGACGGGGCTGTGGTTCCACGGCTGGAGCTATGACGGTCATCATAACTTCGCTAACGCTCGCTGGGCGCGCGGCAACAGCTGGCTGACCATTGTGATCCCGGATTTTCTTGAACTGCTGGACTTGCCGGAAAATAATGCCGTGCGCCGTTATCTGGTCCAGGTACTGAATGCGCAGATCGCCGCGCTGGCGAAATGTCAGGATGAAAGCGGTTTGTGGCATACGCTGCTTGACGATCCGCACTCTTATCTTGAGGCGTCGGCGACGGCGGGTTTTGCCTACGGTATTCTTAAAGCGGTGCGCAAACGTTATGTCGAACGGCACTATGCGCAGGTGGCGGAAAAAGCTATCCGGGGGATAGTGAAACATATCTCGCCGGAAGGCGAACTGCTGCAAACGTCATTTGGCACTGGCATGGGCCACGATCTCGATTTTTACCGTCATATTCCGTTGACCTCTATGCCTTACGGGCAGGCGATGGCAATGCTGTGTTTGACGGAATATCTGCGTAACTATTTCTGATGTATGCAGATATTCCGGTCGTATCCTTGTCTGATGGCGCTTTGCTTATTTGATTATGGCGCCTGACCCGACTGTGTGGTATCAGCCTGTGGATCAAACAGGTGGTCAAGGATTTTTCGCATGATGGGCGCGGCGGTAACGCCGTCGCTTCCGCCGTTTTCCAGAATCAAGGCAATAGCGACCTTAGGGTTTTTATACGGTGCAAAAGCGGTATAAAACACATGATCGCGCAGGCGAATGGGGATCATTTTCGCGTTGTAGGTCTGATTTTCTTTCAGGCTAAATACCTGCGACGTGCCGCTTTTGGCCGCAATGCCGTAGGGCGCGGTGTGAAAGAACTTATAGCCCGTTCCGTTGGGTGCATTCGCCATGCCGTACATCGCCTGACGCACCAGTCCCCAGTATGGCGACGCCGGATCGGCTATCTGTGCCGGTGTTCCTGAAGGACGATACGGAACCACCGTTTTGCCGCTCTCTTCATTGAGTAACAGGTGAGGGGCAATCACCTTACCGTTGTTGATGAGCGCCACCATCGCTTTAACCATCTGGATGGGGGTGGCAATCCAGTAACCCTGGCCGATGCCGACAGAGATGGTATCGCCCTGATACCAGGCTTTTTTATGGACCCGCTGTTTCCATGCGCGGCTGGGAAGCAGCCCGTCATACTCTTCATTTAGGTCGATGCCCGTCGGTTTGCCATAGCCGAACTGAGACAACATCGTGTCGATACGGTCAATACCCATCATATAAGCGACCTGATAGAAAAAGGTATCCGCAGATTCCTCAATCGCTTTAGTGACATCCAGCATACCGTGTCCGGTTTTTTTCCAGTCCCGGTAATGCCGCTGCGTGCCGGGAAGCGTCCAGGTTGGCGCGCCAAAGAAGGTGGTTTGCGGCGTAATAATCCCGCATAACAGCGCGGACATCGCCATATAGGGTTTAACCGTTGATGCCGGGGGATAAAGCCCTTGCGTCACGCGGTTGATCAGCGGCAGATTTTTATCGTGCAGCAGTTTGCCGTAATCCTGATAGCTAATGCCTTTTACAAAGGGGTTCGGGTCGTAGCTGGGCATAGATACCATCGCCAGCACTGAACCATCGTGCGGATCTTCAACCAGTACGGCAGCACGCTGCCCGGCCAGCAAACTTTCAATGTACTCTTGTAAATGGAGATCCAGCGTCAGGTGAATGTTCTTACCCGCGATGGGAGGAACGTCTTTCAGCAGGCGGACAATACGCCCGTGATTATCCACCTCGACCTCCTGATAACCGGTTTTGCCATGAAGATCGTTTTCGTAGTAACGCTCAATCCCCTGTTTACCGATGTTATGGTCCGCCGCGTAATTCTCTGCCAACCCTTTTTTATCCAGCGCTTTAAGGTCGTTATCGTTTATCTTTGACACGTAACCGAGAACATGCGCCAGCTCCGCGCCGTAAGGATACTGCCGATCCTGATAGCTATTGATCGTGACGCCGTTGAAATGAAACTGATTGACCGCAAAGCGTGCGATTTCAACATCCGTTAGCGCGTTTTTGAGCACAACCGGACGATAGCGGCTACTGGATTTTAGCGCATGGCGAAAGTCGGCGATATCGTCGGGGGAGAGATCAACAATAGGGGTGAGCTGTTTTAGCAGCGCATCCATATCGGCAATTTTATAGGGCGTAACCGCGATATCATACCAGGTTACGTTACGCACCAGCGGAATGCCGTTGCGATCGTAAATGATGCCGCGCGTGGGAGCGACGGGTAGCATCTTGATATCGTTCTCATTCGAACGGGTGGTGTAGTAGTGGTGCTGACGGATTTGCAAGTTATAGAGGTTGAAGATCAGGATACCAAAGCAGACAACCACTACACCAAACGCCACAATCACACGTCTCAGGAAGAGTTTCTCTTCCGCATCAAAGTCTTTAAAAGTCATTACCTGTACCTGAACAATCCGCCGCCTAATGATACGGGGCGGTCAGCGCCAGCACAGGTAAAAGATGTTCCATCTCTCTATAGAAATGTGTCATTCCTTGTGATTTGTTACAGATATACCGCTGTGGCAATAAAAAGGCCTGAGTCCGTTACCCGGAGTCAGGCCTGATGATGTTAACGACGGCGCGTTTACATGCGTTCTACGGTTTCGATACCCAACGTATCCAGACCCAGTTTCAGCGTCTTCGCCGTCAGTTGCGCCAGTTTTAGGCGGCTATTGCGAACCGCGTCATTCTCGGCGCTGAGAATAGGGCAGTGCTCGTAGAAGCCGGAGAACAGCCCGGCGACGTCATACAGATACGCGCACATGACGTGCGGCGTACCTTCACGCGCGACCACCGTCAGGGTTTCTTCAAACTGCAGCAGACGGGCAGCGAGCTGCGCTTCGCGATCTTCGCTAATGATAACCGGCGCGCTCGCCAGCGCCTGCTCGTCGATGTCCGCTTTACGGAAAACAGACAGCACACGCGTATAGGCATACTGCATATAAGGAGCGGTATTGCCTTCGAAAGCCAACATATTATCCCAGTCGAAGATATAGTCAGTGGTGCGGTTTTTTGACAGATCGGCGTATTTCACCGCGCCAATACCGACGGCGTTAGCCAGTTTTTCCAGCTCGTCAGCCGGCATATCCGGGTTCTTCTCCGCCACCAGACGACGCGCGCGCTCCAGCGCCTCATCCAGCAGGTCCGCCAGTTTCACCGTACCGCCCGCGCGAGTTTTAAACGGTTTACCGTCTTTACCCAACATCATGCCGAACATGTGATGTTCCAGCGGAACGGAATCCGGCACATAACCGGCTTTACGCACAATGGTCCAGGCCTGCATCAGGTGCTGGTGCTGACGGGAGTCAATGTAGTAGAGCACGCGGTCGGCGTGCAGCGTTTCGTAACGGTATTTGGCGCAGGCGATATCGGTAGTGGTATACAGATAACCGCCATCTTTCTTCTGAATAATGACGCCCATCGGATCGCCTTCCTTGTTTTTAAACTCATCAAGGAAAACCACAGTTGCGCCTTCGCTTTCAACCGCCAGTCCTTTGGCTTTCAGATCGGCGACGATGCCCGGCAGCATCGGATTATACAGACTTTCGCCCATCACATCGTCACGCGTCAGAGTGACGTTCAGACGATCATAGGTGATCTGGTTTTGCGTCATCGTGATATCAACCAGCTTACGCCACATCTCACGGAAATAGGCATCACCGCTCTGCAATTTGACGACGTAGTTACGCGCGCGCTCGGCAAACGCTTCATCTTCGTCATAATGCTTTTTCGCATCGCGGTAAAATCCTTCGAGATCCGCCAGCGCCATGTCGCCCGCGTTTTCCTGCTGCTGTTTTTCCAGCCAGGCGATAAGCATACCGAACTGGGTGCCCCAGTCGCCGACGTGGTTAGCGCGAATAACATGATGGCCCAGAAACTCCAGCGTGCGTACTGCCGCATCGCCGATAATCGTGGAGCGTAGATGACCGACGTGCATCTCTTTCGCGACGTTGGGCGCGGAGTAGTCGACGACAATCGTCTGGCGAGTCGGCTGAGAAACGCCCAGACGATCGGAGGCCAGCGCCTGCTGCACCTGTTCAGCGAGAAAAGCCGGTTCGAGGAAAATATTGATAAAGCCAGGGCCGGCGATTTCAACCTTGCTGGCGATGCCGCTGAGATCCAGATGAGTCAGCACCTGCTCTGCAAGTTGTCGGGGGGCCATACCCAGTTTTTTCGCAACTGCCATCATGCCGTTGGCCTGATAGTCGCCGAACTGAACTTTGGCTGACTGACGAACCTGGGGCTCGCAATCTGCAGGCGCGCCTGCAGCAATCATGGCCTGACTAACTTTTTCTGAGAGAAGAGCCTGAATATTCACCGGAATACCTTACGTTTATGAAGCGGGCTGTATTGCCCGCGCCAGTTTAAGAATTAGGGCGGGAGTATACTGCAAATGCCCGTTGGCGTCAGCATTGCGCGCGCGGCGCGTCGCCTGAAATATACGCAACAATAATCTGCATAAGCATTCAATAAACGCCCAATCAAATCAAAGGTTGGTTGCCGGGGCGCAACAGCGTAAATTAGCGGTTTTCACAGCAAGAAGAGCGTCCTGATATGGCGAACTGGCAACACATTGATGAACTGCATGATATTTCCGCAGATTTACCGCGATTCACTCTGGCGTTCAGAGAACTTTCCACTCGCCTTGGTCTGCAGATTAGCACCCTTGAGGCCGATCACATTTCATTGCGCTGTCACCAGAATACGACGGCGGAGCGTTGGCGTCGCGGTTTTGAACAATGCGGCGAGCTACTGTCGGAAAATATCATCAACGGCAGGCCGATTTGTCTGTTTAAACTGCATGAACCGGTATGTGTGGAACACTGGCGGTTTTTTGTTATTGAATTACCGTGGCCGGGAGAAAAACGCTATCCACACGAAGGGTGGGAGCATATTGAAATCGTGCTGCCCGGCGAGCCGGAGACCTTGAACGCGAGGGCCCTGGCGTTGTTGTCGGATGAGGGGCTTAGTCAGCCGGGGATCGTGGTTAAAACCAGTTCGCCACAGGGCGAGCATGAACGTTTGCCAAACCCTACGCTGGCCGTGACCGATGGCCGCATCACGGTAAAATTTCATCCATGGTCGATTGAAGCGATTGTCGCCAGCGAACAGGCGGCCCATTAACCTGCCGAGTGGAGTGAATATGGCGTTACTTGAGATCTGTTGTTACAGCATGGAATGCGCGCTCACCGCGCAGCGAAACGGCGCGGATCGTATCGAACTGTGCGCCGCGCCGAAAGAAGGGGGGCTTACGCCTTCTTTCGGCGTCTTACGCAGCGTACGCGAGCATATTACGATTCCCGTACATCCGATTATTCGTCCTCGCGGCGGGGATTTTTACTACACTGACGGCGAATTTGCCGCCATGCTGGAAGATATCCGCCTCGTCAGAGAGTTGGGGTTTCCCGGGCTGGTTACTGGCGTGTTGACCGTTGATGGGGATGTCGATATGTCGCGAATGGAAAAAATAATGGCGGCGGCCGGATCTCTGGCGGTGACATTCCACCGCGCCTTCGATATGTGCGCTAATCCCTTCAATGCGCTAAAGAATCTGGCTGACGCAGGCGTAGCAAGAGTACTGACTTCCGGGCAAAAAGCCGATGCGGCGCAAGGTTTATCAATAATTATGGAACTTATTGCCCAGGGGGATGCTCCAACCATTATGGCTGGTGCGGGGGTTCGTGCAAATAACCTGCAGAATTTCCTCGATGCCGGAGTACGGGAAGTACACAGTTCCGCCGGAGTCTTACTGCCTTCGCCGATGCGCTATCGCAATCAGGGGTTATCGATGTCTGCCGATATACAGGCGGACGAGTATTCTCGCTATAGGGTAGAGGGTGCGGCGGTCGCTGAAATGAAAGGAATCATTGTTCGCCATCAGGCCAAATGATTTTTACCGTTGCATCATGTCGCCCAATATGATGCTTGCTCGTACCAGGCCCCTGCCAATTCAACAGGGGCCTTTTTTTCTCCTTCATATTTCAAGCCGCAGCAGCGTTGGCCGCCTCGCGCACCCCGGTCACGTAGCTACCTACGTTCCCGGGGATTTGCTGCGTTGCCGCCTTGCTGCAACTTGAACTATTTTGGAGAAACGGTGCTATACGTAACGGTCATTCGGCAATCCATCACGGTTTACGCGCAATCAGCACCGCGCGCTGCGGGGCGGGATAGCCTTCCACCGTCTTGCTGCGATCGTTCGGGTCAAGAAAATCGGCCAGCGACTCGGTAACCATCCATTCGGTACGGCGCTGCTCTTCGGTGGTAGTGACGCAAACGTCAGCGATATGCACATCAATAAAGCCGCATTTTTCCAGCCATTTTTTTAATGCCGGCGCGGAAGGAATAAAATAGACGTTACGCATCTGCGCGTAGCGGTCACCCGGCACCAAAACGGTATTTTCGTCGCCGTCGACGACCAGCGTTTCCAGTACCAGTTCACCCTCGTTGACCAACTGATCTTTTAACTGCCACAGATGCTCCAGCGGCGAGCGACGGTGATAAAGCACCCCCATCGAGAAGACGGTATCAAATGCTTTCAGCGCCGGGAGTTGTTCAATGCCCAACGGCAGCAGATGCGCGCGCTGATCGTTACCCAACAGTTTACGCACCGCCTCAAACTGGCAGAGGAAAAGCTGCGTAGGATCGATGCCGACCGCCAGATGTGCGCCCGCGCCAATCATCCGCCACAGGTGATAGCCGCTGCCGCAGCCGACATCAAGGATCGTCCGGCCGGTTAAATCTGACAGATGCGGCAGTACGCGATCCCACTTCCAGTCGGAGCGCCATTCGGTATCAATATCTACGCCATAAAGCGAGAACGGGCCTTTACGCCACGGCATCAGATTACGCAGCAATGTATCAATACGCTTTAGCTGACCTTCGCTGAGCGGCGTTTCGCTTTCCGCCGTGACGCTGTGCAGTAAATCCAGCCGCCAGGGCGTAATTTCCGGTAAAAATTCTACCGCGTTCGACCACTGTTTAAACAAGCCATGCTGCTGCTCGCGTTGCCAGGCGGCAATCTGCGCGGGCAATGTTTCCAGCCAGTGGGAGAGATGATTTTTAGCAATGAGCTGATAAAAGTTACCAAACTCGATCATGCGGCAACTCCGGCTTTTAACGCGACAAGCGACCCGAAATTAAAGCACTGGAACCACAGTTCACTGTGTTCGAAACCCGCCTTACGCAGGCGCGCTTTATGTGTTTCCACCGAGTCGGTGAGCATCACGTTTTCCAGCATACTGCGCTTCTGGCTGATCTCCAGTTCGCTGTACCCATTAGCGCGTTTAAAATCGTGGTGCATGTTGAATAACAGCTCGCCCACTTTCGCGTCTTCAAAGCTAAATTTTTCCGACAGTACCAGCGCGCCGCCGGGATTCAACCCCAGGTAAATCTTATCCAGCAATGCCTGGCGTTCGGCAGGTTCAAGGAATTGCAGGGTAAAATTCAGCACCACCATCGAGGCGTTTTCAATAGTGATATCGCGGATATCGCCTTCAACGACTTCAACCGGCGTAGGCGCTTTATACGCATCAATATGACGGCGGCAGCGTTCAATCATGGCCGGGGAGTTATCGACGGCGATAATGCGACAATGCTCATGGCGGATATTACGCCGAACAGACAGCGTCGCGGCACCCAGCGAGCAGCCCAGATCGTAGACCTGCGTGTTCGGCTGCACAAAGCGTTCAGCTAACATGCCGATCATGGAGATGATGTTGGAGTAGCCTGGTACCGAACGCTGAATCATGTCGGGAAAAACTTCGGCTACTCGTTCATCAAAAGTCCAGTCGCCGAGACGGGCGATAGGCGCAGAAAAAAGCGTGTCGCGGTGAGACATAACGTATACATCCGGGAAAAATAAAGGCGCATATTGTGCGCTAATATAGGGAGAAAACCAACTCCCAGGGCATATACCACAGGTTTGCCAGCACCATCAGCAACAATGCGCACCAGGTCGCGCTCATCCCCGCCCGCCGCCAGCGGAACAGGCGGTGGTGAAAACCGTAATAATGCATCAGCCGACCGGCGATTAAAATGATGCCGCAGATATGCACCATCCACGTTTCGGCGCCGTTCATTTCCATAAACAGCAGCAGCACCAGCGCGACAGGAATATATTCCACCGCGTTGCCATGAATACGGATGGCGCTTTGCAATTCGCTAAAACCGCCGTCGCCATAGGCGACACGGTACTGCATTCGCAAGCGAACGACATTAAAAGAGAACTTCATTAATAATAACGCACCCAAAACGGCATACAGCGCGCTTACCATACAAACTCCCTTTTAAAATGGCTGATGGCACTGTCTATGATAGGGGGCATTTTCAGAAAAGAGAAGATTGCTGTGGAATGGACGGAGCAGTGCCGATTTCCGGTAAGACGCTGCGTAAATCATGCCAAAGCGTATTCACCAGTTCCGGCGCCTGCGCGATATCCGGTGTATGTAAAAACAGAAAAGGCGTGGTGGTCTGCCGCCACTGCGGGAGTTTCTGCAACCAGGCGGCGAAAAATTCACGGTTTTGCGCCATATTATCGCTACCGATAAAACGCACCATCGGATGACTAGCCGTCACGACTGCATGTACCGGGACTTTGGGCTTTTTTCGCTGCGCGTCGCGGACGGCCTCGCTGTGGGGATGGGCGGCATGAACCGGACGACTATCCAGGATCACGCGGTTTACGCCGCGCGCGTGTAACCCGCGATTGAGCCGCTGTTCATCCTCACCCTTGTCAAAAAAACACGGATGACGAACTTCTACGCCATAGGTAAACGTGGCGGGGAGCGCATCAAGAAACTGCCATAAGGCGGGGAGATCGCGCGGTCCAAAGGCGGCGGGCAACTGCAGCCAGTATTGGCCAATACGCGTTTCCAGCGGCGCCAGGCGGGTAAAAAACGCCTGTACCAGATCGTCGCAATGGCGCAGAGCGGCCTGGTGAGAAATGGTGGCGGGAAATTTAAAGCAAAAACGGAAATCGTCCGTAGTTTGCGCATACCAGCGATCGACAATTTCCGCTTTCGGCAGCGCGTAAAGCGTGGTGTTGCCCTCCACGCAGTTAAAGTGGCGGGCATACTCTTCCAGACTGGTGATGCCGAGCCGCGCCCATTTCGGGTGCGACCATTGCGGCAGGCCAATGTAGATCATAAGGCGTTTAAAATATCCTCTACGCTGCGTACCCGGCCAATGCGCGGGAAAATATGCGTCATACTGCTCTGATGCTGCTCACTGCTGGCGGCGCTACAGGCATCTTCGGCAATAATAAGGTTAAATCCTAACTCCCAGGCGTTGCGCGCTGTGGATTCGACGCCGATATTGGTTGAGATCCCGCACAATATGATGGTGTCGATACCCCGGCGGCGAAGCTGTAATTCCAGGTCGGTGCCGTAAAACGCGCCCCACTGGCGTTTAGTCACTTCCAGATCGCTGTCCTTTTTACCCAATGCCGTAGGCCAGGTCCACCAGTTTTCCGGCAACGCGTGCGCAGGCGTTGCGGCATCCACCGGCTGTTTTAACGCTTCGGCATAATCATCAGACCATCCGACGCGTACCATAACCACGGGCGAACCGTTGGCACGACACTTTTCCGCCAGCCGCGCGGCGCGGGCGACCACCTCATTTGCCGTATACGGGCCGCCGGCAAACGGAAGAATTCCTTCCTGTAAATCAATAACCACCAGGGCGGTTGTGGTCGCGTTGAGTTTCAGCATGATAATCACTCTCCTAAAAATAGCGGATTTCACTACACCTTAAGCGCGATTAAAGAGGAAAGCGGCGACAAATATTGTTAATTTTTGTGAGCATACGCAATACCCGCGTGAAAAACCCGGGTACAGTCAGTATGAACCAAGTGTCGATACCGCATGAAACGGGCAAGTTATCGCTCCCATGCTGGATTGACTCTTATCGTGCGGCAGAATTTCCAGTATAATAGCCGCCTTTTTTCATCCAGTTGTGACATACAGCTAAAGCTGCGACTTCGTCGCCTGCATGGCAGGCAACAATCCGCCTGCGGCTAAGTTAAGGGATATCTCATGCGTACAGAATATTGCGGACAGCTACGTCTGTCCCACGTGGGGCAGCAGGTGACTCTGTGTGGTTGGGTCAACCGTCGTCGTGATCTTGGCAGCCTGATCTTTATCGATATGCGCGACCGCGAAGGTATTGTGCAGGTGTTCTTCGATCCGGATCGTGCGGACGCGTTAAAGCTGGCCTCTGAACTGCGTAATGAGTTCTGCATTCAGGTTACGGGCACCGTGCGTGCGCGTGACGCGAAAAACGTCAATGCGGATATGGCGACCGGCGAAATTGAAGTGCTGGCGTCCTCTCTCACTATCATCAACCGCGCAGACTCACTGCCGCTTGACGCTAACCACGTTAATACCGAAGAGGCGCGTCTCAAGTACCGCTATCTGGATTTGCGTCGTCCGGAAATGGCGCAGCGCCTGAAAACTCGCGCCAAAATTACCAGCCTGGTGCGTCGTTTTATGGACGATCACGGTTTCCTTGATATTGAAACGCCGATGCTGACCAAAGCCACGCCGGAAGGCGCGCGCGACTATCTGGTGCCTTCGCGCGTGCACAAAGGTAAATTCTACGCGCTGCCGCAGTCGCCGCAGCTGTTCAAACAGCTCCTGATGATGTCCGGTTTCGACCGTTACTATCAGATAGTCAAATGCTTCCGTGATGAAGACTTACGTGCTGACCGTCAGCCGGAGTTTACTCAGATCGACGTCGAGACCTCCTTCATGACCGCGCCACAAGTGCGCGAAGTGATGGAAGCGCTGGTGCGCCATTTGTGGCTGGAAGTGAAAGGCGTGGATCTGGGGGATTTCCCGGTCATGACGTTTGCCGAAGCGGAACGTCGCTACGGTTCCGACAAGCCAGACCTGCGTAACCCGATGGAACTGGTAGATGTCGCTGACCTGCTGAAATCGGTAGAGTTCGCGGTCTTCGCGGGCCCGGCTAACGATCCGAAAGGCCGCGTGGCAGCGCTGCGTGTGCCTGGCGGCGCACAGCTTAGCCGTAAGCAGATCGACGATTACGGTAACTTTGTTAAGATCTACGGCGCGAAAGGACTGGCGTATATCAAAGTTAACGAGCGCGCGAAAGGTCTGGACGGGATTAACAGTCCGGTGGCCAAGTTCCTGACCGCCGACATCGTCGAGGCTATCCTTGAACGTACCGGCGCGCAGGACGGCGACATGATCTTCTTCGGCGCAGATAACAAAAAAGTGGTTGCCGATGCGCTGGGCGCGTTGCGTCTGAAACTGGGCAAAGACCTGAGCCTGACCGACGAAGACAAATGGGCGCCGCTGTGGGTGATTGACTTCCCGATGTTCGAAGACGACGGCGAAGGCGGTCTGACCGCGATGCACCATCCGTTCACCGCCCCGCGTGACATGACGGCGTCTGAACTGAAAACTGCGCCGGAAGAAGCCGTCGCTAACGCTTACGATATGGTGATTAACGGCTATGAAGTGGGCGGCGGTTCGGTGCGTATTCACAACGGTGAAATGCAGCAAACCGTATTTGGTATTCTCGGTATCAATGAACAGGAGCAGCGCGAGAAGTTCGGCTTCCTGTTGGATGCGTTGAAATACGGTACGCCGCCGCATGCGGGCCTGGCGTTTGGTCTGGACCGTCTGACCATGCTGTTGACCGGCACCGACAATATTCGTGATGTTATCGCCTTCCCGAAAACGACCGCCGCCGCGTGTCTGATGACTGAAGCGCCGAGTTTCGCCAACCAGGCAGCGTTGACGGAGTTAGGGATTCAGGTTGTGAAGAAAGCCGAGAGTAACTGATATGAACAATGTACACGACATCATTCGCGTGATATCGCGGCGGCCCGCAAGGGCGAGTCTCATCAATGCGCGGCGTCACCCAACAGCCAACAACGAGGTCGCGTGAAGGATAAAGTGTACAAGCGCCCCGTTTCGGTCCTGGTGGTTATTTTCGCGCAGGATACGAAACGGGTGCTAATGTTGCAGCGACGCGATGACCCGGATTTTTGGCAGTCAGTGACTGGCAGCATAGAAGAAGGGGAGACCGCGTTGCAGGCCGCCGTACGTGAAGTCAAAGAGGAGGTCACGATTGATGTTGCGGCAGAGCAACTGACCTTAATCGACTGCCAACGTACGGTGGAGTTTGAAATTTTTTCACATTTACGTCATCGCTATGCGCCGGGCGTCATGCACAATACAGAATTCTGGTTCTGCCTTGCATTACCGCATGAGCGGCAGGTGATATTCACTGAACATCTGACGTACCAGTGGCTTGATGCGCCTGACGCGGCGGCGCTTACCAAGTCCTGGAGTAACCGGCAAGCGATTGAAGAGTTTGTCATTAACGTCGCCTGAAAAGGCGCGCTTTTTTTGAGGAAATATTTATGGCAGGTCATAGTAAATGGGCCAACACCAGACATCGTAAAGCTGCGCAGGATGCCAAGCGCGGTAAAATCTTCACTAAAATTATTCGTGAACTGGTAACGGCAGCTAAATTG
Organism: Salmonella sp. SJTUF15570; assembly: GCF_043357055.1. Lineage (NCBI taxonomy): Bacteria > Pseudomonadati > Pseudomonadota > Gammaproteobacteria > Enterobacterales > Enterobacteriaceae > Salmonella > Salmonella sp. SJTUF15570. Next base: position 144,546 of record NZ_JBEUKJ010000004.1, on the reverse strand, counting down.
GGCGGCGGCGATCCGGATGCCAACCCGCGTCTGCGCGCGGCTGTAGATAAAGCGCTGGCCAACAACATGACCCGCGACACTCTGAACCGTGCCATCGCTCGCGGTGTGGGTGGTGATGAAGACTCGAACATGGAAACCATCATCTATGAAGGTTATGGTCCTGGCGGCACGGCCATTATGATTGAGTGTCTGAGTGACAACCGTAACCGTACCGTAGCGGAAGTGCGTCATGCTTTCAGCAAGTGCGGCGGTAATCTGGGTACCGATGGCTCAGTGGCGTACCTGTTCAGTAAGAAAGGGGTCATCTCCTTTGAGAAAGGCGATGAAGACACCATCATGGAAGCCGCTCTGGAAGCTGGCGCGGAAGATGTTGTGACCTATGATGATGGCGCGATTGATGTTTACACTGCCTGGGAAGAGATGGGCAAAGTGCGTGACGCGCTGGAAGCGGCGGGTCTGAAAGCGGACAGCGCCGAAGTGTCCATGATCCCGTCAACCAAAGCGGATATGGATGCGGAAACCGCGCCGAAACTGCTACGTCTGATCGATATGCTGGAAGACTGTGACGATGTCCAGGAAGTCTACCATAACGGTGAGATCTCTGATGAGGTGGCGGCGACCCTGTAATGGTGCTGTTAAACGCCGGCGGGCAGGGGGGATAGCGTGTCGATTATTCTCGGTATTGACCCCGGCTCGCGCATTACCGGTTATGGCGTTATTCGCCAGGTAGGCAGACAACTGACCTATCTGGGCAGCGGATGTATTCGTACCAAAGTCGATGATTTGCCGTCTCGTTTGAAGCTCATATACGCAGGCGTGACGGAAATCATCACGCAGTTCCAGCCGGACTATTTTGCTATCGAACAGGTGTTTATGGCGAAGAACGCCGATTCAGCCCTCAAGCTGGGACAGGCGCGCGGCGTCGCGATTGTCGCCGCGGTCAATCAGGAACTGCCCGTGTTTGAATACGCGGCGCGTCAGGTGAAGCAAACCGTCGTCGGTATTGGTAGCGCGGAGAAAAGCCAGGTTCAGCATATGGTGCGCACGTTGCTCAAACTGCCCGCTAACCCGCAGGCCGATGCCGCGGATGCGCTGGCTATCGCCATTACGCATTGCCACGTTAGCCAGAACGCGATGCAAATGAGCGAGAGCCGACTCAATCTGGCGCGGGGAAGGTTGCGCTAAATCATTCTCCCTCAGCCTCGCGTTGAGGGGGTTCAATTCCACAGGCGCTAATTAATTCTAAATTGGGATGTTGCCACAGACTGGCGGGCGTCACCGTCTTACGATCCCACGGGATTGAACCTAAAAACCAGAACTTCCAGAAGGCGAGTTTCGCATCAGGATTGCTGTGAAGTAATTCTTTGAATGTCTCAATATCGCCTACCGGAATACACAATGCTTCTTTATAGATATCAAACACAAATTTCGAGCAGAACTGGCGCGATGACTCGTATTTAAACCCCGTGTGATAAAACTTATTCAGCCGGGCGGGAACCTGTTCCATGATGGCGAGTTTCTGTTCGACCGTCAGACCGCCGCACAGGCGACGAACCGCGTAACGTTGTCCGGCTGAACGTTGTATAAACAGTGACAGCGTGGTGACGGTTGAGAGGGGGACGCGACTTTCCGCCACCAGATAGTCATCACCATTATGACCAATAATAATCCCAACATGGTTGCTCCAGCACTGTGAAGCGGTGGATATCTGGCCGAAAAGCGCGGCACCTATACAGGTAAAGACGATATCCCCGGTTTCATATTGGACAGAATAATGTTTTTTCATGTTCACGTTCCATTATTACCTAAAATAATATCCTTTATTTTACGCTATTGGATAATTAGCATTATACTCACATAATGACAAGATATTATTATCAATAAATATCCATCATGAATATTATAGTTTACGGTGATAATGTTTTTACCTCTTTCCAGAGGTGAAAGTGAAAGGGAAAATAGACGAATGCAGGGAATAAGTGGACTGTCCTTTCCATATTATATAATTGTTTATATCGCCATATATTTTTCTTGAGTCTATGTTATTGTCTGGTTGTGTTTCTCTTCATGCTTATTGCTTTTGTTTTTAATAGGCATTTGAGGTGTGATCTGGCAAGAGTGGTTGGCGCAAATATTTGGCTGACTCTGCGTTATATTAAGCGCCAGGGGGAACAGGAGGCGAAAGTGCAAAAGGTTAGGTTGCAATGCAAAAAATATCGAGTTTGTACTGTTCATCAATCGCTGATTATTATTGTTGTAAAGGGTAAGGAAGTGATTAACAACGGTACCGTTTATCTCGTTCATGGTCCAGAGGTTGAAGGACATTTTCCATTAAACCACCTCTGCATATAACGGCTGAGGCGGCTTAATTCAATTAATGCTGTGCATTAAACTGTGATGGTAATCTGGCAATTATTGGAAGGACTGCTGGCATTCCCGATAATTTAACCCTTGTGGCCAGGTATCCCGCTCTGTTTCCCCTTGAATCATTTTATCTGCTTTCACAAAGGAGTCTTTATCGCGGGCAATGCAGGAGCTTATCAGAATATTATTAAGCGTGCGGGTTGATGGAAACTGTTTGTAGCGATCTCTCCAACCTTGCAGCATATCATCCCAGGAGACAATCTGACGTTTATTCAGTAAAGCCATTAATTCAGGTTGGTAATGGATTGCATTACTCCAGATATAAGCGTAGTAAGAAAGTCCCGATTGATCTTTGTTTTTTTCTGCGGCCATTCTGGCGATTTTTTCGACTTCTTCCGGAGAGCCACCCCATTTAGGCAAACGAGCGACCATGGCCTCGATATAAATATTTTGATAGGCGGGATATTTTTTGCTGGCTTCTTCCAAAGTGCTATAGAGCAGCTCTTTATCCTCAAGATTGCGTGCGACCATTTCCATTTCCTGATACCAGGTCACATCTTTGTCGGCAATATCTTTGTTCTTTAACAGATACTCTTTTTCCTGAATCATCAGCTTCTTATATTTCGGCCATATATCAGAGTCCACCGTGCTGGCCGCACCTTCACCGCGTAAATTCACGGCTTTAGCATCAAAAACCATTGCTTGCAGCAGCCTTGCACCCGTGGATTTGGGGTTTGCTTTAAGCCACTCTTTTGCCACGCCAGAAATACCATTGTCGGAAACATCTACTGAAAAAAGATTATAGATCCCTCCCCATGCGATAACCAGTTTATGAGTTCCGCCGCTGGTTGTCGGGAATCCGGTATTGTATTCCTGAAACATAGCGTCCAGCTTGTCCCACTTTTGGCTGACAGTATAGGCGATAGCTTGTTGCTCAATGGCCATTCTTTCCCGTGTTTCCGTGAGGCTATTAGCTGACGCCAGCGCAGGAATAGCCATTAATGCACCTATGACAATATTTTTCAATAACATTGAATTTCTGTCCTGAATGATTAAATAACAAGATGATTAAAAATGTTTATAAAGGATGTGCTTTCACCGGAGGAAATTCAAGCTATAGTGATAATGCGTATCTGGACTTTTTATTTATTATTCTTACAGAAAATGTTATTGAATTATATTTATTATAGACACTTATTATATCTCCACATCATGGGGCGCGGCGGCACCCGGTGGTGTTGCGCGACCGATTCGAAGGGAAGGCCATTGAGATAGGCGAATAACGTGTTTTTCATCTGGATAAACATCCAGTCTTTTTTTATGATAGTGCATTATCTTTTCAGCCCTTTACGCAGGAGCGTCATGTGATAGGCAGACTCAGAGGCATTATTCTCGAAAAACAACCCCCGATCGTGCTGCTGGAGACAGGGGGCGTAGGCTATGAAGTACATATGCCTATGACCTGCTTTTACGAGCTGCCGGAGGCCGGGCAGGAGGCAATCGTCTTCACCCACTTTGTGGTGCGTGAAGATGCGCAGTTGCTGTACGGATTCAACAATAAGCAAGAGCGCACGCTGTTTAAAGAGCTAATTAAAACGAATGGCGTCGGGCCTAAGCTGGCGCTGGCGATTCTCTCCGGCATGTCGGCGCAGCAGTTCGTCAATGCGGTTGAGCGCGAAGAGCTTGGTGCGCTGGTGAAGCTGCCGGGTATCGGCAAGAAAACTGCCGAACGATTGATTGTCGAAATGAAAGACCGCTTTAAAGGGCTACATGGCGATCTCTTTACGCCAGCGGTCGACTTGGTATTGACGTCGCCGGCCAGCCCAACCTCGGAAGATGCAGAACAAGAAGCAGTTGCTGCGCTGGTGGCGCTGGGTTATAAACCGCAAGAAGCCAGTCGGATGGTAAGCAAGATCGCCCGTCCGGATGCAAGCAGTGAAACACTGATTCGCGACGCGTTACGCGCCGCGTTATGAGGTAAAGGATGATAGAAGCAGATCGCCTGATTTCAGCAGGCGCCACGATCGCAGAAGACGTCGCCGATCGCGCCATTCGCCCGAAGTTATTGGCGGAATATGTCGGCCAACCGCAGGTGCGCTCCCAGATGGAGATCTTTATTCAGGCGGCAAAACTGCGTGGCGACGCACTAGATCACTTGCTGATTTTCGGCCCGCCAGGGTTAGGTAAAACGACTCTGGCGAATATCGTTGCCAATGAAATGGGCGTCAATCTCCGAACCACGTCCGGCCCGGTGCTGGAAAAAGCAGGCGATCTGGCGGCTATGCTCACCAATCTTGAACCGCATGATGTGCTGTTTATTGATGAGATTCACCGGCTTTCACCGGTGGTGGAAGAGGTACTCTATCCGGCGATGGAAGATTACCAGTTGGATATTATGATTGGCGAAGGGCCTGCTGCACGTTCAATTAAGATCGATCTGCCGCCGTTTACGCTCATTGGCGCGACGACGCGCGCCGGGTCGTTAACGTCCCCGCTACGCGACCGTTTTGGTATTGTGCAGCGCCTGGAGTTCTACCAGGTGCCCGATCTGCAGCACATCGTCGGGCGCAGCGCAAGGCACATGGGGCTTGAGATGAGCGATGACGGCGCGCTGGAAGTGGCGCGTCGGGCGCGCGGTACGCCGCGTATAGCCAACCGCCTGCTCAGACGTGTGCGTGATTTCGCCGAGGTGAAGCATGACGGGGCTATTTCAGCGGAAATTGCCGCGCAGGCGCTGGATATGCTGAACGTCGATGCGGAAGGGTTTGACTATATGGATCGCAAGCTGCTGCTGGCGGTTATTGATAAATTCTTCGGTGGACCGGTCGGCCTGGATAACCTGGCGGCGGCGATTGGCGAAGAGCGTGAAACCATTGAGGATGTGCTGGAGCCGTATCTGATTCAGCAAGGCTTTTTGCAGCGCACGCCGCGTGGGCGTATGGCAACGGTGCGCGCCTGGAACCATTTCGGGATCACGCCGCCAGAGATGCCTTAGCGCCTGAAGTCGCTGCGCTCATCAGACCTGGGCGATTTTGTAGGCCCGGTAAGCGCAGCGCCACCGGGCAACACACGCTTAGCTTGCCTGCTTTTTCATCATACTGAAGATAAACAGCAGCGCGGCACACAGCACTACGGATGGCCCTGCCGGGGTATCATAAAAGGCTGAGAAGGTCAGTCCACCTGTAACCGCTATCATACCTACACCAACGGCGACGCCCGCCATCTGTTCCGGCGTACGGGCAAAGCGACGCGCGGTTGCGGCGGGGATAATCAGCAGCGACGTAATGATCAGCGCTCCGACAAACTTCATCGCCACGCCAATAGTTAACGCCGTTACCAGCATCAATAGCAGCTTCACGCGCTGTAACTTCACGCCATCGACAAAGGCAAGATCCGGACTGATAGTCATTGACAGCAAGTTGCGCCACTGCCAGAAGAGAATGGCCAGCACAATAACGACCCCAATAGCGATCGAGATAAGATCTTCCGGCGTGACGGCCAGCAAATCGCCAAATAGATAAGCCATTAAATCAACGCGGACGTTGGACATCAGGCTGACCACGACCAGTCCTAAAGATAAGGCGCTGTGCGCCATAATGCCCAGTAAGGTATCAATCGCGAGGTGAGGGCGTTTCTCCAGCCATACCAGACCGGCGGCCAGCAGCAGCGTAACGGCGATTACCGCATAAAAGGGGTTAACGTCCAGCAACAGGCCAAACGCCACGCCCAGAAGCGACGCGTGAGCCAGCGTATCGCCAAAATAGGACATCCGACGCCAGACCACAAATGAGCCCAAAGGACCAGCGGCGCAGGCCAGCATCATCCCGGCCAGCCAGCCGGGCAGTAATAATTCAATCATGAGTGACCATTTCCCCGGCGCAGTACAATACGACCCTGTAAATCGTGGCGATGATTATGATGATGGCGATAAATCCCTAATTGCTCCGCGCCTCGCGGGCCAAACATAGAAATAAATTCCGGATGCATAGACACCACTTCCGGCGCGCCGGAACAGCAAATATGATGGTTCAGGCATAACACTTCATCCGTCTTTGCCATGACCAGATGTAGGTCATGCGACACCATCAGCACGGCGCAATCGAGTTCACGGCGCAGCTGATCGATAAGGTCGTATAACGCGACCTGGCCGTTGACATCCACGCCTTGCGTCGGCTCATCAAGTACCAGCAACTGCGGCCTGTTAAGCAGAGCACGCGCCAGCAGTACGCGCTGTGTCTCACCGCCGGAGAGTTTTTGCATGGGCGCGTCAATCAAATGTCCGGCCTGAACGCGTTTAAGCGCCGGGAGAATATCCGTTTTTTGCGTGCCGGGACGTAAACGTAAAAATCGGTTTACCGTCAGCGGAAGCGTGGTATCGAGATAGAGCTTTTGCGGGACATAGCCGATACGGAGTTGCCCGTTGCGCTTGATCACCCCTTCATCAGGGGCTACCAGTCCTAAAACCACGCGTACAAGCGTTGACTTCCCCGCGCCGTTAGGGCCGAGAAGCGTTAAAATTTTTCCGGGGCTCAATTCAAGCGACACGTCAGAGAGGACGCGGCGTTGACCAAATGAGACCGAGACGTTTTCCAGTGAAACTAAACTTGTCATGTTAATTTTAGGCTTGCAGAAGTGATAGAATGTTATAATATCACATTTCACACATTCATTACGATGATTAGTCGCATTATGTTACAGAAAAATACGCTTCTTTTCGCAGCATTATCCGCCGCGCTTTGGGGGAGTGCAACCCAGGCTGCCGACGCCGCCGTTGTCGCTTCGCTTAAACCGCTTGGGTTCATCGCTTCCGCCATTGCTGATGGCGTTACGGATACGCAAGTATTACTTCCGGATGGGGCATCCGAGCATGATTATTCATTGCGTCCATCAGACGTAAAACGCTTACAGGGCGCGGACTTAGTCGTCTGGGTTGGCCCGGAAATGGAAGCCTTTATGGAGAAGTCGGTCAGGAATATTCCTGATAATAAGCAGGTTACCATTGCGCAACTTGCCGATGTAAAACCGTTACTCATGAAGGGCGCGGATGATGATGAGGATGAACATGCGCATACGGGCGCCGATGAGGAAAAAGGTGACGTACATCACCATCACGGCGAATATAACATGCATCTTTGGCTCTCCCCAGAGATAGCGCGGGCTACAGCGGTTGCAATCCATGAAAAATTAGTGGAACTTATGCCGCAAAGTCGAGCCAAACTCGACGCCAACCTGAAGGATTTTGAGGCACAATTAGCCGCAACCGATAAACAGGTCGGTAACGAGCTCGCGCCGCTCAAGGGGAAAGGGTATTTCGTTTTTCATGACGCCTACGGTTACTACGAAAAACACTACGGACTCACCCCGCTCGGTCACTTTACCGTGAACCCTGAGATACAACCTGGCGCGCAGCGTTTACATGAAATAAGAACACAGTTGGTTGAGCAAAAAGCAACCTGCGTTTTTGCTGAGCCACAATTCAGGCCAGCGGTCGTGGAAGCCGTGGCGAGAGGGACATCCGTTCGAATGGGAACACTGGACCCCCTCGGGACGAACATTAAACTGGGTAAAACAAGCTATTCAGCGTTTTTAAGCCAATTAGCCAACCAGTATGCGAGCTGCCTGAAAGGAGATTAACGAGGAAGTGAATACGTGCAACAGATAGCCCGCTCTGTCGCCCTGGCATTTAATAATCTGCCCCGACCCCACCGCGTTATGCTGGGGTCACTTACCGTTCTGACACTGGCCGTCGCCGTATGGCGGCCCTATGTTTACCACCCAGAATCCGCACCAATCGTTAAAACTATTGAACTGGAGAAAAGCGAGATTCGTTCCCTCTTACCGGAGGCCAGCGAACCCATCGATCAGGCCGCGCAGGAAGATGAAGCTATTCCTCAGGATGAGCTGGACGATAAAACCGCAGGCGAAGTCGGCGTCCATGAATACGTCGTCTCCACAGGCGATACGTTAAGCAGCATTCTGAATCAGTACGGCATCGATATGAGCGATATTAGCCGACTTGCCGCTTCTGATAAGGAGCTGCGCAATCTGAAAATTGGCCAACAGCTTTCCTGGACACTGACCGCCGATGGCGATTTACAGCGTCTGACATGGGAAGTCTCCCGCCGTGAAACGCGTACCTACGATCGCACTGCCAACGGTTTTAAAATGAGCAGTGAAATGCAGCAGGGGGACTGGGTTAACAGTCTGCTGAAAGGCACGGTAGGGGGTAGCTTTGTCGCCAGCGCGAAAGAGGCCGGTTTAACCAGCAGCGAAATCAGCGCAGTGATAAAAGCCATGCAGTGGCAGATGGATTTTCGCAAGCTGAAAAAGGGCGATGAATTTTCGGTTCTGATGTCGCGCGAGATGCTGGATGGCAAGCGTGAACAGAGTCAGTTGTTGGGCGTGCGGATGCGTTCCGATGGTAAAGATTACTACGCCATTCGCGCCGCTGACGGTAAATTCTATGACCGTAACGGGGTTGGCCTGGCGAAAGGCTTTTTACGCTTCCCGACCGCCAAACAGTTCCGCATCTCCTCCAACTTCAATCCGCGCCGTCTGAACCCGGTTACCGGACGCGTTGCGCCGCATCGTGGCGTTGACTTTGCGATGCCGCAGGGTACGCCGGTGCTGTCGGTGGGGGATGGCGAGGTCGTGGTCGCTAAACGTAGCGGCGCTGCCGGTTACTACATTGCGATTCGTCATGGACGCACCTACACCACACGTTACATGCACTTGCGTAAGCTGCTGGTGAAACCGGGGCAAAAAGTGAAACGTGGCGATCGTATTGCGCTTTCTGGTAACACCGGGCGTTCCACAGGGCCGCATCTGCATTATGAGGTATGGATAAACCAGCAAGCCGTTAACCCTCTGACAGCAAAATTGCCGCGCACGGAAGGTCTGACGGGGTCAGATCGTCGTGAATACCTGGCACAGGTGAAAGAGGTTCTGCCGCAACTGCGCTTCGATTAACAAATGCGCTGACAGAGCCGGTACGCGATGTGTGCCGGCTTTTTTGTTTTGTGTGCGGCGCAGACGTCGCTACACTATTCACAATTCCTTTTCGCGTCAGCAGACCCTGGAAAAGCATGGAAACCAAAAAAAATAATAGTGAGTATATCCCTGAATTTGAAAAATCCTTTCGCTATCCGCAGTATTGGGGCGCCTGGTTGGGCGCTGCGGCAATGGCGGGGATCGCACTAACACCGGCATCATTCCGCGACCCTTTGCTGGCGACGCTGGGGCGTTTTGCCGGACGGCTGGGGAAGAGTTCTCGTCGCCGGGCGCTAATTAATCTGTCGTTGTGCTTTCCGCAGCGTAGCGAAGCTGAGCGCGAAGCGATTGTCGATGAGATGTTCGCCACCGCGCCACAGGCAATGGCGATGATGGCTGAGTTGGCGATGCGCGGTCCGAAAAAAATTCAACAGCGTGTTGACTGGGAAGGTCTGGAAATCATTGAGGAGATGCGTCGTAACGACGAAAAAGTCATTTTTCTCGTACCGCATGGCTGGGGCGTCGACATTCCAGCCATGCTGATGGCCTCTCAGGGGCAAAAAATGGCGGCGATGTTTCATAATCAGGGTAATCCGGTTTTTGACTATATCTGGAACACAGTGCGTCGGCGTTTCGGCGGACGTTTGCATGCGCGTAATGACGGGATTAAACCCTTTATTCAGTCTGTTCGTCAGGGCTACTGGGGTTACTACCTGCCGGACCAGGATCACGGCCCGGAGCATAGTGAATTCGTTGATTTCTTTGCGACATACAAAGCGACGCTGCCTGCAATTGGTCGGCTGATGAAAGTGTGCCGCGCACGCGTGATACCGCTTTTCCCGGTGTATAATGGTAAAACGCATCGCCTGACTATCCAGATTCGCCCGCCAATGGACGATCTGCTCACGGCTGACGACCACACTATCGCCAGACGGATGAACGAAGAGGTCGAAATTTTTGTCGGCCCGCATCCGGAACAGTACACCTGGATCCTGAAGCTGCTCAAAACCCGCAAGCCAGGCGAGATTCAGCCGTATAAGCGTAAAGATCTTTATCCCATCAAATAAATAAAGCCTCTCGTAAGAGAGGCTTTATGCTGACAAACCCTGTACTACCTGATGAACAGGTGTGGGGGAGTTTTACTCAACGGTCAAAATACGCGTGGTATTGGTTGAACCGACGGTGCTCATGACATCGCCCTGGGTCACGATAACCAGGTCGCCGGAAACCAGATACCCTTTATCGCGCAGCAGATTAACAGCTTCATGTGCCGCGACAACGCCATCAGCCGCGCTGTCAAAATGCACCGGCGTTACTCCGCGGTAGAGCGCGGTCAGGTTGAGCGTGCGTTCATGGCGCGACATGGCGAAAATCGGCAGGCCGGAGCTGATACGGGAAGTCATTAGCGCGGTACGACCGGATTCCGTCATGGTGATGATCGCGGTAACGCCTTTCAGATGGTTTGCCGCATACATCGCAGACATGGCAATAGCTTCTTCAACGTTGTCGAACTGCACGTCGAGACGGTGTTTAGACACATTGATGCTGGGGATTTTTTCTGCGCCCAGGCAGACGCGCGCCATTGCGGCAACGGTTTCAGAAGGATACTGACCGGCTGCGGTTTCGGCAGACAGCATAACCGCATCCGTGCCATCCAGGACGGCGTTCGCCACGTCCATCACTTCCGCGCGGGTCGGCATCGGGTTGGTGATCATCGACTCCATCATCTGCGTTGCGGTGATGACTGCACGGTTTAGCTGACGCGCACGGCGAATCAGCGCCTTCTGGATACCAACCAGCTCCGGATCGCCGATTTCAACGCCCAGGTCGCCACGTGCGACCATCACAACGTCAGAGGCCAGAATGATATCGTCCATGGCGTTTTGATCGCATACCGCTTCGGCGCGTTCGACTTTAGCCACAATTTTCGCGTCGCAGCCGGCGTCGCGCGCCAGGCGGCGTGCATAGTTCAGATCTTCGCCGCAGCGCGGGAAGGAGACGGCCAGATAGTCAACGCCTATCAGCGCCGCGGTTTGAATATCGGCTTTATCTTTTTCGGTCAGCGCTTCAGCAGAAAGCCCGCCGCCGAGCTTGTTAATGCCTTTATTGTTAGACAGCGGGCCGCCGACGGTGACCTCGGTAAAGACTTTCATGCCCTGGACTTCAAGCACTTTCAACTGTACTCGACCATCGTCAAGCAGCAGGATATCGCCAGGAACGACGTCTGCCGGCAACCCTTTGTAATCAATGCCGACTTTTTCTTTATCGCCTTCGCCTTTACCCAGGTTAGCGTCTAACAGAAATTTGTCCCCGATATTGAGGAACACTTTGCCTTCTTTAAAAGTGGAAACGCGAATTTTTGGCCCTTGCAGGTCGCCTAAAATAGCCACATGACGCCCCAGTTTGGCGGCAATCTCACGGACTTTATCAGCACGCATTTTATGATCTTCCGGCGAGCCGTGAGAGAAGTTCATACGTACGACGTTTGCGCCCGCGGCGATAACCTTCTCAAGGTTGTTATCGCGGTCAGTTGCCGGGCCTAACGTGGTAACGATTTTGGTTCTGCGAAGCCTTCTGGACATGTAATACTCCGTTGACTAAAACAACTTGGTGTTGCGTGAACATTGATCCGGTCGTTCTGAAACCTTAACGGTATAAAATGAACGTCCCCGGATGACGAAAAGGGTAGAACATTGTTATTGCTTTTAGCGGTCATCACTCCTGATGAGTAATTCTTTATCAAAACGCGATTCCTTGAGCGCTTCCTTGACACGCTTCAAGTTATCTCTGAATTTTGCCCCGCGACGCAAAGTAAATCCCGTTGCCAGCACATCTATCACGGTCAGCTGAGCAAGTCGAGAGACCATGGGCATATAAATGTCTGTATCTTCCGGTACGTCGAGGGTAATGGCCAGCGTGGCTTCGCGCGCCAGCGGCGTTCCAGCGGAGGTCAGGGCGATCACCATCGCATCGTTTTCCCGCGCCAACTGCGCCAGTTCCACCAGGCTCTTGGTTCTGCCAGTATGCGAAATGAGCACGACGACGTCATCATCGTTACAATTCATACAGCTCATCCGTTGCAGCACGATATCGTCGGAGTAAATCACCGGCACATTGAAGCGAAAAAACTTATTCATGGCGTCATGCGCGACCGCGGCGGAGGAACCAAGACCAAAAAAGGCGATTTTTTTTGCCTGGGTCAGTAAATCGACGGCGCGGTTGACGGCCGATTTATCCAGCGACTGACGAACATGGTCGAGACTGGCCATGGCGGACTCGAAGATTTTTCCTGTATAGGCCTCAACGCTGTCATCTTCATCCACATTGCGATTAACATAGGGGGTGCCATTTGCCAGACTTTGCGCCAGATGCAGTTTAAAATCAGGAAAGCCGCGGGTATTCATGCTGCGACAGAAACGGTTCACCGTTGGTTCGCTAACGTTAGCTTCCTGGGCCAGCATGGCAATGCTTAAGTGAATCGATCTGCCTGGGGCGGCCAGAATAACATCGGCGACTTTTCGTTCAGATTTGCTTAAATGTTCCAGTTGAGACTGGACTTTTTCCAGCATATTCATGATTAGCAAGGCTCATGGGTATTAGCGATTTCAATGATGCGCGAAACCGAGCGCGTTTTGTTAGATATTACTCCTGGAGGCTGTCAAAGGGGGCAAAATGGCTAAAAAAGGTGTCGTTTTTTTTCATTACATGACCGACGTCGGATTTTAAGTTCCAGCTTGTGTGGAAAAGCGACAATTTTATTAGGCGTTTTGCCGATTATATTGCCAATCAAACGCCGGTTCACCTATGAAAAGGCGTTTACGGTTTCCGTAATCTCGTAAAAGCAGTACAGTGCTGTGTAATAAAATTACAACGATATCCTGGCTAAAGTACCAGGAGATTAACTGAGGAGAATGACATGGCGGTAACGCAAACAGCCCAGGCATGTGACCTGGTCATTTTCGGCGCTAAAGGCGACCTGGCGCGCCGGAAACTGCTGCCTTCCCTGTATCAGCTTGAGAAAGCCGGCCAGATCCATCCGGATACCCGGATCATTGGGGTGGGGCGCGCGGACTGGGATAAAGAAGCTTATACCCACGTCGTGCGTGAGGCGCTGGAAACCTTCATGAAGGAAAAAATTGATGAAGGCTTGTGGGATACGCTGAGCGGCCGTCTGGATTTTTGTAATCTTGACGTTAACGATACGCCTGCGTTCAGTCGCCTGGGCGATATGCTGGATCAAAAAAACCGTACCACCATTAACTATTTTGCGATGCCGCCCAGCACGTTTGGCGCTATTTGCAAAGGGTTAGGGGAGGCTAAACTCAACGCCAAACCGGCGCGCGTTGTGATGGAGAAACCGTTGGGTACTTCGCTGGCGACCTCGCGTGAGATTAACGATCGGGTCGGCGAATACTTTGAAGAGTGCCAGGTGTATCGTATCGACCACTATCTGGGCAAAGAAACGGTTCTCAACCTGCTGGCGCTGCGTTTTGCCAACTCGTTATTCGTTAATAACTGGGATAACCGCACTATCGATCACGTTGAGATTACCGTAGCGGAAGAGGTGGGGATTGAAGGGCGCTGGGGATACTTTGACCAGGCCGGTCAGATGCGCGATATGATCCAGAACCACTTGCTGCAAATTCTCTGCATGATTGCCATGTCACCGCCGTCTGACCTGAGCGCCGACAGTATTCGCGATGAAAAAGTCAAAGTGTTGAAATCGCTGCGCCGTATTGATCGCTCCAACGTGCGTGAAAAAACGGTTCGTGGTCAATACACCGCTGGCTTTGCGCAGGGTCAAAAGGTGCCGGGCTATCTGGAAGAAGAGGGCGCGAATAAAAGCAGCAACACCGAAACGTTCGTCGCGATCCGCGTCGACATCGATAACTGGCGTTGGGCGGGCGTGCCATTCTATCTGCGCACCGGCAAGCGTCTGCCAACCAAGTGCTCTGAAGTCGTGGTTTATTTCAAGACGCCTGAACTGAACCTCTTTAAAGAGTCCTGGCAAGACCTGCCGCAGAACAAATTGACGATTCGCCTGCAGCCGGATGAAGGCGTAGATATTCAGGTGCTTAACAAAGTACCGGGGCTGGATCATAAGCATAATCTGCAGATCACGAAGCTTGATCTGAGCTACTCCGAGACCTTTAATCAGACGCACCTGGCGGATGCATATGAGCGCCTGCTGCTGGAAACGATGCGTGGCATTCAGGCGCTGTTTGTCCGCCGTGACGAAGTGGAAGAAGCCTGGAAGTGGGTGGACTCCATTACCGAAGCATGGGCGATGGACAACGACGCGCCGAAGCCGTATCAGGCGGGCACCTGGGGACCGGTAGCGTCCGTGGCGATGATTACCCGTGACGGTCGTTCGTGGAATGAGTTTGAGTAAATTTGCCACTCACTCTTAGGTGGTATTTTACCGGTAACATGATCTAACACAGATTGTAGAATCATTTTTGCACTTTTAAGCCTCGTGTGGATTCACCTGCGAGGCTTTTTTTATTACACTGCCTGAAACGATTTTGCCCCATTATCACCGGACATCATGTATTTCACTGTCTTTCCACATTGATGAAACGCATGGTAAACCCGGTAGCCGGACAGATAAATTTCAGGAGCCTCTATGAATCCTAATTTGTTACGCGTAACACAGCGCATTGTCGAACGCTCGCAGCAGACCCGAAAAGCCTATCTTGCCCGCATTGAGCAGGCGAAAACCGCCACGGTCCACCGATCTCAACTGGCCTGCGGCAACCTGGCGCATGGCTTCGCCGCCTGTCAGCCAGAGGACAAAGCCTCGCTGAAAAGTATGTTGCGCAATAATATCGCCATCATTACCTCCTACAATGACATGCTCTCTGCGCATCAACCGTATGAACATTATCCGCAGATTATTCGTCAGGCCCTGCATTCCGTGAATGCGGTAGGTCAGGTCGCAGGCGGCGTACCGGCAATGTGCGATGGCGTTACGCAAGGGCAGGATGGCATGGAGTTGTCATTACTCAGCCGCGAAGTGATAGCGATGTCGGCAGCAGTAGGCCTTTCTCACAATATGTTTGACGGCGCGTTATTCCTCGGCGTATGCGACAAAATCGTTCCGGGGCTGGCGATGGCCGCGCTCTCTTTTGGTCATTTACCCGCGATTTTTGTTCCGTCAGGCCCGATGGCGAGCGGCCTGCCGAATAAAGAAAAAGTCCGTATTCGTCAGCTATATGCGGAAGGAAAAGTAGACAGAATGGCGCTGCTGGAGTCAGAAGCCGCCTCTTACCATGCGCCGGGCACCTGTACATTTTACGGCACCGCCAACACCAACCAGATGGTGGTGGAGTTTATGGGAATGCAGTTGCCGGGTTCTTCGTTTGTGCATCCGGATGCGCCGCTGCGCGAGGCATTGACTGCCGCTGCCGCACGTCAGGTAACACGTCTTACCGGCAACGGCAATACGTGGATGCCGCTCGGTAAAATGATCGACGAAAAAGTCGTGGTGAACGGCATTGTCGCGCTGCTGGCTACCGGCGGCTCCACCAACCACACCATGCATCTGGTTGCAATGGCGCGCGCGGCGGGCATTCTGATCAACTGGGATGACTTCTCGGATTTGTCGGAAGTGGTTCCGTTGATGGCGCGTCTGTACCCGAACGGTCCGGCGGACATTAACCACTTCCAGGCGGCGGGCGGCGTACCGGTATTGATGCGTGAGCTGCTCAATGCCGGATTGCTGCACGAAGACGTTAATACTGTCGCAGGCTTCGGCCTGAAACGCTATACGCTGGAGCCATGGCTCAACAACGGCGAGCTGGACTGGCGTGAAGGCGCGGAAAGGTCACTGGATAACGATGTCATTGCCTCTTTTGATAAGCCGTTCTCTCCTCACGGCGGTACTAAGGTGCTAAGCGGTAATCTGGGGCGCGCAGTAATGAAGACGTCTGCGGTACCGGTTGAAAACCAGATCATTGAAGCGCCTGCCATGGTATTTGAAAGTCAGCATGATGTGCTGCCTGCGTTTGACGCGGGCCTGCTTGACCGGGATTGTGTTGTTGTCGTGCGTCATCAGGGACCAAAAGCGAATGGAATGCCAGAATTACATAAACTCATGCCGCCACTTGGTGTATTATTGGACCGCCGTTTCAAAATCGCGTTAGTTACTGATGGACGACTTTCAGGCGCTTCGGGTAAAGTGCCTTCAGCTATCCACGTAACGCCGGAAGCCTACGATGGCGGCTTACTGGCAAAAGTGCGCGATGGCGACATCATTCGCGTGAATGGGCAGACAGGTGAGTTAACTCTGCTGGTCGACGAGGCGGAACTTGCCGCTCGTCAGCCTCATATTCCGGACCTGAGCGCGTCGCGCGTCGGAACGGGGCGTGAGTTGTTTGGCGCGCTGCGCGAAAAGCTGTCGGGTGCGGAGCAGGGCGCAACCTGTATCACTTTTTAAGATGACACACTAGTAATCAGGCGAGAGAAGAATTCCGATGAAAAACTGGAAAACAAGTGCAGAAGCAATCCTGACCACCGGCCCGGTTGTCCCGGTCATTGTAGTCAATAAACTGGAGCACGCGGTGCCGATGGCTAAAGCGCTGGTGGCCGGGGGCGTTCGCGTTCTGGAAGTGACTTTACGTACGGCCTGCGCGATGGATGCTATTCGCGCTATCGCTAAAGACGTGCCGGAAGCGATTGTCGGCGCCGGAACCGTTCTCAATCCGCAGCAGTTGGCGGAGGTGACGGAAGCGGGCGCGCAATTTGCGATTAGCCCGGGACTGACTGAGCCACTGCTGAAAGCCGCGACGGCAGGCACTATCCCATTGATTCCCGGTATTAGCACCGTTTCTGAACTGATGTTGGGCATGGACTATGGTCTGAAAGAGTTCAAATTCTTCCCGGCGGAAGCGAATGGCGGCACTAAAGCGTTGCAGGCGATTGCCGGTCCGTTCTCTCAGGTACGTTTCTGCCCAACCGGCGGCATCTCTCCGGCAAACTATCGTGACTATCTGGCGCTGAAAAGCGTGTTGTGCATCGGCGGTTCCTGGCTGGTGCCGGCCGACGCGCTGGAAGCGGGTGATTACGATCGCATCACCAAACTGGCGCGCGAAGCGGTAGAAGGCGCGAAGCAGTAAGCCGTTAAATGCCCGATGGCGCTCGCTTATCGGGCTTACGAGTGGCGATCAGGCAGGTCTGATAAAAATGCGCTAACGTCGCCATCAGGCGATGGCGCATTAGCCTTTTACCGTCACGCGGCTGGCGGCCTTTTTCGCTCTTATCACCGCTTCTTCAACGTTTTCACCTGTCGCTAACGCTACACCAAGACGACGAGTGCCGTCGATCTCAGGCTTACCAAACAGCCGTAGCTGTACTCCGGCTCCTACCGCCGCGTGTACATTATCAAACGTCACATTTTGACTGGTAAGCTGCGGCAGAATCACGGCCGAGGCAGCGGGACCATACTGGCGAATAGCGCCTACGGGCATTCCCAGAAAGGCGCGCACATGCAGCGCAAACTCAGAGAGATCCTGAGAAATCAACGTGACCATTCCGGTATCGTGCGGGCGAGGGGAGACTTCGCTGAAAATGACTTCATCGCCACAGACGAAGAGTTCAACGCCGAACAGGCCATGACCGCCTAACGCCAGTACCACATGACGGGCAATCTCTTGCGCCCGCTTCAGCGCCAGTTCGCTCATCTGCTGTGGCTGCCAGGATTCGCGATAGTCACCATCTTGCTGACGATGACCGACCGGCGCGCAGAAATGCACGCCATCGACGGCGCTAACGGTGAGCAGCGTAATTTCAAAATCAAATTTAACCACGCCTTCCACAATCACGCGACCCGCGCCAGCGCGTCCGCCCTGTTGAGCATACTCCCATGCCTGCGCGAGCTGTTCGGCCGAGCGGATAAAGCTCTGGCCTTTGCCGGAAGAGCTCATGACCGGTTTGACGATGCAAGGAAAACCCACTGCGGCTACCGCATCATGAAAACTGGCCTCACTGTCGGCAAAGCGATACGTCGATGTCGGCAGACCTAATTCTTCTGCGGCCAGGCGACGGATCCCTTCGCGGTTCATCGTGAGCTGCGTTGCACGGGCGCAAGGCACGACATTCAGCCCTTCGCCCTCCAGCTCGCGCAGCGTATCGGTGGCGATCGCTTCTATTTCCGGCACGATATAATGCGGTTTTTCCTCTGTAATCACATGACGTAGCGCCTCGCCGTCCAGCATATTAATGACGTGTGAACGGTGAGCCACATGCATGGCGGGAGCATCAGGATAGCGATCGACGGCGATAACCTCGATCCCCAGGCGTTGGCATTCAATCGCCACCTCTTTTCCCAATTCACCTGCCCCTAATAACATCACCCGCGTTGCTGCCGGACGCAGCGCAGTGCCTAATAGCGTCATATTTCTGTCCCCTTATTTACCTGCGCGCAGTATATACGAAAACGTTTGCGCATGTCTTTTCGAATAGATTGCTTTTCTTGCCGTTTTGCAATATACTGTATATAAGCACAGGTAAATAAGGGGCTGCAAAATGGCGGTTGAAGTTAAATACGTAGTCATTCGCGAGGGTGAGGAGAAGATGTCATTTACCAGTAAAAAGGAAGCCGACGCCTGGGACAAAATGCTCGATACTGCCGATCTTCTTGATACCTGGCTTGAGCAGTCGCCAGTCGTGCTGGAAGATGGGCAGCGCGAGGCGTTGTCGCTGTGGCTGGCGGAACATAAAGAGGTGTTAAGCACGATCCTCAAAACCGGTAAGTTGCCTTCTCCGCAGGCGGTTGAAAAGGACGCCGCGAGTAAAACGAAAAAGCAAGCCGCCTGAACCCACACTTGCGCTCCCGGCGTTTTGTACCATGCTTTTCCTGAATCATTGTGCTAAGGAGAAAAGTATGAATAAAAGAGGAGCGTTGTTGAGCCTGCTGTTGTTATCCGCCAGCGTATCGGCATTTGCGGCATCCACCGAGAGTAAATCGGTTAAGTTTCCGCAGTGCGAAGGGCTGGATGCCGCCGGGATTGCGGCAAGCGTGAAGCGCGACTACCAGCAAAATCGTATCGTGCGGTGGGCAGACGACCAAAAAAAGGTCGGGCAGGCTGACCCGGTCGCGTGGGTTAATGTGCAGGACGTTGTGGGTCAAAATGATAAATGGACAGTTCCGCTAACTGTTCGCGGTAAAAGCGCCGATATTCATTATCAGGTCATCGTTGATTGCAAAGCCGGCAAGGCGGAATATAAGCCCCGCTAGCAGCGTAATTTGCGCTTCTTTTGCCGGAACAGACAATTCCTGACATCCCCTCAGGTACGCTTGACCATTATTGGTCTGTATTTGAGGGGTACTATGGCTAACTGGTTGAACCAATTACAATCACTTCTTGGGCAAAAAGGCGCTTCCGCATCGCCTTCCGGTGAACAGGGGTTAAATAAACTGCTGGTTCCCGGCGCGCTGGGCGGTCTGGCTGGACTGTTGGTCGCCAATAAGTCTTCGCGCAAATTATTAACTAAATACGGTACTGGCGCTTTGCTGGTGGGCGGCGGCGCGGTAGCGGGTTCCGTATTGTGGAATAAGTACAAAGATAAAGTACGCGCTGCGCATCAGGGGGAGCCGCAATTCGGCAGCCAAAGTACGCCGCTGGATGTTCGCACTGAGCGACTGATCCTGGCACTGGTTTTTGCTGCAAAAAGCGATGGGCATATTGATGCCAAAGAACGCGCGGCGATTGAGCACCAACTGCGAGAATCAGGCGTGGAAGAGCAAGGGCGTGTGTTTATCGAAAAAGCTATTGAGCAGCCGCTTGATCCACAACGTCTGGCACAGGGCATTCGCAATGAAGAAGAAGCTCTGGAAATCTACTTCCTGAGCTGCGCCGCCATTGATATTGACCACTTTATGGAACGTAGCTATCTGAATGCGTTAGGAGACGCACTAAAAATTCCTCAGGAGGTTCGGGACGGTATCGAGCAGGACTTGCAGCAGCAAAAACAGGCGCTACCAGGCTGATAACCTGCCATTAAGTAACATGTTTCGCTTGCATCATGCGTGTCTTTTGCCACCCTTATAGGATGGATAGTTTACGTCATTCATGTTGCAGGATAGCGGCGAAGCAGTGACATCTCAGGCGTTTACCGAGGTGAGCGACCGGGACTACCATGCTACGCCGCTGTGTTTGCCGCGTGATATATAACAAATATTAACGCAAAAGAAAAAACGACATGTTGCCAAAAGCCAATCGAATTCCCTATGCCATGACCGTACATGGCGATACGCGCATTGATAATTATTACTGGCTGCGAGATGACACTCGCTCGCAGCCGGAAGTCCTTGATTACCTGCATCAGGAAAATGAGTATGGCCGGAAGGTCATGACCTCTCAGCAGGCGTTACAGGACCGCATTCTAAAAGAAATTATCGATCGCATCCCGCCCAGAGAAGTTTCCGCTCCGTATGTGAAAAATGGCTATCGCTACCGTTATATCTATGAACCCGGCTGCGAATATGCCATCTATCAACGACAATCGGCGTTAAGCGAAGAGTGGGATGTGTGGGAAACCTTGCTCGATGCGAACCAACGGGCCGCGCACAGCGAATTTTATACGCTCGGTGGACTTGCCATTACGCCGGATAATACCATCATGGCGCTGGCAGAAGATTATTTATCCCGTCGTCAGTATGGGTTGCGTTTTCGTAACCTCGAAAGCGGTAACTGGTATCCGGAACTGCTGGATAACGTTGCGCCTGAATTTGTCTGGGCCAATGATTCCCTGACCCTTTACTATGTGCGTAAGCATAAGAAGACGCTGCTGCCCTATCAGGTTTGGCGGCACACGATTGGCACTCCGTCATCGCAAGATGAACTGGTATATGAAGAGAAAGACGACACCTTTTATGTCAGCCTGCATAAAACCACTTCGCAGCATTATGTGGTAATTCATCTTGCCAGCGCCACCACTAGCGAAGTGCTATTACTTGACGCGGAACTGGCCGATGCCGAGCCGTTTTCATTTTTACCGCGCCGCAAAGACCATGAATATAGTCTCGATCACTATCAACATAAGTTTTACCTGCGCTCTAACCGAAACGGTAAAAACTTTGGGTTGTACCGTACCCGCGTGCGCAATGAAAACTCCTGGGAAGAGCTGATCCCTCCGCGCGAGCATATTATGCTGGAAGGGTTTACCCTGTTTACCGACTGGTTAGTGGTCGAAGAGCGTCAACGGGGGCTTACCAGCCTGCGGCAAATTAACCGTAAAACCCGTGAAGTGATAGGCATCGCCTTTGACGATCCGGCTTACGTGACGTGGCTTGCCTATAATCCCGAACCTGAGACCTCCCGGCTGCGTTACGGCTATTCTTCAATGACGACGCCAGATACCTTGTTTGAACTGGATATGGATACCGGAGAACGACGGGTACTTAAACAGACGGAAGTGCCTGGGTTTGATTCTGGCTGTTATCAGAGCGAACACCTGTGGATCACTGCACGCGACGGCGTCGAAGTGCCGGTATCGCTGGTTTATCATCAGAAGTATTTTCGTAAAGGGCAAAATCCGCTTCTGGTTTACGGCTACGGATCTTACGGTTCCAGTATTGACGCCGACTTCAGCAGCAGCCGACTGAGCTTGCTGGATCGTGGCTTTGTTTACGCAATCGTACACGTTCGCGGCGGCGGTGAGCTGGGGCAGCAGTGGTATGAAGATGGCAAATTCCTCAAAAAGCGGAATACTTTTAATGACTATCTTGATGCCTGCGATGCCTTATT
Source organism: Salmonella sp. SJTUF15570 (assembly GCF_043357055.1). NCBI lineage: Bacteria > Pseudomonadati > Pseudomonadota > Gammaproteobacteria > Enterobacterales > Enterobacteriaceae > Salmonella > Salmonella sp. SJTUF15570. Next base: position 122,443 of record NZ_JBEUKJ010000004.1, on the reverse strand, counting down.
AAAACTGGGTTACGGTTCACCGTCGCTGTGTTATGGGATGGGCGGGAGCGCGGGCGGAATGCTAATGGGCGTCGCTATCAACGAACGCCCCGAGCTTTTCCACGGCGTTATTGCCCAGGTACCCTTTGTTGATGTATTAACCACGATGCTGGATGAGTCGATCCCACTAACGACAGGAGAGTTTGAAGAGTGGGGGAACCCGCAGGATATTGAATATTATGACTATATGAAAAGCTATAGTCCTTATGACAATGTCAAAGCGCAGGACTATCCGCACCTGCTGGTGACGACAGGATTGCACGATTCCCAGGTGCAATACTGGGAGCCGGCGAAGTGGGTGGCAAAATTACGCGAGCTAAAAACGGACCAACGTCTGCTGCTGTTATGTACGGATATGGACTCCGGGCACGGTGGTAAGTCGGGGCGGTTTAAATCCTACGAAGGCGTCGCGCTGGAGTTCGCCTTTTTAATCGGCCTGGCGCAGGGAACCTTACATAGCGCATAGACGCGCGCCCGCAACGGCTTGTAAGCGTCGCGGGTTATTGTGGTGTTCCATTGCTGCGTTGCTCGCCAGCCTGAACATCTTCCAGGTAGTGTTTAAGCGTCAGGCGAAGTTCCGGGCTCATATTATCAAGGTTATTAAAAAGCCAGCGTAAATAGCCCGGATCGCGTTTTGCGACTTCAGATACCGCCTTACCGCGGTATTTACCGAACGGGAAAGTGGTTAACAGCGCAGGACGGCCCGTGATATTGACCATTTCTTCCGCGGTCCAGCCGGTGGTTTGCATAATATCAATCAGCAAGGCGGCGGTGATATAGCAATCATAAAGCGCCCGGTGATGGTGCAGCCCCGGCGGCGTTTGTACGCTTAGTTTGCGCGATTTATAGAGCGCCATATTGCTGTATTTTATTCCCGGCCACAGGCGTCGCGACAACTTCATGGTACAGATCCACTCACCCGGCAATTCAGGTAATACGCGTCTGTCGAAACTGGCATTGTGAGCGACATACCACTCACTACCGTAATAAAGCGGTATGACATCTTCAATCCACGGCTTATCGGCGACCATGGCTTCGGTAATACGGTGTATCGCCATCGCCTGCGGCGTAATAGGGCGATCGGGGCGTATCAGGTGACTCATGGGATTGACAATGTTGCCATCAATGACATCTACAGAGGCTATCTCTACGATCCCGCCCTGCAGCCCGCAGGTTTCCGTGTCTATAATCCGCAACATGATTCATTCCTCACCGAAAGACCTTAGCGTAATGGAATGATATCGCCTTGCCAACCCTCCGTTGTGCGCAGGCCCGTCAGTAATAGCGAACCGCAATCGGCACGAACAATAAGTTGCCCGCTTTCATCCCACAGCGCGCTACTGCCACAGGCATTGGCCATCAGTACGGCCAGCGCATATTTATGCGAAAAACGTTGTAAGCGTGAGGTAGAAGCATGGAGTTCAGGTTCGTTAAGACATTGACTGGTTGTGAATAACGTAAATGAGGGATCTATATCACCACCTTCTGGCTGCTCATCCACCACGTTGATAGCGCTTCGCTGCCTGGCAATACAGGCGCCATGACTTTTGTGAAACATGAGCGGCGACGTTAGCCATGGGGCAAAAATAGCGATGCCTTTTACGAAGCGGCAGTTATGCTCAACAGGCATACCCACAATGATAGTCATATGGTGGGTATCGGCCGCATGAGTGAGCGGCTGTAAAAGCGCCTCGTCAGGCGGGGCGGGCAACGGTTTATTTCTTTCGTCGCAGCCTAATAGCGACAGCGACGGAAAGACCAGCAGTTCGCACTGTTGACGAGCCGCAAGCTCAATATATTCCAGATGATGGGCGACATGCTCCGCCGGCGAGGCGTTCAGGGGCGCATACTGCGCAGCAGCAATTTTCCAGGAGGACATAATGACTTCCTTTTCATAGTCTCTACAGCCATTCTAAAAAGCATAGGTTAAGAATCGCCTTATAATGTAGTCGTCTGCATGTAAGGAAGTGTAACGTTATATAATTTTTATTTAACTTTGGGTTCGTAAGGGAGTCGGGATAGTGATACGGAAGCCAGACGATGGGCAATCAGCCGCTCGCGAAACCAGGCGCGTAGATGCTCTGGCTGCTCACGTTCGACCGCCTCCGCGACAACAGGCATATTGTAGCGCTCTTTAAATGCCACCCCGGCTGCCGCCAGGTCCACATTGACTTTATCCATTTCCGCTTGTTCAAGCTGAGCCAGATTCGTTTTCATACGCGTCTCCTTTTTTGTTGCCGCCAGAAGGTACTAAGAGTCCGCGGTAATGGCAAGGTGGAAATGATGATCCTCGACTCATTGATTGTTGAAGGTTATTCTTTGTAACGTAGGCATAACAAAAAGGAATAGTGAATATGGCTTCTTCTGCACCATCGCGACGTTTAGCTTTACTGTTGCTGGCATCGACATTTGCGACGCCAGCGGCCTGGGCACATGCGCACCTGACGCATCAGTATCCAGCGGCGAATGCTGCCGTTACGGCCTCGCCACAGGCGCTGACCTTGAATTTTTCTGAAGGGATTGAGCCAGGGTTCAGCGGCGCAACCATTACTGGCCCTCAGCAAGAGCTCATCAAAACGCGCCCGGCAAAGCGAAATGAACAGGATAAAACGCAGTTGATTATCCCGCTTGAGCAGCCGTTAAAATCTGGCGCTTACACGGTAGACTGGCACGTTGTGTCGGTGGATGGGCATAAAACAAAAGGGAAATACACCTTCAGCGTGAAATAAATGATGCTGACATTCGTCTGGATAACTCTCCGATTTATTCATTTTGCTAGTTTGATGCTGGTCTACGGCTGCGCGCTTTACGGCGCCTGGCTGGCACCCGCATCAATTCGTCGTTTAATGACGCGTCGATTTTTACATCTGCAACGACATGCCGCCGCCTGGAGCGTTATCAGCGCGGCTTTCATGCTGGCGATTCAGGGCGGACTGATGGGCGGCGGCTGGCCCGATGTTTTTTCCGTCTCGGTGTGGGGCGCGGTACTGCAAACCCGCTTTGGCGCGGTCTGGATATGGCAAATTATCCTCGCGCTGGTCACGCTGGCGGTGGTAATCATTGCGCCGGTAAAAATGCAACGACGGCTTCTTATTCTCACCGTTGCTCAGTTTATCCTGCTGGCAGGCGTTGGACATGCGACGATGCGCGACGGTGTAGCGGGAACATTACAGCAGATTAACCATGCTCTGCATTTACTCTGTGCCGCAGCCTGGTTTGGTGGGCTGTTGCCAGTGGTTTATTGTATGCGCATGGCTCAGGGACGCTGGCGTCAACATGCTATTAGCGCCATGATGCGTTTTTCTCGTTATGGTCACTTTTTTGTGGCGGGCGTATTGCTCACAGGCATTGGCAACACGCTATTTATCACGGGATTTACCGCCATCTGGCAGACCACCTATGGACAGTTGCTTTTGTTAAAATGTGCGCTGGTGGTGCTTATGGTAGCAATTGCGCTGACGAATCGGTATGTTCTCGTACCACGTATGCGACAGGAAAATCCCCGGACTGACCTATGGTTTGTCAGGATGACGCAAATTGAATGGGGAGTTGGAGGCATAGTTCTGGCGATCGTCAGCCTGTTTGCAACCCTCGAACCTTTCTGATGGACTGGCATAACGAATGAAAAAAATACTCCTTCCGGCGCTTCTGCTGGCCACTTCGGGCGTAGCGTTGGCGGCGCCGCAGGTGATTACCGTAAGTCGTTTTGAAGTAGGAAAAGACAAGTGGGCGTTTAATCGGGAAGAGGTCATGTTGACCTGTCGGCCTGGCCAGGCGCTCTATGTGATCAACCCCAGTACGCTGGTGCAGTATCCCTTGAATGCCATTGCCGAACAGCAAGTAGCGGAGGGTAAAACGCGCGCTCAGCCTATTGCCGTCATTCAAATCGATAACCCGGCGAAGCCCGGTGAGAAAATAAGTCTGGCGCCGTTTATCGAACGTGCGCAAAAGCTTTGTGACCCATCCAATAGCTGACTGATTTTTAATAAAAAACCGTAAACCTTCACGAAAAGGCTTACGGTTTTTTTATCTCTGATGACAGACAATACGCCAGGTTTTTTCAATCACCTTCGTCACAAACTGGAAAACCTGGCGTCGTCATCTATTCTTAAAGGGCAAGGCGATTTAGCCTGCATTAATGCCAACTTTTAGCGCACGGCTCTCTCCCAAGAGCCATTTCCCTGGACCGAATACAGGAATCGTATTCGGTCTCTTTTTATTTAGATTATAAATCAATGGGTTATGTATTCCCCCTCGAAATTCCTCGAAATTTCCTCGAATTTCTGTATTTCGGTCTTTTTGGTTATATCACATCCAAATTCAGTTTAACATTTCTTTTACAACAAAATCAGAGCATCACGTAAGCTTTATTATCGCGTTCATCGAGATAGAGTTTCGTGGTGTTCTCTGAGGTGTGGCCCAGTAGTTTTTGAGCGAATTCCTCGCCGAGTTCGTCTTTGTATAGCCGCCCGGGCAGGCTACGGATCTCGTGAAATGTCGGTGGGTTATCACTAAATTTAGCGCCTGAAATTTTTCTGGCTTTTACAAATTTCTTTGTCAGCCCATCCGGGTGAATATTCCCGGTCGGGCTATTTTTCCTGATTCCGGCACTGATCATGAAATCGGTTCTGCTTACCAGTCGGCAGCGATCGATAACCGTCCCGGACGTAACCCTGGCGCCTGAAGTGTCAGGGATCTGCCTGCCAAAATTGAGCGCCCGGGCGCTGATGCCGGATGATCTGGTCATCGTAGAAAGCGCCCCTGAAAAAATCGACACCTTTAGCTGCAAAATGACAGTCCCGCCATCTGGTCATTATAACGGATTTTTCTTCTGCACCTACTGAAGTCCGCCATGGCAGGACGACCATGAATCCGTCGATAACCTTATTGTGAAATTAAGACCAGGGAAAGAGGATGTCCGCCAGACAGACATTATGTGTAAATTTATAAAGGTTTTTTATTATGCCCTTGCATGTTGGAAGCGGATGTCTTCCCGCCACAATTACTAACCTTCGTATTAACTGTATTGCCCAATCTGCAACCCCGCCTGAAATGAGCTTATGGGAAAAAATTAAGGAGTTTTTCTGCTCAACGCACCAGACTGAAGCGCTGGAATGTATCTGGACGATTTGCCACCCTTCGGTCGGAACGACGCGGGAGGATGTAGTCAGCAGATTTGAACAGCTCAGGATGCTCGCGTATGCCGGATACGAGGAAAGCATTCACTCCGGCCGCCACGGGGAAAGCCACTTCTGTATCCTGGATGCAGACAACCAGGAGATATTGTCGGTCACCCTTGATGACGCCGGGAACTATACCGTGAATTGCCAGGGGCACAATGAAACATATCGCTTCACCATGGACATAGAACAGGGAGAGGAATGTACAGAACATGCGGAAGGGGCATCCGGGACACTCCAGGTATCCCCCCTTCCTGATCCGGCGGCTCCACAGACACCAGCAGCGTATGATGCTGTCTGGTCAGAATGGAAGAGGGCTGCGCCAGCAGAAGAGTTACGCGGTCGTGCTGCGACGGTACAGAGAATATGTACTTGCCTGAATAACGGCAGTCGAGAGCTTAATGTGGGAGAGTCAGGCCTTACCGCCTTACCAGACTGTTTACCAACGCATATAACAACATTAGTTATTCCTCATAATAATTATCTGACTAGCCTGCCGACGCTGCCGTCAGGACTGGAGGTGCTTACTGTCGAAGATAACCAACTGACCAGCCTGCCGCCGTTGCCGTCAGGACTGGAGGTGCTTACTGTCGAAGATAACCAACTGACCAGCCTGCCGCCATTGCCGGCAGGACTGGTGGTGCTGACGGTATCAGGTAACCAACTGACCAGTCTGCCGCCGTTGCCGGCAGGACTACAGACGCTGTCGGTAGCAGGTAACCAACTGACCAGCCTGCCGCCGTTGCCGGCAGGACTACAGATGCTGTTGGTAGCACGTAACCAACTGACCAGCCTGCCGCCGTTGCCGGCAGGACTACAGATGCTGTCGGTAGCAGGTAATCAACTGACCAGCCTGCCGCCGTTGCCGGCAGGACTACGGAGGCTGTTGGTAGCAGGTAACCAACTGACCAGCCTGCCGCCGTTGCCGGCAGGACTACAGGTGCTGTCGGTATCAGATAATCAACTGACCAGCCTGCCGCTGTTGCCGGCAGGACTGGAGTTGCTGACGCTCGAGCGCAATCCACAACTGGTGCGCCTGCCGCCGTTGCCGGAAGGACTACAGACGCTGTCGGTTGATGCTAACCCACAGTTGACCCGCCTGCCGGCGCTGCCGTCAGGCCTACAACGGTTGTATGCCCGCAATAACCAACTGACCCGCCTGCCGGAAAGCATCACGGGTCTGTCTTCAGAGGCAAGCGTAAATCTGGAAGGCAATCCTCTGTCTGAACGCACTCTGCAGGCGCTGCGGGAGATCACCAGCGCGCCAGGCTATTCAGGCCCCAGGATACTATTCGATATGGCGGGAGCCTCAGCCCCCCGGGAAGCCCGGGCACTGCACCTGGCGGCCGCTGGCTGGCTGGTGCCTGCCCGGGAGGGCGAACCGGCTCCTGCAGACAGATGGCATATGTTCGGACAGGAAGATAACGCTGCTGCCTTCAGCCTCTTCCTGGACAGACTGAGTGAGACGGAAAACTTCATGAAGGACGCGGGGTTTAAGGCACAGATATCGTCCTGGCTGGTACAACTGGCTGAAGATGAGGCGCTGAGAGCAAAAACCTTTGCCATGGCAACAGAGGCAACAGCAAGCTGCCAGGATCGGGTCACACTTGCTCTGCACCAGATGAAGAACGTACAACTGGTACATGATGCAGAAAAAGGGCAATACGATAACAATCTCGCGGCACTGGTTGCCACGGGGCGTGAGATGTTCCGTCTGGAAAAACTGGAACAGATTGCCCGGGAAAAGGCCGGAACGCTGGCCTTGGCCGATGATGTTGAAGTCTATCTGGCGTATCAGAATAAGCTGAAGAAAGCACTCGGGCTGACCAGCGTGACGGCAGAAATGCGTTTCTTTGGCGTATCCGGCGTGACGGTTTCAGACCTTCAGGCTGCGGAGCTTCAGGTGAAAGCCGCTGAAAAAAGCGAGCTCAGGGAGTGGATACTGCAGTGGGGGCCGTTACACAGCGTGCTGGAGCGCAAAGCGCCGGAACGCGTTAACGCGCTTCGTGAAAAGCAAATATCGGATTATGAGGAAACGTACCGGATGCTGTCTGACACAGAGCTGAGACCGTTTGGGCTTGTCGGTAATACCGATGCAGAGCGCACTATCGGAGCAAGAGCGATGGAGAGCGCGAAAAAGACATTTTTGGATGGCCTGCGACCTCTTGTGGAGGAGATGCTGGGTAGCTATCTAGCGCCTTAACTGAACATGATATTCACCGCGCCAGGCGAATGGGGGACGTTGTACTTCGCCGGGCAGGGGATGCCGCAACAGTGGGCTATGAAGCGAGAAATGCTTTCGCCTCGGTACACCACCCGCTATGAAGACCTGCTTCGTCCTGATGTTCAGGACATCCTGATTGCCTGTGTGGATGGTCTGAAGGGCTTCCCGAGTGCGATAAACAGCGTCTTCCCGCAGACCCATATCCAGCTGTGCATCATTCATATAGTGCGTAACAGCCTGAAATACGTGTCCTGGAAAGACTACAAAGCCGCCACCAGCGGCCTCAGGCCCGGCCGAAGATGCGGTACTGATGGCGATGGATGCGTTCGCGAAAGTCCGGGACGATAAATATCCGCAAATCAGCAAAAGCTGGCGTGCGCACCGGGAAAACCTCAATACGCTCTTCAGTTATCCGCCGGATATCCGCAAGGCCATCTACACGACAAACGCAATCGAATCGCTGAACTGCGTGATCCGTGCCGCGATTAAGAAACGCAAGGTGTTCCCGACGGATGACTCAGTACGAAAAGTTATTTATCTGGCGATCGAGGATGCGTCAAAAAATGGAGTATGCCGATCCAGAACTGGCGGCTGGCGATGAGCCGTTTTATTATCGAGTTCGGTGACCGTCTGAGCGATCACCTTTAATAACTGGGCAGTTACACAGAATTACTGACAGGCTCATTCTTTTGTGTTGCGCCTCTCTGTTTCTATTGTTTTAGATAGCCATAAGAGCTCCGTTGCTGAGAGTTTTAGTCGTGGGGTTTTTTCTTCTGCACCGGGTGGGCGCATTTCATAACTGCAGGACCATCTGCTGAATACTGTATAGCTCTGTATATCGCATGTTGTTGAGGTCAGTGTGCAATTCCTCGGTACTGGCTTGTTCTGTATAGGTCCGGAGATTTCTGGGTAGTGTCCTTGTGGACCTGAACATATGTGTTTGATTGAAAATGGCATCGTGTTTTATCCTTTACGCTGTGAAATGTTGTTTTGTGCTCTTCTGTTGTGATTGGTGATGTGACGGGATCGTCCATGCACCCTTCCTTTTATTGACGGCGTATCAGTCCATTGATGCCATGCTTGCTTAATTTGTCCAGCATCAGCAAGCCGTCGTTTTCTTTCTGCTGCAATTCAAGCAACTTAAACCGTATTTCGTTAAGTAAAGGTTTAATAACTCCGCGCTTGCGAACCACCTTTCTGATAACGTCTTTTTCGAAGTATAAACGGCAGAAGTGATTTTCATAATTCGCCTACACTCTTCACCCAGCGCTGGCAAATCTTCAACGCTGAAAGGCTGGGGAGAAGGGCGTCCAGTTGCTGCACGGAGAGCGAACCAAACGCCCTGATTCCACGCGTTATCAAACTTCATACCGTGGTCATCATCCAGACAAGGCGCTTGAGGTTGCTCATATCTTTTGGGGAAAGAGGTTCGGCGGTGGATACTGGATCCTGGATCGGGAAGTGGGTTCCACTGGTGCCAAATACAGTGGGCTGGTAAACCGGGTGGATACCTCAAATCCTGACAGGCCAGAGCATCAGCCTGATAAAATCGTATTACTGATTTCTAACCAGTGGCACATTAATTGTACCAGCTCAGACTCCAACTGACGGTCTGCTTTAAGCGAGTAGCGGACGTGGCCTGCCCCCAGGAGTAAAAATAAACTTTCTATTGATACATTTAATCAACTTATTTATAACGTTATATTCCAAATGCAAACTTGTTCAATTGGATATGTATGGACATTCAAATCACACATCAAGTTACTGAATTTGATAAAGAAGAACTATTAGCCGGATTAAGAAGCTACAATGCTCAGTTTGTCGATTTTAGTAAAAATGGGCAGCTTGGGGTCTACTGCAGAAACGAAAGCGGCGAAATGGTAGGCGGATTAATTGCTGACAGAAAAGGTCCGTGGCTCTGCATCGACTATCTTTGGGTAAGTGAATCTGCAAGGAGCAACGGTCTGGGTAGTAAACTTATGGAGATGGCCGAAAAAGAAGGTTTGCGGAAAGGCTGTGTTCATGGACTTGTAGATACCTTTAGCTTCCAGGCTCTCCCTTTTTATGAAAAACAGGGTTATATACTTCAAATGTCGCTACCGGACTTTCCTAAAGTAGGTTCGCAAAGGCATTATTTAATTAAGCCTGATTTATAGCTTTGCTGCATTTGAATACCCATAGCCTTATGAAAGCTGCAATCAGGTAGCTTTAAAATATATCGTATTGTTGGCCTGTACACACCATGTTCAGCGTCCGCTTCTGGCACAGGGCGGACAGTCAGATTAGGTTTGGCGCTGTGCCATAGATATGTCAGCTCACATTTGAGCTAATACCCCCTGGCACGGCTAGAGGTACTCAGACAGCCGCTTGTAGGCGGCATGGTACGGATACAAAAACATATAGCGCTGTTATATAAACTGTAAACTGGGCTGTGCGTATAATACGAATCTTTCACTCAGAGAAACCTGCTGACAGCGTTAGTACTCCATTAATTAATTTTATACTAAATCTCTGTGGTATGGCGCAGGCGTTTAGAAGACAGGTCAATTGCGATCTGCTGGCTGGGATTTCGTCGCGCCACTCAAAAATGCGCAGAGTTTTTCACCCGCCGTCAATGGCTCAATGGGCGTTTTTCCGAGGGCGGTCTCAGTCATGACGATGGCAGGACCAATAAGCATGGACCATACTTCGCTCGTGTCTTGCTCAAGCGATGTGAAGGCAAGGAACAGTGTTTTATCTGAAGGAAAGCGGTGCTGAGTATTAAAAAGTTTCAGCCAGGCGCGGGACTGCCGGTCGGCCTGTGCTGATCGCGTGCCGAAGCGGAGTACTCTTTTTAGTATGGCGATACCCACAATGCCTGGCCCCAGAATAAAGGGACTCCCGATGTTTATGGTGACGCCGACCCCGAGAAAAACGAGGGCGAATGACAGCACGTTATCTACTCTTCTGGTAAGAGTACTGTATAGCTTTTCCAGAGAGTACCGGTAAAGAATTTGATAACTGATTTCATCCTTGCTCATACATCTCCAGATGGTTTTCCGATTACGCTCCGGTATGCTCCCGGAATCCTGACAGATTCTGCAATTATGCCACACTTCCTGGAGGGTATTAATTAGATGGAATATAAATAGCAGGCAAATATTTTGAGCTTTTAGTCGATATCGCTTTGAATATCATTTCTCCTGCATCAGGAGATGCTGTTGTCGAGCATCGTGTCAAACGTTGCTGCGTCGGTCGGACTGCACAGGATAACTCTCGTAGTCAGACTCTCATCATGGTCTCAAATGGATAAACCGCAGTCGTAACACGCCGGATGTCACGACTGACGCTATTATTACCCTGGCTTGTTAAAGCGGCATGACCACATTTTCTATATATAATAATTGGTTGTCTTTCGACCAGTATTGTCGAGTTTTTTGGTTTAATTCCACAATCCATTTAAAAACGCCTGCCGTTGCCAGATCGGTACAGTATTTTTCATAGGAATGCTCCCCCGAAAAGTGTTTGGCTGAAGTCAATTTTATTAATTGCGTATTCGGTGTTGAATTGACTTTAATCAGCTTTCTATTGCTTTTAATAGAAATGAAATGGCCTGCATGAGTGATAATTTTCACATTACCGGTAGCAACAAAATAGATGTAATAAGCGATATTATTATATTCCAGATCGATTAGAAATGCGTTGAAATTTGCATCCTTTCTGACGCGCTCGAAAAAGTGGTTAAGCATAAGCTGTAATTCCATTTGTTAACCTATTGTGAGTTATAATGTTATATGTTGTGTTAGAGTATTGTTGCTTAAAAGCGGCTATACAAAGATGTTACCTAAAAGCAATAATAATCGACTGGTATCATATAGTTTACGTTATGATTGGAATAGTGTTGCAATTGTTACTGATTATTTCTCGTAGCGCGTTTTTTTGACCACTAATAGATGCGTCAATCCATTTCATTTGTAGTTTTTCTGAACGCCATGAAAAGTCATAATATATAAAAATCAGTTAATTAATTGATATTTAGATAAGGATTACAGTGGCGGAGAGGTTTGGCGTGGAGACTTTATAGGTTTTGAAAAAGCGGCTAACCTGCAGGCAGGATAACTGACAGTCAGTGTTTGAATGGGGGCAAAATCGTAACAACATCAGCATAAATAATAATATTCATGAATGTTTTTTGTGATGTAGCAGCTGAATTGAAGTGATGTTTTGCCTGTTCAGGATTGTCCCGATAAAAATGTTCCTCGATAAAAGTCGATCACCTTGCGCCGAAAAAAAACAGGCTAAGTGACAGAAGAACAAAATTCATCAGGAAAATAAAATTTATACAGATCAATGAGTAAGAATGGTTGTGGAGAAGGTGGCTATTTTTTGAAAGCAAGAAATATAAATAAAGTGTAGCTATGCATAGTTATCTAAAAGGAGAACTACCGTGACTAATATAACCCTATCCACCCAGCACTACAGAATCCATAGAAGTGACGTTGAACCAGTAAAAGAAAAAACAACGGAGAAGGACATTTTTGCGAAAAGTATTACTGCCGTTAGAAATAGCTTTATCAGCCTGTCGACGAGTCTGTCAGATCGCTTGAGCCTGCATCTGCAAACAGACATACCGACTAGCCATTTTCATCGTGGGAGCGCCTCTGAGGGTAGGGCAGTATTAACCAGTAAAACTGTTAAAGATTTTATGCTGCAAAAGCTCAATAGCCTGGATATCAAAGGTAATGCGAGTAAAGATCCGGCCTATGCTCGTCAGACATGCGAAGCCATGTTATCAGCCGTGTACAGTAATAATAAAGATCACTGTTGTAAATTACTCATCAGTAAAGGGGTCAGTATTACCCCCTTTCTGAAAGAGATAGGAGAGGCTGCGCAGAATGCGGGGCTACCTGGGGAGATAAAAAACGGCGTATTTACTCCAGGTGGGGCAGGGGCGAATCCTTTTGTCGTCCCCCTCATTGCTGCAGCGAGCATTAAATATCCGCATATGTTTATAAATTATAATCAGCAGGTGTCTTTTAAAGCGTATGCTGAGAAAATCGTTATGAAAGAGGTTACGCCGCTGTTTAATAAGGGGACGATGCCGACGCCACAACAATTTCAGCTAACTATAGAAAATATCGCGAATAAGTATCTTCAGAATGCCTCCTGAAGATAGCAAACACAATACTGCTATTAACCATATGAATTAATAGCAGATTTTCTGAAAGTATATATTCATTTTTATGGCGACGCTTTTAACAAAACGTCGTCATCTTTATTTTAATATAAAAATCAAATGGATACCCTTAAAACTTAAAATAATTGTTATTACTCTAAATACCGGCATAACCAGACAGCTTTTTTTGTAACGCTGCGTGTTGTTAAGTCTATGATACCCGCGCACGGATGATGTCTCGATAAGGATTAATGGTCTGTTAACTGTCAGGAGAGGTTATGCCGCCTTTAAAAAAAATTGTGCTGCTCCTGTTTGTGGGGGTGATGGTCGCCACGGTAACGACACCTGCATTGGCGCTGGTTTGCCTTGCGTCTCACTCAGCTAAAGAGTGTGCTGAAGCCTGTGGTGTCGATATGTGGTTTATGTTTTTGGCATGCTTTTAAGGAGGAAGAATATTGAACGTGAACAGGCGATAGTGAGTAGCTGGCTGCGCCAGGGGATAATACTCCCCTGGCGCAGCCAGTTATATTTTATTGCGGTGATAACAAAGCATTTACTCACTACTGATGAAATTCGCTATTTACAACAGAGCACGTTTACTAAGCAAAAAAAATCTGCATACGCTATCTTTTTATATCTGTCCTGGGTAATGAACGACAGGAAAAACATGATGCGGCCTGAAGAGATTTATCAGCGAATAGAGGCAAAGAATTGGCGGCATGTCTGGGTGGTCGGCGATATTCACGGCTGTTTTTCAATGTTAATGAAAAGGTTACGTGAGTGTCGATTTGATCCGCAACAAGACCTGTTAGTTTCTGTGGGCGATATCATTGATAGAGGCCCGGACAGCCTGGGGTGCCTGGCTTTACTGCGTGAGTCCTGGATGACGGCGGTTCGCGGCAATCATGAACAAATGGCGCTGGATGCGCGGGCCTCATCGCAGTCGACGCTGTGGTTGATGAATGGTGGCGACTGGTTTACCCGCCTGACGGCTGAACACGCTGCGCAAGCTGAAGCGCTTTTTATTCTTTGTCAGCGGCTGCCCTGGATACTGGAAGTTCGCTGCCGCCATAGCACGCATGTGATCGCTCATGCAGATTATCCAGCATCAACCTATCAATGGCAAAAAAAGGTCGATTTACATCAGGTTCTCTGGAGCCGCGAACGACTCATAAATAAGCGCGGCGGGATTAGCGGTGCCGATCATTTTTGGTTTGGCCATACGCCGTTGCGTCGGCGCATGGATTTCGCCAACGTACACTATATTGATACGGGCGCGGTATTTGGCGGGCAATTGACGTTAGCGCGGATACAATAGCGGTATCAGCGACCAGGGTTAAAAATCGCTATATTGCTGCGCAGGTCGCCAGAAGCCGTCGATAAAATCCTCTACCGGAAAACAGCCGCCATGGCGAATCCGTTGATCGTCCATCGAATAAAGACACTGCTGCTCGGTATCGTAGATGTCCACGACAATATCCTCGCATCCTCCATCCAGGTAACATACAAAAAGTACCAGCGCGAACATTACATCCTCAATGTTAACTACTTTACACGATAGTGTAGGAGAGGTTAGCGCAGGGGGGAAATGAGAAAAGGAAGAATAAATAACCCGCCTGGCGACGGGTTCTTTTTGAGTCAGGCAAGACGCATGACCCAGGCATCAGATTTAGGATCGTAATGATTACGGAACAAAACGGAATGTTCCCCGTTGAGAATGGCGGGAACGCTGGTTTCGGCATCCCAGGCGTCCAGTTGCATACATAAATCCGGATCGGATTTACAGGGGATTGTTAACGTTCGCTCCCCCGGCGATTCGCCATGTAATTCGGCATCGTCGATTTCAAAAGCGCCAATGCGCACACTGGTTTTCATCATCGTGCTCTCCGTTAATACGCTAATTGTGGTACGACCAGTTTAGCCGTCCATTTTTCAGCGTAGTCAACGTACGCAAAAGCGCCAGTCAAAAAGTGCGGTTTTTTTGTGCGCCTTTTAACTATTACCAGTAAAGAGTTTGCCATCCCGCACCAGTTCACGCGGGTAACTGTTCTTTATTCTTGAGCCGATACGTTTTGCCAGACCAAGCGGCTGATGCTGGAACGTCACCAGGACATCATCAGCGGCAGGAGATGTTTGCGGATAAATATCCCGACCGCGATACCACTCCTCCGCCTCTTGCGCAGAGAGTTCGAACGCGTGAGCATGAGTCGGGCAGGCAAGGGCTATCGTCGCCTCATGTTGCCAGCGATAGCCTTTATTATGACTTTCGGCCAGCTTAATGCCGAGCCGGGAAAAACGGACTTTTCCGATCAGTGATTCAATCTCTGCCGGGAACAGCCAGACCTCTTTTTCACGCTGCCAAAGATGGAGATTTTCATCCCATAACAGTCCGACGGCGTTGGCCGCCTGGGTAACGTGTAATGCTTCGCGGCCTTTGAGGGGGGTAAAAGGAAATGCCCCCACTTTATACGCTGGCGCGGGCATGGCTGGAAGGGATGACATTTTACGCAGACGTGCGACGAAGAATCCTTCGCAGTCGTAAATTTGCGGGAAGACGTGCAGGAAGCCTTCCGGGGTGAGGGCGCGGTCAGCATCAGGAAACAGATCACCCAGCGGCAAAAATTCAACGGCGTCGGCGTAGGTCTCTTTCAGCCAGAGGCAGACCTCTTCGTTTTCCTGGCGATTTAACGTGCAGGTGGAGTAGACCAGCGTGCCGCCGGGTCGTAAAGCATGAAAAGCGCTGTCGAGCAGTTCCCGCTGTGTCGCCGCGATATCCAGATTGCTTTCTGGCGACCAGTTTTTTAGCGCATCAGGATCTTTACGTACTACGCCTTCGCCAGAGCAGGGCGCATCCAGCAGGATAGCGTCAAACATCTCCGGTAACGCAGCGCCAAATACGCGGCCATCGAAATGCGTCAGTGCGGTATTGGCGATTCCACATCGGCTGATATTAGCGTGCAGAACTTTGACGCGGCTGGCCGAAAATTCGTTGGCCAGAATGGCGCCGCGGTTCCCCATGCGGGCAGCGATCTGCGTGGTTTTGGAGCCAGGCGCCGCTGCCATATCCATGACCCGCTGCGGATGATTATCATCGGCGAACAGGGCCGCGACCGGCAGCATCGAACTGGCCTCCTGAATGTAAAACAGGCCGCTTAAATGCTCAGCGGTACTGCCAAGCGGCAATGCCTCTTCATCATCGCGCTCGATCCAGAATCCTTCATGACACCACGGAATTGGCGTGAGCGACCAGCCGTAGGGCGCGATTAGGGTAAGGAAATCAGCCACGGATATTTTAAGCGTATTGATGCGTATACTGCGGCGCAACGGGCGTTGGCAGGCCGAAATAAATTCATCAAAAGAGAGCGTGGAAGGCATTGCTTCACGCATTTGCGTCAGAAAAGCGTCAGGAAAATAGACAGCGTGTTGAGCCACAGGTGTATCGCCGGCAAAAAAACAGGCGCGCAGTGTAGCATAAAACGCTCCGGCGCGAGTACGCCGGAGCCGGGTGTTTAACGTGGCAGAGCGGTGCCCCATTCACGCCACTCTTTCGGTTCGCTCTCTTGTAACAGGAAATGCTTACCGGCTTGCGCTTTTGGCGCCAGAGGCGTACCTGGTGGAGTAGCGAAGGCGATACCGCCACGGATGAACTGATTAAATGTCCCCGTTTTCACCACGCCGCCTGTCAGACCAAAGTCGAGACTATAGCCGGAGGCAAGCCAGAATACGGAGTTATTCCGCACCAGATATTGATAACGTTTACTGATGCGCAAGGTGATCATCACGCGATCGGAGAGCGACCCCAGGGACATTCCGGTGACCGTTCCCACTTCGATACCGCGGAACAGGACGGGTGTACCAATATTAAGCGAGCCTGCTTCTGGCGCCTCCACGACGATGCTTAACCCATCCAGATAGCGTGAGTCGGTAATCGTGGCTTCCTGCAGTTCAAAGTCGCGCCGTGCCGCGCCGCGTCCTGGCTCAACGTTAATATAGGGCTGGAGAATCGTATCCAGATGCTCGACGCCCGCCGCGGAAATTTGTGGCGTAATAACGGAAAAACGTGTCCCGGCGCGGGCAAATGTCTGTACGTACTCCGGATAAAGTACGGCTTTTGCCTGCACTTCATTACGTGCGGTGATCAATTCCAGCGTCTGGATCTGACCGATATCAATACCGAGGTAACGAATGGGCATCCCCTCCGCCAATTTTCCGGCGTCGAACGCGTGCAGCGTAATTTGTCCGCCTACCGCGCGGGCGGAAGTTTCTGAAGCATAAAGAATGCGTTTATCGCCTTTGCGCCGACTGGCGCTGGCGCCGCTCAGGTTATCAAAACTAATGGCCCCTTTCAGCGCGCGGGAGAGTGGCGAGGCCTGTACCGTTAGGCCGCTGCCGTTAAGTTGCACTTTCGCGCCGCCTTCCGCCCAGAACACGCTATTGCTGGTTAACAGGTGGCGATACTCCGGCTTAATATGCAGGTCGATGTCAAAGGTATTGGCGCGTGGGCGAACGGTGATGACTTCGCCTACTTCAAATTTTCGATACAGCACGACGGAACCTGCCTGGACATCCGGCAACGTTTCGGCCGTCAGCGTTAAGGTGGTAGTCGGTAAGTCACTGAGGCTATTTTCCAGCGCTTTTTCCAGGTTAGCATAGAGCGGGTAGGTGGATTTCATCTTCCCGCTCGTACCGGGTAAAATACGAATTCCGCCGTCAATCCACTCGCTGGCGCTGGCGCCGAGGAACTCTACGCCGTCAAGGCCGACTTTGACATCCACCCGGCTGTTGACCACGAATTTACTGTCGCCCTGTACCAAATCCCGGTGCTGCGGTTCAATCGCGACGGTGAATGACACGCCTTTACTGGATAAATTGCGCTCAATGACCTGGCCAATTTTTACACCATGTAAAATTAACGGCTGGCCCGGTTCGATGCCGTAACTTTCCGGGGCCGTCAGCGTCAGGGTTAAGGCATTCGCCTCATGCAGCAGGGCCTTTTCACCCGGCACCACCACAAATTCACTGCGCGGTTCGCCGTCGCCCGGCACCAGCTCGAAGGTTTTTCCGGTTAACAACGAACTGATATTCGCGTCGCTCAGCGACAGTTTGGGATTGCGTAACTCAATGCGCGTATTTTCCCGCATCAGAGGAACAACGCTGGGATCGACGGTCATCTCTCCGGTGACTTTACCGCCAGGGTTGAGCGTCAGTTTAGAAAGCTCACCCACCTCCAGTCCCTGGTACATGAGCGGCGTAGATTCCGCCTTCAGACCGTCTCCGCTGGGCAGCTCAAGTTTAACGATTACCCCTCGTTGGCTGTGGGCTAAATCTTTATATAAGCCGAACGTGTCATCCTGGGCGGCGGGTTTGGAATTGTCCGGCGAATCAAACGCAATCGCGCCATTGACCAGGGCCGCGAGGCTCTCCAGTTTCACCTTCGCGCCGCTCAGGCTTAGATCGGCGTCAATGCCGGAGACATTCCAGAAACGGCTGCCTTTTTTCACCAGATCGGTAAACCGTCGCTCAATCAGAACGTCAATCGTTACGCCTTGTTTGTTAGGGTTAATCGAATAGTCATACACCCGTCCGACAGGGATTTTACGGAAATAGACCAGTGAACCGCTATTAAGCGAACCGAGATCCGGCGCATTGAGATGAATCATCAGATCGCCGTTGCTAAGCCGGTATTTAGGCTGTGTATCCAGGGCGACGAAATGATCTCTGGGCTTGCCTTTACCTGGCATCATACCGATGTAATTCCCGCCGACCAACGCATCCAGGCCGGAAACGCCCGCCAGCGAGGCTTTGGGCGTCACCAGCCAGAATTGCGTCTCTTCGCGCAACGCATCTTCCATATCTGATTTGATACTGACGCGAACTTCAATTTTGCGCAGATCTTTGCTCAGGCTGACATCTTCCACGGTGCCGACTTCTACTCCCTGATAACGAACGGGAGTCCGGCCTGGTACGATACCATCCGCCGACATAAAATCGATAGTCACACTATTGCCGCGATCCTGGTAGCTATCCCATACCAGCCACCCTGCGATCATTAGCGCGATAAGCGGTAGCAGCCAGAAAGGTGAAATACGGCGTTTGGTTTTAATTTGCGCTTCAGTCTTCGAAGCGGGCGTTTCCTGACTCATGTGCATCCCAAAGTAAGCGGCTATCCAGCCATTCCACTGCAAGAATAGTCAAAATTACCGCTGCGCCGAAATAAAACGCAGCCGGTCCCATAGTAAAAGCCAGAATCTGATCGCGATTAATCAGAGACATGGTTAACGAGATAACGAAAAGATCCAGCATCGACCAGCGGCCTATCCATGTCACCAGACGCAGCAACAGAATTCGCGTCCGCAGTCCCTGTTCGCATTTAAAATGGATACTCAACAGTAGCGTAAACATCACGATGACTTTGGTAAACGGCACCAAAATACTGGCGATAAAAACGACGGCGGCGACGGCGATATTGCTGCTGGCAAGCGACATAATGCCCGACAGGATAGTATCTTCCTGACGCCCGCCATTAATGTAGATTACCGAAATAGGCAGCAGGTTTGCCGGCAGCAAAAAGACAATAGACGCCAGCAAGGCCGCCCAACACTTCTGTATGCTCTGTTTTCTGCGTAACCGTAGCGGAATATGACAACGCGGGCAGCGTCCTTTCGCATCCGGATAGCCGCTAAAGTGGCAGCCAAGACAGACGCGCAATCTTTCGTCCGCACGTTGAGCAGGGCGCTGCGGATAAAATCGTTCCCATAGTTGCTCCACATTCAGATGAATCATAGTCAGAATGCTAAGAACCACCAACGAGACGAACGCTAAAAGCCCGATGCCCGGCTGCAGAAAGGCATAGTCCTGCACTTTGATAGAGGCAACGCCAATACCGACCAGATAGATGTCCAGCATCACCCACTCTTTCAGTTTTTCCAGCATCAGCAGGACCGGACGCAGATTCATGCCGAGAAGGCTGCCAAACCACAGATAAGCAATTGAAAAAACCAGAATAAGCGGCGCGCCCACCACGCAAAAGAGCACCATTGCGGCGGTTAACGGATCGCCCTGCTGCGTCATTTGCCAGATGCCGTGCATCACATTGGCATCAATGCGTACGCCCAACAGGTAGATATGGAGTAGCGGTTCACTCCAGGCAAACGGCATCAATAGCAGCATGGTTACTGCCATCGCGGTCAGCCGCGTCAGCGACCAGTCGCGCCCATCGCGAATTTTGGCCTGGCAACGAGGACAATAAGCGCTTTGATGAGCGCTCATCTCCGGCAAGCTGAACAGCATGTCGCATTCAGGGCAGCGCTGGTAGTGGCTGCGCGGCAGCGCTTCGCTAATTGACCTGATCGTTAGCTTTTTTGTTGGCGTGACGTGTGAGGTGTTCAGAGCCATGTATCGTGAATCAAAGTGTTAGAATAATGTAATCTTAACTCATGACAGGAATAATCTTGAGCAAGAACGCATTTAATGCTTATTTTAATAGCCTGTGTTTAGGAGTAAGACCACGAAGTGATTATATAATGAGCAAAACAGAACTATACGCGGCGTTAAACCGCGATTTTCAGTCGTTAATGGCAGGTGAAACCAGCTTTCTGGCCACGCTGGCGAATACCAGCGCGCTACTGTTCGAACGCCTTACCGAGGTGAACTGGGCGGGATTTTATCTCCTCGAAGGCGATACGCTGGTGTTGGGGCCGTTTCAGGGGCGAATCGCCTGTGTGCGGATTCCGGTTGGTCGCGGCGTGTGCGGCGCAGCGGTAGCGCAGAATAAGGTTCAACGTATTGATGATGTTCATGCGTTTGACGGCCATATTGCCTGTGATGCCGCCAGCAACGCCGAAATTGTGCTGCCTGTCACGGTTGGCGAACGGATTATCGGCGTGCTGGATATAGATAGCACGGCGTTTGGCCGTTTTACCGAAGAAGATGAACACGGCCTGCGTACGCTGGTCGCACAGCTTGAAACCGTGCTTGCAACGACGGATTACAAAAAATTCTTTGCGAGCGTCGCAGGATAATCAACGGATAACGTAGCAATTACTGATGGCGTCATTATAATGACGCCTGTTCATGCCTGCTGCTTGTTGGCTACGTCCGTTGTAATCAGGAAATTTCATGGAAAATCAACCTAAGTTGAATAGCAGTAAAGAAGTTATCGCGTTTCTGGCCGAGCGTTTTCCTCACTGTTTTAGTGCGGAAGGCGAAGCTCGCCCGCTGAAAATTGGTATTTTTCAGGATCTGGTAGAGCGAGTTGGGGGCGAAATGAACCTCAGCAAAACGCAACTTCGTTCCGCTTTACGTCTTTATACTTCAAGCTGGCGTTACCTGTACGGCGTTAAGCCGGGCGCAACGCGCGTCGACCTTGATGGCAATCCGTGCGGCGAGCTGGAAGAACAGCATGTCGAACATGCGCGTAAGCAGCTTGAAGAAGCCAAAGCCCGTGTTCAGGCGCAGCGCGCAGAGCAGCAAGCGAAAAAACGCGAAGCTGCCGCGGCGGCTGGCGAAAAAGAAGACGCGCCGCGACGCGAGCGTAAACCTCGCCCGGTAGCGCGTCGTAAAGAAGGCGCTGAACGTAAACCTCGCGCTGATAAACCGACGACGAAAGCGCCGCGTGCGCCTCGCGAAGAGAAGCACACGCCGGTTTCTGATATTTCAGTATTGACCGTAGGGCAGTCCCTCAAGGTGAAAGCGGGTAATAATGCGATGGATGCCACCGTATTAGAAATCACCAAAGATGGTGTCCGTGTACAGCTGAATTCGGGTATGTCTTTGATTGTACGCGCAGAACACCTGGTGTTCTGAAACGGAGGCCAGGCCTGGCATGAACACTTTTTTTAGGCTTACCGCGTTAGCTGGCCTGCTTGCATTAGCAGGCCAGTCCTTCGCCGTGGAAGATATTACGCGTGCCGATCAAATTCCCGTACTAAAGGAAGAGACGCAACATGCGACGGTGAGCGAGCGCGTAACGTCGCGTTTTACCCGCTCCCATTATCGCCAGTTCGATCTGGATGAGGCATTTTCGGCAAAGATTTTTGATCGCTATCTGAATCTTCTCGACTATAGCCACAACGTTTTGTTGGCGAGCGATGTCGAGCAGTTTGCGAAAAAGAAAACCGTGTTGGGCGATGAGCTGCGCACGGGTAAGCTGGATGTTTTTTACGATCTTTATAACCTGGCGCAAAAGCGCCGGTTTGAACGTTACCAGTACGCGCTAAAAGTGCTGGAACGGCCAATGGATTTCACCGGAAACGATACGTTTAACCTGGACCGCAGTAAAGCGCCCTGGCCGAAAGATGAGGCTGAGCTAAATGCGCTGTGGGATGGTAAAGTGAAATTCGATGAGCTCAGCCTGAAACTCACCGGTAAGAGCGACAAAGAAATTCGCGAAACGCTGACGCGTCGCTACAAATTCGCTATTCGTCGCCTGGCGCAGACCAACAGTGAAGATGTGTTCTCGCTGGCGATGACCGCTTTTGCGCGTGAAATCGACCCACATACGAATTATCTTTCTCCCCGCAATACCGAGCAGTTTAATACCGAAATGAGCCTGTCTCTGGAAGGTATCGGCGCGGTGCTGCAAATGGATGACGATTATACTGTCATTAACTCATTGGTTGCCGGCGGCCCGGCAGCGAAGAGCAAGTCGATTAGCGTCGGCGATCGTATCGTCGGCGTAGGGCAAGCCGGAAAGCCGATGGTCGACGTCATTGGCTGGCGTCTTGACGATGTGGTGGCGCTGATCAAAGGGCCAAAAGGCAGCAAGGTTCGACTGGAAATACTGCCGGCTGGCAAAGGGACGAAAACGCGTATTATCACGCTGACGCGTGAACGGATTCGTCTTGAAGATCGCGCGGTTAAAATGTCGGTGAAAACCGTCGGCAAGGAAAAAGTTGGTGTACTGGATATTCCAGGCTTCTATGTTGGCTTGACCGATGATGTCAAAGTTCAGCTTCAGAAGCTGGAAAAACAGAACGTTAACAGCATCGTTATCGATCTGCGTTCAAACGGCGGCGGGGCGCTGACGGAAGCCGTTTCGCTTTCCGGTCTGTTTATCCCTTCTGGTCCGATAGTTCAGGTGCGCGACAATAACGGCAAAGTGCGTGAGGATAGCGACACCGACGGCGTGGTCTACTACAAAGGCCCGCTGGTGGTGCTGGTCGATCGTTTCAGTGCCTCGGCATCGGAAATCTTTGCTGCCGCGATGCAGGATTATGGTCGCGCGCTGATTGTCGGTGAGCCGACCTTCGGTAAAGGGACGGTACAGCAATATCGTTCGCTAAACCGAATTTACGATCAGATGCTTCGCCCGGAATGGCCTGCGTTGGGTTCGGTGCAGTACACCATTCAGAAGTTTTACCGTGTCAACGGCGGTAGTACGCAGCGTAAAGGGGTCACGCCGGATATCATCATGCCGACTGGCAATGAAGAGACGGAAACCGGAGAAAAATTTGAAGATAACGCCTTGCCGTGGGATAGCATTGATGCGGCGAAATACGTGAAATCGGACGATTTGGCCCCGTTTGGCCCGGAATTATTGAAAGAACACAACGCGCGTATCGCCAAAGATCCTGAGTTTCAGTACATCATGAAGGATATCGCACGTTTCAATGCCATGAAGGATAAGCGCAACATCGTCTCTCTGAATTATGCGCAGCGTGAGAAAGAGAACAATGAAGAAGACGCTCTGCGTCTGGCGCGTATTAACGATCGGTTTAAACGTGAGGGTAAACCGTTGCTGAAGAAACTGGACGATCTGCCAAAGGATTACCAGGAGCCGGACCCGTACCTTGATGAAACGGTGAAGATTGCTCTGGACCTGGCGCATCTTGAAAAAGAAAAACCAGCGGAGCAGGCGGCAGCCAATAAGTAACGCGAAACAGGCACAAAAAATTGTGCCTGTTTTTTTTTAACAAGCGCAGAAGTCGTCAGGATAATGCTACAAAATGTAAAGTTGTGTTTTTCTCGTGACTTACCGCCTGGTGATGCTTGAAAATAGCCATAAGACCCATACGATGTGGGTAATCGCATAGTGCGCTTTGTTAAATTGAGGTTAAAAGAAAATTATGATGCGAATCGCGCTCTTCCTGCTGACGAACCTGGCCGTGATGGTCGTTTTCGGGCTGGTTCTGAGCCTGACAGGGATACAGTCGAGCAGCGTGCAAGGCTTGCTGATCATGGCGCTGCTGTTTGGTTTTGGCGGTTCTTTTATTTCATTGCTGATGTCCAAATGGATGGCGTTAAAATCCGTAGGAGGGGAAGTTATTGAACAGCCTCGCAATGAAAGAGAACGCTGGTTGATGAACACCGTAGCAACGCAAGCGCGCCAGGCTGGTATCGCCATGCCGCAGGTTGCTATCTACCATGCGCCGGACATTAACGCGTTTGCGACGGGCGCACGCCGTGACGCCTCATTGGTCGCTGTGAGCACCGGTTTGTTGCAAAACATGAGCCCTGACGAAGCGGAAGCCGTCATTGCGCATGAAATCAGCCATATTGCCAATGGCGATATGGTGACGATGACGTTGATTCAGGGGGTGGTTAACACCTTCGTTATCTTTATTTCGCGCATTATCGCGCAAATTGCTGCTGGTTTTCTGGGCGGCAACCGCGATGAAGGCGAAGGAAGTAACGGTAATCCGCTAATCTATTTCGCCGTTGCGACGGTGCTGGAACTGGTCTTCGGTATTCTGGCGAGCATCATCACCATGTGGTTCTCCCGTTACCGTGAGTTTCATGCCGATGCGGGATCGGCGAAGCTGGTAGGCCGTGAAAAAATGATTGCCGCGTTGCAGCGCCTGAAAACCAGCTACGAGCCGCAAGAAGCGACCAGCATGATGGCGTTTTGTATTAACGGTAAATCGAAATCGTTAAGCGAGCTGTTTATGACGCACCCACCGCTGGATAAACGCATTGAAGCGCTACGTAGCGGTGAGTACCTGAAATAATAAGCCCACTGGCAAGTATGAAAAGCGCGTCGAATGACGCGCTTTTTTTACGCCTGAACGCGTGGTTGCGTAATACGTAAACCGCTCACCACCGCCGCGAGAGTCGCCAGGATCGCCGCTGCGAGCAGAGAAAGATGCGTACCGCTATCGCCAAACTGGTTCAACATCAGCGCTACCAGCGCGGCGCCAGTACTTTGGCCTAACAGTCGCGCCGTGCCCAGCATCCCGCTGGCGCCACCGCTGCGCTCACGCGGCGCGGAAGTGATAATGGTGTGATTATTCGGCGACTGGAACAGGCCAAACCCTGCGCCACAAAGGATCATCGGCCAGATAATATTCAGATCGGAGGGGGAGGCTGGCAACATGACCAGCGCAAACAACCCGGCTGCCATTATCACCATTCCCAGCGCCCCCAGCAAACCGGCATGAAGACGTTCTATCAGGTATCCCGCCAGCGGCGCCATTACCATCGTTGCCAGCGGCCAGGGCGTCAATAACAGGCCGGTTTCTACTTCGCTACGGCCCAGCACGGTTTGCAGATAAAAAGGTAGCGAGACCATGGCTAACATTTGCGCGCAGAACGAGCAAATTGACGTGCCGATCGAGAGTGAAAAAAGCGGAATTCGTAACAAGTCGATGGGTAACAAAGGGACGGGCAAAGAAAGCTGGCGGCGCACGAAGAAAAACCCGACCACGACCAGAACGAGCAGCTCTGCGCCAATTAACGTTAGCGACTGTCCCTGGGCAAAGCCGCTCAATGCGGTAATCAGCAGGCCAAATGTGAGCGCATTCATTACCGCGCTCGGTAAGTCAAAGCGCGGCTTAGTGTCATGGGCGATGTTTGCTGGTAAAAAGCGTATGGCCAGAATTAACGCGATGATACCTAACGGGACATTAATCAGAAACAGCCATTTCCATGATGAGATGGACAAAATCGCCGCGGCGATCGTCGGACCCGCGGCGGAAGAGACTGCGACGATAAAAGAGTTAATTCCCATGCCTCGTCCCAGATGACGCTGGGGGTAGATAAGACGAATCAGCGCCGTGTTTACGCTCATTAGCGCCGCGCCGCCAAATCCCTGCGCGATGCGCGCTAGCGTCAGCATCTGCAGCGAGTCTGAAAGCGCGCAAAACAATGATGAAAGCAGAAATACCACTAAACCACATTTGTAGATCCGGCGATAACCAAACATGTCGCCTAAAAAAGACAGGGAAAGCAGTGAGACGACAATGGCGATTTGGTATGCATTGACAATCCAGATAGAGCTGGCAGGGGAGGCATGTAAATCAGTCGCAATGGTTGGCAGCGCGACATTAGCGATTGCGCCATCCAGAACCGCCATCGAAATACCGATAATAATCGTCAGGATAGCGCCGTATCTCTGCGGGAGGGGCAGGCCATCGGCCCGTGTTTTTTCCATAAGTATTTTGTAATAAGGGGAATTATGAGCTGAATAATAATGTTAGCATTAATACTGAGTTGTTATGTCGCAGATTTGTAACGAAGTAAGCAAAGATGGATTGCGGGCGACCTGGCGTGAAATTATAATAAAAACTCGTTCTGAATTTTATAAAACGCTCGTAATGAGGTGATAAATGGCAAACGCAGATCTGGATAAGCAGCCTGATTCTGTATCTTCTGTGCTGAAAGTTTTCGGCATTCTGCAGGCGCTGGGTGAAGAGCGTGAAATAGGGATTACCGAGCTATCGCAGCGCGTCATGATGTCGAAAAGCACCGTTTATCGCTTTTTGCAAACCATGAAAACGCTGGGCTACGTGGCTCAGGAGGGGGAGTCTGAAAAATACTCTCTGACGCTAAAGCTGTTTGAGCTGGGTGCGCGAGCTTTGCAAAATGTTGATCTCATCCGCAGTGCGGACATTCAGATGCGCGAACTGTCTCGTCTGACAAAAGAAACTATCCATCTTGGCGCGCTGGATGAAGACAGCATTGTCTATATCCATAAAATTGACTCTATGTACAATCTGCGGATGTACTCACGTATTGGGCGTCGTAATCCGCTGTACAGTACGGCCATCGGTAAAGTGCTTCTGGCCTGGCGCGACCGTGATGAGGTTAAGCAGATTCTCGACGGCGTAGAGTATAAGCAAAGCACTGGACGCACGATTACCAGCACTGAAGCGTTGCTGCCGCTGTTGGATGAAGTGCGTGCGCAAGGATACGGTGAAGATAACGAAGAACAGGAAGAAGGATTACGTTGTATCGGCGTACCGGTATTTGACCGTTTTGGCGTAGTCATCGCAGGGTTAAGCATTTCGTTCCCGACGCTGCGCTTTTCAGAAGAACGCCTGCAGGAATATGTGGCTATGTTACACGCCGCCGCGCGTAAAATTTCTGAACAAATGGGTTACAACGATTATCCTTTCTAAGCAACGTTATTAGCATGACGTTAAAAAAAAGCAGCTGCGAAAAATGTAGCTGCTTTTTTTATAACATCGGGTGGGATGAAATCGTAAAAGAAGATAATGTCTGTCGGCTTATTTAACGGTTATTAAAATATTATTTAACAGTACTTATGAACAACAGCCAATATAGGGGAATTATTGGTGATAGTTTCACTGTGAAATTATTTATTACCGCTTAGCCATTATCCACCACGGTGGCGATTTTTCTGAAAATGGGACAGTCGGAAAAGCCAATAATGCCGCTGTTGGTATGGAGATATTGCGCCGTGCTGGTGCCGCGTGCGGTCAGGTAATGGCACTGTAAACCCAGCCCCGCAGCGTTCACTTTACTTCCCACCAGGATGCCATAGCCGCTCATCAGCAGGCCTATCCACACCAGGGCAAACAATACAATTGCGCGAATGATCAAACGCATTACTACCTCTTTTCTTTTTTAGTTAGAATAAGAGTAGCGTGTACATTGATTGAAACAAGTGAATCATTCCTAAAAACATATAATGCCGCTACAGTTACTCCTGGTTTAAGTAACTCATGATAATTTAGCGACATAAGATGTAAGATCGGAGAGTGGAGTGAAAAAATTTCGATGGGTCGTTCTC
The DNA here is from genome assembly GCF_043357055.1 of Salmonella sp. SJTUF15570. NCBI lineage: Bacteria > Pseudomonadati > Pseudomonadota > Gammaproteobacteria > Enterobacterales > Enterobacteriaceae > Salmonella > Salmonella sp. SJTUF15570. The sequence continues at coordinate 94,874 of NZ_JBEUKJ010000004.1, read as the reverse complement.
GGCATCGTGGTGGTAGTATGCCTGTTGCTGTGGGCGCAGGTGTTTAATATCATGTGCGATCAGGATGTACAATTTTTCAGCGGTATTTGCGCCATCAATAAATTTATTCCCTGGTAAACGTTTTACACCAGAGATTTCCTTCCCGTGTAGCAGTGGTAGAATGACGTCTCTACATTGAGGTGGTGAAATGAACGACGTTTTAAACTCTGGTGCGTTTTCTCTTGCATCTTTAATAGTATCAATGGTGGTTCTGGTGGTGGGGCTGGCGCTTTGGTTCTTTGTCAACCGGGCAAGTTCCCGTGCCAACGAGCAGATAGAACTGCTCGAAGCGTTGTTGGATCAACAGAAGCGGCAAAACGCGTTGTTACGTCGCCTTTGCGAAGCAAACGAACCAGAAAAAGAAGCGGAACCCGCAACAGCGGCAAGCGAACCAAAAGAGGATGAGGACATCATTCGTCTGGTTGCAGAACGATAATGCTTACCGGGGCGCAAATGGCGCCAGTGCCATACGCCCCATTTCCCCGTCGGATCTCTCCGCGTTGCCGTTTGCAACTGATACTACAGCATCAACACCTTACATAATATATGGCTTTATATGCAACATAGTTTTATATGTATAACAAATGGACATATGGCATTTTTGTGATACCGCTCATTCTCTCTTAAAAGCGAAACGTTTCTCTTTCTTTATGGATTGTCATTGTTTGTTCATTATTTTAAGGCATTCTGTAAAGACGCAGAACATCACAAAAAGCGGTGTCGAAAATCGCTTTTCTTTTCTATTATTTTGATTAAAAGGTGTTTTTTATCATTGTGACAATTTATGCATAACTCAGCATAAAAAGTGATATGAAAAATACAGCTTTTAAATGTGATTTGATGCACTGGAAGAAGCGAAGTTATTGAGCTATGGTAGAAAAATGGCTTTTCAGCAGTGACGTTGTCAGGAGTCCGTCAGCGCGTGAGGATATATCTTTCGCAATTTTGTTGCATAAACGTGCTGTCAATTTGTGAAGGTTCTCGTAATTTGTGCGACGGATCGAGACACGTTTAAAAATGGCTTGCCATAATTAACGTTGTATGTGATAACAGGCTTTGGGTTAAACGAGGTACAGTTCTGTTTATGTGTGGCATTTTCAGTAAAGAAGTCCTGAGTAAACACGTTGACGTTGAATACCGCTTCTCTGCCGAACCTTATATTAGTGCCTCAAGCAGTAATGTCTCAGTTTTATCTATGTTATGCCTACGGGCAAAGAAAACACTCTAAGGAATTTTGCAAATGGCAAAGATTAAAGGTCAAGTTAAGTGGTTCAACGAATCCAAAGGTTTTGGCTTCATTACTCCGGCTGACGGCAGCAAAGATGTGTTCGTACACTTCTCCGCTATCCAGGGCAATGGTTTCAAAACTCTGGCTGAAGGCCAGAACGTTGAGTTCGAAATTCAGGACGGCCAGAAAGGTCCGGCTGCTGTTAACGTAACAGCTATCTGATCGACACCACTGATTTGATGCGTTTGTCGCGTCAGCCTCAGATATAAAGCCTCGCTAAAAGCGGGGCTTTTTAATTCAATATCCTTCAAAATGTGTCTGGATGCGCTCTCGTTAGCGATTTGTTGCAAAGGCGCGAGGTTATTAGCATTGTTTTTTCTGGTTTTTCCGTCCGTTTCCCGTTAAATCAATCACCTGAAAAATGATTCGGCTGGAGATCAGGTGAAAAAGAAAAGCGACGGCGATACCCGTAATTTTACGCCCATACGTTTTGCACTACTTTGCACTGCCATTCTGCTCAGTATGGCATTGTTGTTAGGGCGGGTGGCATGGTTGCAAATTGTTACGCCGTCGAAACTGGTGAAACAAGAAGATATGCGCTCGCTTCGTGAAGTGACCACGGCCTCTCCACGCGGCATGATCACCGACAGAGAAGGGCGGCCCTTAGCGGTGAGTGTTCCGGTTAATGCTGTCTGGGCCGATCCGAAGACTATCATAAGCAAAGGCGGCGTTGGCTACAATGAGCGCTGGCAGGCGCTGGCCAGCGCCTTACATCTGTCGCTCAGTACGCTTGCGGAACGGGTAAACAGTAACCCGGCAGGCCGTTTTATCTACCTTGCGCGCCAGGTTTCACCCCAGCAAGCCGAATGGATAGATAAACTGAATCTACCGGGTATTAACCTGCGGGAAGAGTCGCGCCGTTTTTACCCTGCCGGACACGTAGCGGCCAATTTGATCGGCTTTACCAATATCGACGGGCAGGGAATAGAAGGTATTGAAAAGAGCTTTAACGCGCAACTGACGGGAAAACCGGGCTCCCGGCTGGTGCGTAAAGATAAATTTGGTCACGTTATTGAGAACATTACGGAAGTGAATCCGGTTCCTGCTCATGAACTTCAGCTTAGCATTGATGAACGTCTGCAAACGGTTACCGAAGATGCGCTGGATAACGCCGTCATCTGGAACAAAGCGGAATCCGGCGCTGCCGTATTGATTAACATTCCAACGGGTGAAATTCTCTCGATGGCGAGCTACCCGGATTTCAACCCGAACAATCGTGAAGGCGCGCAGTTGGACGATTTTCGTAACCGCGCGATTAGCGACACTTTCGAACCCGGTTCTACTGTGAAGCCATTGGTCATTATGACTGCGTTACAGCAGGGCATCGTGCAGCCGGACAGCGTTATCGATACCCATCCTTTTACTCTCGATGGACACCGTATCCGCGACGTCGGTTACTATCCGGAACTGACATTAACCGGCATTTTGCAAAAATCCAGCGATACCGGCGTTTCTCACCTTTCTCTGGCGATGCCGGTGCAGAAATTAATGGATACTTATAAAAGCTTTGGTTTCGGCGTGCCTACCGGACTGGGTCTCACCGGAGAGAGCAGCGGGTTATTACCGAAACGCCGTTACTGGAGTGATTTAGATCGCGCTACCTTCGCTTTTGGCTATGGATTAATGGTGACGCCGCTGCAACTGGCGCATGTTTATGCCACGATTGGCAGCTTTGGTATCTACCGTCCGTTATCGATCACCAAAGTTGATCCGCCCGTGATCGGCACGCGGGTAATGCCTGAAGAACTGGTGCACGAGGTGGAACATATGATGGAGAGCGTCGCGTTGCCTGGCGGCGGCGGAACAAAAGCCGCAGTAAGAGACTACCGTATTGCGGTCAAAACCGGGACGGCGAAAAAAATTGGCGATGATGGTAAATACGTCGATAAGTATGTGGCATATACCGCAGGCGTCGCGCCGGCAAGTAACCCCAGATTTGCGCTGGTGGTGGTGATTAATAATCCGCAAAACGGGGCTTATTATGGCGGCGCGGTATCTGCGCCCGTATTCAGCCAGATCATGGGCGATGTGCTGCGGCTGGAAAATGTTGAGCCAGACGGTATGCCAGCCGATTCAGATCACCTTCTGGTGATGCATGGCAGCCACGTTGCGGTTCCGGGCTCGTAAAGGATTTTCCCGGGGCGCAATTCGCGTTACACTTGCGCCCTTTAGCGCCCCAGTCCGGAGTTGTCATGTCGTTTACCTGTCCGCTTTGCCATCAGCCGCTTACGCAGATTAATAACAGCGTTATATGTCCACAGCGCCATCAGTTTGATGTGGCGAAAGAGGGCTACATCAATCTGCTGCCGGTACAGCATAAACGTTCGCGCGATCCGGGCGACAGCGCCGAAATGATGCAGGCGAGGAGAGCGTTTCTTGATGCGGGCCATTATCAGCCGCTGCGCGATGCGGTGATTAACCTGTTGCGCGAGCGGCTGGATCAGTCGGCCACGGCGATTCTGGATATCGGCTGCGGCGAGGGGTATTACACTCATGCTTTTGCCGAGGCGTTGCCGGGAGTCACCACGTTTGGACTGGACGTTGCTAAAACGGCGATCAAAGCGGCGGCGAAGCGCTATTCGCAGGTGAAGTTTTGTGTGGCGTCAAGCCATCGACTGCCCTTTGCCGATGCGTCAATGGATGCGGTGATCAGAATCTACGCCCCGTGTAAGGCGCAGGAATTGGCGCGTGTGGTGAAACCTGGTGGTTGGGTCGTTACCGCCACGCCGGGGCCGCATCATCTGATGGAACTAAAAGGGCTCATTTATGATGAGGTGCGTTTACATGCGCCGTATACCGAGCAGCTCGACGGATTCACATTGCTGCAGAGTACCCGCCTTGCTTATCACATGCAGCTCACCGCCGAAACGGCTGTAGCACTGTTGCAAATGACGCCATTTGCCTGGCGCGCCAGGCCAGACGTGTGGGAACAACTGGCCGCCAGCGCCGGACTTAGCTGCCAGACGGATTTCAACCTTCATCTCTGGCAGCGTAACCGTTAACCGTGAAAATGCGTCCAGAGGATCTGGACGCCAATTCCTATCAGTACGACCCCGCCGAGAATTTCAGCACGCTTACCCAGCATTGGGCCGATAAAGCGACCGATCATCATTCCGAGGGTGGACATGATAAGCGTGGCGCAACCGATAGCTAATGCGGTAGCGATGATGTTTACCTGCAAAAACGCCAGACCGACGCCAACCGCCATCGCATCAAGGCTGGTCGCGATAGCCGTCGTGACTAATAGCCAAAAGCTGTGGCGACGTAACGGTGTTTCATCTTCATCACTACCGCCGCGGATACCTTCGATGATCATGCGTCCGCCCAGAAAGATCAGCAGAACAAAGGCTATCCAGTGGTTCCATTCCAGAACGAATTTACTCGCCAATATCCCCAGCCCCCAGCCGATTAACGGGGTCAGCGTTTCAACCGCGCCAAAGATAAGGCCGGTACGCAACGCTTCTGAGAATTTGGGTTTATGTAGGGTGGCGCCTTTGCCAATTGATGCCGCGAAAGCATCCATCGACATGCCGAAAGCGAGAAGAACAGTAGCAGTAAAGTGCATGACAGCGTCCTGACCGGGGTATCCATTAAACACATCACTGCCCCCAGCAAACATGCATGTCGCCATTCTGTGACGAAATACACAGCAGTTGATGCGCCTATGGTCTCGCCTGACCAGCGGCGGCTGGTCCGTACGCGCCACGTTTTGCAACGAGTATGTTGACGCGTACATTTCCGGAGTCTGGAAATCGGCTACTCCCCAATTGACGGCGCAACATTAACATATTTTTAGAATATAAAACAACAGCGATAAAATATTATTTGTCTTCTAATTGAAAACGATTTTCATTTAGATTTATTCATCAATAAAACGTTAAATTAAATAACAATTGGTCAATAGAAAATATAGCCTTAGCTATATTATGATTCGAAATAAAATTCGAAAAACATAGTTGAGGCTATATCTTAGATTATTGATTTTCAATAAGAAGTTTATATATTTTTTCCAGATCGTCGATATTGCGTACACGGATAAGCAAGCGTCGTTGTTCTAATTGCATCACCAGTACGCCGTCTTCCGATAAATTCATCTCTTTAATACGGTTATATTCTATCCAGACATTGGCGAAGAAAAAGCCACGTTGTTTAAAGATGATCCGTGGCGTGCGGATCCAGAATATATAAAACCCCATTAACGCCAGCGCACTTAATAACCATGTGGTCATCTGCGCTCCGTGGCTGGTTACGTTGTTATAAATAAGGATGGCGACCAGCCCAACGAAGATAACGCTGTCTACACGACCACGGCGGAGCAGGGCTATAGAAAGCAGAGTGGGGCCATTGCGACGGGGCATGATGAACTGATCGTAGAGAGCGTAAGCCAATAATGCGGCAATAAAGAGAATCAGCACCAGGTCCGTGATAGTCATTTATCCTCCAGAGAAATAAAAAAACGGGGCCGTTTGGCCCCGGTAGTGTACAACAGCCTTACTGACCCAGCAGTCCTACGGAGTAGCCGGCGATACCGATGACGAAGAAGCCCACGATAATCCACAGCGGGTTAACTTTCTTACGCAGCAGCCACATACAGGCAAAGGTCAACAGTAGCGGAACCAGACCCGGCATCAGCTGGTCGAGAATGGTTTGCACGGTGGTAACGCGTGTCTGACCATCCTGACCGGTGATGGTGGAGACCACCAGCGGGATATTCACGTGCGTCCACTTGTTAACCAATGCCCCCATGACAAACAGGCCGAGGATTGACGCCCCCTCAGTCAGTTTTTGCAGGAAGCCGCCGCCCATATCTTTAACGATATCGACGCCTTTGCGGTAGCCATAAGCTACGCCATAATAGCGGGTCGCCAGACGCACCAGGTTAAACAGGATGAAAAACAGCAGCGGACCAAGCAGGCTGCCGCTCATTGCAATACCTGCGCCCAGCGCCGCGAATACCGGACGGACGGTACCCCAGAAGATAGGGTCGCCGACGCCTGCCAGCGGTCCCATCAGACCGACTTTGATACCGTTGATAGCACCATCGTCAATCTCTGCGCCGTTCGCACGCTTTTCTTCCATTGCCAGGGTCACGCCCAGTACCGGCGCCGCAACGTAAGGGTGGGTGTTAAAGAACTCCAGGTGACGCTTAATCGCCTGTTTACGCGCGTCATTATTCTCCGGATACAGGCGACGAATCGCCGGCACCATAGAGAAGCAGAAGCCCAGTGCTTGCATACGTTCGAAGTTCCATGACCCCTGGAACAGGTTAGAACGAAGAAATACGCCGCGAATATCGCTCGGAGTGAGTTTTTTCTCGGTGGTAGTTTTAGTCATATCAACCATTTCGCTCACCTGTTAGTCCAGTTCGTTGTCGAGATCGTTATTGCCAGCAGCCGCTGCAGGCGCGCCCGCTACACGGTTGTATTTCGGGCTCAGCTGGATGTAAAGAATAGCCATCACTGCGCCGATGACACCCAGTGCGACCAGGTTGAAGTTTGTGAAAGCCGCGGTGACGAAACCGAGGTAGAAGAACGGCATCAGGTAGCCTGCGCGCATCATGTTGATAACCATCGCATAACCAACCACGACGATCATGCCGCCGGCGATGTTCAGACCGCCTGTGACGACTTCAGGAATCGCATTCAGCATTCCCTGTACTTCGCTGGTGCCTACGGAGATGGCAACGATAACCGCCGGGATAGCGATACGCATTGCCTGCAGGAACAGAGAAGAAACGTGCAGCCAGGAGAGCGCCGTCAGGTTACCGTTTTCCGCCGCTTTATCCGCCGCGTGCTGGAATGCCACGGTGATGGTACGTACGATAATGGTCAGTACCTGGCCTGCTGCCGCCAGCGGAATCGCCAGCGCGATACCGGCGCCAATGCTTTGATGCCCGGCGATGACCAGAACGGTAGAGATGATGGATGCCAGTGCGGCATCAGGCGCAACGGCAGCACCGATGTTCATCCAGCCCAGAGCGATCATTTCCAGAGTACCGCCGATGATAATACCGGTTTTCATGTCCCCCAAAACGGCGCCGATTAAGGTACAGGCGATCAGCGGACGGTGGAACTGAAATTCATCAAGTACCGACTCCATACCCGCGATACATGCGACGATGAACACCAGCACAATCTGAAGAGTGGTAATCTCCATTGTACTTCTCCTATTGCTATCTTAAGTGTGAAAGCTAATTAAATGCCGGCGGTTATTTCGCCACTTTGGCAATTAAATCCATCATTTTCAGTTTCGGATCGGTGGAAACTTTACGCACCTCAAGCTCGATGCCGCGCTCGTTGAGCTTTTTAAAGGCTTCGATATCCTTTTCATCGACGGAAACGGCGTTGTTCACCTGCGTTTTACCTTGACGATAGGCCATACCGCCAATGTTCACGGAAGTGACTTTCACGCCGCCCTCAACGATGCGCTCGACGTCGGTAGGATTGGTAAACAGAAGCATCACGCGTTCGCCGGCGTATTTCGGGTTATTGTAGACGCGAATCATCTTCGCGACGTCAACCACATGCGCCGTAACGCCCGGCGGCGCAACTTGCGTCAGCAGCGTTTTACGTACGGTATCCGCCGCGACTTCATCGCTCACAACAATAATACGGCTGACATTGGTCTCTTTGGTCCAGCGGGTAGCGACCTGACCGTGAATGAGGCGGTCATCAATACGGGCAAGCCCGATAACCATATAATCATTCGGGCCCATCGGTTTTGCCGGCGTGGCCGCTTTTGGCGCGGCGGCGACTGGCGCTGGCGCGGCTTTTTCTACCGGTTTCGCTTTCAGCGCTTTTACGCCTTCACGACCGGTTTCTACCGCCAGTGCGACCAGCTCGTCAAAGCTTGGATCGTCGTCACGAGCCATAAACGTTTCGACCAGCATCGGGATGTTGACGCCGGCAATAACTTCATAGCGCTCTTTATCGACGACAATGCGGCTGGCAGCATTAAACGGACTGCCTCCCCATGTATCAACGAGAAATAGCACGCCTTTACTGGTATCGAGTTTAGCCAACTGAGCGTTGTACTTTTCGATCAGCGTTTCGGCATTTTCGCCTGGAACGAAATCGATCCAGCCGACGTTTTCCTGCTCGCCTAACAGCATTTCGGCTGTTTTAAGTAACTGCTCTGCAGCCCAACCATGTGTGCCTATAACAATAGCAATGGTCACTTGCTACCTCCTTTATTATTGTCAACACATCAACTTGACAGATGTATTTTTTGAATCGCCGTCCGCAAGCGAATCGATTCAGATGAGGGTTACAACGAAAAACGCATGATTTTCGTGAATTATTTTAGATATCGAAAAAAATATTTTGTGTGATGGAGATCCGTAATTTTGTTTTCGATAATGAGAAATTTCGAAGTGTAAAATATCCCGGTTACATCTCTTTGCAAAGGAAGGTAAATCTTTGCCAAAAACCAGTTGTCTCTGTTATGTTTAGCTTCCGTTTAATTAGAATGGGGTATAGGGCAGCAGCCCGTTGTATGGATCGTCACCGACGTCATTTCACTCTTTGGCCGTTTTGCGCCTGTCAATCTGGCATATCTTGCCATAGCCTTACTTTGTTTATTGCGTTACCGCCTGCATCCTTTGAGATGTTGTGGGCGCCGTTTAGTCATTCCTTAAGCAGGAGCTTGTCATGGAATTATTAATGGATCCCTCAATTTGGGTGGGTTTACTCACGCTCGTCGTCCTGGAAATTGTCCTGGGTATCGATAACCTGGTCTTTATCGCGATCCTCGCCGATAAATTGCCGCCAAAGCAGCGTGACAAAGCGCGTCTTATCGGGCTCTCGCTGGCGCTGATTATGCGTCTGGCGCTGCTGTCCATTATTTCGTGGCTGGTGACCTTAACAAAGCCGCTCTTTACCGTCTGGGATTTTACCTTCTCCGGCCGTGATTTAATTATGCTGCTGGGCGGTATATTCCTGCTGTTTAAAGCGACCACCGAGCTGCATGAACGTCTGGAAAACCGCGAGCATGACACCGGACACGGTAAAGGCTATGCGAGCTTCTGGGTGGTAGTCACGCAGATTGTCATCCTGGATGCGGTCTTCTCGCTGGACGCCGTGATTACGGCGGTAGGTATGGTAAACCATCTGCCGGTTATGATGGCGGCGGTGGTGATTGCGATGGCGGTGATGCTACTGGCGTCAAAACCGCTGACCCGTTTTGTCAACCAGCATCCGACGGTGGTGGTGCTCTGTCTGAGTTTCCTGCTGATGATCGGCTTGAGTCTGGTGGCGGAAGGGTTCGGTTTCCATATTCCGAAAGGCTACCTGTACGCGGCAATTGGTTTCTCGATCGTTATCGAGGTGTTTAACCAGATTGCGCGCCGCAACTTTATTCGTCATCAGTCCACGTTGCCGCTGCGCGCGCGTACTGCGGACGCTATCCTGCGTCTGATGGGCGGTAAACGTCAGGCAAGTACGCAACATGAGACGGATAGCCCGGCCGCGATATCGGTGTCGGAAGGCGCCTTCGCCGAAGAAGAACGCTACATGATTAACGGCGTACTGACTCTGGCGTCGCGCTCCCTGCGCGGCATTATGACGCCGCGAGGCGAAATTAGTTGGGTGGATGCGAATCTCAGCGTAGCTGAAATCCGTCAGCAGTTACTCTCTTCTCCGCATAGCCTGTTCCCGGTATGTCGGGGCGAGCTGGATGAAATTATCGGTATCGTTCGGGCGAAAGAGTTGCTGGTGGCGCTGGAAGAGGGCGCGGACGTTGCGGCTATCGCCGCGTCTTCCCCGGCGATAGTGGTGCCGGAAACGCTTGATCCTATCAATCTGTTAGGCGTTTTGCGTCGCGCGCGCGGCAGTTTCGTTATCGTCACGAACGAGTTCGGCGTGGTGCAGGGGCTGGTTACGCCGCTGGATGTGCTGGAAGCGATTGCCGGTGAGTTCCCGGATGCCGATGAAACGCCGGAAATCGTTGCCGATGCCGAGGGCTGGATAGTGAAGGGCGGCACCGATCTTCATGCGCTACAGCAGGCGCTGGAAGTTGACCATCTGGTGAACGAAGAGGGCGATATTGCGACGGTCGCGGGGTTAGTGATCGCCGCTAATGGCCATATTCCTCGTGTAGGCGATGTCATTGATGTTCCGCCACTGCGGATCACCATTGTCGAGGCCAACGACTACCGTGTCGATCTGGTTCGGATTGTTAAAGAACAGCCTGCCCACGACGAAGAGGAATAACGTCACACGCAGGAATCAAGTCTATAGATGCGGCATCGCGGACATAATCTGTCCGTTATGCCGGGCGGGCGGCGGCGCGCTGCCCGCCAGCCACTGTGGAAATTCGCTAATGGGCATCGGCTTCGCATAGAGATAGCCCTGTAACATTTGCACGCCATGCTGGCGCAAATGCTGTGCCTGCGTCTGGTTTTCGACCCCTTCCGCCACCAGTTCAATATTCAGTCTTTGCCCCAGCGCGATAATAATATCGGTCACCGTTGAATTGACCGCATCGGTACCGATGGCGGCGGTGAAGGATTTATCGATTTTCAAAATATCCGGCCGCAGTTTTTCCAGCCAGGAGAGCGAGCTGTTTCCTGTGCCAAAATCATCGATGGCTAACTTGACGCCTTTACGATGCAGCTCGCGCATCAGGCGGTAATCAACGTCAAGCAACGCGTCGCGTTCCGTGAGCTCCAGCACCAGTTGCTGAACAGGTTCCGCACTAAACCAGTACTGATTAAGATCCTTGAGAAGCACGCCGTGTCGGAAATGGCTTGCCGCCACATTGATGCCGATATGAAACTGATGGTTGATGGGGAAGTAGTGCCGCTGCCGAATGGTTTCCGCAATCACATAGCGGGTCAGCGGTGCTATCAGGTTATGCTCCTCGGCGATAGGAATAAAAACATCCGGTGAGATCCAGCCCTGGCGCGGGTTATTCCAGCGTAACAGGATCTCAACGCCGGTACACTGCTGCGTGCGGGCATTAAGCAACGGCTGACAAAATAGCTCAAACTCCCGTTCGGCAAGGGCCAGATTAATCTCCCAGGAAAAGCTCATTCTGCTGGCCGTTGCCAGCCAGGCGATATAACCGATCAACAGGCTAAGCAATACGGCCAGCGGTAACTGTGTCGGGAGATGTTTGAACGCCAGTACGCCTGCCGACGGCCCGCTGACGCTGATAGTAAAAGGGAAATGCCGCGATGAAAGCTGGTAACGCTCTTCATCTTTTTTTAATTCCGGAAGAGTATCGACCACGCCCCGACCATATAACAGGTGCCGTTTGCCGACCGTCAGGCTGGCGCTGGTAATTTGCGGCTGCTGCGGCTCAAGTAGCATAGTCGCCAGCAAGTCAATATTCACAATTTCCATCACGCCATCCTGGCCATCGGCAGAGGCGGGATACCACTGAATGAGGATCGGGCTTCCCTTGAGTAACGATTGGTCCGTGGAAAGTAGCAGCAGATCGCCAGCTGCGGGAAGATCGGGCTGAAGCTGGCGTATGGGAGTATTACGGGCGCCAAAAATGCTTGAGCAGTAGAGAATTCCCTCTTTTACCAGCCCGATAGAACGAATGGTTTGCAGGCGGGCGGCTTGCTTACGCAACGGCAAATGCGCGGTCGCGCACGGAAGCTCAAGTAAGGGTAGCAGTATGTTTCGTCCGACCAGGAGAGGATGCAGCACATTATCCAGCGCATCAACGGCATGATTCGCGAATGCAACCGTGCGATGGTGATTTAAGTTCCGCTCCGAAATAAATCGGATGCTCAGCGTAAGAATGAGCGTGACCAGTGCACAAATCGTGCAAACAATGAAACGATTACGGCGATAATGATTGATGATCCGTTGTGCTGTTTGCATGCGGGCCGCCCAATAAGCGTTGGCGACAAAAGCCAACCGCGACACAGCAAGTGTAGTGGGGAAACGTGGAGTCGACGAGGAAGAGATAAAAATTTCGCCCATCCGTAGCAGATGGGCGAAGGGAGGGGAAATGGCGTTTAATCACACTGGACTTTAATGGCCAACCCGCCGCGCGACGTTTCGCGGTATTTGGCGTTCATGTCTTTTCCGGTCTCGTACATCGTTTCGATGACTTTATCCAGCGAGACGCGCGGCGCGCTGGTTCGACGCATGGCCATACGCGCAGCGTTGATCGCTTTAACCGAAGCAATGGCGTTACGCTCAATACACGGCACCTGCACCTGACCGGCAACCGGGTCGCAGGTCAGCCCCAGGTTATGCTCCATGCCGATTTCAGCGGCAACGCAAACCTGTTCCGGGCTGGCGCCCAACAATTCAGCAAGGCCTGCCGCCGCCATCGAACAGGCGACCCCGACTTCTCCCTGACAGCCGACTTCCGCGCCGGAAATAGACGCGTTCATCTTATACAGCGCGCCAATAGCGCCTGCCGCCAGGAAGTAGCGGGTGTAAATATCCGGGCTGACTGATTCAATAAAATGGTCGTAGTAAGCCAGTACCGCAGGAACGATGCCGCACGCGCCATTGGTTGGCGCCGTCACGACGCGGCCGCCTGCGGCGTTCTCTTCGTTCACCGCCAGAGCAAACATGTTCACCCAGTCAATGACGTTCATCGGATCGTTGGAAAGCTTATCGCTGGAAACCAGCATACGACGCAGCGCGGAGGCGCGACGCGGTACGCGCAGCGGCCCCGGCAGAACGCCTTCGGTATTCATACCGCGATCAATACAAGCCTGCATGGTTTGCCAGACGTGACCGAAATACTCTTCAATCTCTTTCTTGCTATGCAGCGCCAGTTCGTTTTGCATCACCATGCCGGAGAGTGAAAGGCCGGTACTGTTGCAATACTCCAGCATTTCTTTCGCCGATTTAAACGGATAAGGTACAGTAACCTCATTCGTCGCTTCCTGGCCGAAATGCTCTTCATCAACGATAAAGCCGCCGCCGATGGAATAGTACGTCTTGCTATAAATGACCGTGTCGTCATGCCAGGCGTGGATCTGCATCCCGTTTTCATGCAGCGGCAAATTGCCGTTGTGAAAACGCATTCCGTCATCTTTCGGGAAGTCGACTTCGTGACGTCCCTGGGCCAGTAACAGACGCCCGCGCGTTTCGACGTCGCGAATAAAACCGGGGATACTATCAATATCCACGGTAGCGGGTTCATTACCCGCCAGACCCATAATAATGGCGATATCGGTATGGTGACCTTTCCCCGTCAGCGACAGCGAGCCGTAGACATCGACAGCGACGCGGGTAACGTTATCCAGTAATCCTTTTTCGACCAGGTCATCGACGAACTGTTTACCGGCCTTCATCGGGCCAACAGTGTGGGAAGAGGAGGGACCAATCCCTACCTTAAACATGTCGAATAGGCTAATCACGATAATACTCCTGACAGGGCAACCGGGGTTTCCGGTTACGATGTTATAACTGCGCATAGTGTAAGAGGGAACGCTGGCATCAGCTTAACTATTCACATGAATTAAACTAATGAATAACCGCGTTTTTACTAATATTGCGACAGTAATCTCAAGTCGTGTCTTGCGCGCGTAAAGTTAAGTATATACACGTTGCCCTTCAGGCTGCCTCTTTGGGGGAGGCGATTGTTACCGCCTTGAGGCAACGTGAATGGCGTTGTGTACAGTCAGGGCTTTACGCCGATTTGCAGCGCCAGCTCACGAAGAATGTTTGCGGTCATGCCCCAGACGAAATAATGCTCATACCAGGAGAGCCATACGCGGTGCGAATTGCCGCGACGGTAAACATCAAGCGGATGATATCGACCCAGTTGCAACGCTTGCGCCAGCGGCATTTCAAACACCGCAGACACTTCGTCTTCACTGGCGCGCCAGGGAAGATTTGGCGGAATAATGCCGACCACCGGGGTGACCTGAAAACCGGTCACGCTGTCTACCGGCGGTAAAACGCCAATCACTTCCACGGCTTGCGGCGGGATGGCGACTTCCTCCTGCGCTTCGCGAAGCGCTGCGGCGATAAGCGAAGCATCGGTACTGTCCACGGCCCCGCCGGGAAAGGCGACCTGTCCGGCGTGTTTGCGCAAATGAATAGCCCGCTGGGTCAATAGCAGCCCCGGCTGGGGGCGGCGAACCACAGGGATCAGTACGGCGGCCTGACGTTGATTCAACGTTTCATGGGGCATCTGCGGGCGCAAAAGCTGAAAGCGCGATAAGAAATGATCGAGCGTCAGACGGCTGGTATCCACGTATTAGTTCTCCAGTGGGTGCAGGATACGATTAACTTTATCAAAAGTTTCCTGATATTCCGCTTCTTCCTTGCTATCGGCCACGATACCGCCGCCGGCTGAGCAATAGAGTTGGCCCTGCGTTGCCGTGACGGTGCGGATAGTAATACTGGTATCCATCTTGCCGCAGAAACTCAGATAACCGATGCTACCGCACCAGGCGTTGCGTCGCTGCGGCTCCAGTTCGTCGATAATTTCCATCGCCCGCACTTTAGGCGCGCCGGTAATGGAGCCGCCGGGGAAAGCCGCGCGCAGCAGGTCGGTAGCATGAAGCGAGTCCGGTAAACGGGCGGTAATGGTGCTAACCAGATGGTGAACGGCAGGAAATGGTTCGACGACGAACAGTTCCGGCACTTTCACCGAACCTGGTACGGCGACCCGGCCAATATCGTTACGCATCAAATCGACGATCATCAAATTTTCAGCGCGATCTTTCATTGAGTTGGCCAGTTTCTGCGCCTGCTGACGATCCGCCTGCGGATCGTTAAGCCGTGGAAGCGTACCTTTGATCGGGCGCGTCTGGATATGACCATTCTCCAGTTGGATAAAACGCTCGGGAGAAAGGCTCAATATGGCGCCGTCATGTAAACGAAGAAAGGCGCTGAACGGGGCGCGATTTGCGCGGTTAAGGCGTTCGAAAGCCTGCCACTCATCACCCTCGTAGCTCGCCTGAAAACGCTGGGAAAGATTGACCTGATAGCAGTCCCCGCTGTGCAGCCAGGCCTGCACCTGACGAAACTTCTCGCCATACTCGCAACGCGTCATATTGGATTGCCAGGCCGAGGTAAGCCTGAAGGGCGTTCGGGTTGGCGCGCGCTGGCTGGTGAGCCAGCGATATCGGGCGTCTGCATCGTGATAGCTTATCAGCGACACTACCTGTTTATGGTGATCGACAATCAGCGCCCAGTCGTAAAGGCCAATCGCCATATCGGGTAAAGCGATATCGCGCGCGGCAGTATCGGGCAGAATTTCGAAACGCCGCCCTAAATCATAACCAAACAGACCCAGCGCGCCGCCCTGAAAGGGTAAGTCAGGGTCAGGCTGAGGATGAAAAGGCAGCGCCTCCAGTTGAGTCTGCAAAACGTGTAACGGATCGTCGAGAGTGACGGTAGTCGTGCGCGCAGTACATACCGTGGTTTCCTGCGCGCGCGTGGTCAGTGTGGTGACAGGATCGGCGACCAGAATATCAAAGCGGTTATAGGGATGAATAGCATCACCTGAATGCAGCAGCATCGCCCAGGGCAAATGGTTTACGGGCGCAAAATAGTGTTCAGCGGCGTCCGGACGCCAGGGTAAGGTGATAACAGTGGGAGATAACGTCTTCATCATTCCTGACTCGTTACAACACTACTGGCTTACCGCCGGGTAGCGTGAAATAATTAGCGCTAACAATTTAGCAGGAGTTAATCATGTTTGCAGGTTTACCTTCACTCAGTCATGAACAACAGCAAAAAGCCGTAGAACGTATCCAGGAATTGATGTCGCAAGGTATGAGCAGCGGAGAAGCGATTGCCCAGGTGGCGGGCGAACTTCGCGCCAACCATACCGGCGAACGGATAGTGGCGCGTTTTGAGGATGAAGACGAATAACCGGCTTATACCGCCGCGACAATCTTAATCTCAACTTTATATTTCGGATTCATTAACCCGGCCTGTACGGTACAGCGTACCGGCGCATGGCCTGCGACGACCCACGCATCCCACGCCTTATTCATGGCGGCAAAATCCGCTTTATCGCTCAGGAAAATAGTGGCATCCAGAATACGTGACTTACTGGAGCCCTGTTTTTCCAGCACCGCATCAATTTGCGCCAGAGTATTCGCCGTTTGCTCAAAAGCGTCGGCGTCGAGGTTTTCCGGCACGCCGGTATACCACAGCGTATTATTGTAGATCACCACGTCCGACCAACGATCTTCGGCATCAATACGCACGATAGACATTACTTATTCCTCATTTGCTTTCCATTTGAATGGCTCAAGACTGCCACAATGTGGCGCCGCCGTCACCTCTGTAACTGGCGTAAGCCTTTCTACCCTGACATAATCCCCTGTGCAAATTAACAGGGGGCAGTGTGACGGACGATTTTGCAGCAGATGGCCAACTGGCCAAAGCGATAACCGGTTTTAAACCGCGCGAACCACAGCGACAAATGGCGGTTGCCGTGACACAAGCGATTGAAAATGCGCAGCCTCTGGTTGTTGAAGCCGGCACCGGAACCGGGAAGACCTATGCTTACCTCGCTCCGGCGTTGCGCGCCGGGAAAAAAGTCATCATTTCAACCGGGTCGAAAGCGTTGCAGGATCAACTCTACAGCCGCGATCTGCCGACGGTAGCAAAAGCGTTGGCGTTTACCGGTAAGACGGCCCTGTTGAAAGGACGTTCAAACTACCTCTGCCTGGAGCGTCTGGAACAACAAGCGCTGGCGGGCGGCGATTTACCGGTACAAACGTTAAGCGACGTGATATTGCTGCGCTCCTGGTCAAATCAGACGCGGGATGGCGATATCAGCACCTGCGTCAGCGTGGCGGAGGATTCCCAGGCCTGGCAGCTGGTCACCAGTACCAACGACAACTGCCTTGGCAGCGATTGCCCGCTCTACAAAGAGTGCTTTGTGGTGAAAGCGCGTAAAAAGGCGATGGACGCGGATGTGGTGATTGTAAACCACCACCTTTTTCTTGCGGATATGGTGGTTAAAGAGAGCGGGTTTGGCGAACTTATCCCTCAGGCTGAAGTAATGATCTTCGATGAAGCCCACCAACTGCCTGACATCGCCAGCCAGTATTTCGGACAATCGCTCTCCAGCCGTCAGTTGCTGGATTTAGCAAAAGACATCACCATCGCCTACCGGACGGAACTGAAAGACACTCAACAGTTGCAAAAATGCGCCGATCGCCTTGCCCAGAGCGCCCAGGATTTTCGTCTGCAACTGGGGGAGCCCGGCTACCGGGGGAATTTGCGTGAACTGTTAGCCGACCCACGTATCCAACGGGCATTTTTACTGCTGGATGATACGCTGGAGCTTTGTTACGACGTGGCGAAACTGTCGCTGGGCCGTTCGGCGCTGCTGGATGCGGCTTTTGAACGCGCCACGCTATACCGTTCACGGCTGAAACGCTTAAAAGAGATCAATCAGCCGGGATACAGCTACTGGTATGAGTGCACCTCGCGCCATTTCACCCTGGCGCTGACGCCGCTCACCGTGGCGGACAAATTCAAAGAGGTGATGGAACAGAAGCCCGGTAGCTGGATTTTTACCTCGGCCACGTTGTCGGTAAATGATGATCTTCACCACTTTACCGCCCGTCTTGGAATTGAACAGGCAGAATCCATGCTGCTGCCCAGCCCATTCGACTATACGCGCCAGGCGTTACTCTGCGTACCGCGTAACCTACCGCAAACCAACCAGCCCGGCGCGGCGCGACAGTTGGCGGCTATGCTCAGGCCGATTATCGAAGCCAATAACGGGCGATGTTTTATGCTGTGCACCTCACACGCCATGATGCGCGATCTGGCGGAGCAGTTTCGTGCCACCATGACGCTGCCGGTATTGTTGCAAGGGGAAACCAGTAAAGGCCAACTGTTACAGCAATTTGTTAGCGCCGGCAACGCGCTGCTCGTCGCCACCAGCAGCTTCTGGGAAGGGGTGGACGTGCGCGGCGATACGTTATCTTTGGTGATTATCGACAAATTGCCGTTTACTTCCCCGGACGACCCGCTGTTAAAAGCGCGAATGGAAGACTGTCGTTTGCGCGGCGGCGATCCGTTTGATGAGGTTCAACTGCCCGACGCGGTGATTACGCTGAAGCAGGGGGTGGGGCGGCTGATTCGCGATGCGGACGATCGCGGGGTGTTAGTGATTTGTGATAACCGGCTGGTGATGCGGCCCTATGGCGCCACGTTTCTCGCCAGCCTGCCTCCTGCGCCGCGCACGCGTGATATCGCCCGTGCCGTTCGCTTTCTTGCGATTCCATCCGCCGAGTAATTTGTTACGGAGTATGGTAAGATGCGCGCTATTTTATTGATCTAAGCACGAAACCTCATGCGAATTCTGGCTATCGATACCGCCACAGAGGCCTGTTCTGTCGCCCTGTGGAACAACGGTACTATCAATGCTCACTTTGAGCTTTGTCCACGAGAACACACTCAACGTATCCTGCCCATGGTGCAGGAAATTCTGGTCGCCAGCGGCGCCTCGCTCAATGAGATAGATGCGCTGGCGTTTGGGCGCGGTCCGGGCAGCTTTACCGGCGTGCGTATCGGTATTGGTATTGCGCAAGGGCTGGCGTTAGGGGCAAATCTGCCGATGATCGGTGTTTCGACGCTTGCCACGATGGCGCAGGGCGCGTGGCGTAAAACCGGCGCGACCCGCGTACTCGCCGCGATTGACGCGCGAATGGGAGAAGTGTACTGGGCGGAATACCAGCGTGATGCGCAGGGCGTCTGGCAGGGCGAAGAGACGGAAGCGGTGCTGAAACCGGAACGGGTCGGCGAGCGGTTGAAACAGCTTTCCGGCGAGTGGGCGACGGTAGGAACGGGTTGGTCCGCCTGGCCCGATCTGGCGAAGGAGTGCGGCCTGACGCTTCATGATGGGGAGGTGTCGCTCCCGGCAGCGGAAGATATGTTGCCCATCGCCAGTCAAAAGCTGGCGGCAGGAGAGACCGTTGCCGTGGAACATGCCGAGCCGGTTTATTTGCGTAACGAAGTGGCGTGGAAGAAACTTCCCGGCAAAGAATGACTCTCACTACTATTACCCCCCATACTTTATGCTGTGGGGTGGAATAGAGGTCGAGAAAAAGGAGTCGCATCATGGCGGTTCAAAAACGGTTAATAAAAGGGGCGCTGGCGTGCGCTTTTGCGCTTATGCTGAGCGGTTGCGTGACTATCCCGGATGCCATTAAAGGTTCGAGTCCGACGCCGCAGCAGGATTTGGTGCGGGTGATGAATGCGCCACAGCTCTATATCGGGCAAGAGGCGCGTTTTGGCGGCAAAGTTGTGGCGGTACAAAATCAGCAGGGAAAAACCCGGCTTGAAATCGCGACCGTACCGCTCGACAGTGGCGCGCGTCCTGTTCTGGGCGAAGCCTCGCGCGGCAGAATTTTTGCCGATGTGAACGGTTTTCTGGACCCGGTGGACTTCCGTGGCCAGTTAGTTACCGTTGTCGGCCCGATAACCGGCACGGTTGACGGTAAAATCGGCAATACGCCGTATAAATTTATGCTGATGCAGGCTACCGGTTATAAACGCTGGCATCTTGTTCAGCAGGTCGTCATGCCTCCACAGCCGATCGATCCGTGGTTTTACGGCGGACGCGCCTGGCCTTATGGCTATGGCGGTTGGGGGTGGTATAACCCTGGACCCGCAGAGGTTCAGACGATAGTAACAGAGTAAATCTTTGTTTTATCAATAAAAGAAACAGCGGCTGGTCCGCTGTTTCTGCATTCATAGAGACATAATAAAAATAAATAGTGACGCGCTTCGCAACCTTTCAGTTGCGTAATTAATAAACTGGTACGCTGAGTTAATATAATGTTAACGACTTGTTTATTAACTGGGGTTGTGATGACGACGAACACTCATTTTAGAGGTGATGCATTGAAGAAGGTTTGGCTTAACCGTTATCCTGCTGATGTTCCGGCGGAGATCAACCCTGACCGTTATCAATCCCTGGTTGAACTGTTTGAACATGCGGCGACGCGCTATGCCGATCAGCCTGCGTTCGTCAATATGGGGGAGGTAATGACCTTCCGTAAATTAGAAGAACGTAGTCGGGCATTTGCGGCTTATTTACAACAAGGGCTGGGACTCAAAAAAGGCGACCGTGTGGCGCTGATGATGCCAAACCTGTTGCAGTATCCCGTCGCGCTATTTGGTATTTTACGCGCCGGCATGATTGTGGTGAACGTTAACCCGCTTTACACGCCGCGCGAACTTGAGCATCAGCTTAACGATAGCGGCGCGGCGGCAATCATTATTGTTTCTAACTTTGCCCATACGCTGGAAAAAGTAGTCGAGAAAACGTCGGTACAGCACGTTATTCTGACGCGGATGGGCGACCAGCTTTCTACCGCCAAAGGTACGGTTGTTAACTTTGTCGTGAAATACATCAAGCGTCTGGTGCCAAAATACCACTTGCCAGATGCGATCTCGTTTCGCAGCGCGCTACAGCATGGCTACCGTATGCAGTATGTCAAACCCGAGGTTGTCGCTGAAGATCTGGCTTTCCTGCAATATACCGGCGGTACGACGGGCGTGGCGAAAGGCGCGATGTTGACCCACCGCAATATGCTGGCGAATCTGGAGCAGGTGAAAGCGACCTATGGGCCGCTGCTGCACCCGGGGAAAGAGCTGGTAGTGACCGCGCTGCCGCTGTATCATATTTTTGCCTTAACCATGAACTGTCTGCTTTTTATCGAGCTGGGTGGGCAAAACCTGCTGATTACCAATCCGCGTGATATCCCCGGCCTGGTCAAGGAGCTGGCGAAATATCCATTTACGGCGATGACTGGCGTTAATACGCTATTCAACGCCCTGCTCAATAATAAAGAGTTTCAACAGCTGGATTTTTCTTCGCTGCATCTGTCAGCCGGCGGCGGGATGCCGGTGCAAAACGTCGTTGCGGAACGTTGGGTAAAGCTGACCGGGCAATACCTGCTGGAAGGTTACGGGCTGACCGAGTGCGCCCCGCTGGTGAGCGTCAACCCGCATGATATTGATTATCACAGCGGCAGTATCGGCCTGCCAGTACCGTCAACAGAAGCCAAACTGGTGGATGACGATGACAACGAAGTCGCGCCGGGTGAGGCCGGAGAGCTTTGCGTGAAAGGCCCGCAGGTTATGCTGGGATACTGGCAGCGTCCTGACGCGACGGATGAAATCATTAAAGATGGCTGGCTGCATACGGGCGATATTGCGGTTATGGATGAAGACGGCTTTCTGCGGATTGTCGATCGTAAGAAAGATATGATTCTGGTTTCTGGTTTCAACGTTTATCCAAACGAAATTGAAGATGTGGTGATGCAGCATTCTGGCGTGCAGGAAGTCGCGGCGGTTGGCGTGCCTTCCGGTAGTAGCGGCGAAGCGGTGAAGCTTTTTGTGGTTAAGAAAGATCCAGCATTGACTGACGATGCGTTGATCACCTTCTGCCGTCGCCATCTGACCGGATATAAAGTGCCCAAACAGGTCGAGTTTCGCGAGGAATTACCAAAATCTAACGTTGGGAAAATTTTACGACGAGAACTGCGTGACGAAGCCCGTGGCAAAGTAGACAATAAAGCCTGAGCGTTAAGTCAGCTAACGAGAGACGCCGGTTAAGCCGGCGTTTTTTTTGGCGCGAACCAAAGAGAACACGATTTGAATTACCAAATGATTGAAACGGACGATGCGCTGGCGAGCCTGTGTGAAGCTGTCCGCACATGTCCGGCTATTGCTTTAGATACGGAATTTGTCCGTACCCGCACCTATTACCCGCAGTTAGGATTGATCCAGTTATTTGACGGGGCAAATGTCGCCCTGATCGATCCGCTCGGCATCAGCGACTGGTCGCCGTTAAAAGCGGTGTTGCGCGATACGGGAATCACCAAATTTCTGCACGCGGGTAGCGAAGATCTGGAAGTATTTCTGAATGCGTTTGGCGAACTGCCGGAGCCCCTGATTGATACGCAAATTCTGGCGGCGTTTTGCGGGCGTCCGCTGTCGTGGGGGTTTGCGGCGATGGTAGAAGAGTATACGGGCGTGGCGCTGGATAAAAGCGAGTCTCGTACCGACTGGTTAGCCCGGCCTTTAAGCGAACGTCAGTGTGAATACGCGGCGGCGGATGTCTGGTATCTGTTACCGATCGCCAAAAAGCTGATGATTGAAACTGAAGCCGCAGGATGGCTGCCTGCCGCGCTTGATGAATGCCGATTGATGCAGCAGCGTCGTCAGGAGATTCAGGCGCCGGAAGAAGCATGGCGGGATATCACCAATGCCTGGCAACTGCGTACTCGCCAGTTAGCCTGTCTGCAACTTTTAGCTGACTGGCGGATACGTAAGGCGCGTGAGCGCGATATGGCGGTGAACTTTGTTGTGCGTGAAGAAAACCTGTGGGCGGTCGCGCGTTATATGCCGGGCAGTCTCGGTGAGCTGGATAGCCTGGGGCTTTCCGGCAGCGAGATTCGTTTTCACGGCAAGACGTTGATATCGCTGGTGGCGAAAGCACAGGCGTTACCGGAGGAGGCATTGCCGGAACCCCTGTTGAATCTGATGGACATGCCGGGCTATCGCAAAGCGTTTAAGGCCATCAAAGCGCTGGTGGCGGAGGTGAGCGCGTCGCATCACGTCAGCGGCGAGCTACTGGCATCGCGTCGGCAGATTAATCAGTTGCTTAACTGGCACTGGAAATTAAAACCGCAAAATGGGCAACCGGAATTGATTTCCGGCTGGCGCGCCGAACTGATGGCGGAGAAGTTAACTCTTCTGTTGCAGGAGTATCCGCGTTAACGGCGGTAATTTCCGGGAAAACGGCCAGTGAAATAAATGTCCGTATTCGGAATAATGTAAAAAAATAAAAAAGGCAGATTCTTCTGCCTTTTTTAATCCAGGAATTTTCCCATAAAAGAGCTTATTTTGACTCTTCGGCTTCCGGCAGCGTTACGTTAAGTTCAAGGATGGAGATATCACCATCTTTTTGCTCAAGCTGGACGGTAACCATTTCCGGATCGATTTGTACGTATTTACAAATGACCTCAAGAATATCTTTACGTAACTGCGGTAAATAATGCGGTTCGGCATCGCTACGGCGACGTTCCGCGACAATGATTTGCAACCGCTCTTTTGCAATATTAGCGGTACTCTTTTTCCGCGAGAGAAAAAAATCCAGTAATGCCATAATTTATCCTCCGAACAGGCGTTTGAGGAAACCTTTCTTCTCTTCTTCAATGAAGCGGAAAGGACGTTCTTCTCCCAACAGACGATCTACGGTATCTGCATAGGCTTTACCCGCATCCGCAGTGGCGTCAAGAATCACCGGTTCGCCCTGGTTCGATGCGCGCAGTACGGATTGATCTTCCGGGATCACCCCGACGAGTTTAATACGCAGAATCTCCAGTACATCTTCCATGCTGAGCATGTCGCCTTTATTGACGCGGCCTGGATTGTAGCGCGTCAACAGGAGATGTTCTTTAATCGGTTCTTCGCCATTTTCTGCGCGACGAGATTTCGATGCCAGAATACCCAGAATACGGTCCGAGTCACGGACAGAAGAGACTTCCGGGTTAGTCGTGATGATCGCTTCATCGGCAAAATAGAGCGCCATCAGCGCCCCGGTTTCGATACCCGCCGGCGAGTCGCAAACGATGAACTCAAAGTCCATCGCTTTCAGTGAGTCCAGTACCTTAGCGACGCCTTCGCGCGTTAGCGCGTCTTTATCCCGGGTCTGCGACGCCGGAAGAATGAAGAGATTTTCAGTACGCTTATCTTTGATCAGCGCCTGATTCAGTGTCGCATCGCCCTGAATGACGTTTACAAAATCGTAAACGACACGACGTTCGCACCCCATAATCAGATCGAGGTTACGCAGTCCGATATCAAAATCAATGACGACAGTTTTCTTTCCCTTCTGGGCCAAACCTGTAGCGATGGCCGCGCTGGAGGTGGTCTTGCCAACGCCCCCTTTACCCGAAGTAACAACAATAATGCGTGCCATAAAAATTCCTTGTTAAAAAGGGATCAATTCAACGGTTGAACTGTCAAAGCGTTGTCTGCTAAACGCAGGCGCGCCGCTTTGCCATAAAATTCTGCCGGGATTTTATCACTCAGCCAGTAAACACCTGCGATAGAGACCAGTTCTGCCGTCAGATGGGTACAAAAAATTTGCGCTTCCCGATCGCCGCTCGCCCCTGCCAGCGCGCGACCTCTCATCATGCCATAGACATGGATATTGCCGTCAGCGATAAGCTCTGCGCCAGCGCTGACGTGACTTGTAACAATCAGATCACATTGTGGAGCATAAATGCGCTGACCGGAACGAACCGGAACATCAATTAATCGCGTTTTTGTGATGGGATTAGCGTTTTGCGGCGGTTCGCTGGGCGTTGCCGGCTCAACGGGCGCAGGCCGAACCGCTTTCTCTTTACCTTCAGTCAGTAAAGGAAGACCCATCCGATCGATTTCTACTTTCAGGCTGGCGTCTTTACAGCCGCTCACGCCGATAATGCGTAAGCCGGTTGAGGTCACGATCTTATGCAGTTCCGGCCAGTTTACCGGGCTTTCAAGACCGCTAACGTTAATAACGACAGGGGCGTGTTTTAAAAACGCAGGAGCCTGCGCTATTTTGTCTTCTAACGCCTGACGAATAACCTCTGGTTCCGCTTCATGCAAATGAACCACTGATAAGGTGAAGCTACTGCCTTTAAGCTCGATTGGCGTGTTTGACATCCTGGCCTTACTCAATTTGCTATTTATCATCTCCGATACGGAGTGATATTCCGAAGTCCAGAAGGCATGTTATAGTCAGTATTATATTGAGGCAAGTCACCATCCCGTTAATTCAGAGTAAAAGTATGTTTTGTGTGATCTATCGAAGTAGCAAGCGCGATCAAACCTATTTGTATGTCGAAAAAAAAGACGATTTTTCGCGGGTGCCTGAAGCATTGATGAAAGGATTCGGTCAGCCGCAGTTAGCGATGATGCTGCCGCTTGATGGACGTAAAAAATTAGTCAATGCCGAGCTCGAAAAAGTAAAACAGGCGTTAAGCGAGCAGGGCTATTATTTACAATTGCCGCCGCCGCCGGAAGATTTGCTGAAACAACATCTTTCTTCGGTGGGACAAAATACGTCGCCCGCTGACCGTTAAACGGTATTCGGCGCCGCGCCTGAATTCCATCATGATCTTAGGGGAAAATATGTATCAACATCGTAACTGGCAAGGCGCCTTGCTTGATTACCCGGTAAGTAAAGTGGTCTGCGTGGGCAGTAATTACGCAAATCACATCAAGGAGATGGGCAGCGCGACGCCGGAAGAACCCGTGCTTTTTATCAAGCCGGAAACCGCATTGTGTGATATTCGCCAGCCGCTGGCGATTCCGGCGGATATGGGCGCTGTTCATCATGAAGTTGAGCTTGCCGTGCTGATTGGCGCAACGCTCCGCCAGGCGACCGAAGATCATGTATGTAAAGCGATAGCCGGTTATGGCGTGGCGCTTGATTTAACCCTGCGCGATATTCAAGGGAAAATGAAAAAGGCCGGACAGCCCTGGGAAAAAGCCAAAGGTTTTGATAACGCATGTCCGATTTCAGGCTTCATCCCTGTCGCGGCCTTCTGCGGCGATCCGCAAAATACGGTTATCGGACTTAACGTTAATGGCGAGGTTCGCCAGCAAGGGTCGACCGCGGATATGATTCATCCTATTGTGCCCCTTATCGCCTATATGAGCCGCTATTTTACGCTCAAAGCCGGGGACGTGGTGCTAACCGGCACGCCGGCAGGCGTGGGGCCATTATTGAGCGGCGATGAGCTGGACATTCGTTTTAATGGCGAAACATTGTCTACCCGCGTTCTGTAAAATCTGCTTGCCGCCTTCAGCGGCGGTAAAACTTGCATCTGCAGGCCAGACTGGTTATAAGGTGCAGCTTTAGTGCAATGGCGGATACTTTAATGAGCGATACACCTTTCTGGCAACGTAAAACCCTGGATGAAATGACCGATGCCGAGTGGGAGTCGCTGTGCGATGGCTGCGGTCAATGCTGCCTGCATAAGCTGATGGATGAAGATACAGATGAAATCTACTTCACCAACGTGGCGTGCAGGCAATTAAATATTAAAACGTGCCAGTGCCGTCATTATGAGCGCCGTTTTGAATTTGAACCCGACTGTATCAAACTCACTCGCGAAAACTTGCCAGACTTTGAATGGTTGCCGATGACCTGCGCCTACCGTTTGTTGGCGGAAGGTAAGCCCTTGCCGACGTGGCATCCGCTGCTGACTGGATCGAAAGCTGCTATGCATGGCGAGCGAATTTCTGTCCGTCATATCGCGGTTAAAGAATCTGAAGTACGGGACTGGCAGGATCATATTTTAAATAAACCGTCGTGGGCAGAATAAGTCTTCGGCAAAACGGCTGATTGTTTACAATTCTTTAATTTACGCCGGGCGCCCCCTGAAATCAGGAATTGCGTGCAAATTCCGTCACCTGGCGTTATCACTGCCTTCTACTCCTCCCTGACGCGCCTTGTCGCTGCGCTCGCGCACGTATGGTGGCGACTCTATACTTTCAAAGCAGTATATCGCTGCCTATCCTGAGGAGTTACCCCATGAATAACCAACCGTTGCGCGTTTCAAAGGATCAGCCCAGGAAGCCTGATAAGACACCCGAAGACGAAGGAAAAAATCCAAAGAAAAACCAAAAGTAGTGCTGTAGGGTATCTTTAATAACTATGGTTCGTTGGAGGCTTTATGTCTGAACGTCCTGATTTAGTCGATCCATTACCAGAGGATGAGCCGCTTCCTGGTGAAAATATTCCGGATACGCCAGAGGGAGACGATCCTCTCGACCCGGATACCCAGAATGAGGTTGAAGATCCTCGTAGATAGCGTCTTGTGCTATTAACCAACCGCCTGATGCACCGTCTGTGCCAGGCGGTTTTTTACATCTTCTAAAGCGAAACATCCTGATAATCCTCAGAAAGATAGCCTATAATTTTTTGTACGTTAAAATAGTAGCGCGTCCATGACGACACTGTCTTATTGCGCTTAGCCGTTTGCGAGTTCAAAGGAGGAAATCAATGAACAGCGAAGAGTTGACACATAAAGCAGAAGAGGAAATCGCGGCACTCATTAGCAAAAAGGTTGCCGAACTACGGAAGAAAACCGGGCAAGAGGTTTCCGAAATAGAGTTCGCGCCGCGAGAAACGATGAAAGGGCTTGAGGGATACCACGTTAAAATTAAACTACTCTAGCGTTTAATTAGCGCCATTAATCACCTGGCTACTGGGCGGGACGCCGCCCAGTGGTGACTGGTTTACCGATGTCAGGCTTTTTTCTGTTGATACATTTCCTCGCCCTGATGGTCTTCCTCTACCCAAAAATGAATGTTGAACCGCGCATCATCGCTCAGCTCTACCCGATGCCAGTATTGCGGCGGACTGGTGGCGAATTGCCCGGCATTAATCACCACTTTCACTTCTGGTTCTGTCGCGGTTTCATTCGCAAAGCCATAGTAGGTCACGGTGCCTTCCATCACGCAGAGTTGTCCGAAAACGCCTGCCGCTGTGTTGTGATGAGAGAGCAGTGCCGCCGGAACATTCTCTTTGGTGAAAAAGGGGGTAGAGCGTTTAACTTTCCAGTTTGCCGGGATGCGTAAGTGGGACATAAGACATCTCCCTGATGTGGTGATTAAAAGATGTATTTAATATACACCTTTTAATCACTGGCAAACAACGCTTCGGGCAAAAAAAACGCTCCCGAAGGAGCGTGTGTATCAACGACCGAACAGGTCGCGTTTTTTAGGCTTAAATGCCTGGGCTATGACGACGGCTATCGCCACCACAAGGTAAGCGGCAAAGATCCCCAACAGCCATTGCGGCATCTCCAGCGTTAAAAACGACCACTGGCGTTCGGCGCAATCACCGGATGCCACAAACACCTGCGGCAGCCATTTACCCAACGGCAACCAGTCTGGAAAGCGCGCCATAAAGTCACAGGTCATGAACGGCGAGGGATGCAACTGAATCATCGTATGTTCATACGCCAGTTGTAGACCCCGCCAGGCGCTGTAAATCCAGATAACCATTGCCACGTATCGCAGCGGCGTTTTCGGCGCTATTGCGCCGACCAGACCCGCGCCCATCACGCCAAACAGGGCGCAACGTTCGTAAATACATAGCACGCAAGGTTTAAGTAACATGACGTGCTGGAACCACAGCGCCACCATTTCCAGCGCCAGGGCGGTAAACGCCATCAGTAACCATGCGCCCCGACCCCGTGAGCACTGGTTTAAAAATCGCAACATAATAATTTCCCTGCAACATGCGTAGAGACCGCAGTGTAAACCAATTCAATTCGTGCGCCACTAGCGGGAAATGAAATAATGTGTAATTGGATAATTATCAGGCAAAAATCGGAGCCGGGCGGTGTATTGCCCGGCCAAACGTTACGAAAGCGTTGCTAACCATCCTGCCTGAGTCATCCATTCGGTGGCCGGCGCAAGAGTGAATTCGACGCACAGTAGCCCTATCAGGGTCAGTACGATAGTGTACGGTAACGCCATCCAGACCATACGGCCATAGGAGAGACGGATTAACGGCGCCAGCGCGGAGGTCAGCAGGAATAAGAATGCCGCCTGACCATTTGGCGTCGCTACCGATGGCAGGTTAGTACCGGTATTGATGGCCACGGCTAAAAGCTCAAACTGTTTTAAGCTGATAGCGCCGTTTTCCATTGCCGCCTTCGCTTCGTTGATATAAATGGTGCCGACAAAGACGTTATCTGAGATGGAGGACAACAGGCCGTTAAAGAGATAGAACAGCGTTAGCTGCGCGTGTTCAGAGGCTTGCAAGACGAACTGAATAATCGGCGCGAAAAGATGTTGATCGATAATAACCGCCACAATGGAGAAGAAAACGGTTAACAGCGCAGTAAACGGCAGCGACTCGGTAAACGCTTTGCCGATGGCGTGTTCATCGGTGACACCCGTTAACGCGGTGGCCAGAATAATGACCGACAGACCAATCAGTCCCACCTCCGCGAGATGGAGGGCGAGGGCGGTAACCAGCCAGACGCCAATAATCGCCTGGACTATTAGTTTAATTTTATCCTGGCGGGTGCGCTTCTTACGGCTTTGATCGTCGAATTGCTGTAAAACGTCGCGGACTTTTTCGGGCAACGTTTCGCCATAGCCAAACCAGCGCATTTTCTCGACCAGCATACAGGTTAACAGTCCACATACCAGTACCGGGACGGTGACAGGCGACATCCGCAAAAAAAAGTCGCCGAAATGCCAGCCAGCCGCTTTAGCGATGATCAGGTTTTGCGGCTCCCCGACCATGGTCATGACACCGCCCAGCGCCGTCCCCACGCCTGCATGCATCATCAGGCTACGCAAGAATCCGCGGAATTGCTCCAGCACCGTTTTGTAATGCGGATCGATATGGCTGTCGTCCAGCATATCGTTCTCTTCGCCGCGCGATGAGGCCACACGATGGTAAATCCCGTAAAAACCGACGGCGACGCTGATCACCACCGCAACGACGGTAAGCGCGTCAAGGAAAGCCGACAAGAACGCGGCGGCGACGCAAAAGGCCAGCGACAGAACCATCTTCGAGCGGATACTGAGTAACAGACGGGTAAAAATAAACAGCAATAACTGCTTCATAAAGTAGATGCCTGCCACCATAAACATCAGCAGCAGCAAGACTTCCAGGTTGGCGGCAACCTCTTCACGTACATGGGCGGCGCTGGTCATGCCGATGATAACGGCTTCAATGGCCAGTAACCCGCCGGGCAGCAGGGGGTAACACTTTAACGCCATCGCCAGGGTGAAGATAAATTCTGCCACCAGCAGCCAACCGGCAACAAAGGGATTAGCTAAGAAAATGAATGGGTTAACAATTAAAAAGACAAGTAGTGCCAGTTTGTACCAGTCGGGCGACTGGCCTAAAAAGTTGCGCCACATGGCGCGACCCCATGAGATCTCCATGAAATTTTTCCTTACCTAGAAAAATGAAATAGCGTTTTTATGTTTAAACACAGAGAGTAGCGAGCGCGACGAATGCAAGCAAGTCCTTAACGATATTGGCAGGCGATATCAGAAATGGTGCCTTGATCCCCTTTTTCTTCATTGCGTCCGCTATCAGGTGTTACGCCCGTCTGGTATGATGAGTACAACTATGTTTTGCTGTGTAATGGAAATCTCACTATGGTCATTAAGGCGCAGAGCCCGGCGGGTTTCGCGGAAGAGTATATTATTGAAAGTATCTGGAATAACCGCTTTCCTCCTGGCACGATCTTACCGGCAGAACGAGAACTCTCCGAACTGATCGGCGTGACGCGCACGACATTACGCGAGGTGTTACAGCGGCTGGCGCGAGATGGCTGGCTGACCATTCAGCATGGCAAACCGACAAAGGTTAATAATTTTTGGGAAACGTCAGGGCTGAATATCCTTGAAACGCTGGCCCGCCTTGATCATGAAAGCGTTCCGCAACTGATCGACAATTTGTTGTCGGTGCGTACCAATATTTCTACTATCTTTATTCGTACCGCGTTGCGTCAACACCCGGATAAGGCGCAGGAAGTGCTGGCCACTGCCCACGAAGTGGCCGACCATGCCGATGCATTCGCCGATCTGGACTATAACATCTTTCGTGGTCTGGCATTCGCCTCCGGCAATCCTATTTACGGCTTGATCCTGAACGGCATGAAAGGGTTATACACCCGCATTGGTCGCCACTATTTCGCCAATCCGGAAGCGCGCAGTCTGGCACTGGGTTTCTATCATAAATTATCGTCGTTATGCGAGCAGGGCGCGCACGACCAGGTGTATGAAACGGTGCGACGTTACGGGCATGACAGCGGCGAGATTTGGCATCGGATGCAGAAAAATCTGCCCGGCGATTTAGCGATTCAGGGACGATAATCCCGCGATGCCCGGTAAGCGCAAACACTACCGGGCAGCATCTCGATTACAGCATGTTCATGCGCGGCGGACAACGCTCCAGCAGTTCTACGCTGCCATCCTCATTTTGTTGCTCCAGCATCACATCAAAGCCCCATAACCGATGCACATGTTTCAGCACCTCTTTGCGGCCTTTATCCAGCGGTGCGCGGTTATGCGGGATATAACGCAACGTCAGCGATCTGTCGCCGCGTAAATCCACATTCCAGACCTGAATATTCGGCTCCAGGTTGCTCAGGTTATACTGTGACGACAGTTTTGATCGAATCTCCCGATAACCTTCTTCGTTATGAATGGCGGAGATCTCCAGATAATTATGCCTGTCATCATCAAGTACCGTGAAGAAACGGAAATCACGCATCACTTTTGGCGACAGGAACTGGCTGATAAAGCTTTCATCTTTAAAATCGCGCATGGCGAAGTGCAGCGTTTCCAGCCAGTCGGAACCGGCAATATCCGGAAACCAGTATTTATCTTCATCCGTGGGCGACTGACAAATACGTTTGATATCCTGGAACATGGCAAAGCCGAGCGCATAGGGGTTAATTCCGCTATACCAGGGGCTATTATAGGGCGGCTGAAATACGACATTGGTATGGCTGTGTAAAAACTCCAGCATAAAGCGTTCCGTCACTTTGCCTTCATCATACAGATGGTTCAGGATGGTGTAGTGCCAGAAGGTCGCCCAGCCCTCGTTCATGACCTGCGTCTGTTTCTGCGGATAAAAATACTGGCTGACTTTACGCACGATGCGCAGAATTTCGCGCTGCCACGGCTCGAGCAACGGGGCGTTTTTCTCCATAAAATAGAGCAGGTTTTCCTGCGGTTCAGCGGGAAAGCGGCGTGCTTCGGCGACAGTTTTTTCTTCCTCGCGTTTTGGCAGCGTGCGCCACAGCATATTCACCTGGCTTTGTAGATACTCTTCCCGGCTTTTTTGTCGCGCTTTCTCTTCCTGCAACGAGATTTTCTGCGGACGCTTATAGCGATCGACGCCGTAATTCATCAGCGCGTGGCAGGAGTCGAGCAGTTTTTCTACTTCATCCACTCCGTAGCGTTCTTCACAGCGGGTAATGTAATTCCGGGCGAAAATCAGGTAATCGACGATAGAACTGGCATCCGTCCAGCTCCGGAAGAGATAATTATTTTTAAAAAAGGAGTTGTGGCCGTAACAGGCGTGCGCCATGACCAGCGCCTGCATGGTGATGGTGTTTTCTTCCATCAGGTAGGCAATGCAGGGATTAGAGTTGATCACAATTTCATAAGCCAGTCCTTGTTGACCATGCTTATACAGACGTTCCGTCTCAATGAACTTTTTGCCAAACGACCAGTGCGGATAGTTGATCGGCATCCCGACGCTGGAGTAGGCGTCCATCATCTGTTCGGAAGTGATGACTTCAATTTGGTGCGGGTAAGTATCCAGTTGGTAGAGCTTCGCCACGCGGTCTATCTCTGCCAGATAGACATCCAGCAGATCAAATGTCCAGTCGGGTCCATCGCTCAAACGTGTGGTGTCCTTGTTCATGGAATCAATCGTTGCCATTCGCGCACCCTCATTGTTGGCGACGCTCTCTGTATGGAGCGCCTCCTTTCAAGCATAGAACACCATGTTAAAAAACGACTTGATCGTGAAAACTTTTCTTTGCGATTTCCTCCACTCTGCACGGCAAAAAAACGGGTATTGGCATCATTTTATGCTGTATAGCCATGCCGCGTAGCAGGAGATCCCAAACCAGTGGGATCGCTTGTCTTTAGGGTATATGTGAAGCACGTCACCATAAAAAAGTCATATGTTGAATAATATTTTCATCTGGGTTATCAAGATGTAATCAGAAGATTGTTCTTTTACTATTAACGGAGTGGTTATGCGAGTTGTCATCCTGGGGAGTGGCGTAGTTGGCGTGACCAGCGCCTGGTATTTGAGTCAGGCGGGGCATGATGTCACCGTCATCGATCGCGAATCCGGCCCGGCGCAAGAAACCAGCGCGGCGAATGCCGGACAAATTTCACCGGGATATGCGGCGCCCTGGGCGGCCCCTGGCGTACCGCTGAAGGCGATAAAATGGATGTTCCAGCGCCATGCGCCGCTGGCGGTGCGTCTGGATGGCACCCCGTTTCAACTGAAGTGGATGTGGCAAATGCTGCGTAACTGCGATACCCGGCATTATATGGAAAATAAAGGCCGCATGGTGCGTCTGGCGGAATATAGTCGCGACTGTCTGAAAACGCTACGCGCCGCGACCGGTATCGAATATGAAGGCCGCCAGGGGGGAACGCTACAACTCTTTCGCACCGCGCAACAGTATGAGAACGCCACCCGTGATATCGCCGTGCTGGAAGATGCCGGGGTGCCGTATCAGCTCCTGGAAGCCAGCCGACTGGCGGAAGTTGAACCCGCTCTGGCTGAGGTTGCGCATAAATTAACCGGCGGACTGCGCTTACCGAATGATGAAACCGGGGACTGTCAGCTCTTTACCCAGCGTCTGGCGCGCATGGCGGAGCAGGCGGGCGTAACCTTTCGCTTTAATACTCCCGTGGAAAAATTACTGTACGAAAATGATCAGATTTACGGCGTGAAATGCGCCGATGAGATCATTAAAGCAGATGCGTATGTCATGGCGTTTGGATCGTATTCGACGGCGATGCTTAAAGGCATTGTTGATATCCCGGTGTATCCGCTGAAAGGCTATTCATTAACCATCCCAATCGTCGAGCCAGACGGCGCGCCGGTATCGACGATTCTTGATGAAACCTACAAAATCGCTATTACGCGTTTTGATAAGCGTATTCGCGTGGGGGGAATGGCGGAAATCGTGGGCTTTAATACCGACTTACTGCAACCGCGCCGCGAGACGCTGGAGATGGTTGTGCGCGATCTCTTTCCGCGCGGCGGTCATATTGAGCAGGCCACATTCTGGACCGGCCTGCGCCCCATGACGCCGGACGGCACGCCGGTAGTAGGACGCACCCGTTATAAAAATCTGTGGCTTAATACTGGACACGGCACCTTAGGCTGGACGATGGCCTGCGGTTCAGGCCAGTTGTTAAGCGATATCTTGTCGGGTCGCACGCCAGCGATACCCTACGACGATCTGAGCGTGGCGCGATACCGTTCCGATTTTACGCCCACCCGCCCGCAACGTTTGCATAGCGCGCATAACTGATAAAGGAAGTGAAATGACCCGCCCTATACAGGCCAGCCTTGATTTACAGGTAATGAAACAAAATTTGGCTATTGTGCGCCGGGCGGCCCCAGAGGCGCGCGTCTGGTCGGTAGTGAAAGCCAACGCCTACGGCCACGGTATTGAACGCGTCTGGAGCGCGCTGGGCGCCACAGATGGTTTCGCTATGCTCAACCTTGAAGAGGCGATTACCCTGCGTGAGCGCGGGTGGAAAGGGCCGATATTAATGCTGGAGGGGTTTTTCCATGCGCAAGACCTGGAGGCATATGACACTTATCGGCTGACCACCTGCATCCACAGTAACTGGCAGTTGAAAGCGCTGCAAAATGCGCGGCTTAACGCGCCGCTGGATATCTATGTCAAAGTCAACAGCGGCATGAACCGACTCGGTTTTCAGCCTGAGCGGGCGCAGACCGTCTGGCAGCAATTGCGGGCAATGCGCAATGTCGGTGAAATGACCCTGATGTCACATTTTGCTCAGGCCGATCATCCGGAAGGTATCGGGGAAGCGATGAGGCGTATTGCGCTGGCGACAGAAGGCCTGCAGTGTGCATACTCGTTATCAAATTCGGCAGCGACGCTGTGGCATCCCCAGGCGCATTATGACTGGGTCAGGCCGGGCATTATTTTGTACGGCGCGTCGCCGTCAGGACAGTGGCGGGATATTGCCGATACCGGACTAAAACCCGTGATGACGCTGAGTAGCGAAATTATTGGCGTGCAGACGCTGAGCGCGGGTGAAAAAGTAGGCTATGGCGGAGGGTATTCTGTGACTCAGGAACAACGCATTGGCATCGTCGCGGCGGGTTATGCCGATGGCTATCCACGCCATGCGCCGACCGGGACGCCTGTGCTGGTGGACGGTATCCGTACCAGAACAGTAGGCACCGTTTCAATGGATATGCTGGCGGTGGATTTGACGCCGTGTCCGCAGGCGGGAATCGGCACGCCGGTTGAATTATGGGGCAAAGAAATTAAGGTCGATGATGTCGCCTCTGCGGCAGGCACGCTGGGCTATGAGCTACTGTGCGCCGTAGCGCCGCGCGTGCCGTTTGTGACAACGTAACCTAATTCAGGCTAAGGCGTCGACCGGTCCACTGGGGGCGGGTCGACGTTGTCCGGCGACCTTATTCTGCTTCGTCTTCGGCGACGCGTACCCCAATCTTGCGTACCACGTTATCTTCTTTTTCAGCTACCGTCCAAATCATGCCGCCAAACTCCACCTGATCGCCGACGACCGGCGCAGCGCCTAGCAGTTGCTGTATGATTTCACCCAGGGTTTGTTGTTTATCCCGGTATTCCGTTCCTTCTTCCAGCCCGTAGATAAGCGCCACGTCGGCGAATTTCGCATTCGCTTCGAGGATAAAATCGCCAAAGAAACGCTGATCTAACGAAACCGGCGGCGACTGGCTAAACAATTTGCCCAGCGCTGGCAGATCGCGCTCCCGGCCAATCACGCAGAGTACGTCGCCTTCCTGCAGGCGAGTGCTACCCGTGGGGTGAAACAGTTCATTATTGCGAAATAGCGCGGCAATGCGGGTTTCGTTCGGCATATGCAGGTCGCGCAACGCCGCGCCGACGCACCATTTGTCGGCGCTCAACTGATAGATGAATTGCTCCCACGGATTATCAGGATGGATGTCAAGCCCCACGCGCGATACTGGCCAGCCAACCGGAGGCACGACCACTTTGGCTCTCTTCGCCGCCCATGACAGCGATGTTCCCTGCAGGAGCAGCGACACCAGTACCACAAAGAAAGCGACATTAAAGAACAGGCGAGCGTTTTCAAGCCCGGCCATCATCGGGAAAACGGCGAGAATAATCGGCACCGCGCCGCGCAGTCCGACCCAACTGATGAAAATGCGCTCCCGAAGATTGAAGCCGCGAAAAGGCAGCAGGCCGGTAAACACCGACAATGGGCGGGCGAAGAAAATCATCCAGATAGAGAGAATAAGCGCAGGGACGGCAATCGGCCACAGATCGGAAGGCGTCACCAGCAGTCCCAGGACCAGGAACATGGCGATCTGCGCCAGCCAGGCCAGTCCGTCAAAGTTTTGCAGGATGCCGTAACGGTTGCGAATCGGACGGTTTCCTAACAGGAATCCGCACAGATAGACCGCGAGAATGCCGCTGCCTTCAAGCGCGGTCGTCAAAGCAAAAATCAGAATACCGCCGCTGAGTGCCAGCATCGGATACAGGCCGCTGGGCAGAGAAATACGGTTGATCATCTGCTGTAGCAGGTAACCGCCGCCGAGGCCAAAAACAATACCGAGACCGAACTGCTGGATAATATGGACGGCAAACATCCAGTCCAGACCGGTTTCATGTTTCTGGATCATCTCAATTAATGTAATGGTCAGAAAAACGGCCATCGGGTCGTTACTTCCCGATTCGATCTCCAGCGTGGAGCCTACACGTTCGTTTAGCCCTTTGCCGCCAAGCAGAGAAAAGACCGCTGCGGCGTCAGTGGAACCGACTATCGCGCCGATAAGCAGACCTTCGATAAGATCCAGATGAAACAGCCAGGCGGCCATCATACCTGTTAACCCCGACGTGATCAGCACGCCGAGCGTCGCCAGCGACAGCGCGGGGCCCAGCGCTACCCGGAAAGAGCTGGCCTGGGTGCGCATGCCGCCATCGAGTAAAATAATCGCCAGCGCCAGGTTACTGACCATATAAGCGAAAGGATAATTATCGAAAGGAATACCGCCAATGCCATCCACACCCGCTAACATCCCAATGGCGAGAAAAATGACCAGAATCGGGATACCCAGTCGCGATGAGAATGAACTTAACAGGATACTGCTGGTTACAAGGATGGAACCTAAAATAAATAGACTAATAATTGTTGCAGCATCCAACGTTTTATATCTCCTGACTCACACGACTTCGTATTATTTAACATTAACATAATAACGGCCAGGGCAGCGTTTTACTTAGCCTGTCGGGGACTTTTTTTACAATTGCAGCGTAGGATGGCCAGATAAAGTGAGTTGAGTCCCCTGGCGCGTATTTTTAAGCGTCGCGTTTGCCCCGATAGGGAGCGTCACCGTACGCTGTTCATGCCCGAAGTCGAGACCGGTAATCAGCGGAACGGACAGACGGGAACGTAAAAACGCGTAGACGCTCTCCAGAGAATAGCCGGCGTCATACTCGTTGGGCGCCGCGCCGCTAAAGCTGCCGAGAACGATGGCGCTCTGGCGGTTTAAAATTCCGGCATACTCCAGTTGCAAAAGCATACGCTCCACCCGGAAAGGATGCTCATTGACATCTTCCAGCACTAAAATTCCTTTATCGATAGTCGGCATCCAGGGCGTACCGATAAGGGAAATCAACATCGCCAGATTTCCGCCCCATAAGGTGCCTTGTACGTCGCACTGAGGGCCGTCGCCTTGCCACCCTACGGTAAATTGCGCCTTGCGTAGCGCCAGCCAGAAATGTTGCTCGGTGAACGTATTCAGCGTTTCGGCGCCAAAATTTGCCGCCAGCATAGGACCGCTAAAGGTGATGACATTGGCCTGCGCCAGGAGTCCAGCCTGAATCGCCGTAAAATCGCTATGACCGCAAATCAGTAAGGGATCGCGCTGTTGCCGGGAGGCGAGCGCCTGCCAGTCGATACGATCCAGCAAGCGGCTGGCGCCATAGCCGCCGCGAACTGGCATGACGATCGTATCCGGCGAAGTTAGCGAGGCCAGCGAATTAACATCGGCCAGCCGTTCCGCGTC
Source organism: Salmonella sp. SJTUF15570 (assembly GCF_043357055.1). Classification (NCBI taxonomy): domain Bacteria; kingdom Pseudomonadati; phylum Pseudomonadota; class Gammaproteobacteria; order Enterobacterales; family Enterobacteriaceae; genus Salmonella; species Salmonella sp. SJTUF15570. The sequence goes on along the minus strand of NZ_JBEUKJ010000004.1, from coordinate 56,779 downwards.
CGTACCGGCAAAACGCTGATAGCGGCGACGAATCACCTCGTCATTCTCCACCTGATGACCCGCGTCAGTCAGGCGCTGAACGCCGCGTAACGCGGCCTGTTGGTTAATACAGTAGCCCGAGGGGGCGATTAAATGAAACAGAGACATGGTAATTCCTTGCTGACAATAGAATGCAAATGTATATCATGCCGCATATATTAGGCGATGTCCCTCGTTGTGCGACGTTTCTGGATGCGCACCAGGGAGGCAACCTAAGTGCCTGGCCGGGGCGGTTATAACCTCTTCGACAGATAAGTTACGGCTATAAGGATAGATGACGTGAAATTAAGATGGTTTGCTTTTTTGGTAGTAATACTGGCTGGCTGTAGCTCAAAACAGGATTACAGGAATCCGCCGTGGAATGCCGAAGTGCCTGTAAAGCGTGCGATGCAGTGGATGCCCATCAGTGAAAAAGCCGGGGCGGCATGGGGGGTTGATCCGCATTTAATCACCGCGATTATCGCCATTGAATCCGGCGGCAACCCTAACGCGGTCAGTAAATCCAATGCGATTGGCCTGATGCAGTTAAAGGCGTCGACCTCCGGGCGTGACGTTTACCGTCGTATGGGCTGGCGTGGCGAACCGACCACCAGCGAGCTGAAAAACCCTGAGCGTAACATCTCAATGGGCGCGGCGTATCTGAGCATTCTGGAAAATGGGCCGCTGGCCGGCATCAAAGATCCGCAGGTGATGCAATATGCGCTGGTCGTCTCTTATGCTAACGGCGCAGGCGCGTTATTGCGTACTTTTTCATCCGACAGGAAGAAGGCGATAGAAAAAATTAACGATCTGGATGCGGACGAGTTTTTTGAACATGTTGTTGATAATCATCCCGCGCCGCAGGCGCCGCGCTATATCTGGAAGCTTCAGCAGGCGCTGGACGCCATGTAGTTTAGCGTGAAGATTATTCTCGCACTTTATTCGCTCTTTCTCGGGCGTCGCGCTCAAGCGAAAAAATAATCCGCTGCAACTCCCGCTCCACCGCCGGGCTAACGTTAAGGAAACGAAAGCTCAGGCGGGGAGTGGTGATCGTTTCATTTTTCCCATCAATCACCTTACGCTCGCTGATGGCGATAAGCTGGGCGTCAACGTGAAAAATCCCCCATTGCCCCATGTTCAGTTCAACCTGCGAAAAGCGCGCGCCTTCGATTAGTCCGTCGGGGATGGCGGATTCCAGTAGCGCGCCCATGCCGCCCAGGGAAAGATCAAACAGGCGAAAACGTAACGTACGGGTGTCCGGTAGCGTGGTGACGCCGTAATAAGGCGGATACAGCGGCGCGCCAATACGAAAATACTCCCGGCGCTGGACAAACCACAGTGACGACGGCAGGGGCGTGATAAAGGCCGGCAGCCGCTGATATTCACCTGTAACGAGTTGCGGCAACGTGAACTCGACTTTTGCGCCCTGCGTTTCTGCGATAATGGCTACCTGCCCGGCACGTAATACGGCGCTATTTTCATATTCCTGGCTGCCGTAATCCACGATGAGTTTTTCCGGGTCTACCGCCAAAATTTTACTGATGAATTGACCATGCGCCCATGAAATACGCAGTGGAACCTGATTTTTATTTAAATCCCGTAGCACGCCTAATATCGCTAATGGATTTTTTTTCAGGAACTGCTCATTGTAACCACTCACACGAAATAACCCCTGATACGCAGACTATCGTTGGGTTATCGGCATCGGTAGAAAGAACTTAATAGCGATAAATAAATTTTTATGTCCGCGAGATAAATCAGTGTTCAGAAATGCGACGCTCGACTTTGCCTATACTTAAAACGTTTTTACTGGAAAGAGGGTTTGCAAATGGGAATTATCGCCTGGATTATTTTTGGTTTGATTGCCGGCGTTATCGCCAAATTGCTTATGCCGGGGCGCGATGGCGGGGGATTTATCCTGACCTGTATTCTCGGTATCGTCGGGGCGGTCGTTGGCGGATGGCTGGCGACGATGTTTGGTATTGGCGGCAGTATCAGCGGCTTCAATCTGCACAGTTTCCTGGTCGCCGTGGTGGGCGCGATTGTGGTGCTGGTGATTTTCCGCCTTCTGCGACGCGGCTAACCGCTGCAGAACGTGTAAGCGTTGACCCGGTCAGCGCCGGGTCAACCTACTATAAACACGCGTTACTGCGTCGCTGCAGACGGCGTTTTTGTCGGCGTTGCGCTTAACGATGCCGGACGAGTAGACGGTACGCTATCGCACGGTTTTTCCTGCGGACAAATCAGATCGAGCATTTTCAGCGTCACGCCGTTGGTCCAGCCAAAGCCGTCCTGAAGGGGATATTCGCCGCCGCCACCGCCGGTTCCGGTACTGCTGACATCATATTTTTCGACCAGTTTTTTCTCGCGATCGTAGGTGTGCTGCACATTGGTTAAAAAGCGCCAGGTGACTTCCATTGCCACGTCATCCTGCCCATAATTTTGCAATCCTTCGGCAGCGACCCATTGTAACGGCGCCCAGCCGTTTGGCGCATCCCACTGCTGTCCGCTTTTAACCGAGGTGGTAGCCAGCCCGCCAGGCTGTAGCAGATGCGCCTGAGCCGCCGCTGCCACTTTCGCGGCGCGATCTTTCGCGGCGGCGTTTACATAGAGCGGGAACAGCGCGGCAGCGGTGAGTTGGTCACGGATTTTATTGTTCTGCAGATCGTAGTCGGCATACCAACCCTCTTTGTTATTCCACAGATGCATTTCAATGGCTTTTTGCCGCGCGTTGGCCAGCGCGTCATATTGCGAGGCTTCGGCCCGATCGCCCGCCGCAGCGCTGGCGCGGGCGAGGGTTTTCTCCAGCTGATACAGCAGAGCGTTAAGATCGACAGGGACAATCGTGGTGGTACGAATGGTACTGAGCTGCTGCGGATTATCCATCCAGCGGGAGCTGAAATCCCAGCCGGAGGCGGCGGCAGATCGGAGGTCCCGATAGATCTCCGTTGCCGGGCGGTTGGGGTTGCTTTTGGCGGTAGCGATATCTTCAACCCAGGATTCAGGGCGGGGCGTATCCCGATCGTCCCAGTAGCGGTTGAGAACGCTGCCGTCTTCCAGTTTGACGACGCGTTGGTTTTGTTGCCCTGGCTGCAATGTCTCAACGCCCTCCATCCAATAGGCGTACTCTTTTTGCAGTTGCGGCAGGTATTCTTTCAGCGCATCGTCACCTTCATGTTCCGCCAGTAACTCAACCATAAACGCAAAGAAAGGCGGCTGCGAACGACTCAGGTAGTAGGTACGGTTGCCGTTGGGAATATGCCCCCAGGCGTCAATTTCGTAACCAAAGTTCGCCACCATATCCGCCACCTTATCCCAGTGCCCGCTTTCCGCCAGCCCCAGCATCGTAAAATAGCTGTCCCAGTAGTAAATCTCTCTGAATCGCCCACCCGGTACGACATAGGATTCAGGCAACGGCAAGAGCGAGCCCCACTTTTCGACGTTTTTAGTTGAACGGGTCAGCACCGGCCACAGGCCATCAATATGTTCACGCAATGACTGCCCGGCAGGCGGGACATATTTTTCACCCGCTTTCGGCAGGGTGAAGTTAACATCAACAAAATGACGCAAATCGAAGCCGGACTGGTTCCGCTGCATACGATAATCCGCAAGAATCATGAGCGGATCGCTATTAGGTATGGCGTCAGCAAAGGTTTTCTGATCGGGGAAGAGTTTTGCATTCTGGACATCATTAAAGAGCGGGCCAAGCAAAATATCCGGCGGCTGCGGAGTTTCAGTGTCGGAAGACGGGTCTGCGGCAGTCGCCGAAAACGATGCAAACGTCAGCAGCGTCCCTGCCAGCGCCAGTTTTATGGCTTTCTGCAGTAGAACAGAACGGCGAATCTCTGGGGGTATCATCAAGTTATCTCCTTAGCGGTGAGCCAAAGCCAACGGCATTTACCATGACAAAACCTTAGTCTACGATGACCAGATACGCGTGATTGAACCGCTATTTTGCGAACAAACAGACATTTTATTGAGACAGAATTTATCGGCGCGCGCGTGGAAAACGGGGTATACAGACAAAAAATCCACGCCGGGACGTGGATTTTAGCGCAATGATTTGTCGCCTTAACCTGGATAGATACCGCGATCTTTACGGGCCAGCAGAATGCGCTCACAGGCGACAATATAGGCTGCGGTGCGCAGAGAACAGGATTTCTCAGCCGCTTTCTCCCAGACATGGACGATCGCGTCGGTCATGATTTTGTCCATGCGCGCGTTGATCTCTTCTTCGCTCCAGAAGAAGCTGGCCATATCTTGTACCCATTCGAAGTAGCTGACGGTTACGCCGCCTGCGTTACAGACCACGTCAGGCACCACAAGGATACCACGGCTGGCCAGAACATCATCAGCATCCGGATAGGTCGGGCCGTTAGCCCCTTCCAGCACCAGCTTACACGTCAGGGCTTCCGCGCGCTGACGAGTTATCTGACCTTCAAGCGCCGCCGGGATCAGAATATCCATCTCCAGACGCCAGAACGCATCGCTGGCGATAGTTTCCGCGCCCGGGAAACCGGCTATCTGTTTGTGTTCTGTCTGCCATGCCGTGAGCGCCTTCATGTCAATACCGGTGGCGTTAAACAGGGTCGCGGTATGATCCTGAATCGCCACGACACGGGCGCCAGCGCCTGCAAACAGACGCGCGGCTTCGCTGCCGACGTTACCAAAACCCTGAACCGCAACGCGAGCGCCTTCAACGGCAATATTCGCCCGACGTGCGGCTTCCAGCCCGCTGACGAAAACGCCGCGCCCCGTCGCTTTTTCACGGCCCAGCGAACCGCCAAGATGGATAGGCTTACCGGTGACGACGCCAGTGACCGTCGTGCCATGATTCATGGAATACGTATCCATCATCCAGGCCATCACTTTACCGTTGGTGCCGACATCCGGCGCAGGAATATCTTTCTGCGGCCCGATGATAATGCCGATCTCGCTGGTATAGCGGCGGGTCAAACGCTCCAGTTCACCTTCCGACAGCGAGAACGGATCGACGCGGATACCGCCTTTAGCGCCGCCGTATGGCAGGTTCAGCGCGGCACATTTGATGGTCATCCATGCTGACAGGGCCATCACTTCATTGAGATCAACGTCAGGATGGTAGCGAACACCGCCTTTACCCGGACCTCGGGAGAGGTTGTGCTGCACGCGATATCCTTCGAAATGGCGAATAGTGCCATCATCCATTTGTACCGGAATATCGACGATCAGAGCGCGTTTTGGGTGGCGCAGAGTATCCACCCAGGGGGCTAACTCGCCCAGATAAGGGGCCACACGCTCGATTTGTTGCAGGTAGGTATTCCAGGCAGATGTGCTGCTATCTGAAGCGTAAGATAACTTATCCATGATAAACCTTAGTGATAAAAGTAATATGTTCTTTAATTGACCGTGGTACATAGTAGATCACACCATGTAGCGATAAATTTAACACTTTTTTAAACAATTAACTCAGATCAAAAATGGCAGGCAGTTGGATTTTCGTTATGATTTTGGATGAGAAGTGGTTAACTATCCGCTATAAGAGGTGATATATCGCTAATTATGCAATTAATTGCTTAAATATGCGTGATATGTGCAAGGCGGCTATTTGTCATAATTATGACGCACCTCTAAAAGTAAAGATTATGATAACGACATGTATCAATGTTATGTCGTCCTGTCGGCGGGGAAACGTCTTCGCCAGGCGCGTAAAAAGATAAAAATAACCGGAGTCAGACGGCGCTGACCCCGGGTTACCTCTTTATTGTTGACGCGACTCAAGCCACACCAGCACCAGCGTCGACAGTGAGCACATCAGCAGAATGCCGACAAACCACAGTAAATACCACATCGCTCCCGCTCCCTAATAAAGTTCATGATCGTTGCGGCGGAGGGTCTCCAGGTTGATACGCCCCAACATTTTGTAATAGCTCCATAGCGTATAGAGCAGTACGATCGGCAGAAAAATCAGCACAATCACCAGCATGATTTCGAGCGTCATCTGGCTGGAGGTGCTGTCCCACACCGTCAGGCTGGAGAGAGGACTAACACTCGACGGCATCACAAAAGGAAATAGCGTTATGCCGGCGGTAAAGATGACGCAGGCCTGGGTCAGGGAAGCGAACAGAAATCCACGAATAGTCTGACCGCGAAGGCAGGCATAGAAAGCCAGAATCGGCAGGATCATACCGAGCAACGGGATGATGAGCAGTAGCGGCGAGCGTATAAAGTGGTTCATCCATGCGCCAGGGAGTATCGCCACGCCTTTTAAGAGCGGATTGGAAGGACCGTTGGCATCCTGCGTGAGTAAGACAAAGCCATCAACGCCGGCCCACAGCCAGTAACCGGCCAGCAGGAAGCAGATCACGATCAGCAGCGCGCTGTGGCGGGTGGCCGACAGAGCCCGTTGACGAATAACGCCCTCCGTTTTCAACTGTAACCAGACGCCTCCTTGCATAATCACCAACGACAGGCTCAATAATCCACACAGTAGGGCAAAGGGCGAGAGTAACTGCCAGAAGGTGCCAAAATAGTCAACATGAAGCTGCGGCGTGAAGGCAAACGGCACGCCTAAAAACAGGTTGCCGAACGCGATGCCGAATACGACTGGGGGCACCAGGCTGCCGATAACCAGACCGGTATCCCACAGCGCGCGCCAGCGGGCATTGGCGATTTTACCCCGATAATCAAAGGCCAGCGGGCGAAAGAAGAGGGCACACAGCACCAGGATCATCGCCACATAAAAACCGGAAAACGCGGCGGCATAGACCCGTGGCCAGGCGGCGAATAATGCCCCGCCCGCGAGAATCAACCATACCTGGTTTCCTTCCCAGTGGGCGCCGACGCTATTGATCAACACCCGGCGTTCGTCATCGTTACGCGCTATCAGCGGGAGCAGGCAACCGACACCCATATCAAACCCGTCAGTTACCATAAATGCCACCAGGATGACGCCGATCAGCAGCCACCAAATGAACCGCAACGTTTCATAATCCAACATGATTGTCTCCTTTATCCCTGTTGTTGCGCTTGTTGTTGATGTTGCATGGCGCTCGGCCCAAGACGCGCGTACTTCTGCATCAGATAGACTTCCGCGATTAAAAACAGGGTGTAAAGTCCGAGGATAAGCCCCATTGAGAAGGCCAACTGGCCCGGCGTCAGCGCGGAGTGAGCGTACCAGGTCGGCAGAATGTCCTGAATCGCCCAGGGCTGACGGCCAAACTCCGTCATAAACCAACCGGCTTCAATGGCAATCCACGGTAACGGCAGGCTCCACAGCGTCATACGCAATACCCAGCGATGCTGGTCGATACGCATTCGCAGCGTCTGTATCAACGCAATCAACATCACCACTAACAGCAGCGAACCGCAGCCGACCATAATACGGAAACTCCAGAACACCGGCGCCACCTGAGGAATAGCGCCACGCTGGGCCGCACGATACTGCTCCGGCGTCACATGGTTCATATCCGGGGCATATTTCGCCAGCAGAATGCCGTACCCCAGATCGCCCTCAACGGCGTGAAACGCATTCAGTACCTGCGGCGAGCGATTACCTTGCGATATCTCCTGCATGAGCAGCCAGGCCTCCCGGCCACGCTTCAGGCGCGGCAGCGCGTCGTCCATCAGGTTTTTTAACCCCGGAACCGGCGTATCCAGCGAATGGGTGGCCAGAATACCCAGCAGAGCAGGGATCTTCACGGCAAATGCATTACGCTCCTGTTCCTGCTGCGGCCAGGCAATCAGATGAAACGGCGCGGGCGCGGGTTCGGTTTGCCATTCGCCTTCCATCGCCGCCAGTTTCACCGGCTGAATTTGGGCGACCTCGTAGGCCGAACTGTCGCCCAGTTGCAGGGTTCCCAGAATGGCCAGGGTGCCGAATACTGAGCCGATAGCAAACGAGCGCAAGGCCACCTCACGCTCGCGGCCACGTAGCAGATACCAGGCGCTAATGGACATAATAAACATGGCGCCGGTGACATAACCGGACATGACGGTATGGACGAATTTCACCTGGCTCACCGGGTTAAAGACCAGATCGCTGAAGCTGCTCATTTCCATCCGTAATGTATCGATGTTGAAATGAGCGCCGGTAGGATACTGCATCCAGCCATTGGCATTCAGAATCCATAATGCTGAAATATTGGAGCCGAAGGCCACCAGCCAGGTGACCAGCAGGTGTTGGTATTTATTCAGCCGCTGCCAGCCGAAAAAGAACAGGCCGACAAAAGTGGATTCGAGAAAGAAGGCCAGTAACGCTTCCATCGCCAGCGGCGCGCCGAAGATATCGCCCACATAGTTGGAATAGAGCGACCAGTTAGTCCCGAACTGAAACTCCATGGTCAGGCCGGTAGCCACACCGAGAGCAAAATTGATCCCGAAGAGCTTGCCCCAGAAACGCGTCATATCGCGGTAGACGGTTTTCCCCGTCACCACATAGATCGTCTCCATGACGGCCAGCAAAAAAATCAGCCCAAGCGTAAGAGGAACAAATAAAAAGTGATACAGCGCGGTCAGCGCAAACTGCCAGCGCGATAAGTCAATGACATCCCACATGCTAACTCCTGTAGGCAGAAAGAGAGTAAAAAGCTAATCAGTACCGGACACCGGTGACGTTCCTGTTGAGAGCGCTAGCGCGTCTCCAGCCATCGGCAGACTTCATCCAGGCGCTGGCGCGAATCGGCCAGATCTTCCGGGGCCGCCAGTACCAGCTCCGGCAAAGGACAAATCTCATAGCTATCGAGCAACGGCCCTTTAAGGGCATCCAGACAGCGTACATGCCAGAGATGGCGCAATGCTGTGGCGTTGATTTGGCTTTCGCCATACCCGGAGATGCGAATCTGGATGTTCCCGTGTCCGCATAAACGCGCCAGAAAAAGACGATCGGCCTCGCTGAGCGGCAGTTGGGTCAAATTGATGCTGTGAGGTTGCAACGCCGGATCGCGTACGTGCGCCAATAACTCATGGGCCAGCGGCAGTCCATTCATCAGGCCAGCGACAGGCGGAGGCAGCAGAGAGTCGTCAGGCAGCGTATCGGCAGTCGCCGCTTGCCATAATGTCAGGGGCGCGCTACCTGCTTCCAGACGATCCGTCAGCAGACGTCGGTTATGCAGATGGCGTACCCGCCACAGGCCGCAGAAGATAGTCTCCTGGATCTCGCTTTCACTCCCGTCCGGATGCTGAATGCGTACCGAGACTTCGCCTTCGCCCAATAGCGTATTGAGGAATGAGAGATCATCGGCATTCAGGGGAGATAACTCCCATCCCAGCACGTCGCCGACTTCCGGAATGCGCCGGGCAAGCTGACCTCGCAGATCGGTCAACAATGCCATCACCGCCGGGCTGTGAGCGCAGCGCTCCAGCGCCGCCATACTTGGGTCGCCATTGACCTGACAGGTGAGCGGTAGGGGATTCATCGAGAAACTGGCGTCATCAGGCTGCGTGCCTGGCCCCAGCAGATGAAAAAAGGCGTTGCTCATTGTGCTGTCTCCTGCGCTGCGGGAGTATCAACCATCGAACGCATCAGCGTGAGCAGTTCAGCCCAGGGATGAATGCCGCTGAGCGCGCCGCGTAGCTCGCCGTCTGTAAAAACCAACGTCGCCGGAAACCGACGTACATTAAAGCGATCGCCGATAGCTTCGCTTTGTTCAAGGTCGGCCACCGCCACCTGCCAGTCAAACTGCGGGAACTCACGCAGGAGTTCGGCAATCATCACCGGGTTATCGCTGACTTCCGGCGTACGCCGCGGATCGCTACTTAACAGGACGACGCCATCTCCAACCCGTTTGATCCAGTCGTCTACCGTAGAAGCCTCTACCGGTTGCCATCCACGGGTTAACAGGCGTTGCCATAGCGCAGAGAACGGGGTGTCATTCGCCACTTCTTTTGTCCTCCAGACGTGTCTGATACTGACGTATGCGCACTCCCTCATAATTTTCCATCGACAGGCATTTATAGTTCAGGCAGCGTGCGACCTCGTTTGCCTGCGGTACGATCCCCCAGGCGGCCAGTTGCGCCAGGGCGGCCTGTTCCGCCGCCGGTAGCTGGCTGCGAGCTATTTCGCTCAGGCTACCGCCATAGTCGTCCAGTTGCGCCGGTTGCAGACCGACCAGCGCTATGTGACAGGGCAGATGCTCGCGGATGTCGGCCAGCGCCAGAACTTCGGAAAAACTGTTTTGATGCAGACTCATTTTTTTGGCGCTGAGATACGCGGGGATTTTCTCGCCGGCATAGGTTCGCAGGCTGCCCGGCGCCAGGCCGTAATCGATCGCGTCAAGGAGCAGGAGATGGCTGGCTTGCTCAACATAACCTAACAGGTTTAGCCCTTGCGTACCGCCGTCCACAATTTCCACCTCTTCAGGCCAGTGATATCGGGCATACAAACGCTCCGCGACCCGGATACCGAATCCTTCATCGGCCCACAGCAGGTTTCCTAACCCCATCACCACTACGCGTTGCGCATTCATGAGGGCTCCTTGTCGTGCGGTTTGGGGAATTTATGGCTGCGATAGCCATTGATCATGGTGGAGATCACCGTATCGTCGGACATAATGTCTTCCCGGATAGCGAGGTAAACGTGCCCGACGATGAAGGCGGCGATCAGCCACATACCCAGTCGGTGCCAGCTGTGAATATCGATGGAGTTGCCGCCGGTCCAGTAGAAAAATTCAACCACATAGCGGAACGGCGCAAAGATCGCGTACTGGCTATGCTCGCCAAACAGAGCGAAACCGGTGAGGATCATAAATACCGACAACAGGAAATAGCCGAACATCGCGGCCTGCGCGACAGGGTTATGTCCGATGTCGCTCCCCGGTTTTTTCTCCAGAAACAGATACCAGCGGACCACGGAGAAAGCGCCTTGCCACCAACTGCGACGCCAGACCGGGACGATAAACAGCTCTCGCGAATAGCGGTTGCCGACACAGGCCCAATAAATTCGCCCCAGCAGTAACACGGTAAAGATCATCGCGGCGGCAAAGTGGATCAGCCGGATATAGCCCATGTAAAACAGATAGGTCGCCTCGCCACTCACCGACGGCAAGGGCCGGCCAATGAAGTAGCCTGTTACCATCAGTACCAACATGCAGGCCACCGTTAGCCAGTGCCACAGGCGTACCGGCGCTTCAAACACATAGTGGCTGACGGCAGTATCACGCGCCTCCCCGACGCGTGGAGATAGCTTTCCAGTCATCGTTCTTTTCCTTAACGCTTAGCGTACCTGGACGGCAATCAGTTCGCTGCCGTCGTCGCCGAGCACGTGGGTTGAACAGGCGAGGCAGGGGTCGAAGCTGTGCAGCGTCCTCAGGATTTCTAACGGTTGGTCGGGAATCGCCATTTGCGTTCCCATCAATGCCGCTTCATAGGCGCCGATCTGTTTTTTAGGATCGCGCGGGCTGGCGTTCCAGGTGGTGGGGACCACGCACTGATAGAGTTCAATCTTCTGATCGCGTATTGACGCCCAGTGTCCCAACGCTCCGCGAGGCGCTTCGGTAAAACCGATGCCGCGGCAGTGCTGCGGCCAACTGGCCGGTTCCCATTTCTCGGTATTGGCGGTGGCCAGGTCGCCGTTTTTCAGGTTGGTCATAAGCCTGTCGAAAAAATACTGCAGCTTACCGACGGCCCATTGCGCTTCGTGCGCGCGGCATAAAATACGGCCAAGCGTAGACTGGATACCGGAGAGCGGCAGTTTAAGGGCGGACATCATGCGATCTACCGACTCTATGGTGGCGGCATCCCCTTTGTGGTACGCGATAAGCGTTCGGGCAAGCGGGCCGACTTCCATGGCATGACCCCGCCAGCGCGGCGCTTTAATCCAGGAGTAACGTTCCTGCTCGTTGAGCTGCTGGATATGCGTATCGCTGCCTTTGACATCACCGGGGTTGTACCAGGGATCGGTAATGCCGTCAAAAGGATGACGCCCCAGCCGATCGTCCGGATAGCGGTACCAGGCGTGATCCACAAACTCCTGTATCTGCTGCGGATCGGCCAAATCTACCGGCATGACATTTTTAAAATCGCCATTGACCACCGCGCCGCCCGGCATTAACAGGCTTTGCTGGCTGAAGTCGTTGGCAATGTCCGGAAATGCGCCGTAACTCAGCACGCATTTATCCGACAGACCGGTGCCAATTTGACTCCATGCTTTATTGAACTGGCCGATAGCCAGCGCGTCCGGAACCATCACGTTGTTAATGAAGTCGGCGGTGCGGGTGATGATCGACTGCACCAGGTTGAGGCGCTCCATATTGATAGCCCCGACCGCGCCGCTTTGATCGAGATTGATCGCGCACGGCATCCCGCCGACGATCCAGTTAGGATGGGGGTTCTTACCGCCAAATATGGTATGGATTTTGACGATCTCTCGCTGGAAGTCGAGGGCTTCAAGATAGTGGGCAAAACCCATCAGATTAGCCTCTGGCGACAGTTTGTACTGTGGATGTCCCCAATAGCCGTTACGGAATATCCCAAGCTGGCCGCCATCGACAAATTTCTTCAATCGATTTTGTACGTCAAAGAAGTAGCCCGGCGATGACATCGGCCAGGCGGAAAGGCTTTGCGCCAACTGCGAGGTGGCGCGCGGATCGGCTTTCAGCGCATTCAGAACATCAATCCAGTCCATACCGGCTAACTGATAAAAATGGACCAGATGATCGTGACACCACAACGTAGCCAGCATGATGTTACGTATAATATTGGCGTTATCCGGCACCTGGATACCAATCGCATCTTCGATAGCGTACACCGATGCCAGAGCATGTACCCCGGTACATACACCACAAATACGTTCAACAAACGCCCAGGCGTCACGCGGGTCACGGCCTTGCAGAATGATCTCCAGCCCGCGGAACATCGTGCCGCAGGAAACGGCATTGGTAATGACGTTTTGCTCATCAATGTTCACTTCGCAGCGCATATGCCCTTCGATGCGGGTAATCGGGTCCACGATCAGACGACGGCCGGCGTCGTTAACGGTATAACCCTGGGTTTGATACTGGTTACTCATGCCTGTTTATCCTCATTGTCCGGCTGTTGTTCGGCTTGCGCTAACTGTTGTTTGTGGCGTTTACGTTGGTTGAGCGCGCTGGCGACAGCGTGACCGCCAACGCCCGCCGCGACCACGCCCAGCGCGGTCAGCCCCACCGTATCGGCGGTTGAATGGGTACCCATCTGGGGAATATCCACCACGCGGCTATAAAACGAGCCGCGATCCCAGAAACCATTTTCTGAACATCCCAGACATCCGTGACCGGACTGGATAGGAAAGGAGACGCCGTCATTCCAGCGTGTGGAGGAGCAGGCGTTATAGGTGGTTGGCCCTTTACAGCCCATCTTGTACAGACAGTATCCCTTGCGGGCGGCGTCATCATCCCAGCTCTCGACAAATTCACCGGCGTCAAAATGGGCGCGACGGTAGCATTTATCGTGGATACGCTGACCGTAGAACATCAGTGGACGGCCCATGCGATCGAGTTCCGGCAGACGATCAAACGTCACCATATAGGTGATAATGGCGCTCATGACATCCGGGATTGGCGGACATCCAGGGACTTTCACGATCGGCTTGTCGGTGATCACTTTATCGATAGGCGTTGCCTGGGTCGGATTGGGGCGGGCGGCCTGGACGCAACCCCAGGAGGCGCAGTTTCCCCAGGCGATAATAGCGCTGGCGCCCGCGGCGGCTTTCTTCAGTTTTTCAATAAACGGGCGGCCGCCGCTGATACAGAACATCCCTTGTTCTCCTAACGGCGGATTGCCTTCCACCGCCAGAATGTATTTCCCGGCGTAGCGAGTGGTAATATCGTCAAAGACTTCTTCGGCCTGTGCGCCGGCGGCGGCCATCAGGGTGTCGTCATAATCGAGGGAAATCAGCGAGAGGATCACATCTTTGGCTAGCGGGTGCGAGGAACGGATAAAGGATTCGGTACAGCAGGTGCATTCCAGTCCATGAATCCAGACCACCGGAATCCGCGGTTTATTCTCCAGCGCCCAGGCGATCTTTGGCGTCATTCCGGCGCCCAGTCCCAGCGATGTGGCGGCAAGGCTACAGAATTTGAGAAAGCTGCGTCGGGTCACTCCCTTACGACGCATGGCTTGATAAAAGGTCTCCTCGTTATTCATAACGCGTATTTTTTCTCCTTTTTGCACCACGCTCCGCCAGGGGCATAAGGCGCTTTTGCGGGTCCGTTGACGTTCCGCCAGCAAAGCAAATCATTGGGTTACGCGCGAGCGCGGAAACGAGCCCGATTCACTTTGCACCGGCGTATATCGCCAGAAATAATGTGAAAAAAGCGTATCGGATTAACGATAAGAAACAATGTGAAGTGTGTGGGTATAGCTTATAGCGGTATATTTATACCCATTATCGGTTTTTCGGCGAAAGGGCCGTGGCGGGGAAGGACGGTTGAGCTTGTTCCAGGATGAGGTTTTCAGTGAGCAACCTCGGGTAGATTTAGCCTGGTCTCGCCATTTCAGGGATACGTAAGTTGACGCAAAAGGAGGGAGGGTTTGATGTCATCGTTAAAAGAAGCATACTTCGTGATGATTTTTATATAAAATGATGGTGCTGGTTTTAAAGGAATGCAAAAAAGAGACCATTTGAAAGAGGGCGCCCCATGAAAAATAACATCAGATTTGACTTATCCGATTATTTGATTCATTTTTTTCGGGACGTTGATTTAGAGACCGGTAGCCATATTTATTTGCCTGAACACTGTGGTTTTAATAATCAGCACCACGCATGTTTCATTGATGCTAAATATTTACTTCGATTATCTTTACGCAGTCATAAAATTTTCTCGTCCTGGTCATACCGAAATGGGCAACGAACCGTATATGGTGACTCCCCGGTGGTATGCTTTACAGATATGCCGATTGCAGCTTATTTAGAAACTGGTGTTCGCCGATTAGAACGAAATGAAAAAATCGGTTTATATGCAATCGTTTTACCTAAAGAGCAAATGTTTAATTATGGGGCAAGGCCAGTCATATATGGGTTGGATGAGCATAACAATGCTCGATGCTCGCAAGGCAGAAACGGGGAACGTATTCTTGATGAAACGGCTCTTCCTTTAATTGAACAATATAGATATGTTACTTATGTTCCAGGTAAGATTGACTGGACACATGAACGCGAATGGCGATGGCCATATCGTGGCGATATTAAAAATTTCCTTAATCATATTAAAGAGTATGGTATTCCGGAAAACATTGAAAGCACCCCAGGGTTTGATTTTAAATCAAGCGAAATAAGTGGTGCGGGAATAATTGTTCCATTTGTAGAAGATATTCCTACCGTAGCTCACGATATTTTAACTTTAATTGACCGGGGTATCATTGGAAGAAATACTTTCAAATTCATTATAGCTGTAGAGAGTTTACAATCATGGACCCAGCTCTCGGAACCGGGTGCGTTACTGTCCTGTATTAATGACAATACTTTCGAATTTGAATCTTTTTTTGATTTATCTGCATCTAAAGTAAAAAATTATGCTGACTCTATCAATGATTATGTAAGTGAATTATTTTCAAAAAAAGATTTTTTAAATGATAGCTATGCAATGGAATTTGGAAATGCCTGGGTCTGGATTCATGATAACCAATCCCAGGTGGTACGGGCGTTACTGCAGGCTGGAATGATCAAGGTTAATAAAGAAGGGCGGTACTTATTAGATGTTAATTTGGCTTCTGTCGATTGGCCATTAAGAAGAAAAGAGGCTTTCGCAAGTCATGTTGCGGGATGGCTCAAACATCGTTTTGATATCGAAGCGGGAAGGTATTCCGTTCGGGGAAAAGATGATTATGATGCGATCCCAAGTTATGAGACGCCGCTAAAGGATCAGCATCCTTTTTATAACCATACAGTGAATGTCGACTGGTAATTAAGAAAAGAACTTACTGTAAATAGACTCGTTTTAGTTCCATGCATTTTTGAGATCCCGGCCAGATTGACCCTGGCCCGATCTCTGACGAAAACTCTGAATCTTCGATGTTTCCAATTATGAATTCCTACACCAGTCTTTAAGTATCAATGCATTGTACCTGGTGCGCTGCTATAACTGTGTAAGAGGGATTGACGCTTAGAGCCTATCCCATTAGAGCTATTTTACTTGCCATTTTGGTCCTGGGCAGTGCTCGCCAAAACGCGTTAGCGTTTTGAACGCCGCTTGCGGCGGCCCGAAGGGCGAGCGTAGCGAGTCAAACCTCACGTACTACGTGTACGCTCCGGTTTTTGCGCGCTGTCCGTGTCCAAACTGGCTGCGCCAATAACGCCTGGTGGGATAGGCTCTTAGTGTTAATGTACACCAAAGGTCGATGTGTTTACCGCACTTGTGGCTTGGTATGCAGTATGTATAATTATTGTGTGAATGTTTTCATAAATTGATTTGTCTCTTCTTTGGCCTCTTCTATTGATTTATGTTTATATATTTTTGATTGGTATGTGTATTTTTCTAACGCAGGTAAGTACTTAGAGACGTCGTTACCTTTTTTGAAATCTATAGGCATATGAATACTCGCATATAATATATTTATCCTCTGCGATGGCGTTAGCTCAGAATAATTTATACCTTGTTCATAATAAGAAAGCATCACATCATTGCAGATCCTGTCTTTATACGACTGCCCTATGTATGCGATGATAAGTCCATATATAAGTAGCAATCCAAAAGAGACACCTGCTTTGTGGCTATGAAGGAAATTATATTGTAGCCCCACAAAAAAAAGTACTTTTCTGATTAAAACAAGGATAAATGGTAAGGAGAATAAAAAACAACCGAAGTACATAATCACTTCGCCTGAATTCTGAAACATTTTATACCTTCCTGATAAATAATGGGTTAATTATCTGGTTAATATTCGTTGCCTATTATTTCTTTTATAAAAATAGACGATTCATTGAAATTTTTTTTGAAGTTGGAGTAATTGCTAAGTGTTTTCGGTATGCAAAAGATGACTCGCCCATTTTTTACTATGGCATAATATCTTGGATACATTAGTGCTTCTTCTTTTGTGTTTGGAACACCGTCATAGTCTATTTTTTCATCAATAGAGTCAAGTTGGCTAAATAAAAAGACTCTTTTCCTTAGCAACGTATTATGAACAATAGCATTTTCATATATATCAAGTGAGATTGTAAGACTCAATGCAGCAAATGAAAGTAATGCAATGATAGAAATTGTTAATATTGCTAATGACAAGCCTTCCAGACAATATAAAACAAGACAAAAGAGTGGGATTGCAGGGAGGTAAGTGACCAACGGGTAAAAACGATCGATTTTTAAATGTGATATGATATTCTGAGGATATGTGACATGGTCCTGAACGCCCTTGTTAAAGATAATGCTGTAAAGCGTCAAACTATTGTCAATTTTATCTATTGCTTTAGCTTTTATTCTTTGTGTGAATATAAAAAACGTTATCAAAAAGGCAATAAATAAGAAAATGATTAAATTAGAAATAAAACTATCCACGGCATCATCCTGTATATCTACCGAAATTTCTATGGTCACTATTCTACTATTATTAATGAATGTCAATCTAAAATTGATGATGGTGCGTCCAGCCGGTTGGATTTGATCAAAAATAAAACTTTCGGTATTTCTCTATAGTCACAGAGCAAACAGGGTTGATTCTTTGTTAAAAAAACATCTCAATATTTTAATATGAATTCCTTCACGCGATTCTTAGAGTATTACAGTCTACGATTTTAATGATTTTTTATTCATTCATTATGCGTATTAAATTAATGGCAGTGCAATCGCAAATTATATTTAGTTTCAGAATTGCAAAATGATTATAATTTTGTAGTTCATGCAGTTGGCCTAAGATCCTCGGTGGCGAGTGTAGGGGGAACGCCTGAACAAGATCTGAGGCTATGTGCGATACTGTGATATGAGTTAACCCAAACAGGCCATACGGTATCTATACCTTTCTAAAAAGCTTTTCGCTGGTATAGAGTCAAAACCTTAGACGAAACAACATTCACACTATGGCCCGGGCAGTGCGGCATTGCGTATCGGTGAGCATAACGGGGCCTTGTTTATTTATTATACCGTTCTTGTACTTACTTAAAATGAAGATGGAAAAATGTTGTACTCATTTTTGACAGCATTGTTACGAGATGAGTTGAGACATTATGAAATGAAAAATCCACGCAATGGCGTGGATTTTATAGAGTTTTACCGTTGTTCTGAGATTCAATGAAACCTCATAAGACAACGAATGTTATTTAGACGTTGAACAGGAAGTTCATTATATCGCCATCTTTAACGATGTAATCTTTGCCTTCCGCTCGCATCTTACCGGCTTCTTTCGCGCCTTGTTCACCTTTATAGGTAATAAAGTCGTCAAAAGCGATAGTTTGGGCGCGGATAAAGCCTTTTTCGAAGTCGGTATGGATTTTACCTGCTGCCTGCGGCGCGGTTGCGCCAACCGGAATGGTCCATGCGCGAACTTCTTTCACCCCGGCGGTGAAATAGGTCTGGAGGTTCAGCAGGCGATAACCTGCGCGAATAACGCGGTTCAGCCCCGGCTCTTCCAGACCCAGTTCAGCCATAAATTCGTCGCGCTCGTCATCATCCAGCTCAGCAATATCAGCTTCGACGGCGGCACACACCGGAACCACGACCGAACCTTCTTTGGCGGCGATTTCGCGAACCTGGTCTAGATACGGGTTATTTTCAAAACCGTCTTCATTGACGTTAGCGATATACATCGTCGGCTTCAGCGTCAGGAAGCTTAAATAACGGATAGCCGCTTTATCTTCGTCCGTCAGGTCCAGCGAACGCAGCATCCCCGCTTCGGCCAGGTGCGGCAGGCATTTTTCCAGCGCGGCCAGTTCCGCTTTGGCGTCTTTATCGCCGCCTTTGGCTTTCTTCTGTACGCGATGGATCGCGCGCTCGCAGGTATCGAGGTCAGCCAGCGCCAGTTCGGTATTGATAACATCAATATCTTCTGCCGGATTTACTTTACCCGCCACGTGGATGATATTGTCGTTCTCAAAGCAGCGAACCACGTGACCGATAGCTTCGGTTTCACGGATATTGGTCAGGAACTGGTTACCCAACCCTTCGCCTTTGGATGCGCCTTTTACCAGACCGGCGATATCCACGAACTCCATCGTGGTTGGTAGAATGCGTTGCGGTTTAACAATCTCAGCCAACTGGTCCAGACGCGGATCGGGCATCGGCACGACACCGGTATTCGGTTCGATAGTGCAGAACGGAAAGTTTGCCGCTTCAATACCGGCTTTTGTCAGCGCGTTGAACAGGGTGGATTTCCCGACGTTGGGCAGACCGACGATACCGCATTTGAATCCCATGATTTAACTCACCTTAATATCTTAATAATCAATCTGTTATAGAAAACAGATTGCAGAAATGGAAATAACTTCGCCTATTATACACGGCGTGCGGCAAAAATGCCGCACATCACTGGTTATTGCGCCTTAAAGGTATGCAAACGGCTTGTTGCTTTGGCCAGACCCTCTTTGAACCACAATTCCGTACAGCGTGCCGCTTCGTCAATGGCCTCATCAATTAATTTTTGTTCAGAAACAGGGGGTTTACCCAGCACGAAACCAACAACTTTATTTTTATCGCCTGGATGACCAATTCCAACGCGTAAGCGGTGAAAGTTGGGATTATTGCCCAGCTTGCTGATGATGTCTTTCAGACCATTGTGGCCGCCGTGGCCGCCGCCAAGTTTAAATTTCGCCACGCCCGGAGGGAGATCCAGCTCGTCGTGAGCGACCAGAATTTCGTCCGGCTGAATACGGTAAAAACTGGCCATTGCGCCAACTGCTTTACCACTGAGGTTCATGAACGTGGTGGGTACCAGCAGGCGAACATCTTCCCCTTCCAGCGTGATGCGTGAGGTATAGCCAAAGAATTTAGGCTCTTCACGCAACGGCGCGCGCAGGCGCTCCGCCAGTAAATCGACGTACCATGCGCCTGCATTGTGTCGCGTCGCGGCATATTCCGTACCGGGATTCGCCAGACCAACAATCAATTTAATTGCCACGTTTTTTGTCCTGAGTAGATCCATAACTGGCGCGTAGTTTACTGTCTGTCTGCCCGCTTGACAAAACAGAGCGACACTCTGAAGTAAATTAAATAATTGCCAGCATTGATTATTAAAAATGTAAACTGTTCAGTGTGTTATTTGTAGAGTTTTGTTAAATGAAACTTTACATTTGTGATCACAGCCGCACTTACAAACGGAAGTGTTGTCTATACTTTACACATAAAGTTTAGGGGTATTTCCTAAAAACAACCCAAAAGTTCCGGAGGTGACATATGAAACGCAAAAACGCTTCGTTATTCGGTAACGTGCTGATGGGGTTGGGGCTGGTCGTGATGGTTGTCGGCGTGGGTTACTCTATTTTAAACCAACTGCCGCAGTTTAATTTGCCGCAGTTTTTTGCGCATGGCGCAATACTGAGCATTTTTGTCGGGGCAGTTCTTTGGCTGGCAGGGGCTCGTGTAGGGGGGCATGAGCAGGTGAGCGACAAATATTGGTGGGTACGTCACTATGACAAACGTTGCCGCCGTAACGACAATCGTCGTCATAGCTAACCGGTTCAGGCCCGGTAAGCGTTATCGCCACCGGGCATTGTCCATTAACTGAGTAAATCCGCTAACGCCTCCGTCCTGTTCGGGAAGAAGGTCAGACGCCCAGGAATAGGTTTGATACCGGCACGCGCCATTGTGCGCAGCGGTTGGAACTCCAGATTACTGATACGCAATTCGCAACCCTCCGGCAGACGCTTCACAAAACGCTGAAAAGCATCAAGCCCGCCTGCATCCAGCACTGGTACTGCGTCCCATTTCAGAACGACGATACGTTTACCCTTAATACGTGACTCAAGGTCAGTAAACAGTCCTTCCGCCGCGGCGAAAAAGAGCGGACCGATAACACGCAGCACCAGCACATCATCAGGCACATCGACATTGACCGGCGCAAGTCGAGTCATTCGCGCAATACGGCGCATAAACAGCAGGGAAGCAAGGACAATCCCCACGCTGATGGCGATGACCATATCAAACAGAACCGTTAATGACATGCACAGCAGCATAACGATGATGTCGTCTTTCGGCGCATGGCGTAACAGATCTACCACTTTATGGGCTTCACTCATATTCCATGCCACCATCAGCAGTAGCGCCGCCATCGCGGAAAGCGGCAGCCAGGAGAGTAGCGGGGCCAAGACCAGTAGCGCCAGAATGACCAGGATAGCGTGAATTACCGCCGAGATGGGAGAGGTCGCGCCAGCGCGGACGTTGGCGGCAGAGCGGGCAATCGCGGCGGTGGCGGTGATGCCGCCAAAGAACGGCGCGACCATATTCCCCAGTCCCTGGCCGATAAGTTCGCTGTTAGCTTTATGTTTGGTGCCGGTCATGCCGTCCAGCACGACGGCGCAGAGCAATGATTCGATTGCCCCCAGCATTGCCATCGAGAAGGCCGCTGGCAGCAGCGCGCGCAGTGAATCCCAGCTTAGCGTGAAATCGGAGCCAGGAAGACTCCACGGCAGCATCAGTTGCGGCAGGAGCTGCGGGATGCCGTTGCCCTGAGTGCCGTCAGCCAGAACATAATGGAACTGTGAGCCGATAGTCGCCACATTGCCGCCCAGCAGATTAACGATCCCCATCACGGCGCAACCAGCCAGCAGCGCGGGAAGATGTCCTGGCAGACGAATACCGAGACGCGGCCAGAAAATCAACGTTCCCAGCGTTACTACGCCAATGGCGGCATCGCCAATATTGACGGTGGGCAACGCCATAAACAGCGCGCCGACTTTCTGCAAATAGTGCTCTGGCACATGGGCCATCTGCAGACCAAGAAAATCTTTAATCTGCATGGTACCGATGGTAATACCAATCCCTGAGGTAAAACCCAACGTGACCGACACCGGGATATATTCAATCAATCGCCCCAGTCTCGCCAGGCCGAAAAGGATCAGGAAGAAGCCCGACATCAGCGTGGCGACCAGTAGGCCCGCCAGACCAAACTGTTGCGATACCGGATACAAAATCACCACAAACGCGGCGGTAGGGCCGGAAACGCTAAAGCGCGAGCCGCCGGTTAGCGCGATCACGATCCCGGCGACAGCGGAGGTATAGAGGCCATACTGCGGCGCAACGCCACTGCCAATTGCCAGCGCCATCGCCAGCGGGATAGCAATAATCCCGACGGTGATCCCGGCTATCACATCACGGGTGAACCGGGAGGCGGTATATTTTTCTTTCCAGCAAGCATCGATGAGAGCGCGGAAAGGCATCACATGTGAGGAAAATAATTTGTTCACAATAATGTTTCATCCATGAGCGCATCATCTGTCAACTAAATGGCAGGTGAAGGAGGCATAAGTCATACAAAAGGGTGTTACAGACAAAAAAACCCGCCGCAGCGGGTTTCAGATCCGGGTTCGATCAATGCTCGAACATGGCGGAAATCGATTCTTCGTTGCTGATACGGCGAATCGCTTCGGCCAGCATACCTGACAGGGTCAAAGTACGCACGTTCGGCAGCGCTTTGATTTCGTCGGTCAGCGGAATGGTGTCGCAGACAACGACTTCATCAATGACGGAGTTGCGCAGGTTGTTTGCCGCATTGCCTGAGAAGATCGGGTGCGTCGCGTAGGCAAATACGCGTTTAGCGCCACGTTCTTTCAATGCTTCTGCTGCTTTGCACAGAGTACCGCCGGTATCGATCATATCATCAACCAGCACGCAGTCACGGCCAGCGACGTCGCCGATGATGTGCATCACCTGAGAAACGTTCGCGCGCGGACGACGTTTATCAATGATAGCCATATCGGTATCGTTCAGCAGCTTAGCGATAGCGCGGGCACGAACCACGCCGCCAATATCCGGAGAAACCACGATCGGGTTATCCAGATTCAGTTGCAGCATATCTTCGAGCAGGATTGGGCTACCGAACACGTTATCAACCGGAACGTCAAAGAAGCCCTGGATCTGTTCAGCATGCAGATCTACGGTGAGAACGCGGTCAACGCCGACGCTGGACAGGAAGTCAGCGACAACTTTTGCGGTAATCGGCACACGGGCGGAACGTACGCGACGGTCCTGACGTGCATAGCCAAAGTAGGGGATAACGGCGGTGATACGACCTGCGGAAGCACGACGCAGGGCATCAACCATAACGACCAATTCCATCAGGTTGTCGTTGGTTGGGGCACAAGTGGACTGGATGATGAAAATATCACCACCGCGTACATTTTCGTTGATTTGTACGCTGACTTCGCCGTCGCTAAAGCGACCTACGGCGGCGTCGCCGAGAGAAGTGTACAGGCGGTTGGCAATACGTTGTGCTAGTTCCGGGGTGGCGTTACCAGCAAAAAGCTTCATATCAGGCACGAGAAGAACCTCAGGCATGCGTCCATTGGTGGAAAGAATCTGCCGAAAACTGTGCGGGCCAGGCAAAATCCTATCCAGGCGGTGTATTAAAGAGCGCGATGCAACGTCTGGAACAAGGTGACGTTGTCACCGAAGCTCAGCTTGCCCGGCTTACTCGTCTTCATTCACGTTTCATGTGCGCTGGTATCGATGCCTCACACCGGTCAAATACGGCATATATGACCGGCGATTCGTCATTTCGCCATCTTCCTGAAACCCGAATGCGTTAGAGTAACTCTCGATGCAATGGGGAGAGGTTGACACCCTTCGCCACAAAAGCATTGAGCCATTCCGGGGCTTGCTCAAGCACCTGGCGAGCACAAGACTCTGTATCGAATTCAGCAAAGACACAGGCCCCTGTCCCAGTCAGGCGCGACGGCGCGTATTCTAACAGCCAGGAAAGCGCCGCATCAACCTCGCGAAAACGTTTTCTTGCGATAACCTCGCAATCATTGCTGAATTCACATTTTAGTAACGTATCTATTGACCTTTTTGGCGTATTACGCGGCAATTGAGGATCTTTAAAGATAACCGGCGTCGGAATGCTTACGCCAGGGTGCGCGACCAGATACCATTTTTCCGGCGGATTCACCGGCGTTAATATTTCGCCTACGCCTTCGGCAAACGCGGCGTGGCCACGAACAAAGACCGGGACGTCGGCGCCGAGCGTCAGGCCGAGCGTCGCCAGTTCATCAATGGAAAGCCCGCATTGCCAAAGATGATTGAGCGCCACCAGAACGGTCGCGGCGTTAGACGAGCCGCCGCCCAGACCGCCGCCCATGGGAAGGCGCTTCTCAATGCTGATATCCGCACCGCTTCCGGCGGGCAGGCGCCCACTCTCCGAGGCGACTTTCATCAACAGCCGCGCGGCGCGGACGATCAGATTGTCTTCATTTTCAACGCCGTTAACCGGCGTTAATAAATGGATTTCGCCATCGTGACGCGGTTCGATGTGGAGTGTGTCGCCATAATCCAGAAACTGAAACAGCGTCTGCAGCGTGTGGTAGCCGTCTGCTCGCTGTCCGGTGATATATAAAAACAGATTTAATTTTGCCGGAGAAGGCCAATGGGTCATCATTTCACAATCCAGTTATCCATTTTCAGCTTAATGCGCTGACTGCCGTCTGAAAGCTCCATATTGGCAGGCATGGCAGGCTGCGTTTTGCTGTCATAGCCACCGTAAACCACTTTCCAGTTTTTACCATCCTGGCGATAGTTCACTTCGCTCAGGCGATACTGGTCGTCCAGTTTGTAGTCGGTGGCATCGCCAGGCAGACCGAGGATCCACTGCCGCAGGCTGTTTAACGGAATCGGCATCCCGGTGAGTTTGCCGATCATCTCTTCGGCGTCATCGGCGGTATAACGCTGGCCTTTGTTATCCACCAACTGGACATTGCCCGGCTGGGCGTTAAGCTCCAGCTCGGTGCTGCCCAGCGGATTGGTGAGCAGCAGGCGATAGCGATCCTGTCCGGTCTGTTGCCAGAAGAAGCGCGCATAGACTTTCTGATCATCTGAGATGTAAGCAAAGGCGCCGCGCGTCTGGTATTGATTCAGATGACGCACCTCTTGCTGATGCTGGCGCCACTGAGGGGAATCCGGGCTCTTGCCCGGGCCTTTATGCCCAGGAAGCGTACAGGCGGTGAGAACCAGGCTTGCTAACGGCAGTAGACGAATCAGGCGAAAATCGGGCAGGGTCATAGTGATGACGAATCCTTGTGATACGGTGCAATAATTGCCTGATGGCGTTACGCTTATCAGGCCTGAAAACTGAACCTGCAGGCTGTAAAAACGTTCGCGCCGCGATTCGGCAAATTTTTGCTATCGGTTACAGTTATAGCCTTTAATGCTAGCGCCGCCTGGTGACATCGTCTACTTTCAAGTTGTCTTAAATCATCAAATTAGCGAGCGCTGCCAATTACTCCAAAAGGGGGCTCTCTCTTTTATTGACCACGCGCATCCTGTATGATGCAAGCAGACTAACCATATCAACGCTGGTACTACTCCCGCAGACATGACCCTTTTAGCGCTCGGTATTAACCATAAAACGGCACCTGTATCGCTGCGAGAACGCGTAACGTTTTCGCCGGACACGCTTGATCAGGCGCTGGACAGCCTGCTTGCGCAGCCAATGGTGCAGGGCGGGGTCGTGCTGTCAACCTGTAACCGTACAGAGCTGTATTTGAGCGTGGAAGAGCAGGATAACCTGCAGGAAGCGCTGATCCGCTGGTTATGCGATTACCATAACCTGAACGAGGACGATCTGCGCAACAGTCTGTACTGGCATCAGGACAATGACGCCGTCAGCCACCTGATGCGCGTCGCCAGCGGTCTGGATTCACTGGTGCTGGGCGAACCGCAAATCCTCGGTCAGGTGAAAAAAGCGTTTGCGGATTCGCAAAAAGGCCACCTTAACGCCAGCGCGCTGGAGCGAATGTTTCAGAAGTCGTTTTCCGTCGCCAAGCGAGTGCGGACTGAAACCGATATCGGCGCCAGCGCCGTCTCCGTCGCGTTTGCCGCCTGTACGCTCGCCCGCCAAATCTTTGAATCGCTCTCGACGGTCACTGTACTGTTAGTTGGCGCGGGTGAAACTATTGAACTGGTGGCGCGTCACCTGCGCGAGCATAAAGTACAAAAGATGATTATCGCCAACCGAACCCGCGAGCGCGCGCAAGCCCTGGCGGATGAGGTTGGCGCTGAGGTTATCTCGCTCAGCGATATCGACGCCCGTTTGCAGGATGCCGATATTATCATCAGTTCGACCGCCAGCCCGCTGCCGATTATCGGTAAAGGCATGGTGGAGCGCGCATTAAAAAGCCGTCGCAACCAGCCGATGCTGCTGGTGGATATCGCCGTACCGCGCGACGTTGAGCCGGAAGTCGGCAAACTGGCGAACGCTTATCTTTATAGCGTCGATGATTTACAGAGCATCATTTCGCATAATCTGGCGCAGCGTCAGGCTGCGGCGGTAGAAGCGGAAACGATTGTTGAGCAGGAAGCCAGCGAGTTTATGGCCTGGCTACGCGCCCAGGGGGCTAGCGAGACCATTCGGGAATACCGTAGTCAGTCGGAGCAGATTCGTGACGAACTGACTACCAAAGCGCTGTCGGCCCTTCAACAGGGCGGTGATGCGCAAGCCATCTTGCAGGATCTGGCATGGAAACTGACCAACCGCCTGATTCATGCGCCAACGAAATCACTTCAACAGGCTGCCCGTGACGGGGATGACGAACGCCTGAATATTCTGCGCGACAGCCTCGGGCTGGAGTAGCAGCACACACCACACTTTTTTACAGGGTGAATTTACGCCTATGAAGCCTTCTATCGTTGCCAAACTGGAAGCCCTGCACGAACGCCATGAGGAAGTTCAGGCGTTGCTGGGCGATGCGGGAATTATCGCCGACCAGGACCGCTTTCGCGCATTGTCGCGCGAATATGCGCAATTAAGCGACGTTTCTCGCTGTTTTACGGACTGGCAACAGGTTCAGGACGATATCGAGACGGCTCAGATGATGCTCGACGATCCTGAAATGCGAGAAATGGCGCAGGAAGAACTGCGCGAAGCGAAAGAAAAAAGCGAACAGCTGGAGCAACAGTTACAGGTACTGCTGCTGCCGAAAGATCCGGATGATGAACGAAACGCGTTCCTTGAGGTTCGCGCCGGTACCGGCGGCGACGAAGCCGCGCTGTTTGCCGGCGATCTGTTCCGCATGTACAGCCGTTATGCCGAAACGCGCCGCTGGCGCGTGGAGATCATGAGCATGAGCGAAGGCGAGCATGGCGGTTATAAAGAGATCATCGCCAAAATCAGCGGCGACGGCGTGTATGGCCGACTGAAATTTGAGTCCGGCGGACACCGCGTACAGCGTGTTCCGGCGACCGAGTCGCAGGGACGTATCCATACCTCCGCCTGTACCGTCGCCGTGATGCCGGAGCTGCCGGAAGCCGAGCTGCCGGATATTAACCCGGCGGATCTGCGCATTGATACGTTTCGTTCTTCCGGCGCGGGCGGTCAGCACGTTAACACCACCGACTCCGCTATCCGTATTACCCACTTGCCGACCGGCATCGTGGTGGAATGCCAGGACGAACGTTCGCAGCATAAAAACAAAGCGAAAGCGCTCTCGGTGCTCGGGGCGCGCATTCACGCCGCCGAAACGGCAAAACGCCAGCAGGCCGAGGCGTCAACGCGCCGCAATCTGCTTGGCAGCGGCGATCGCAGCGATCGTAACCGGACCTATAATTTCCCGCAGGGGCGCGTGACCGATCATCGTATTAATCTGACGTTATATCGCCTTGATGAAACGATGGAAGGTAAGCTGGATATGCTGATTGAGCCGATTGTTCAGGAACACCAGGCTGACCTGCTGGCCGCCTTATCCGAGCAGGAATAATGGATTTTCAGCACTGGCTGCATGAGGCGGTAAACCAGCTCCGGGACAGCGACAGCCCCCGGCGCGACGCCGAGATCCTGCTTGAGTACGTAACAGGCAAGGGGCGGACGTATATCATGGCCTTTGGCGAAACGCCGCTTACCGACGTCCAGCAACAACAGCTCGCGGATCTGCTGCAGCGGCGTAGACAGGGCGAACCTATTGCGTACCTGACGGGCTTACGCGAATTCTGGTCGCTGCCGCTCTTCGTTTCTCCCGCCACGCTAATCCCGCGCCCGGATACCGAATGTCTGGTTGAACAGGCGTTGGCGCGATTGCCGGTAAAAACCTGTCGTATTCTGGATTTAGGCACCGGAACCGGCGCGATTGCGCTGGCGCTGGCCTGCGAGCGACCGGATTGCGAGGTGACTGCGGTCGATCGTATGCCTGATGCGGTTGCGCTGGCGATACGCAACGCGGAACATTTGGCTATCCGGAATGTGCGTATACTGCAAAGTTGTTGGTTCAGCGCGCTATCGGGGCAGCAGTTCGACATGATTGTCAGCAATCCGCCCTACATTGATGCGCAGGACCCGCACCTTAGCGAAGGCGATGTACGCTTTGAACCGCGCTCGGCGTTGGTGGCGGACGAAAACGGTATGGCGGATCTTACGCATATTATCGATAACGCCCGCCAGATGTTAACGCCCGGCGGCTTCCTGCTGCTGGAACACGGTTGGCAGCAGGGCGAAGCGGTAAGAGCGGTTTTCAGGCGGTCTGGTTACTCGGATGTAGAAACGTGTCGTGATTATGGTGGTAATGAACGCGTGACCTGCGGACGTTTTACGCCATGACAATTGCAATGTTGCTCACGCTTCATCTTATCTGTGTTGCGCTCTCCGTCAGTTTGTTTGTCGCTCGTTACTGGTGGCGCTATTGCGGCCATGCGTTGGCCGCCGCGCGCTGGACACGAATCGTGCCTCCCGTCATAGATACCCTGTTACTGCTTAGCGGTATTGGGTTAATCGTTAAAACGCACATCCTGCCATTCACGGAGTCGGGCTCATGGCTGACTGAAAAACTGTTTGGCGTTATCATCTACATCGTTTTGGGTTTTATTGCGCTTGATTATCGTCAGGCGCGCAGCCAGCAGGCGCGTTTTATCGCTTTCCCGCTGGCGCTGGTGGTGCTGTACATCATCATTAAACTCGCCACCACAAAAATACCGTTACTGGGGTAAGTCATGAGGTCGTTAGCTGATTTCGAATTTAACAATGCGCCGCTGTGTGATGGCATGATCCTGGCATCAGAGATGATTCGCCTGGATTTTCCCACGCAGTTTGTCTACGACGAACTGGAACGTCTGGTCAGTCTGGCGCAGGAAGAAATTAGCCAGCTCCTGTCTCAGGATGAGCAACTGGAAAAATTGCTGGCACTTTTTTACGGCGAGTGGGGGTTCACGGATTCCCGCGGCGTCTACCGTCTTTCTGATGCTTTATGGCTCGATAAAGTCCTGAAAAAACGCCAGGGTAGCGCGGTATCGTTGGGCGCTATTTTATTATGGATAGCAAACCGTCTTGATTTGCCGTTGGTGCCCGTTATCTTCCCAACGCAGTTGATTTTGCGTATTGAATCGCTGGAAGGGGAAATGTGGCTGATTAACCCGTTCAACGGTGAAACGCTTGATGAACATACCCTCGAAGTCTGGTTAAAAGGCAATATTAGTCCGGTCGCCGAGTTGTTTAATGAAGATTTGGACGAAGCGGATAACGCCGAAGTGATTCGTAAGCTACTGGATACGCTGAAATCCTCGCTGATGGAGGAACGGCAAATGGAGCTGGCGCTGCGTGTTAGCGAAGCATTGTTGCAATTTAACCCGGAAGATCCTTACGAAATCCGTGACCGCGGGTTGATCTACGCGCAGCTTGAGTGTGAACACGTTGCGCTGACTGATTTAAGCTACTTCGTTGAACAGTGTCCGGAAGACCCGATCAGCGAAATGATTCGTGCGCAGATCAACACCATTGCGCACAAGCAAATTGTTCTACATTAATTAACCGACATTTTACCTATAAGTGTAAGGCGATCCTATGAAACAAAAAGTGGTTAACATTGGCGACATTAAGGTGGCAAATGACCTGCCGTTTGTGCTGTTTGGCGGTATGAACGTGCTGGAGTCACGCGATCTGGCAATGCGCATTTGTGAGCACTACGTAACCGTTACCCAGAAGCTGGGTATTCCTTACGTGTTCAAGGCCTCTTTTGATAAAGCCAACCGTTCCTCTATTCACTCTTACCGTGGGCCGGGTCTGGAAGAAGGGATGAAAATCTTCCAGGAACTCAAGCAGACATTTGGCGTAAAAGTGATCACTGACGTCCATGAAGCCAGCCAGGCGCAGCCTGTTGCTGATGTGGTTGACGTGATTCAGCTCCCGGCGTTTCTGGCGCGCCAGACCGACCTGGTGGAAGCGATGGCGAAAACCGGCGCTGTGATTAACGTGAAAAAGCCGCAGTTCGTAAGCCCGGGTCAGATGGGCAATATTGTGGATAAGTTCCATGAGGGCGGTAACGATAAGGTGATTTTGTGCGACCGCGGCGCGAACTTCGGCTATGACAACCTGGTGGTGGATATGCTGGGCTTTAGCGTGATGAAAAAGGTCTCTGGCAACTCGCCGGTGATTTTCGATGTTACCCATGCGTTGCAATGCCGCGACCCATTTGGCGCCGCCTCGGGCGGTCGTCGTGGTCAGGTGACCGAGCTGGCGCGCGCCGGTATGGCTGTCGGTCTGGCGGGCCTGTTCCTGGAGTCGCATCCGGACCCGGCTAATGCGAAGTGCGACGGTCCTTCCGCGCTGCCGCTGGCGAAACTGGAGCAGTTCCTGACCCAGATAAAAGCGATTGATGATTTGGTGAAAAGCTTCGACGAGCTGGATACCGAGAACTGATTGCGGTTTTTAGCTTGTGTAGGCCGGATAAGATACTATCCGGCTTTTTTATATCAGGCAAAAATCGTCATCAGATAGGCGGCAAATAAAGCCAGATGCGCCGCGCCGTTTAGCACGTTGGTGCGTCCGGTAGAGAACGAAATATGGCACAGCACTAACGAGGCCACCATCACTACCATTTCCGGCGCGCCTAAACCAAACACCAGATCATTACCTGTCGCCCAGGCGATGAGCGTGACGACCGGCACGGTTAATGAAATCGTCGCCAACACCGATCCGAAGAACAGATTCATTGCCCGCTGAACCTGATTATTCAGTACCGCCTTCAGCGCGCCCAGTCCTTCCGGCGAGAGAATTAACAGCGCGACCAGGAAACCGGTAAAGGCGACCGGGGCGTTCATGCTGGTCAGCAACGCCTCCAGCGGGCTGGCATTCATTTTGGTAACGGCAATGACCGCAATTAAATGAATGAGTAACCAGACAGTATGCCAGCCGCTACTGTGCGCGGAGGGTTTACCGTGGTGTGGATTGTCATCATCGCCTTCATCTTCATGTTCATAGATAAATAAGCTCTGGTGCGTTTTGGTTTGAATCAACAAAAATACGCCGTACATCGCGGCGGAAATTAACGCGACCAATAATGCCTGACCGGTAGAGAAATTGGCTTGCGGCAATGCCATTGGAAAAACCAGCACAATAATCGCCAGCGGAAACAGCGCGATAAGATACTGCTTAATCCCGAATAAATTCATATATTGCGTTGCGAATTTACGCCCGCCCAACAACAACGAGAAACCGACCAGTCCCCCGGTGACAATCATAATAATAGAGTAGAGCGTATCGCGCATAAGCGTTGGCGCAGCATCGCCGGTAGCCATCAGCGCTGAAATTAAACTCACCTCAAGAATAACGACGGACAGGCTTAAAATAAGCGATCCGTAGGGTTCGCCGAGTCGGTGCGCTAATACATCGGCATGACGGACCACGCTAAATGCGCTGCTTAAAATACCAATAAGTGCAAGGATATTGATGCCAATAACCACTGGTAGTGACTGGCTGCTTCCCCAAAGGAACAGCACTACCAGCGCAAGAACCGGGAAAATAAGCGAAGTCTCCTTATGGCGGGTTTTCACCGCCTCACAGGCATGCGTCATGAGGGTCTCCCTTGTGCAGGTGTTAATATTTTGGAAAGAGTAGAGAAGGTAAAAATAGCAGAAATTTGTATTTTTTTAGTGGTTTTTTACGTAGTTTTACGGCGTAGACGATTTTTTTCTTTCAAGGTCAGTAAAACAAGCATCTTGTTTTAACAGTGTTTAAATAACAAAAAGTTAATTTCCGTAAAAAGCAAAAATCCTCCTCGACTGGCGTAATAACGCATTGTTTACCACACTTAATGTTTTCCCTGAAGACGGAGGCGCTGATGCCGTATAAAGCCAAAAGTGATTTACCCGATAATGTGCGGAATGTTCTTCCAGCCCATGCCCAGGACATTTACAAAGAAGCCTTTAATAGCGCCTGGGAGCAATATAAAGATAAAGCCGATCGTCGTGATGACGCCAGCCGCGAGGAAACCGCACACAAAGTCGCCTGGGCGGCGGTTAAAAACGATTATGAAAAAGGCGAGGATGATAAATGGCATAAGAAAAAATAAACGCGGTATTACTCACGTGTTGGCCTGATTTTCTTGCCGGAAGTCTATCCTGACGCGGGAGCTTTTCCCGCGTACAGATTCAAAATGTCAGCACTTTGTCCGCCGCCAGCGTCCATTGCGCCAGCTCGACCAGCGTTCCGATTTCCACACCGTCAATCAGCGGCAGGGGAGTGATACCACGTCCGTCCGCACAGGTTTTGCATAATTTTACCGGTACGTTTTGCGCGGTCAGAATTTCCAGCATTTGCTGAATATTGTAGCCTTCGGCTGGTTTTTGACCGCGTAACCCTGCGGTTACGGCATCTGACATCAAAAACAGGCGTAAATCGAGATGGCTTTCCTGCTCGCGCAGCGCAATGGCCAGACGCAGGCTATTAAATAATGATTCGCTGCCGTAGGCGGCGCCGTTAGCGATAATGACGATATTTTGCATGGATAACCCTTCTCCTCGAGAAATTTTGTCGACAATGGCGTTATGTTACCTCGGGAACCGGGTACCGCCAAATGCGTGGAGAAAATCCTGGGACGCTCTGCGGAAAAAATAAGGATATTCCTGGAAGCACGAGAAAAGGCTGCAAAACCTGTCCGGACACGTTATGGTTTACTCTGATGCCATTCCTCTTATCTTTTGTTGTAGAAGTTGCCGACACGTTGAGCCGTATTGTTTTTCGTTCATTCTCACTCTCGCTTCTCTTGCTGGCTGCCAGCGGTACGATCCGTGCGCAGGCGCAAGACCCTTTCGATCAAAACCGTCTGCCGGATTTAGGCATGATGCCGGAATCCCACGAAGGGGAAAAGCATTTTGCCGAGATGGCCAAAGCGTTTGGCGAAGCCAGCATGAAAAATAACGATCTGGATACCGGTGAACAGGCGCGGCAATTCGCTTTCGGACAGGTACGCGATGTGGTCAGCGAGCAGGTTAACCAGCAGCTTGAAAGCTGGCTATCAGCCTGGGGCAGCGCCAGCGTTGATATTAACGTCGATAACGAAGGTCATTTTAACGGCAGTCGCGGAAGCTGGTTTATCCCTTTACAGGATAAACAGCGCTATCTGACCTGGAGCCAGCTTGGTCTTACGCAACAGACTGACGGACTGGTAAGCAACGTTGGCATAGGACAGCGCTGGGCGCAGGATGGCTGGCTTCTTGGCTATAATACCTTTTACGATAATCTGCTGGATGAAAATCTGCAGCGCGCCGGCTTTGGCGCGGAGGCGTGGGGAGAATATTTGCGTTTATCCGCCAACTATTACCAGCCTTTTGCCGACTGGCAGACGCATACGGCGACCTTAGAACAGCGAATGGCGCGCGGGTATGATATCAACGCGCAAATGCGGCTGCCGTTTTACCAGCATATCAATACCAGCGTTAGCCTGGAGCAGTACTTTGGCGATAGCGTGGATCTGTTTGACTCCGGAACGGGGTATCACAATCCTGTCGCGTTAAAACTGGGTCTCAACTATACGCCAGTACCTTTGCTTACCATGACCGCCCAGCACAAACAGGGCGAGAGCGGGGTCAGTCAAAATAACCTGGGGCTGACGCTTAACTACCGCTTCGGCGTGCCGCTCAAAAAGCAGCTTGCCGCCAGTGAAGTGGCGCAAAGCCAGTCATTACGCGGTAGCCGCTATGATACGCCGCAACGTAACTCGCTGCCGACAATGGAGTATCGGCAGCGTAAAACGTTAACGGTTTTTCTGGCGACGCCGCCCTGGGATCTTACGCCTGGTGAGACGGTTGCGTTAAAATTGCAGGTGCGCAGCGTGCACGGTATTCGTCATTTGAGCTGGCAGGGCGATACACAGGCCTTAAGTTTGACGGCAGGAACGGACACCCGCAGTATCGAGGGCTGGACAATCATTATGCCGGCCTGGGATCACCGCGAAGGCGCGGCAAATCGCTGGCGTTTATCGGTGGTGGTTGAGGATGAAAAAGGTCAGCGTGTCTCTTCCAATGAGATCACGCTCGCGCTGACTGAACCGTTTATCACGATGCCGGACGATAATCCGCATTGGCAACCGTTCCAGGAGCAATAATTAAAAGATGCGTTCCTGATGCACCCAGACGGCGGCCTCCACGCGCGATTTCAGCTTCATTTTCTTGAGCATATGTTTCACGTGCACTTTGACCGTACTTTCGGTGATATCCAGACGTCGGGCAATCATCTTATTCGGCAATCCC
Organism: Salmonella sp. SJTUF15570; assembly: GCF_043357055.1. Classification (NCBI taxonomy): domain Bacteria; kingdom Pseudomonadati; phylum Pseudomonadota; class Gammaproteobacteria; order Enterobacterales; family Enterobacteriaceae; genus Salmonella; species Salmonella sp. SJTUF15570. The sequence continues at coordinate 22,220 of NZ_JBEUKJ010000004.1, read as the reverse complement.
TGCGCGATGAGCTTCAGAATATCGCGCTCACGCGGGGTGAGCTGCGTTACATCGCGATCGGTGGTGGCGCGGTTGGCCCGCAGGCTGGCCGCCAGTACCGGCGTTAACGCTTCACTTAATACCATTTCGCCGGCGGCGGCCTGTTGTAACGCTTTGAGCAAGTCCTCCGGCTCCATGTCTTTCAACAGATAACCGTCCGCGCCGCGCTTTAGCGCCGTGACGACATCTTCTTCATGGTTGGATACGCTGAAAACGACAATACGTCCTGACAGCGCTTTTTCGCGTAATTTATCCAGCGTTTCGAGACCATTCATTCCCGGCATATTCAAATCAAGGAGGATCAGATCGGGATCGAGCGATTCCGCCAGGTCAATACCCTGCTCACCGTTGCTGGCTTCTCCGACCACGCTGATATCGGGCGCCATACTCACAAGCTGCTTTACACCCGTGCGTAGCATTGGATGGTCGTCAATTAACAGGATGGTTGCCGGTTCCTGATTATTCATGGGTATCTCCCTGGGTTTCTGTGAAGTTTGTTTCTGGAATAAAAGTAACAGTGACCTCTGTTCCGCCAGTCTCGCGTCGGCGTACCTGGCAATCGCCGCGCAAACTTTGCGCCCGATCGCGCATGATGATCATGCCGTAGTGATTACTGCGTTCGGCGTTTTCCGGGACGCCGCAGCCATTATCCTGCACTTTTAGTTTGACCTGTTTGCCACATTGCGTCACTGTCACCACCACATCGTCGGCATGAGAGTGTTTAAGGGCGTTGCTGAGGGCTTCCCTGGCAATTTGCAACAGGTGTATCGCCTGGTGTGAAGGCACCAGGCGGGGGGGAAGCTGATAATCCAGTTTTACCGTAAAGCCAAACCGGGCGCTGAACTCCTGGCAGCTTGCCTCCAGCGCCGGACGTAGCCCGGGTTCCGTCAACTGTAACCGGAAAGTAGTTAACAGTTCGCGCAGTTGCGCCCAGGAGCAGTTTAGCTCATTGCGAATTTGGCTGAGTAACTCACGGCTGCTTTCCGGTAACACGTCGCCCTGCATTTGCAGGCAGCTCACCTGCATCTTCATACAAGAGAGCGACTGGGCAATAGAATCATGCAGTTCGCGGGCAATGGTGGCACGCTCTTCCATGACAATCAACTGCTGCTGACGCTCCTGATGCCTGTCGAGCGCCAGAGTCGCGGTAAGCTGTTCAACCAGCGTGTCCACCAACTGTTGCTGATCGTGGCTAAGATGGCGTCCATAGGGCAGCGTCGCCAGCAAAATACCGTATTGGGTGTGAGAGTCGGTGAGCCGCCATTTTAAGGTGGTGCCGCCGTTAATCATCGGCAGGGCGCTACGTGGGCAAAGGTGGCAGCCTTTATCATCGCAACTGATGTCCGACTGACAGGTAAATTCCTGGTGATTATCTTCATCTTCCAGGTCATAGACTCGCAGCTCAATATCATGCAACTGGGTTAAATTTTGCAGGCCATTCAGTACCGGTGAAAGACGTTCACATAGCGGAGCCTGTGAATGCAGTCGGCGGTTGGCTTGCCACAAAAACGAGAGAATCTGGTTTTTATGTTCCAGACCGGCTGTTTTTTCCTGTACGCGCTGTTCCAGTACCGCATAACTTTCGGCCAGTTCTTCAGACATATTATTGAGCGCAGAACCCAACGCGGCCATCTCATTGCGTCCACTGATATTGGCACGTTGGGTAAAGTCGCGCTGACTGACGGCGCGCGCCATTGATAACAACTGTTTCCAGGGCTGCAAAAGGCGAACACGTAGCCAGATAATCGTAAATACCAGCAATAGCGCCATAAAGATCGCCATTACCCGGTGAACTAATACCACGCGTTCGATACGCAATTCAGTAGTATGGTCGAACGACGTCACCAGGCGATCCAGGCCCGCCACAAAGCGCGTGACATCTTCTGCGACCGCGTGCGCGTTTTGCGCGTGCTGTAGTCCTGGCGAGAGTTCGTTATGCCAGTAATCCTGCAACGCTTTAAGCTGCTTTTGCTGCCCGTCTCGCTCAGCGGCGCGGGTCAGTTCCGGGCTGAATGCCGTTTGCTCCATCTCATCCAGCAGCTTTTGATCTTTAGCATCCAGCGGGACAGCGGCCAGTAGTCGATAGCTTTGCATACGCAATGAGCCCGCTTTATTAATCGCATGAGCGCTACCCTGCACGCCCTGAACCAGCCAGCCGGAAACCGCCATCCCCGCCACGCCGATAGCGGTAGAGAGCATGACAATCAGCGCCAGTTGGTTAACCAGCGTAAGAGGAGAGAAACACCGTTTAAACATGTTACCTTCTTTCTTCGGGGTAATGTCGCCGAAAAAACGTAGCAAAAAAGAGGGGCGTCAATCGGCTGTGCCGCTATTCTCAACGATACAGCGGAGTATACCCATACCTATAACGAGTTACTCCTTAATTGCCGCCGTAGAGAGGTATCTGCGACGGGAAGGAGTAGACAGACACAGCATGGTGAAAAACCACAGCTTTTTTACCAAAATAGCCTACTCATTAAGGGTAATAACTATTTTTAGTCGCCGGTGATGACGACTTTTCCTTTGATTTATATCAACTTACCTTCGGCAGTAAACCCTAATGTGGCAGACATCAAATCAAGAATCAGAGGTGTCTATGAGTCACTCATCCGCCCCGGAAAGGGCAACTGGCGCTGTTATCACGGAATGGCGTCCGGAAGATCCGGCGTTCTGGCAGCAGCGCGGCCATCGTGTCGCCAGCCGTAATTTGTGGATTTCTGTGCCGTGTTTACTGCTGGCGTTTTGCGTCTGGATGCTATTCAGCGCAGTGGCGGTGAACCTGCCGAAAGTGGGATTTAATTTTACGACCGATCAGCTCTTTATGTTGACTGCGCTGCCATCTGTTTCCGGCGCGCTGCTACGGGTGCCTTACTCCTTTATGGTGCCGCTATTTGGCGGACGTCGCTGGACAGCGTTCAGTACCGGTATCCTCATCGTGCCCTGCGTATGGTTAGGCTTTGCCGTTCAGGATACCAGTACGCCATTTAGCACTTTCATTATTATTTCCTTGCTGTGTGGTTTTGCCGGCGCGAACTTTGCCTCCAGTATGGCGAACATCAGCTTTTTCTTTCCTAAACAAAAGCAGGGCGGCGCGCTGGGTCTGAACGGTGGTCTGGGCAATATGGGCGTGAGCGTGATGCAGCTGGTTGCGCCGCTGGTGGTTTCGCTCTCTATCTTTGCCGCCTTTGGCAGCCACGGTGTAGAGCAGCCGGATGGTTCTCAGCTCTATCTGGCGAACGCAGCCTGGATTTGGGTGCCTTTCCTGGCCATTTTTACGCTGGCGGCGTGGTTCGGCATGAACGAACTGGCGACGTCTAAGGCCTCGCTAAAAGAGCAACTGCCGGTGCTCAAACGTGGTCATCTGTGGATCATGAGTCTGCTGTATCTGGCGACCTTCGGATCGTTTATCGGTTTCTCCGCGGGGTTCGCGATGCTGTCTAAAACGCAATTCCCGGATGTGCAGATCCTACATTATGCGTTTTTCGGTCCGTTTATCGGCGCGCTGGCGCGTTCGGCAGGCGGCGCAATTTCTGACCGTCTGGGGGGGACTCGCGTCACGCTTACCAACTTTGTCCTGATGGCGATTTTCAGCGGTCTGCTGTTCCTGACATTACCTACTGGCGGCGTTGGCGGTAGCTTTATCGCGTTCTACGGGGTATTTCTGGCGCTGTTCCTGACGGCTGGGTTGGGGAGTGGTTCTACCTTCCAGATGATCTCCGTTATCTTCCGTAAACTGACAATGGACCGGGTAAAAGCGGAAGGCGGGTCGGAAGAAAGAGCCATGCGTGAAGCGGCAACTGATACGGCGGCGGCGCTGGGCTTTATTTCCGCGATTGGCGCGATTGGCGGCTTTTTTATTCCGAAAGCGTTTGGTTCATCTTTAGCATTAACCGGTTCGCCAGTCGGCGCGATGAAAGTCTTTCTTATTTTCTATATCGCCTGCGTCGTTATTACCTGGGCGGTATATGGACGTCATTCTAAAAATAAAAAGTAACTTTTGATTATCCTTTGCGCGGCGTTAGACCGCGCTTTTTTTTATCCGTATTTAGTTACAACATACTTATAGTCAAGAAGAGAGGCGCGACAGGGCTGACCACGCTCATCTTTATCGGTCATCCAGGGGGATACCCCTTAATACCCACTTGTTGAAAATTTAACATTCATGTCGTGCGTAAATTTAATTTTATGTAATTAAATCAGTAATATATATAAATAAAACTCCTCCTCCAAAAGGAGTATGCAGGAGGTTTGCGCGCCATTTGCATCCCTGTCCGCCTTGATCGTTATCAATTCTCACGCCCATTCAGCGCGTTACCTTCGCCCTTAGTTAAGCAATGTCGATTTATCAGAGAGCCGTAAGGTTCCACACAGGAGAAACCCGATGAGTAAATTCCTGGACCGGTTTCGCTACTTCAAGCAGAAGGGCGAAACCTTTGCCGATGGGCACGGCCAGCTTCTCGAAACAAACCGGGACTGGGAGGACGGATACCGCCAACGTTGGCAGCATGACAAAATTGTGCGCTCAACCCATGGGGTGAACTGCACCGGTTCTTGTAGCTGGAAAATTTATGTCAAAAATGGTCTGGTGACCTGGGAAACACAGCAAACCGATTACCCGCGCACCCGTCCTGATATGCCAAACCATGAACCTCGCGGCTGCCCGCGCGGCGCAAGCTACTCCTGGTATCTCTACAGCGCTAACCGACTGAAATATCCGCTAATGCGCAAACGTCTGATGAAGATGTGGCGCGAGGCGAAAAAACTGCATCGCGATCCGGTAGAGGCATGGGCCTCCATCATTGAAGATGCCGATAAAGCCAAAAGCTTCAAACAGGCGCGTGGTCGTGGCGGCTTTGTTCGCTCCTCATGGCAGGAAGTGAACGAGCTGATCGCCGCTTCCAACGTGTACACCGTGAAAACCTATGGTCCTGACCGCGTCGCGGGCTTCTCACCCATCCCGGCGATGTCGATGGTCTCCTACGCTTCCGGCGCACGTTATCTTTCGCTGATTGGCGGTACCTGCCTGAGCTTCTACGACTGGTACTGCGACCTGCCGCCAGCCTCCCCGCAAACCTGGGGCGAGCAGACCGACGTGCCGGAATCCGCTGACTGGTACAACTCCAGCTATATTATCGCCTGGGGCTCTAACGTGCCGCAAACCCGTACGCCGGATGCCCACTTCTTTACCGAAGTACGTTACAAAGGCACTAAAACCGTCGCGGTGACGCCGGACTATGCCGAAATCGCCAAACTGTGCGATCTGTGGCTGGCGCCGAAGCAGGGGACCGATGCGGCGATGGCGCTGGCGATGGGCCACGTCATGCTGCGTGAATTCCACCTCGACAACCCGCGCCAGTACTTCACCGATTATGTCCGTCGCTATACCGACATGCCAATGCTGGTGATGCTTGAAGAGCGTGATGGTTATTATGCCGCAGGTCGTATGCTGCGCGCTGCCGATCTCGTTGATTCGTTGGGGCAGGAAAATAACCCGGAATGGAAAACCGTCGCTATCAACAGCAACGGTGAAATGGTGGCGCCAAACGGTTCAATTGGTTTCCGCTGGGGCGAAAAAGGCAAATGGAACCTCGAGCAGCGCGACGGGACTACCGGTGCAGAAACTGAATTGCAGCTCAGCTTGCTGGGCAGCCAGGATGAGATTGCTGACGTGGGCTTCCCGTATTTCGGCGGCGAAGGTTCAGAGTACTTTAATCATGTGGCGCTGGATAACGTCCTGCTGCATAAACTGCCAGCAAAACGTCTGCAACTGGCCGATGGTTCTTCAGCGTTAGTCACCACCGTGTATGACCTGACTATGGCGAACTATGGTCTGGAACGCGGCCTGAACGATGAAAATTGTGCCGTCAGTTATGACGATACCAAAGCATATACGCCAGCATGGGCCGAGCAGATCACCGGCGTGCCGCGGGCGCAGATCATCCGTATCGCACGGGAGTTCGCCGATAACGCGGACAAAACGCACGGGCGTTCAATGATTATCGTTGGCGCCGGTCTGAACCACTGGTATCACCTCGATATGAACTATCGCGGGCTGATCAATATGTTGGTGTTCTGTGGTTGCGTTGGTCAGAGCGGTGGCGGTTGGGCGCACTACGTCGGCCAGGAAAAACTGCGTCCGCAGACCGGCTGGCAGCCGCTGGCGTTTGCCCTTGACTGGCAGCGTCCGGCGCGTCACATGAACAGCACCTCTTACTTCTATAACCACTCCAGCCAGTGGCGCTACGAGACGGTGACCGCCGAGGAGTTACTGTCGCCGATGGCGGACAAATCCCGCTATAGCGGCCATCTGATTGACTTCAATGTGCGCGCCGAACGTATGGGCTGGTTGCCGTCGGCACCGCAGTTAGGCACTAACCCGCTGTACATTGCGCGTGAAGCGGAAAAAGCCGGTATGACGCCGGTAGACTATACCGTCAAATCCCTGAAAGAGGGTTCGATTCGCTTTGCCGCCGAGCAGCCGGAAAACGGTAAAAACCACCCGCGTAACCTGTTCATCTGGCGTTCAAACCTGCTTGGGTCTTCCGGTAAGGGCCATGAGTACATGCTGAAATATCTGCTGGGTACTGAGCATGGTATTCAGGGGCTGGATCTGGGTAAACAGGGCGGTGTGAAGCCGGAAGAAGTGGAGTGGCGTGACAATGGCCTGGACGGCAAACTGGATCTGGTGGTGACGCTGGACTTCCGCCTGTCGAGCACCTGCCTGTACTCCGATATCGTACTGCCGACCGCCACCTGGTATGAAAAAGACGATATGAATACCTCGGATATGCATCCGTTTATTCATCCGCTGTCTGCCGCCGTAGATCCGGCCTGGGAATCGAAAAGCGACTGGGAAATCTACAAAGGCATTGCGAAGAAATTCTCCGAAGTCTGTGTAGGCCACCTGGGTAAAGAGACTGACGTCGTGACGCTGCCGATCCAGCACGATTCTGCCGCTGAACTGGCGCAGCCGCTGGACGTGAAAGACTGGAAAAAAGGCGAATGCGATCTGATTCCAGGGAAAACCGCGCCGCACATCATGACCGTTGAGCGCGATTACCCGGCGACTTACGAACGCTTTACCTCTATCGGCCCGCTGATGGAGAAAATCGGCAACGGCGGGAAAGGGATTGCCTGGAACACGCAAAGCGAAATGGACTTGCTGCGTAAGCTTAATTACACCAAAGCGGACGGTCCGGCGAAAGGCCAGCCGATGCTCAACACGGCGATTGACGCGGCAGAGATGATCCTGACGTTAGCGCCGGAAACCAACGGTCAGGTGGCGGTGAAAGCCTGGGCGGCGCTGAGCGAGTTTACCGGTCGCGACCATACGCATCTGGCAACTAATAAAGAAGAAGAGAAAATCCGCTTCCGCGATATTCAGGCCCAGCCGCGCAAAATTATCTCCAGCCCGACCTGGTCTGGTCTGGAAGATGAGCACGTTTCTTATAACGCCGGTTATACCAACGTTCACGAGCTGATCCCATGGCGTACGCTGTCTGGTCGCCAACAGTTGTATCAGGATCACCAGTGGATGCGCGACTTTGGCGAAAGTCTGCTGGTGTATCGCCCACCGATCGACACTCGCTCGGTGAAAGCGGTGATGGGGCGTAAATCCAACGGTAATCCGGAGAAGGCGCTCAACTTCCTGACGCCGCACCAGAAATGGGGTATCCACTCGACCTACAGCGATAACCTGTTGATGCTGACCTTGTCGCGTGGCGGCCCGATTGTATGGATGAGCGAAACCGACGCCAAAGATCTGGGCATTGAAGATAACGACTGGATCGAAGTCTTCAACAGCAACGGCGCATTGACCGCACGCGCAGTGGTCAGCCAGCGTGTACCGGCGGGCATGACCATGATGTACCACGCGCAGGAACGTATCGTAAACCTGCCGGGGTCGGAAATTACCCAGCAGCGCGGCGGTATTCATAACTCGGTGACGCGCATTACGCCGAAACCGACCCATATGATCGGCGGCTATGCGCAGTTAGCCTACGGCTTTAACTACTACGGTACCGTCGGCTCCAACCGCGATGAGTTTGTGGTGGTACGTAAGATGAAGAACATTAACTGGTTGGATGGCGAAGGCAATGACCAGGTACAGGAGAGCGTAAAATGAAAATTCGTTCACAAGTCGGCATGGTGCTGAATCTCGATAAGTGCATCGGCTGTCATACCTGTTCAGTCACCTGTAAAAACGTCTGGACCAGTCGCGAAGGTATGGAATACGCCTGGTTTAACAACGTGGAAAGTAAGCCTGGCGTTGGTTTTCCGAATGACTGGGAAAATCAGGAAAAATGGAAAGGCGGCTGGATCCGCAAAATCAACGGCAAACTACAGCCGCGCATGGGCAACCGGGCGCTGCTGCTGGGTAAAATCTTCGCTAACCCGCATCTGCCGGGCATCGACGACTACTACGAGCCGTTTGATTACGACTACCAGAACCTGCATACCGCGCCGGAAAGCAAACATCAGCCGATCGCGCGTCCGCGCTCGCTGATTACCGGCCAGCGGATGGACAAAATTACCAGCGGGCCAAACTGGGAAGAGATTCTGGGCGGCGAGTTCGAAAAACGCGCTAAAGATCAGAACTTCGAAAACATGCAGAAGGCGATGTACGGCCAGTTCGAAAACACCTTCATGATGTATCTGCCGCGCCTGTGCGAGCACTGCCTCAATCCGGCGTGCGTGGCAACCTGCCCAAGCGGTGCCATCTACAAGCGTGAAGAAGACGGCATTGTGCTGATCGACCAGGACAAGTGCCGCGGCTGGCGGATGTGTATTACCGGCTGCCCGTACAAGAAGATTTACTTCAACTGGAAGAGCGGCAAGTCCGAGAAGTGCATCTTCTGCTACCCGCGTATCGAAGCCGGTCAGCCGACCGTTTGCTCGGAAACCTGCGTGGGCCGTATCCGTTATCTTGGCGTACTGCTGTATGACGCAGATGCCATTGAAAGCGCCGCCAGTACGGAAAACGAAAAAGATCTGTACCAGCGTCAACTGGACGTGTTCCTCGATCCGAACGATCCGGCTGTCATTGAGCAGGCGCTGAAGGACGGCGTGCCGCAGAGCGTGATCGATGCGGCGCAGCAATCGCCAGTGTACAAAATGGCGATGGACTGGAAGCTGGCGCTGCCGCTGCATCCGGAATACCGCACGCTGCCGATGGTCTGGTACGTACCGCCTTTGTCACCGATTCAGTCTGCAGCCGACGCGGGTGAACTGGGCAGCAACGGTATTCTGCCGGATGTAGACAGTCTGCGTATCCCGGTGCAGTACCTGGCGAACCTGTTGACCGCTGGCGACACCCAACCGGTACTGTTGGCGCTGAAACGGATGCTGGCGATGCGTCACTACAAACGTGCGGAAACCGTAGACGGTAAAGTGGATACCCGCGCGCTGGAAGAGGTGGGTTTAAGCGAAACCCAGGCGCAGGAAATGTATCGTTACCTGGCAATTGCTAATTATGAAGATCGCTTTGTGGTGCCGAGCAGCCATCGTGAACTGGCGCGTGACGCATTCCCGGAGAAAAGCGGTTGTGGCTTTACCTTCGGCGATGGTTGCCACGGGTCTGATACCAAATTCAATCTGTTCAACAGCCGCCGCATCGACGCTGTTGATGTGACCAGCAAAACGGAGCCGCACGCATGATTGAACTCGTCATTGTTTCGCGTCTGCTCGAGTACCCGGATGCTGCCCTGTGGCAGCATCAGCAGGAGTTGTTCGATGCGCTCGCGTCATCTGAGAACCTGGATAAAGAGGATGCCCAGACTCTGGGCGTTTTCCTGCGCGATTTAACCGCGCAGGACATGCTGGATGTACAGGCCGCCTACAGTGAACTGTTTGACCGTGGTCGCGCCACATCGCTGCTGCTGTTTGAACATGTACACGGGGAATCCCGCGATCGCGGTCAGGCGATGGTTGACCTGATGGCACAGTATGAGCAGCACGGTTTGCAGCTCGACAGCCGCGAACTTCCCGATCATCTGCCGCTGTATCTGGAATACCTTGCGCAATTGCCGAAAAGTGAAGCGTTAGGGGGTTTACAGGATATCGCGCCGATTCTGGCGCTGCTCAGCGCACGTTTGCAACAGCGTGACAGCCGTTATGCGGTGCTGTTCGATCTGCTGTTAAAACTGGCGAATACCGTTATCGACAGCGACAAAGTGGCTGAAAAAATTGCGAATGAAGCACGTGATGATACCCCGCAGGCACTGGATGCGGTCTGGGAAGAAGAGCAGGTGAAATTCTTCGCCGATCAAGGGTGTGGCGAGTCGGAAATCTCCGCTCACCAGCGTCGTTTTGCCGGGGCCGTGGCGCCGCAATATCTGAATATCACCACCGGAGGACAGCACTAATGCACTTCCTGAATATGTTCTTCTTTGATATCTACCCGTACATTGCCGGATCGGTATTTCTGATCGGTAGCTGGTTACGTTACGACTACGGTCAGTACACCTGGCGGGCGGCTTCCAGTCAGATGCTGGATCGCAAAGGAATGAACCTGGCGTCAAACCTGTTCCACATTGGGATTCTGGGTATTTTCGCCGGTCACTTCCTGGGCATGTTAACGCCGCACTGGATGTATGAAGCTTTTCTGCCGGTCGACGTGAAGCAGAAGATGGCGATGATTGCCGGCGGCGCCTGCGGCGTGCTGACGCTGGTTGGCGGTATTTTACTGCTCAAGCGTCGTCTGTTTAGCCCACGTGTCCGCGCCACCACTACCGGCGCAGATATTTTGATTCTCTCATTGCTGGTGATTCAGTGCGCGCTGGGTCTGCTGACCATTCCGTTCTCCGCCCAGCATATGGACGGGAGTGAAATGATGAAGCTGGTCGGGTGGGCGCAGTCAGTTGTGACCTTCCACGGTGGCGCATCCGCACATCTGGACGGTGTGGCCTTTATCTTCCGTATGCACCTGGTACTGGGGATGACGCTGTTCCTGTTGTTCCCCTTCTCGCGCCTGGTGCATATCTGGAGCGTGCCGGTCGAGTATCTGACCCGCAAGTATCAGATTGTACGTGCGCGTCACTGATTTTCTCTCGATGCCCTAAACTCCGCTTCGGCGGAGTTTTTTTATGGCTGTTTGCCGGAGTGCGGCATAAATGCCTTATCGACCGCCGCCTTGTTTCGTTTACAGCGGATCTGCCATGTCTGGCATCTGAATCCGTACTCTTTGTTTTTGGGTTTATTCAGCATCTGTGCGAGTTTTTTGTAAGCAGAAAAAGGATGGTGCAGCATATAATCACGCCATAAACGACAATAAGGATAGTTGTATGCGTTTTTCATCAATTTTCAAAATAATAATATTAAATATATTTATTTCAAAAATGGCTCACGCTGCTGTCTGCGAGGAGCGCTATCCCGCCGACTCAGAAGAATGCCAGTACGTTCAGGAATTAGAGCAAAAAGCGGAACAAGGAGATGAAAGCGCGCAGTTCGCGCTTGGAAGCTGGTATGCGGAGGGGCGATACGTTAAGCCTGATTATAAACTAGCCATAAAATGGCTGGAGAAAGCGGGTAAACAAGGTTCTGATTTTTCCTATTTTATCCTTGGCTATCATTACAACTATGGTGAAAATTTTCCACTTAGTCGACAAAAAGCGCTGGAGTGGTATCGCAAGGCGGCAGAGCTAGGGGATAGTAGTACGCAAGAAATCCTCGGTGACGCCTATATGTATGGCGATGGGTTTCCCCAAAATACCCAGCTAGCGCTGGAGTGGTATCGAAAAGCCGCCTCTCCAACCAATGATGCGGGCGTTGTCCGCGGCCAGGGTTCAGCTTCGTCAGCACAATTTAAGCTTGGAGTAATGTACGCCCACGGTCAGGGCGTTCCTCAGGATTATCAGCAAACGGCGATCTTGATGCGTAAAGCGGCGGAAAATATGTACTACCCCGCGCAACTTTATCTCGGTGTTGCCTATTTTTATGGTGAAGGCGTGCCTCAGGATTATCGTCAGGCAGTTTACTGGCTTAATGAAGGTATACCAGGCAGCTATACGCCAGGCCACATTCCGCTGAATGCGCTCTATGATAAAGCGCATCCCGCTGACCGGGTTCACTCTCAGACGTGGTATCGAAAAACAGCGCAACGCGTGATGGCAAAGGTACAGTACAATTTTGGCGTATGGTATTACAACGGTTATCACTTATTGAAAGATCACAATCTGGCGCTGGAGTGGTATCGCAGAGCCGCAGCGCAGGGATTGGCCGAGGCGCAGGATGCGATCGGCGTGATGTTTATGCAGGGTGAGGGCGTTTCTCAGGACTACCAACAGGCGCTGGCGTGGTATCGCAAAGCCGCTCGCCAGGGGCTGCCTGCTGCGCAAACGCATCTGGGCATCATGTCTGCATTTGGTCGCGGCGTCGCGCAAAGCGACAGACAGGCTATCGCATGGTATCGAAAAGCAGCAAAACAGGATTTTGCGAAAGCGCAATATCAGCTTGGCGTAGCATATAGCACGGGAAGAGGCGTGCCTGAAAATAGCCGGAATGCGCTGAAGTGGTACCTCAAAGCGGCAGAGCAGGGGTTTACTCCGGCACAATCAGCGCTTGGGGAAATTTATGCTCATGGGCGCCAGGGTGTGCCTAAAGATAATAAGCAGGCCTATATTTGGTATTACATGGCAAGTATATATACGGAAAAATCTAAGGATGATTGTTCAGCGCTCATTGCCGAAAGAAACCGACTCAAGGGAACGCTCACCCCAGATCAACTTAGCGAGACATATGCCGCCTTTGATCTCATCAGGCGAAAAATCAACCAATCAAAGGAGGCGAAAAAGATTGCCAGGAAGAAGTATTGATAAGATAGCCAATAAGCCATGGAGTGAAGTCTGCCTGTGGGGTAAGGATATGGGGCAGTGCTGATTGATTTGAAATTGGTACTTTATGGAGTGATGGTGGTGGGGGAGAGATTACTCAGCGCTGCGCGTTTCGCCCTTCGGGTCGTTGCCTGCGGCAACGCTTTCTCGCTGCGCTCGAATCGAACCTTAGTCGAAGCTTCTCATCCTTCCCGTACAGAGAGATATGAGACACTATGCTTAACGGGGATAAGATACGCGACGGAAGTGATGGTGGTGGGGGAAGGATGACTCAGCGCTGCGCGCTTCGCCCTTCGGGTCGTTGCCTGCGGCAACGCTTTCTCGCTGCGCTCGAATCGAACCTTAGTCGAAGCTTCTCATCCTTCCCCGTACGGAGAGATATGAGACACTATGCTTAACGGGGATAAGATACGCGACGGAAGTGATGGTGGTGGGGGAAGGATTCGAACCTTCGAAGTCGATGACGGCAGATTTACAGTCTGCTCCCTTTGGCCGCTCGGGAACCCCACCAGGGGTAATTCAAATTGTAGGTAAAGCTTGAAGATGGTGGTGGGGGAAGGATTATTCGTCGCTTCGCTCCTCACCCTACGGGCCGTTGGCAACGTTCTCTCGCTTTCGCTCGAGCCGAACCTTAATCGAAGATTCTCACCCTTCCCCGACAAGTGCAAACTTCTGCATTGCTCATCGAGTTAACTACATCGCTGTAGTGAATAATGGTGGTGGGGGAAGGATTCGAACCTTCGAAGTCGATGACGGCAGATTTACAGTCTGCTCCCTTTGGCCGCTCGGGAACCCCACCACGGGATAAATTCATTATGCTGCTTGCATTCTATAGCGGGAAGGATTATTCGGAGCTAAAGCTCCTCACCCTTCGGGCCGTTGCCTGCGGCAACGTTCTCTCACTATTGCTCGAGTCGAACCTTGAAGTCGATGACGGCAGATTTGCAGTCAGCTCCCTTATGAGCGCTCGGGAACCCCACCACGGGGTAATGCTTAATACTGGCCCGCTTCCTTTCGGGAAGCGGGGCGCATCATATCAAATGACACGCCGCTGTAAAGCATTCCTTTGCCTGAAATGAACTGTTTGCGTACTTTTCATCCGTAACGGATTAAAGCTAATCAATTCATATTACTGACGATTAAAGAATAATCGTCCGATTGCCGTAAACAAAGACCCGCTGCGCCAGAACCTGATACAGCGCGCGGCTTAATACGTTTTTCTCAACGTCGCGCCCGGCACGCATCATATCTTCTGCGGTGTAGGTGTGATCGACGTGAATCACGTCCTGCATAATGATTGGGCCTTCATCCAGATTATCATTCACATAGTGCGCGGTAGCGCCGATGATTTTCACGCCGCGCTCATAGGCCTGATGATAAGGACGCGCGCCGATAAACGCCGGCAGGAATGAGTGGTGGATATTGATAATTTTGTTCGGAAAGCGCGCCACAAAACCTGGCGTTAAAACACGCATATATTTGGCCAGCACCACATAGTCCGGTTGATGGGCATCAATGGCGTCCGCCATCTTCGTGTCATGCTCTTCACGCGTTAATCCCTCATGGCTGACCAGTTCGAAAGGGATCTCAAAACGTTCAACCAGCGAGCGTAACGTTTCATGGTTGCCAATGACCGCGGCGATTTCAACATCCAGCCCGCCATAGTTGGCTTTCATCAGCAGGTCGCCCAGACAATGCGCCTCTTTGGTAACCAGAATCACTACCCGACGGCGTCCGGCGGGATTGAGTTCACGAACAGAGCCTTCCGGTAAGGCGCTGTCCAGATCAGCCAGAAGAGTGGAATCATTGAAGATGCCTTCCAGCTCGGTCCGCATAAAAAAGCGTCCGGTGCGATGGTCCACAAATTCATTGTTTTGCACAATATTAAGCTCGTGCTTATAGCAAATGTTGGTAATCCGCGCGATAAGGCCTTTTTGATCGGGACAAATAGTACGCAGAACTTTACGTTGTAGTGATTGCATTGCCGGAAAAATCCTGTTGAGAGTGTTTGCTGTATCGATACTGTCAGGCGTCACTGGCCGCAGCACTTTTTAAATTTTTTGCCTGAACCGCACGGGCAGGGATCGTTTCGACCCAACTGCGGGCGGGTACCGTCAATATAATACCACTGACCGTTTTCTTTGATAAAACGAGAACGTTCGATAATCGCCCCGGTTTTCCCTTGTTCGGAAAAACGCGCGATAAAACTAACATACCCTGTATTTTCTGCTTCTGACCAGGTATGTTCAAAAATAGTCAGGCCGAGCCACCTGGTATTGGCAAATCCGGCGATGATATCATCACGAAACGCGGCCGCATTGCAGGTTGGATGCCAGCTCTTAATTAAGTAATCTGCGTCTTTCATCACAAAAGCGCAGTAACGAGAGCGCATGAGATGTGACGGATCGGGTGCTACTCGTTCTCCGGACACAATACGACCACAACATAGGCTATACTCGTCAGCGCTACCACAGGGACAAGGCTGAGACACAATAATCTCCCTGAATATAAAAAACGGCGTTGAACGCCAGGGTGGCATTATGTTAACTGAGCAGTGGCGATGTTGCTACGTCTTGAAGCCAGGGGAAGTCGTTAAGTACGATGAGAAAAATGAAAATAGGGCTGGCGCTGGGATCTGGCGCAGCGAGAGGATGGTCTCATATTGGGGTCATCAAAGCCCTCAAGCAAACAGGCATTGATATTGATATCGTTGCAGGATGCTCAATAGGTTCACTGGTCGGCGCCGCGTATGCCTGTAATAAATTATCGGCGCTTGAACAGTGGGTATGTTCATTCCGCTACTGGGATGTTTTACGCCTGATGGATGTATCCTGGGGCAGAGGAGGGTTGCTTCGCGGCGAACGCGTATTTAATCACTATCGGGATATTATGCCCGTCACGGATTTTGACCACTGTTCAAGACGTTTTGGCGCGGTCGCGACGAATCTTAGCACGGGACGAGAGCTATGGTTTACTGAAGGCGATCTACACCTTGCTGTACGCGCGTCGTGCAGTATGCCAGGGCTGATGTCTCCGGTTGAGCATAACGGTTACTGGCTGGTAGATGGCGCAGTCGTTAATCCGGTACCTGTTTCGTTAACCAGGGCGCTGGGGGCCGATATCGTTATTGCGGTAGACCTGCAACATGATGCCCACCTCATGCAGCAAGATTTACTCTCTGTAAATGTCGGGAATATCAATGAAGAGAGCGATGATGCGCTGCCCTGGCATAAGCGTTTAAAAGAACGTTTCAGTAGCCTGACTTCACGCCGTGGCGTGAGTTCGCCTGGGGCAATGGAAATCATGACAACCTCCATTCAGGTGTTGGAAAATCGTCTTAAACGTAACCGTATGGCTGGCGATCCGCCTGATATTCTCATTCAACCATTCTGTCCGCAAATCTCTACGCTGGATTTTCATCGCGCCCATGCCGCTATTGCGGCGGGTCAGTTAGCCGTAGAGAAAAAGATGGACGAACTTATACCCTTGGTGCGTACCGACGTTTAATGTACCTTTTACGATCACTTAAGCAAATTCTGACAGGCGCAAGCGGCAATACCATGCCACTATTGATTAAAGCCAGTCAGGGGAGAGAACATGACGCAGCCATTGGTCGGAAAACAGATTCTTATTGTTGAAGACGAGCCTGTATTTCGCTCGCTTCTGGATTCGTGGTTTTCCTCTTTGGGAGCGACAACGGCATTGGCAGGCGACGGGGTGGATGCCCTGGAGTTGATGGGGCGTTTTACCCCTGATCTCATGATATGTGATATCGCTATGCCGAGAATGAACGGTCTCAAACTGGTAGAAAACTTACGTAATCGCGGAGACCAGACGCCTATTCTGGTTATTTCCGCAACAGAAAATATGGCGGATATCGCCAAAGCGTTACGC
Source organism: Salmonella sp. SJTUF15570 (assembly GCF_043357055.1). Classification (NCBI taxonomy): domain Bacteria; kingdom Pseudomonadati; phylum Pseudomonadota; class Gammaproteobacteria; order Enterobacterales; family Enterobacteriaceae; genus Salmonella; species Salmonella sp. SJTUF15570. Next base: position 5,457 of record NZ_JBEUKJ010000004.1, on the reverse strand, counting down.
CTTGGGGTTGAAGATGTCTTGCTGAAGCCGGTAAAAGATCTCAACCGCTTGCGGGAAACCGTATTCGCTTGCTTATACCCTAATATGTTTAACTCGCGGGTTGAAGAAGAAGAACGCCTGTTTCGTGACTGGGATGCAATGGTGAGTAATCCAACCGCCGCAGCGCAATTGTTGCAGGAATTGCAGCCCCCGGTACAGCAGGTGATTTCCCATTGCCGCATTAATTACCGGCAGCTCGTCTCCGCCGATCAGCCTGGACTGGTGCTGGATATTGCGCCGCTATCTGATAACGAACTGGCATTTTATTGCCTGGATGTCACCCGGGCGGGCGATAACGGCGTGTTAGCCGCATTGTTGCTGCGAGCGCTATTTAACGGCTTATTGCAGGATCAGCTCGGCCAACAAAAGCACCGTTTACCGGAGTTAGGCGCGCTATTAAAACAGGTAAATCATCTGCTCAGACAAGCCAATTTACCTGGGCAATTCCCGCTATTTGTCGGCTACTATCACAGTGAGCTCAAAAATTTGATTCTCGTCTCCGCCGGATTGAACGCCACCTTAAATACGGGCGCTCATCAGGTTCAAATTAGCAGCGGCGTGCCGCTAGGAACATTGGGTAACGCCTACCTTAACCAATTAAGCCAGCGTTGCGACTCATGGCAGTGTCAAATATGGGGCGCAGGAGGGCGCCTGCGATTGATGTTGTCTGCGGAATGACCAAACGGAAGAGTGAGCGGAAATTGCTTTACCGGCCTTTCCCGACGAGTGTTACTATCTGCGGCAGATTTATAAGTATTTGTCTTAATTATACCAATATAAGTCCTTTTTGGACCTGAGGCTTGTTCTGGTACTGATATACTGGAACACGATACAGATTAATGAACACGTTCAATACATGAACAGTCCAGGAGAATTTTAAATGGCTGCCCTTAATTCGAAAGTCAAAAAAGCCGTTATCCCGGTCGCGGGATTGGGAACCAGGATGCTGCCAGCGACCAAAGCTATCCCGAAAGAGATGCTGCCGCTGGTTGATAAGCCATTAATTCAGTACGTCGTGAACGAATGTATCGCTGCTGGCATTACTGAAATCGTGCTTGTTACGCACTCGTCTAAAAACTCTATTGAAAACCACTTTGATACCAGTTTTGAGCTGGAAGCGATGCTGGAAAAACGCGTTAAGCGTCAGCTTCTGGAGGAGGTTCAGTCTATTTGCCCTCCGCATGTCACTATTATGCAGGTACGTCAAGGGCTGGCAAAAGGCCTGGGCCATGCCGTATTGTGCGCGCATCCCGTTGTCGGAAACGAACCTGTCGCTGTTATTCTGCCAGACGTTATTCTTGACGAATATGAGTCCGACCTGTCTCAGGATAACCTGGCTGAAATGATCCGCCGTTTCGATGAAACCGGCAATAGCCAGATTATGGTTGAGCCAGTAGAAGATGTGACTGCATACGGCGTGGTCGATTGTAAAGGCGTTGAGCTGGCGCCGGGCGAAAGTGTGCCGATGGTTGGCGTGGTTGAAAAACCAAAAGCGGATGTCGCGCCGTCTAACCTTGCGATTGTCGGGCGTTATGTGTTGAGCGCGGATATCTGGGCGTTGCTGGCGAAAACCCCTCCGGGCGCCGGGGATGAAATTCAGTTGACCGATGCTATCGATATGCTGATCGAAAAAGAAACGGTTGAAGCCTACCACATGAAGGGTAAAAGCCATGACTGTGGTAATAAGTTAGGATATATGCAGGCATTCGTTGAATATGGCATCCGTCATAATTCGCTGGGTGCTGAATTTAAAGCCTGGCTTGAAGAAGAAATGGGTATTAAGAAGTAACGATACGTTATAAATTTTTTAACAGAAGCGCTGGTAAATCCGGCGTTTTTTTTATGCCTGGGGTCGTCAGCGGAGAACTCAGGCAAAAAAAATCCCGCCAGCGGCGGGATTTTAAGCATCCAGGAAGTAAATTATTCCTTGATCAGGAAATCTTCCAGTTGCTTACCTTGTTCTTCCATTGCTTTTTTGATTACAGCCGGTGTACGACCCTGGCCAGTCCAGGTTTTAGTTTCACCGTTTTCGTCAACATAGCTATATTTAGCCGGACGAGCTGCGCGTTTAGCTTTGGTGCCGGATTTAGCGGCAGCCATGCTATTCAGCAGTTCATTCGGGTCAATGCCGTCGGCAATTAACATTTCACGATACTGTTGCAGTTTACGAGTGCGTTCTTCCACTTCAGCAGCAGCAGCGCTTTCTTCTTCACGACGCTCATTAACGACAACTTCTAATTTTTCCAGCATTTCTTCAAGCGTTTCCAGAGTACATTCTCTTGCCTGCGCACGAAGAGTACGGATGTTGTTCAGAATTTTAAGTGCTTCGCTCATTGTAGTAATCTCAAACTTATATTGGGGTGGTTTGTTGAGCTAATAATAGAGCGATAAATTCAGTTGTGCAATAGCCAGGAATGTAAGGAATTCAAAATTACGCTTTATTAAGCACACGTTTTAATTATCTCAACTTAAATTTTCCTTGAGGCGCCGCACAAAAAAGAGCTTATTGGCAGGGGGGATACTCACCGTCTGTCGCTAAAAATTTAGGAGTCAGGTCACATTTTATCATGATGAAATACGATCTCATTGCTGAGATATCAATCTCTTGTATTAGCTTTCCTTACAAGAAAACCCTATTACTTTGCACCGGGTATGAGTAACGGTAACAATAAGTACAAGGTTTTCATATTGGCGGGTGATGATAAGCATTGTTGATGAATTTTAACGGCATAATTTGTGAAGGAATGTGTATATACCCTTCATACTTCAAGTTGCTTATGTGTTTGGCTACGCTCGCTCACCCCAGCCACATAGTTATCTATGCTCCTGGGGACTCACTCCCTTGCCGCCTTTAAGCAACGCGAATTATTTTGGGTATAGTGAGCGATGTTTGTACAATTCTTAATACTCACCGGAGCGCGAGCCGCGCCGTCGCGTCGGTAAATTATGGTACAATCCCGCCAATCTTTATTTCACTCAGGTGAGGTCCTGCGACCAATGGCACAGCTATATTTCTACTATTCGGCAATGAATGCGGGTAAGTCGACTGCACTGCTGCAATCTTCATACAATTATCAGGAACGCGGGATGCGTACCGTCGTATATACGGCGGAAATCGACGATCGTTTCGGCGCAGGCAAAGTCAGCTCTCGTATCGGTTTGTCGTCGCCGGCAAAATTGTTTAACCAAAATACATCCTTGTTTGAAGAGATTCGTGCCGAGAGCGCGCGGCAGACAATACATTGCGTGTTAGTCGACGAAAGCCAGTTTTTGACTCGCCAGCAGGTTTATCAATTATCCGAGGTTGTCGACAAATTAGATATTCCAGTACTTTGCTATGGGCTACGAACAGACTTTCGTGGGGAGCTCTTTGTCGGCAGCCAATACTTGCTGGCATGGTCAGATAAGCTGGTGGAATTAAAAACTATCTGTTTCTGCGGTCGTAAAGCCAGTATGGTTCTGCGCCTTGATCAGGACGGCAGGCCTTATAACGAAGGCGAACAGGTGGTTATTGGCGGGAATGAACGCTACGTTTCAGTTTGCCGTAAGCATTATAAGGACGCGCTGGAGGAGGGCTCACTGACGGCGATTCAGGAGCGTCATCGGCACATATGATACCTGAGGTAAAGATCGGCTTATAAAACGCCCTGTAGCGCTTTGGAGGTCATTATTCAGGCCTCCTGACGAAGGGCGTGCCGTGAGCGCGTAGGCCAGATGATCAGCATAGCGCCTTCAGGCATCAGATAAACAGGTAAAACAAAAAAACGGCCTCAATTGAGGCCGTTATTGTCATGCTAAAACAGATAACGAATTAAGCGGATTTTTTCGCTTTTTTCTCTGCTTTCGGTGCGGCAACGACGTCTTTCTTCGCTGCAACTTCACCTTCGGTGAAATCACGACCGTAGTAGGTATCCAGCAGAATCTGTTTCAGTTCGGAGATCAGCGGATAACGCGGGTTAGCGCCGGTGCACTGGTCATCGAAGGCATCTTCAGACAGTTTGTCAACGTGTGCCAGGAAGTCAGCTTCCTGTACGCCTGCTTCACGGATAGACTTAGGAATGCCCAGCTCAGCTTTAATGCTTTCCAGCCATGCCAGCAGTTTTTCAATCTTAGCGGCGGTACGGTCGCCCGGCGCGCTCAGGCCCAGGTGGTCAGCAATTTCAGCGTAACGACGGCGTGCCTGCGGACGATCGTACTGGCTGAAAGCGGTCTGCTTGGTCGGGTTGTCATTCGCGTTGTAGCGGATAACGTTACAAATCAGCAGGGCGTTCGCCAGACCGTGCGGAATGTGGAACTGAGAGCCCAGTTTGTGCGCCATGGAGTGACATACACCGAGGAAGGCGTTGGCAAACGCGATACCGGCGATAGTCGCTGCACTGTGAACACGTTCACGCGCAACCGGGTTTCTAGACCCTTCGTGGTAAGACGTCGGCAGGTTTTCTTTCAGCAGTTTCAGGGCCTGCAGAGCCTGACCGTCAGAGAACTCAGAAGCCAGTACGGAAACGTAAGCTTCCAGGGCGTGAGTTACCGCATCCAGACCACCGAACGCACACAGGGACTTCGGCATATCCATCACCAGGTTGGCATCGACAATCGCCATATCCGGGGTCAGGGCATAGTCAGCCAGCGGATATTTCTGACCGGTTGCATCGTCGGTCACAACCGCAAACGGTGTGACTTCAGAACCGGTACCGGAAGTGGTGGTGACGGCGATCATTTTCGCTTTCACGCCCATTTTCGGGAACTTGTAGATACGTTTACGGATGTCCATAAAGCGCAGCGCCAGCTCTTCAAAGTGGGTTTCCGGGTGTTCGTACATGACCCACATGATTTTCGCGGCGTCCATCGGGGAACCACCGCCCAGCGCGATAATCACGTCTGGTTTGAAGGAGTTAGCCAGCTCAGCGCCTTTGCGAACAACGGAAAGCGTCGGGTCGGCTTCAACTTCGAAGAAGACTTCGGTTTCAACGCCAGCCGCTTTCAGCACAGAGGTGATCTGGTCTGCATAGCCGTTGTTGAACAGGAAGCGGTCAGTCACGATGAGCGCACGTTTGTGGCCATCAGTAATCACTTCATCCAGCGCGATGGGCAGAGAGCCACGGCGGAAGTAGATAGATTTCGGAAGTTTGTGCCACAACATGTTTTCAGCTCGCTTAGCAACGGTTTTCTTGTTGATCAGGTGTTTCGGACCAACGTTTTCAGAGATGGAGTTACCACCCCAGGAACCACAACCCAACGTCAGGGAAGGTGCGAGTTTGAAGTTGTACAGGTCACCGATACCCCCCTGAGAAGCAGGGGTGTTGATCAGGATACGCGCAGTTTTCATCATCTGACCGAAGTAAGCAACGCGTTCTGGCTGGTTATCCTGGTCAGTGTACAGGCAGGAGGTGTGACCGATACCGCCCATAGCGACCAGTT